>JBBISF010000022.1:0-34267 GCA_037441425.1 Verrucomicrobiia bacterium
CTGTGGACATGGCGTGGACATTCCGTGCAATTACCGCGTCGGATTCGCGGACACGAATTTCTTGGCTGGCCAAGGGGTAACGCGTGCCCTGTACTGAAACTGATGAAGAGCGCATAGCCTCCTGTCTTTCGGAGCGTGGTCATGTCGGCCCTCCGGTTGCGAGGTGACGGTCTTGCTCAGAGGATTCGTCCGCCGGTTCGCAACTCAATCGGAGTGACGTTGAGATCGTGGGACTGCGCGCCGAACGGTTCAACGACGGTGTGGGCTGTCTCGTTGCTGATGCGCTCGGGTCTCATGCGCCGCCTGATCGCGACGGCAGAGCGGTCACGCAAGCAACACGATGTAAGCCACGACAAATTGCGGACGCTGTGGGCGTCGCAGTTTACGCCCGAGGAGCGCCAGACCTTGAGCCGGCTGTGCCAGCAGTCCACACCAAGTCCAGCCAATGACCGCCGAATTTCCGTGGCTGAGGCCGTGCAATGGGCTGAGGAACATCTGTTCGACCGGAACTCGGTCGTGCTGGAATGTCAGGTGTGGCAGGAGGCGCTGAGCCGGGCACGCGGGGAAGAGTTCTCGGTTTCCCAACTGACGGATTTCACGCGGCAACGCGATTACATCCGGAATGCCGAGCGTCCGGGTGAAGTGACCTTGCGTGAGGTTCAGCTGCGCGAACGCGAGATTGTGCAAACGGCAAAGGAGGGTGTTGCCGCCTCGTGGCCGCTGGTGATGAATCCAAGTCCCCCGAATCCACAACTTGACGATGAACAACGCCGGGCGTTGGATGGGCTGCTCTGTTCAACCAACACGGTTTCGGTATTCCGTGGCGGTGCCGGCACCGGCAAGAGTTTCGTGCTGCGAGAACTGGTCGAGCAAATCCGTCAATCGGACCGGCCAGTGGTCGTTCTTGCCCCGCAGCGGCAACAGGTCGTGGACATGGAGAAGGCCGGTTTTCCGTCGCCGGCCACCGTGACGCAGTTTCTCCTCAAACGTGAACTCGCCGATCACGCTGCCGTCGTCGTGGATGAGGCCGGTCAGATTGGCGGACGGCAGATGCTCGAATTGATTCGACTGTGCCGCGAGCATAACGCGCGGTTGATCCTGTCCGGCGACACTCGGCAGCATGGGGCGGTCGAGGCGTCCGACGCGCTCTTGGCAATCGAACGTCACTCCGGGATTCGGCCGGTCGAACTGCACAGGATTCGCCGGCAAGATCCCGCGCTCGCTCGTGACTACGATGAACGCCGGCAGATCAAGCGTTACCGGCAAGCGGTCGAGTTGGCCGCCGACGGCAAGCTGGGCGAGTCGTTTGAGCGACTCGACAAGATGGCCGCGTGTTGGACCGCGACTACCGCGAATTGCGCGAAGCGCCGGGCGTGGTGGTTTCCCACTTTAATCCCGTCGGCAGTTTCGGCGGCGGCGAGGGCGGCGCGGTGTTCATTCGTGGCATGGGCGCAGCCCGGCCCGGCGCGGAGATCCAGTTGGCGATTGACGGCATCGCGAACTTCAACAGTCTCTGGACGCATCCGCTGTTGGATATGCTCAGCGTGGACATCGCCCAGCGTATTGACGTGTACAAGGGCGCGCAGCCGGTGTTGTACGGCAACATGGCGTTCGGCGTGGTGGACTTAATCACCAAACGCCAGACCGATCCGGGCTTCACCACCAGCCTGCAACTCGCCGGCGGGTCTTACAACACCGTGGTCGAAGTCGCCGAGCACGGCGGGAAGGTGGACAACCTAGACTATTACCTGCTCCAAAGTTACCGCTCCTCCGACGGTAACAGGCCGCATGCTGATGGCGAGTTGCAGAACTACTTTGGACGAATTGGCTACGCGCTGAACTCGAATTGGGAAGCGCACTTGGTGTTCAACCGCACGGACAACTGGGCCGACGATCCCGGTCCGTCGCCGAGTCTCGTCCCGCCATCGCAGGTGTACAGCAACGGGCGGTTTAACGACGACGATTACCTCACCATCGTCACCCTAGCAAATCATTATGAGCGGGTGGACGGCTATGTGAAGGCGTATTGGAACGGCGGCACGTTGAATTGGTTTAACCAGTACGACTCCACCACAAAAGTGAATGATGAGAACACGCTGACTGACTACGACAATTACGGCGTCAAGACGCGCGAGACTTTCAATCCGTGGGACGGTGGCGAACTCATGACCGGTGTGGACGTGGATTTCATCAGCGGCAAGTACAACGACGTGACAGCCGGCACGCTCACCGTCTTTCCGCGCGAGACGTTTCGGATTATTTCGCCGTACGCGTCGCTCAGTCAGCAATGGGATTTCAAGAACGACGTTTACCTCCAACCGTCGGCCGGGTTCCGGTATTTCAATCATGACGTTTTTGCCGACGAGGTTGCGCCTCAAGCCGGGCTCGTGCTCGGCGTCAAGGAGACGGAGTTTCATGCGTCGTACGCGCGCGGCGTCAACTATCCCGGCATATTTGTTGATGCGTTCCCACCCGGCAATAATCTGGGACACAAACTGAATCCCGAGACGCTCGACCATTACGAGGTCGGTGGGAGTCAGCGCGTTGGCAAGTTCGCCAAGCTCGACCTGACGCTGTTCTACGACGGTGGCCATGACCGAATCGTCCTCACCTATCCGCCATTCCCGCCGGTCTGGAAGAACATCGGCAGTTTTCGCACCGAAGGTCTGGAAACGACGTTGACGGTCACGCCGGTTGAGAACCTGGCGTTGTTCGGCGGCTTTACCGTGCTCAAAGCCAATCCCAGTGACCTGCCGTACGCGCCCCAATGGACCGCCAGTGCCGGCGCGACCTACCGATTCCTCCGGCACTTCCGTCTCAGCGTGGACAGCCAGTACGTTGGCGACCAAGCCGCGCTCTCGCGTGACCGTGACATCAACGCGATCAACACCAGTCAAATCAGTTCTTACTTTCTGGTAAATGCCAGGCTGAGCTATGACTTTCAGTTGCCAAGCTGGCATCTCGCTGGTCAAGTGTTCATCGCCGGTGAGAATCTCACGGATGCCGCCTACCAGCAAAAACCCGGCTACCCAATGCCCGGCATCAACGGCATGGGCGGCGTCCGCGTGACCTTCTGATGCAGCGTTACCGGTCATGGTGGTGCTTGCTGCTGCTGGCGCTGTTGCCGTTGGGATGCCGACCGTCGGGGCCGGCTACCAGCGGCCCGAAACTGGGGGTCGCCAACACCTATTTGGAAAGCGCCGCCCGCGACTTACTTGGTGACGACGTGACGATCATCCGCCTCGCAGAGCCGGGAATGTGTCCGGGTCATTTCGATCTGCGACCAAGCCAGGTCACCGACCTGCAATCGTGCCGGATGCTACTGCGCTTCGAGTTTCAAGGGTCGCTTGATGAGAAGATCAGTCCGAGCGGGGCGAACCGGCCGACGATTGTTTCCGTATCCGTCCCTGGCGGTTTGTGCCTGACGGAAAGCCATGCAACAGCTTGCCGTCAGGTGGCCGATGGGTTGGTGGCCGGTGGCTGGTTGTCGCCGCCGGAAGCGAAACGACGGTTACAGCAAATCACGGGGCGGTTGGAGAAACGGGCGGCGTGGGCGAAACAGCAAATCGCGCAAGCCGGCTCGGCCGGGCAACCGGTACTGGCCAGCGCCCACCAGAAAGATTTCTGCGCGTGGCTCGGCTTGAAGGTCGCGGCGGAATTTCGTCCAGCCGACGCGGCGCGTGTCAGTGAGTTGGACGCGGCCATTGTCGCCGGGCAGTCCGCCTCCGTGAAACTGATTATCGCCAACCTGCCGGAAGGTCGGCGCACGGCGGATGCGCTGGCGGAGCGGTTGGGCGCGCGTGTGGTGGTGTTCGGCAACTTCCCGGAGTTGAGCAACGGTCGCGTGTCGTTCGACGAATTGGTGGAGGGCAATGTTATGGCGTTACTCCGGGCGCACAGGTCATGAGTGAAAGCGCCGTGTCTCTCCGTGGCGTGCGCGTGACGGCCGGGGCGCGAACCGTGCTCGCGGTGGATGAACTTTCGTTGGCCAATGGCGAACTTCTGGCAATCATGGGGCCGAACGGCGCGGGCAAGAGCACGTTGTTGCGTGCCTGTCTGGGAATGCAGCCAACGGTGACCGGCGATGTGCGCGTGCTCGGGCAACCGCTCGGCTCACTCCACGGCGGTGCGTTGCTCCGTCTGCGCCGTGAGATCGGTTACGTGCCGCAGATGGTGCCGGCGCGCGGCGAACTGCCGTTGACGGTACGCGAAGTGGTCGCGATTGGCCGCACCGGCAAAGCCGGGCTGTTGCGTCCATTGAGCCGGGCCGACTGGCAGATTGTGGACGAGTGGTTGACACGCTTGGGCATCGCGGCATTGGCGCGGCGCGGGTTCGGCGAAATCTCCGGTGGTGAACAGCGCAAGGTGATGATTGCCCGTGCGATGGTTCAGGAACCACGCCTGTTGTTGCTGGATGAACCGACGGCTAACCTCGATCTCGGCTGGCGGGAACGGATGGTTGAAACGATCCAATCGCTCTATGAACAGACCCGGTTGGCGGTGGTGTTGGTCTGTCACGAACTCGAAGTGTTGCCTGCCTGTTGCCATCGAGTGATACTGCTGCACTGCGGACAAGTGCTGGCGCGCGGATCGCCGGCAGCGGTGTTCACGCCGGAGCGGATTGCTGAATTGTACGGAGCCGGGCTGACTGTGGTTCATCAACAGGGGCGGCATGCTGTCGTACCGGGAGGAGGGGCGCGCTGATGGACCTGATGTTTTGGGCGCCAGTGATGGTGGGCGGCGTGATCGCGGGCGCGTCGAGTGGATTGCTCGGCGTGTTCATTGTCGGGATGCGAATTCCGTTTCTTGGCGTATGCGTGGCGCACGCGGCGCTGGCCGGCGCGGTGTTTGGGGCGTTGGCCGGGCTGCAAGGTCAGACGCTGTTGATTCCCGCACTGGCGGCTGCGGTGCTCACCGCCTTGCTGCTGGGGCTCTTGAATCCCCAACGCGTGCACCTCGACGACAATGTCGTGCTCGGTTTCTTGTTCTCGGCAACGATGGGACTGGCGTTCGTGGGCATCGGTCTACTCGGCATCCTTGGCCGCAGCGACAACGACGTGCGCAGCCTGTTGTGGGGCAGCCTGAACTTCTGCCGGTGGCGCGATGTCGCGTTGATGCTCACGGTGACGACAGTGCTGGTGGCGTTTCTGCTACTGTTTTTCAAGGAACTACGGGCGATCATGTTTTCCCGCGAAACCGCGACCGCCGCCGGCATCCCGGCTCACGCGGTCTGGACCGGTTTCCTCGTACTGACCGCCGCTGTGTTGACGGTGAACTTCCAGACCGTGGGCGGTCTGATGATTTACAGTCTGATCACTAACCCCGCCGCAGCGGCGTTTCAACTGGTAAAAGGTTGCGGTCGCGCTCTGGCATTGGCGGCGTTGCTTGGCGCGTTGAGCGGGCTGGGCGGATTCCTCATCGCCGCCCTCACCGATCTGCCAAGCGGCGCAGTCATTGTATTGTTTTCGTCAGGGCTGGTGTTACTGGCTGCCGGCATCGCGGCAGTGAAACTGCCGTTCACGATTTCACGCCATAGGAGTCTCAAAATGAAACCTCATGACTCGCATCACCACCACGATCTCCGTATCGGTTTCTTTGACAATCATGCGCCCCGCTGGGAGGCCGACGCCGAAGCCAACACGCGGACCCTGGAACGGCTGACGGCGTTGCAGTCTCGGCTCGGGTTGCGGCCCGGCATGGATGTGCTCGAAGTCGGCTGCGGCACCGGGTTGGTGACCGGCTGGCTGGTCAATTGTGTCCGTCCCGGTCGTGTGCTGGCCATGGATTTCTCACCGGCAATGCTCGCGCAAGCGCAAGTCAAAGGATTCGCCGCGGAATTTCGTTGCCTGGACATCTGCCATGAGACGCCCAAAGCCGATGCGTTTGATGTCGCTTTCTGTTTTCACGTGTTCCCCCACTTTCGCGACCAACTCGCCGCGCTTCACCATCTCGCTGCTGCGTTGCGGCTCGGCGGACGGCTGTTGGTGCTGCATTTGGCCGGTAGCACCCAAATCAACGAATTCCATCAAGGCATAGCCGGTCCGGTTTGCCACGACCGGTTGCCGTCGTGCGCCGAATGGCCATCCCTGCTCAGTCAGAGTGGGTTTCGTCGCCTATCGAGTGAAGATGCTCCGGATCTGTTCCTATTGGAGGCCGTGCGCGATTCCCGCAAACCGGGGGATGCATCATCGCACCCCTGAAGAATTCATTCTGGGCACATTCCCTGATGGATTCATGCGAACTCAGCCCAGGGCGTGTAGAGCGCGAGCATGACTCTTAAGCGCCTCCTCATGGCGAAGCGAGTGCGGTCAATGGTGGAGGCGTCAGGGGCACGGGGGACGCACAACCTTGACGGCGCGAGCGAGCCATATAATCGAGGCGCAAGGCACGCCGCCAGTTGCCCCCCAGCCGATGCTTCGGTACCGGTGACGCCAAGCGAAGTGGGAAAGCGGTCGGTGCCGGCGTCCGGAGTGGCGGGTGGAACGGACGAATGGTCGTCTCTGCCGACCGCGACGAGAGCCGGCACGGACCGCCGATGAACCAGCCCGTCGCGGCGCGTGTCGGGGGCCGCGGAACGACGTGAGTGAAGCGACCGCGACACGAGTCTCCGAATAGTCGCTGCGCCTACCGGTCAATCAACTAACTTTCCGCGTTGAGTTACGAGGACAAGGAACTACGCCTGCGGTGACACAAACGTGATACAGTGTCGGCCATGAACGCGCCCACGATTTGCTTTGGCCGGCAAGACAGTTTGTTCACACTGACCGCTACGCAACGGCTGCCGCGGCCTCTGGGCGAGGTGTTCCCGTTCTTTGCCGATGCCGGTAATCTCGATGTCATCACGCCGCCGTGGTTGCGGTTCGAAATCCTCACGCCGCGGCCCAGCGCACTGCGGGTCGGCGTGCGGATTGAATACCGGCTTCGGTTGCGCGGGTTGCCGTTGCGGTGGCAGAGTGAAATCACCGCGTGGCAACCGCCGCACCGCTTTGTGGACGAACAACGCCGCGGCCCGTATCGCACTTGGATTCACGAACACACTTTTGAAGAACATGGCGGCGGCACTCTCGTGCGCGACCGAGTTCAGTACGCGGTCTTTGGCGGAGAACTGGTTGAGCGGCTGTTTGTTCGGCGCGACTTGGCGAAGATCTTCGCATACCGGCAGCGTCGGCTGGGAGAGATTTATAGATGAAACACGAGGTGTCCATCGTTTGGTTCCGGCTTGATCTCCGGCGGAACGACAACCCAGCTCTTGCTGCCGCCGTGCAGCGTGGCGGACCGATTATCCCGGTATTCATCTGGGCTCCCGGCGAAGAAGGCGCATGGCCACCGGGGGCGGCGAGCCGCTGGTGGCTGCATCATTCGCTCGAGTCGCTCGCCGCTGATCTCGGCGGTCTTGTGGTTCGCCGCGGCCCATCTCTCGCCGCGCTTCGTCAACTCGTGAGGGAAACCGGCGCAACCGCCGTCTTCTGGAATCGCCGGTACGAACCCGCCCTCACTGCCCGCGACACCAAGGTCAAGCAAGCTCTTCTCGCTGACGGTCTGCAAGTCGAGAGTTTCAACTCGGCGCTGTTGTTCGAGCCGTGGGAAATCAAGAATGGGAGCGGTGAGCCGTATCGCGTCTTCACTCCGTTTTGGCGGGCCTGCGTTGCGAATGGGATCAACAAAAAGCTCGCGGGGACGCCACGCCTTGCCGGTCCGAAGACGTGGCCGGCTTCGTTAAAGGTTGGCGATCTCGATTTGTTGCCCAAGCGCAACTGGGCGAGTGGGTTTGCTTGGCAGCCCGGCGAAGCCGGCGCGCTGAAGGAACTGCGTCGATTCGTCGCCAGCACGGAAGCCGGTTATGCTGTTAACCGCGACCGACCCGACAGGCCGGGCACGTCACGGTTGTCACCGCATCTCCACTTCGGCGAGATCTCACCCCGGCAAGTGTGGGCGGCGGCGAAGACTGAACCTTACCGCCGGCAACTGGTCTGGCGCGAGTTTGCTCATCATCTGCTCTACCATTTCCCGCACACGCCAGAGCAGCCGCTGCGGCCCGCGTTTGGCAGTTTTCCATGGCGCAATGACGCCAACGGGCTGAAGGCTTGGCAACGCGGACGCACCGGTTTCCCACTCGTGGATGCCGGCCTGAGAGAATTGTGGACGACCGGCTGGATGCACAATCGCATCCGCATGGTGGTCGCTTCATTCCTTGTCAAGGACCTGCTCCTACCGTGGCAGGCTGGCGCGCGCTGGTTTTGGGATACGTTGGTGGATGCCGACCTCGCCAACAATACGCTCGGCTGGCAGTGGGCAGCCGGCTGTGGGGCGGACGCCGCGCCGTTCTTCCGCATCTTCAACCCGGCCACACAGGCCGAGAAGTTCGATCCGCAGAACACCTACATCCGCCGCTGGATGAAAGAAACCGTCCCGCCGATTCTCGATCATGCCATTGCGCGAGAACGTGCGCTGACCGCACTCAAAAGGAACAGGGCATGAACACGAAGACCGGCATCATTATCTTCACCCACGGTTCACGTCTCAAGACCGGCAACGACATCATGGTCAAGCTGGTCGAACAACTCCGTGAACGGCTCGGCTACCCGCATATCGAACCGTGCTTCATGGAACTCGGGAAACCGTTGATTCCGGTCGCCCTGAAGAAATTGGTCCGACAGGGCTGCACCCACATTTTCGGCTACGCGTTCTTCCTCGTCCCCGGCACACACTTGCAGGAGGACATCCCGTTCATCTTCGAGCAGACCCTGAAGAAATATCCCGGCGTGACTTGGGAAATCTCTCCGCCGATGATGTCCGACCCGTTGATGATCGACTTTATTGCGAAACACATCCAGCCGGTCATCGGTCGTCAGAATACTCACCCCGGTGGGTAACGAGGTGCGCGACCGAGGCAACTTGTGACAGATGCGAAGAAGAATGGTTAGGACACCGTGAAATTGAGCGAAGCATTTTGGGTTGGCTACCACAACTGGTTCTTGGTGGCGTTCTACATCGTGCTGGTGGGGGTCTTCATTCTTGGCATCTTGCGGCCGCGGCGCCGGGCGGAATGGCAGTCGGCCGGTGTGGCGCAGGGCTGGGTGATCGCGTTGTACGCCGAGATGTATGGGTTGCCGCTGACGATGTATCTGGTGGCGTGGCTGACCGGAAAGAGCGAGTTCGCGACGGAACATTTTCGCGGGCATGCGTAGGCGTATCTGTTTGGCTGGGGCGAGTGGGGCGCGATTGCGTGTGATGTGACCGGCCAGTTGCTCATCGTGGCCGGCGCGGTGCTGGGCATCATCGGCTGGCGGCAGATTTACCGAGGGCAGGGCCGGCTGGTGAACACCAGCCTGTACCGGCGGATCCGGCATCCGCAGTACACCGGGTTCTTCCTGTTTTTGATTGGCAGCATCGTCAACTGGCCGACGTTGATCACAGTGCTGATGTTGCCGGTGTTGGTTGCAGTGTATTACCGGCTGGCCAAACAAGAGGAAGCCGATGCGCTCGCCCAGTTTGGGGAAGAGTATCGCCGGTACCAGACCACGACTGGTATGTTCTGGCCGCGACTGCGAGGCTGACATGCAATTCTTCAATCACTACTCCGCTCCTAGCATCGGCGTTTTGATTTTCGTGATTGTGTTCTCGGCAGTTCGTCGCCGGGGGCAGTGGTGGGTTCTGGCCGGGGTGATGGCGGTTTACATCAGCGCGTGGTTGGCGTTGCGGCCGGTCGCTCGGCCGGTCATGCAGGTTGCCGGCCAGCCGCTGTTGCTGGAGGTGCAATCGCCCTACTGCCTCGGTTGCGTCGCGATGAAGCCGGCAGTGGATCGTTTGGAGAATGAGTTGCGCGGTAAGCTGATCGTCCGGCGTGTGGACATTCAAAGCAACGAAGGCCGGCAACTCGTCGAGCAATATGGAATCGAATTCACGCCAACATCTATTCTCTTTGACGCGGCCGGCAAGGAACAATCGCGCAGCGTCGGCCAACTCGATGCCGCGCGGGTGCGCGAGCTGACCGAGAAGTCGCCATGAGAAACCTTGTCATTATTCTGGGTGATCAACTCGACTCGAAGTCGGCCGCATTGGACGGCTTCGATACGAAGCAGGACGCGGTTTGGATGGCGGAGGTGACCGGTGAGGCTGAGCACGTCTGGTCGCACAAGGCGCGCATCGCGATCTTCCTCGCGGCGATGCGACATTTCCGCGACGAGTTGCGCAACCGCGGCGTCACGGTGCACTACTCGGAACTGACCGATTCTACGTTTGGCAAAGAACTCGCGCGTTCGATTCCGCATCTGAAACCGTCGAAAGTCATCGTCGTCGAGCCGGGCGAGTGGCGGGTGCGGGAGGAATTGCGGCGAGCGATACCGGGGTTGGAGATTCGACCAGACCGGCATTTTCTGTGTTTGCATGAGGAGTTTGCGGCGCACGCAGCCGGGCGAAAGCAGTTGCGGATGGAGTTTTTCTACCGGGAGATGCGACGCAAACATGGCGTGTTGATGGACGGCGATCAACCGGTCGGCGGCACGTGGAATTATGATACTGAGAACCGGGGCGCGTTCGGCAAGGCAGGGCCGGGACAGGTACCGGTGACGCGCGCGTTCAAGCCGGATGCGGTGACGCGCGCGGTGTTGGCGTTGGTGGAGAAGAAATTTGCGAAGCATCCCGGCAGTCTGAAAAAGTTCGACTGGCCGGTGACGCGCAAGCAGGCGCAGCAGGCGCTGGAAGATTTCATCGCGAACCGGCTGCCGGACTTCGGCCAGTACGAGGACGCGATGTGGACGGGTGAGCCGTATTTGTATCACTCGCGGATCAGCGCGGCGATCAATCTGAAGTTGCTCGACCCGCGCGAGGTCGTGGCCGTGGCGTTGAAAGCTTACGAAAACCGGCAAGCCTCGCTGCCGGCGGTCGAGGGATTTGTGCGGCAGATTATCGGGTGGCGGGAGTATGTGCGGGGCGTGTACTGGCAATTCATGCCGGGGTACGCCGAACGGAACGTGCTGGGCGCGACGCAGCCATTGCCGGCATTCTATTGGACGGGCGCGACGGAGATGAATTGTTTGCGCGAGGTGATTGGGCAGACGTTGGAGTACGGGTTTGCGCATCACATCCAGCGGTTGATGGTGACCGGGTTGTACGCGCTGCTGCTCGGCGTAGATCCGGTCGAGGTCCATCAGTGGTATCTTGCGGTGTACGTGGACGCGGTGGAATGGGTCGAGTTGCCAAACGTGCTCGGCATGTCGCAGTACGCCGACGGCGGCGTGATGGCGTCGAAACCCTACGTCGCGACGGGGAAATACATCCAGCGGATGAGCAACTACTGCGCGGGTTGCCAGTTCAAGCCCGAGAAGGCGACCGGCCCCGAGGCGTGTCCGTTCACAACATTGTACTGGGATTTTCTGATGCGCCACGAAAAATTGTTGCGCAAGAACACGCGGATGATGTTGCAGCTGAAAAATCTCGACCGGCTCGACCCCGGCCAGCGTGCCGTGATCCAGCGCCAGGCAACACGCTTGCGGGCCGGTTAGGTGCGCGGGGCAGCGGTGTGCAACTGGAATGAGACGTAGTGGGTGATGTAGCCGTTGTCGTCGCAGATCGGGCTAATGTTCCACGAGGCGAGATACGTCGTCCCGTCTTTGCGGTAGTTGATCGTCTGGCCGGTGAACGGCTCGCCGTTTTTCAACCGCTCCGCGAGTCGCTTTAGCACTTCCACATCGGTACGCGGGCCTTGCAGGATGCGGGGCGTCTGGCCGAGGAGTTCCTTCTCGGAGTAGCGGGTGCTGGCGCAGAAGGCTCGGTTGGCAAATACGATGCGCGGACCGGGCCGTTTCAACCCGGCTTCGGTGATGATGATCGGGATGTTCGCGCCCTGCAACGCGCGTTCCATGGCGGCAAGCAAGTTCATGTAACTGGCAACTTCTTCAATGCGTTTCATGGCTAGACTATAGCAGGCTGTTGCGCGTTGGCCAACCAGGGCGACGGAACGCTCGCAAGATGTGGTATCGTTCTCGCGTCATGCAACCATCACTTGTTCTGCTCACTGGCGCGACCGGCTATGTCGGGGGCCGGTTGTTGCGCCGGCTCGAAGAACACGGTTGCCGGATACGCTGCTTGGCGCGGCGGCCGGAGTTCTTGCAGTCGCGCGTCGGGCCACAGACCGAACTCGCGCGCGGCGATGTGCTCGACGCGACTTCCTTGCTGTCGGCTATGCAGGGCGTGGACGTGGCGTATTACCTCGTGCACTCGATGGGATCGACCGGCAATTTTGAGGAGCAAGACCGGCAAGCGGCGCGGAATTTTTCGGCGGCGGCCCGGGAAGCGGGCGTGCGCCGAATCGTTTATCTCGGCGGACTCGGCGAGGATGTGGATGAACTTTCGCCGCATTTGCGGAGCCGGCACGAGGTGGGTGAACTGTTGCGGGCGTCGGGCATACCGGTCATCGAGTTTCGGGCCTCGATTGTCATCGGGTCCGGCAGCCTGTCATTTGAACTGGTGCGCGCGTTGGTGGAGCGGTTGCCGGTGATGGTGACGCCGCGCTGGGTGCGCGTGTTGGCACAGCCGATTGCAATCAACGACATGCTGGCGTATTTGGTCGCGGCGCGGGAGTTGCCGGGAATAGGCTCGGCGACGTTTGAAGTCGGCGGGCCGGATGTGGTGTCGTATGCGGACGTGATGCGCGAGTACGCCCGGCAACGCGGCCTGCGGCGCTGGATGATTCCCGTGCCGGTGCTGACGCCACGGTTGTCGAGCTTGTGGCTGGGGCTGGTGACGCCGTTGTACGCGCGCGTCGGGCGCAAGTTGATAGCCAGCATCCAACACCCGACGGTCGTGCGCGACGACGCGGCGCGACGCGCGTTTCCCATCGAGCCGGTCGGGATGCGGGAAGCGGTCACGCGCGCGCTGCGCAACGAGGACCGTGAATGCGCCCAGACGCGTTGGTCCGACGCCGTCAGCGCCGCCGGCAGTGAACGGCACTGGGGCGGCGTGCGCTTCGGCAACCGGCTCGTGGACGCGCGGCAAGTGACCGTGCCGGTCAGCCCCGCACAGGCGTTTGCCCCGATCGAACGGATCGGCGGCGCGAACGGTTGGTATTACGCCGATTGGTTGTGGACGTTGCGCGGCGGGTTGGATTTGCTAGTCGGCGGCGTCGGGATGCGGCGCGGCCGGCGCGACGCAGCAACACTGCGCGTCGGCGATCCGGTGGATTGTTGGCGCGTGGAATCACTGGAGCCGGACCGGCGGTTGTTGTTGGCGGCGGAAATGAAGGTGCCGGGCCGCGCGTGGCTGGAGTTCGTCGTCCAACCGGCGGACTCAGGCGCGGTGATTCGCCAAACGGCCATCTTCGACCCGGTCGGCTTGTGGGGGTTGCTCTACTGGTACGCCGTCTGGCCGCTGCATCAACTGGTCTTCGCCGGCATGTTGCGGGAAATCAGCCGCGCCAGCCGGCAACGGTTGTAACGCTGCGCGAGAATGCACGGCAGATTCGCGGCGACGGCGTAGGCGACAATGATCACGTCGCCCCACCACGGATTCCAGAGGAAGAATACCGGCGCGCAGGCGATGGCGCACCAGTGACACAATTCCCCGCGCCACGTCTCACGGCTGAACCGCTCCCAGTAGTCCGCGCCCTTGCCGGCCAGTTCGCCTTTCGCAAACCCACCGGTAAACCAGCGGGCGGCATCGGGCAGATAATCTTTCCAGCGCTTGATGGCGAATACCTGCTCGTAGAACCGGCCGCCGCGTTCCCAAGCGCGCGGCGGACTGGACTTGAACCACACCACCGGCATCTTCATGAACGCCCACGCCAAGCCGAGTTGGATGACCAGCCAGCCTCCGACGTTGAGCATGATGATCCACGCGATGGGAAGTTCAATCAGCACGAATCGCGCGTCCTTTCCACGTCACTTGTTTGCCGGACCGCAACGCCGACCGGGTGAACACCACGAAGAAAAAAATCAGCGGCACCGGGTACAGGAACGTCGCGTACCACCGAAACGCGCCCACCTGTCGGCTGACCCACCCAACGTGCACCGCGCACAGCGCATACGCCACCGCCGCCCAAACCGTGAACGGCAGCAACACCACCGGCAACATCAACCCAATCATCCACGCCACGATCAACAGCAACCGCGGCTTCGGCGTCTGTCCCGCACCCGACGCAAACCCTTTCGTCCATCCCTCCACCAACTCGCGCAGTCCGTTCGGATACATCCGAAACGCCAGCTTCCCCTTGCCGGTCACGCTGCGCACGGGAATACCGGCTTGACGAAACAGCGACGCCAGAAAAAAATTCTCCAGCGTCCGCCCTTTCACTGCCGCGTGTCCGCCGACGCGCCGGTAACTCTCCTGGTCCACCAGCAACATCTGTCCAAACAACCCGCCCGGCACCGTGCCCGCCGTCATCACCAGATTGAAGAATGCCGAAAGCTGTTCGTAGGGCTGCCGGACCGCGTGATACGGTCCGACCGACAACGCCCCGCCGGTGTAGTTGGCGAGAATCTTCGCTAACCCGTCCGGCTCGAACCAAGTGTCCGCGTCGAGAAACAGAAACAATTCGCCACGCGCCGCCTGCGCGCCCTGGTGACACGCCCACGTCTTCCCGCGCCAGCCATCCGGCAACGGCTGGGACGCAATTACCGTCGCATCGAATTCACGAGCGACGGCCGCAGTGCGATCAGTCGAGCCATCGTCCACGACGAGGACTTCCAGCGGGCGGGATGACTGCGCGTTGATGGAGCGCAGCAACACCGGCAGGTTGTGCTCTTCATTCCGTGACGGGATGATGATGGAAAGTTGCATCCGTGCCTCTTTTCTACACCTTCTGGCATGGCCGAACAATCCGCACCATAGAAAATCGTGTTCGCAATCGCCTTCGCGCTTGTCGCACATCGCTGCCGGGCGTAGTCTTACCGCAATTGCTTACCTAAAACAGAACGAGAGGAGACCAGCCATGCCATCAATTGACAACCCCTTGGATGAACGGGTTCAACAGTCCCTGCGACTGTGCCACGAATCACTCCTCAAGCGTGGCGAACTACTGACCAAAGAACGATTGACAGGATACTACGCGTTATTCCGGGACCGTTTCGGCCCGGAGCGCCTCAAGAGTCTGGATGGCGAGTCGCTGCTTAACACCATGCATGCCCACGGCAACTACGACAGCCTCGTTTATTGGCTGGAGTTCAAGAGCGACGAGGAATTTCCCACCCGTCAATTCGGCAGCATCATGGGCGGTAGCGCGCTCAAGTTCGGCCTCTACAAAAGCAAAGATTCCGGTGAATGGATGACTGGGCATCCACAAAACCAAACAACGTTGCCGATAGGTGAGGCCATCAATATGGCCCGGAAGCATCGAGACCAGTTAGTCGCCGCCGTGGCCGTATTGCAGGATATGCCAGCCGGAGCGGACGACCAGGCATATTTGGCATTGCAGAGCAAATTGGACGAGGTCGCGCCGGATGTGTGCCGCTTGGCTTGGGGGCACAAGTATGTGAGTTTGCTCTTTCCGGACAAACTGGACGATTTTCACGCCGAGTATTTCCAACGGCACAATCTCATTAAATTGCTTCAATTGCCGCCAGCACAATCTGGCCTGTATGTCTCTGCCGGACGCTTCGTCAGTTTGGCGAATCAAATGGGTTTGCCCATGAATCACCTGACCGGTGCGCTCAATGAACGGAATGGTACTCCAGTCAAGTATTGGCGGATTGGCACCAAATTAGGTGAAGGAGGAGACGCTCAGAATATCTGGCCAGACATGAAAGCCGGCGGCTATGCGGCCGTTGGCTGGGCGGAGTTGGGAGATTTATCCAGTGTGCTCACCGGCGACGATGTGAAGGGAACAATCGCAGCCATGCTGATTAAAGAATATCAGAATGAGCCTAATGTCGCGTCGCGCAAAGCCGGTGAAATTCGGAACTTTGCCAAGGACATGGATGAAAATGACGTGGTACTTGCGGCGGATGGCGAAAAAATCCTGGGTATCGGTCTGGTCAAAGGCCCTTATCGTTATGACGCGACGCAGCCGGAAGATGCACCCCACCGTCGCCAGGTGGAGTGGCACACGCCCCCCGAATGGAAACTGCCGGTCACGGAAGGATTGCGAACGACGGTCTGGAAATTACGCAAGGATGATCGAAACCTTGTGGCCGTGGAGCGACATTTATTGGAACCGTCGTTGCCTGCGACGCCCGTGCCGGTCACGCCAACCTCGTCCCAACCGAAGCCCCTTCGTAAAATTGTACGTTTGGAAGGCATCATTCCAGGCAAGTTGCAGGCGATCTTGGAACGGAAAGGCCAAGCCATTCTCTACGGGCCGCCGGGCACAGGCAAGACCTATTGGGGGAAACAGACGGCACTAGACTTGGCGGCCATTGGAGCCTTTGGGTGTCTGTATGCGAATCTCACCCCCGAACAGAAAACGACCGTCAACGGCGATGGCTCAAATTGTGGCCTGCTGCGCTGTTGCACATTTCATCCCGCCTTCGGATATGAGGATTTTATAGAGGGCTATCGCCCACGTCAGGGCACAGGCGGCCAGTTGGTCTTTGAAAAGCGCGACGGTATTTTCAAGAAGCTCTGCCGCGATGCCGCTGCTGCGGAAGAAAGGTTCATTCTGCTAATTGACGAAATCAATCGTGGTGACATCCCGCGCATTTTTGGCGAGTTGCTCACGCTTCTCGAAAAGAACAAGCGCGGACAGGAAGTGATCTTGCCGTTATCCGGCGACAGGTTCTCGGTGCCAGCCAATGTCCTGGTCATCGGCACCATGAATACGGCAGACCGTTCAATCGCCTTGCTTGATACCGCCTTGCGGCGGCGGTTTGGGTTTGTCGAGTTGATGCCAGATTCGTCAACGCTTGCCGGTGCCGTTGCAGGCGAAGCCATTCCCCTAGGGCAGTGGCTCGATGCATTGAATGCACGCATCCGTGAACATATCGGCAAAGACGCCCGCAACCTGCAAATTGGCCATGCCTATTTGATGGATGACAAAGGCAAACCGGTCACGGACTTCGCGAAGTTCACCCGCATCATCGCCGAGGACATCATTCCGCTGCTTGAAGAATATTGTTACGAGGATTATGGCGCACTCACGGAAATTCTGGGTGGAGCGATGGTGGATGGCGAACGGCAACGGGTGCGCGAGGAACTGTTCCTGCCGGCTCGTCGGCAGGATTTGATTCAGGCATTGCTGGCACCCACCCCGGAATTATCCACGACGATTGAAGCGGTTGCCCAATTGACGCCGGCTCCCGAACCGGAGGAGGAGCCTGAAGAACCAGCCAAATGACCACGCAGCTAGTCAATTTGACTGAGTGGGAAACCAAGGAGCCAACCAAGGGAAGCCCGTTGGCGGGGCCGGTGTTGGCCAATTACCCGGCGGCCCAGCGTTTGGCCGAGACGCTCACCCGCGACGGTCGCATTGAGATCCTTGAACTGGCACGCGGTCTACAACTCCGTGCGTCATCGTTTGTCGGGCGGTTCGCCTTGGGCGAACTACTGATCACCATTAGGCCAAAGATTTCGGGTGTGCCGTTGATGAATCTGCTCCGCTACGCCTACCGGCTACGGCACCTACAATTGTTCGATGAGGTTGGCTATGCGACATCGCAGGCAAGTTTTGAGGACCTCTTGATTCATCAATTGGCCGCCGAGTCGTCCGAGTTGTTCTCCCGCGGTCTCCATCGAGACTATCTGCGCACCGAATCCATGCTCGCCAGCCCGCGTGGGCGAATTGATTTCGCTGGGTTTATGCAAGTCGCTGCCAGTGCTGGTGTGGCTTTGCCCTGTGTTCATTATCCCCGGAGTGAAGATACCTGCTTGAATCGAGTTCTGCACGGTGGGTTGGAAATGGCCGCCCGGATGACGCTGGATCGTGAATTAGGCGGTCGCGTTCGGCGCTTGGCAAAAAGTTTTGACGGAAGAATCACGCCGAGACAACTGGACGCCGCCGGTTTTGCTGAGGCGTGGCATTCGCTCGACCGACGAACCAGCGCCTACCGGCCCGCGCTGACCTTGATTCAGATGCTTCTGAACACACAGGGCGTGGCCTTGACTGATACCACATCCACCATCCCCGCCGCCGGATTCCTGTTCGACATGAACCGGTTCTTTCAGGCGCTGCTTTCACGGTTTCTTAGCGAGAACCTCGTCGGTTATGAGGTTCAGGATGAAAGGGTATTGCGCGGAGTGTTCAGATACGATCCGGCTCATAATCCCCGGAACCGTCGCTCGCCGTTGCTTCGTCCGGACTTTCTCGTGCTGCGCAATCACAAGGTTGAAGCCCTTCTGGATGCCAAATATCGCGACCTCTGGGAAAGACACTTGCCGCGGGAAATGTTGTATCAGCTTGCCCTTTACGCCTTGGGACAAGAGAGCGGTAATCGTCGGGCGGCCATTCTTTATCCAACCTTGGAACATGCGGCGCGGCAGCAGGTGGTATTCGTCAAAGACCCGCTTCGCGGCATCTCGACGGCGGAAATCATTTTGCGGCCTGTGAACTTGCTCAGACTTGAACAGCTTTTGCGCGACAAGAGTGTTCAAGCCCAGCGCAGCCGGGCCGAGTTTGCCGAGTTCTTAACATTCGGAACGCCGCAATCTGCCGCCGCTGGCCAAAGCGCTGTACGCTATAGCAGACTGTGATTCGGCCCATACGTGGGCATCTGGGGCTACTTCCCGGCCTTGTCCCACGCGAGGACTTTCTTGGCCACGTTTTGGCCGCAGAGGACCACCATCGGCATGCCGCCACCGGGGTTGACTGAGCCACCGACGAAAAACAGGTTCGGGTACTCCGTGCTCTGTTTCGGGGCTTTGAAGGCGAGGTTTTTCCAACGGTCGGTGACGACGCCGTAGATCGAGCCTTTGTTGGAATAGTACTGCGCACGAATGTCGAGCGGCGTCCAGACGTGCTCGTACACGGTGTGTTTGCGGAGGTCTTTGAGGCCCATGCGTTCAAGCTTGTCCACGATGCGTTCCTTGAACGCGAGATAGTCGTCGCGGGTGAGCGGCTTCTCATCGTTGATGTACGGGATGTGCGGCAGGATCTTGAGGCAATCGCAGCCGGGCGGGGCGACCGTCGGGTCGGTCTTCGACGCGGCGACGAGGTAGATGGTCGGGTCCGGCGGGAGCTGATGTTTCTGGAACACGGTGCGGAAATGTTCGCGCTGGTGGCCGGAGAAGAAGAAGTTGTGATGCGCCAGTTGCGGGTATCGGCAATCGAGACCGAGGTCGAGCACGAGACCGGAGCAGGCCGGCTCATATTTCTTTTCGAGCTTGGTCACGAACGCGGTGTCTTCGTGGAGTAGTTCCCGGTAGGCGGGGATGACTTCCATGTTGGAGACAATAATGTCAGCGGCGTGGAATGCGCCGTCCTTGGTGACGATGCCGGTGACCTTGCCGTTGGCGGTGCGGATGCCGGTCGTCTCGCTGTTGAGGTGGACCGTGATGCCGAGTTCCTCCATCAGCCGTTTCAGGCCGAGCGCGATGCCGTAGAGGCCGCCGTCCACATACCAGAGATCGTACCGGAACTGGATCGTGGGCAGGCAGTTCATAAATGCGGGCGCCCGGTAAGCCGACGAGCCGACGTACTTGATGAAGTAGTCGAAGATGTCCTGCATCTGGGGCGTCTTGAGAAACCGTTTCACGCCGCCGTGCATCGAGCGGAACAGGTCGAACTGCGGAAACTTCATCAGGCCATAGAACTTCTTGAAATCGTCGGAGGTATCGAGCCCCTGTTCGAAGTAACCGGCATTGCAGAGGTCGTAGAGTTTGGCGGAATAGTCGAGGAAACGCTGCACTTTAGCGGGGTCTTCGCCGACCTTGCGCGCCTCGGCGGCCATCACGGCGGGATCGGGATCAAGGTCGACGACTTTGCCGTCCTCGAAAAAGTTGCGCCAGTGCGGCCGGAGCGTGCGGATCGGGATGTAATCGCTCATCTTCTTGCCGGACCGCTCGAACAAGCGCTCGAAAATGTGCGGCAACGTCAGGATGGACGGGCCGAGGTCGAACGTGTAGCCGTGTTCCTTGAGCACGTTGAGCTTGCCGCCGATCTGCGCGTTCTTTTCGTGGATCGTGACGTCGTAACCTTCCTGCCGCAGCGAGATCGCCGCCGACAGTCCGCCCAGCCCGGCCCCGATGACGATGACGTTCTTTTTCATTTCTTCCGTTTCTCCAATTCCGTGCGCGCGAGTTTGTCCTGCGGATTCAAGTCGCGCGCCTTGCGAAAATATTGATCGGCCTCAGCCGGTTTGCCCAAGGCGTCGTAAGTCTTGCCGATATACACGAGGCACGTGCTCCGTCCCCACCGCGGCTCGACCGGCGCTTGTGGCTTACCGGCCTCCGCCTCGAACAACTTTTCCGCGGCCAACAAAAACTTCAGTCCTTCGTCCTTTCCGCCGAGTAACGATGGGCCATAGTAGCGGTTCATGCCGGCCAGATACAACACGCGCGGATTGTCGGGATTCAGTTTGCGGGCGAGTTTTTCCTGGTCCATCACGCGTTTGCCCAGCCACAACCCGCGCGCGGGGTTCGCCGCAATACTCAATCCGTACACCGTGCTCAGCAACGCATGGCTCTCCCCGTGCGACGGGTCGAGTTGGATCGCGCGCTGCAACGCCGCCACCGCATTCTCCAACGCCTTGGCCGACGCCTGCCGGTTGGTTGTCGTGGTTGGTTCACCCAAGAGGGACAGCAGCCGGTGAAACTCCGCCGTTCCCCGCCAATACTGATTCGTCGCGGTATCTCCGGCGCGCGCAAAGGTGGCAGCCGCCTTCGCAAATCCCGCGCCCTCCCAAGCCTGATACGCCATCGTGAACTCCGCCACACCGGTCACAGTGAGATTGGTCTCGGCTGTCCAAGCCCAAACCGGCGCCAGCAACATCATAACGATAGTCCGAATCATCACTTGACGAAGATACACGATGCCGCCGACAATTCACCCATCAATTATGGACTGCGCGCCACTCATCGCCCGCCAACGCCAACATTTCCAAACCGGCGCCACGCGCCAGGTCGCTTTCCGTTTGGAACAACTCCGCCGGCTGCAAACCGCCATCGAAGCTCGCGAATCCACGCTGCTCGACGCGCTCCACGCTGATCTCCACAAATCCCCGCACGAAGCCTACACATCCGAGATCGGTTTCATCCTTGGCGACATCCGCCACGCGCTCAAACACCTACCGGCCTGGATGCAACCACAATGCCGTCGCGCGCCGTGGCTCGCGTGGCCCGGTCGGGCCGCTGTCCATCCGGAACCGTTCGGCGTCGCCCTCATCATCGGCCCGTGGAATTATCCGTTGCAGCTCCTGTTCTCCCCGCTCGTCGGCGCAATCGCGGCCGGCAACTGCGTCGTTCTCAAACCGTCCGAGTTCGCGCCGCACACCGCCGCCGTCATCGCCAAACTAATCGCCGACACCTTCCCGGCCGAATACATCACCGTCGTCGAAGGTGACCGGCAAGTGGCGGAGGCGCTACTGCGCGAGAAGTTCGACACCATCTTCTTTACCGGCAGCACCGCCGTGGGCCGCGCCGTTATGACTGCCGCTGCCCGGCATCTCACGCCCGTCACGCTCGAACTCGGCGGCAAATGCCCGGCCATCGTCTGCGCCGATGCGCCACTCGAAGTCACCACCCGGCGTATTGCGTGGGGGAAGTTCATGAACGCTGGCCAGACCTGCGTCGCGCCGGACTTTGTCCTCGTGGACCAGAGCATCCGTGAACCGTTGGTAAACGCGCTCCGGCAAGCGGTGCGCGAGTTCTACGGCGACAATCCGCAACGCAGCCCCGATTACGGGCGCATCGTGAATCGCCGTCACTTCGACCGGCTGAACGCGTTCGCGGCGGGCGAGGCGTCTGACCTCTACATCCCGCCCACAATCCTGACCGATGCAACGTGGGACTCACCGGTGATGCAAGACGAAATCTTCGGGCCGATCCTGCCGGTCTTGGAGTTCGAGAATCTGGATGACGTTCTTGTCCAACTACGCAACCGGCCGACGCCGCTGGCGCTGTACCTGTTCACCAACGACCGCGCCACGCAGGAGCGCGTTCTTACCGGCACGCGCAGCGGCGGGGTGTGCATCAACGACACGGTGGTTCATATTGCCGGCAAGGAGCTGCCATTTGGCGGCCTCGGCGATAGCGGGATGGGCCGCTATCACGGGAAGGCGAGCTTCGATTGTTTCAGTCACCAACGCACCATCGTGCGACGCGCAACATGGTTCGACTCCCGTTTCCGGTACCCACCACCGAAGCTCTCGCTGGAGAACTTGAAGAAGGCCTGCCGGTTTCTATTGGGCGGCTGATCCTTCGCGGCGATCTTCAACACAGCGGACTGCCGCTGGTGAAGGTTGCTGGTGCGGCAACGATTTGAGGATAGATTCTAGTTGCGATGATGTATCATCCAGTATAATGTCGCCACCAGTGAGCGGAATGAACACGGAAGAGCGACAATGCCGTCTGGAGCAGTTCTCCCAAACGCACCGGGCAAAGGGGCTGCCGGTGACCATGCAGCGCCGGGCGGTGTTCGAGTCCATCCTTGAACGCGACGATCACCCCTCGGCGGATGAAGTGTTTGCCGCGGTGCGCCAGGAGTTGCCGGAGATTTCACGGATGACGGTGTACCGCATTCTCGGCAACTTCGTGACGCTCGGCCTATTGATCAAGACCTGCCATCCCGGCTCGGTGGCGCGGTTCGACCCGAAGATTCACCAACACCATCACCTCGTCTGCCTCGATTGCGGCGGCGTCATTGATTGGGAGGAATCCCGGCTGAACAAGGTTGCGTGGCCGGATGTGCGCGCGGTCGGGTTCGAGATCGAGGATTACCACATTCATTTTCGCGGCCGGTGCGCGGCGTGCCGGCAGGCGGCGAAGAAATCAAGAAAACCACAAAGAACAAGGAGACAACCATCATGAGCAGTGAGAGCAAATGTCCGTTTCACACACAGACTGCCGGCAGCGGCACGACAAACCAAGACTGGTGGCCAAACCAGTTGAAGCTCGAACTTCTGCACCAGCATTCCTGCAAGTCCAACCCGATGGGCAAGGACTTCGATTACGCGAAAGAGTTCAAGAGCCTCGATCTCGCGGCGGTGAAGAAGGACCTCGCTAAGCTGATGACCGACTCGCAGAACTGGTGGCCGGCGGACTTTGGGCACTATGGCCCGTTGTTCGTCCGCATGGCGTGGCACAGCGCCGGCACGTACCGCATGGGTGATGGTCGCGGCGGCGGCGGCCGGGGTCAGCAGCGGTTCGCGCCGCTGAACAGTTGGCCAGACAACGTCAGCTTGGACAAGGCGCGGCGGCTACTCTGGCCGATCAAACAAAAGTATGGCCGCAAGATTTCGTGGGCCGACCTGATGATTTTGGCCGGCAACGTCGCGTTGGAAACGATGGGATTCAAGACGTTCGGGTTCGGTGGCGGACGCGAGGATGTTTGGGAGCCGGATCAGGACGTCTATTGGGGCAAGGAAGAGAAGTGGTTGGAAGACAAACGGTATTCCGGCAAACGCGACCTCGAAAACCCGCTCGCAGCGGTGCAGATGGGGCTGATTTACGTCAACCCGGAAGGCCCGAACGGCAATCCCGACCCGGTCGCGGCCGCCAAGGATATCCGCGAGACGTTCGCGCGGATGGCGATGAACGACGAGGAAACCGTCGCGCTGATCGCCGGTGGTCACACGTTCGGCAAGACTCACGGTGCCGGCCCGGCGACCCACGTGGGACCGGAACCGGAAGCGGCTCCCATCGAGCAACAGGGCTTCGGCTGGAAGAGCAGTTTTCGCACGGGCAAAGGCGGAGACACGATCACCAGCGGCTTGGAAGTCACTTGGACGACCACGCCGACGAAGTGGAGCAACAATTTCTTCTGGAACCTGTTTGGGTACGAGTGGGAACTGACGAAGAGTCCTGCCGGCGCGCAGCAGTGGCGGCCGAAGGGTGGTGCCGGCGCGGGTACCGTGCCGGAGGCCCACGACAAGTCGAAGCATCACGCGCCGTCCATGCTGACCACCGACTTGTCGCTGCGGTTTGACCCGGCCTACGAGAAGATCTCGCGGCGGTTCATGGAACACCCGGACGAGTTCGCCGACGCGTTCGCGCGGGCGTGGTTCAAGCTGACGCATCGGGACATGGGACCGCGCGCGCGCTATCTCGGCACGGAGGTTCCCACGGAGGAACTCATCTGGCAGGACCCGATTCCCGCGGTGAACCACAAGTTGATTGGACCGAAAGAAATCGCCGCCCTCAAGGCCAAGATTCTGTCGTCGGGTCTATCCGTGTCGGAGTTGGTTTCGACAGCGTGGGCGTCGGCCTCGACGTTTCGCGGTTCCGACAAACGCGGTGGCGCGAACGGCGCCCGCATCCGTTTGGCGCCGCAGAAAGATTGGGAGGTCAATCAACCGGCCCAACTTGCGAAGGTGCTCAAGAAGTTGGCAGGCATCCAGAAGGCGTTCAACAAGACGGCCAAGGGCGGCAAGCAGGTCTCGCTGGCCGACCTGATCGTGCTGGCCGGTTGCGCGGGCATCGAGAAGGCGGCGAAGAATGCCGGTTACAAGGTGACGGTGCCCTTCGTGCCGGGCCGCATGGACACTTCGGCGGAACAAACCGACGCGGCCTCGTTCGCCGTGCTCGAACCGAAAGCGGACGGCTTCCGCAATTACCAGAAAACCCGGTACGCCATCGGGGCTGAGCATTTGCTCGTGGACAAGGCGCAATTGCTGACCTTGACCGCGCCGGAAATGACAGTGCTCATCGGCGGAATGCGCGTGCTGAACACCAACGTCGGCGGCACCAAGCACGGCGTCTTCACCCAGCGCCCGGGCGCGCTCACGAATAACTTCTTCGTGAACCTCCTCGACATGGGCACGGAGTGGAAGCCCGTCGCGAAAGACTCCGACGTGTTTGAAGGCCGCGATCGCCAGACCGGCAAGGTCAAGTGGACCGGTACGCGGGTTGACCTCGTATTCGGCGCCCACTCCCAACTCCGGGCATTGGCCGAGGTCTATGGCAGCGCGGACGCGGAGAAGAAGTTTGTCCAAGACTTCATCGCGGCGTGGAACAAGGTCATGAACCTCGACCGCTTCGACCTTGCCTGAGCGTGGCGTGTCTGCCGATGTTCCTTTACCGGCCACTCGATCTCGCGGCGGGAAGGCGCAGTGGTCACGTGGCGCGCACTGAAAAGCTCGGAAACTGGTGACTGAGCTTGTCGACACTGACCAAGTAGGGTAGAACAGCACCATGTCAAAGCGAGTTCTCATCATCGGCGCGGGGCCGGGCGGACTGGCAACGGCGATGTTGCTGGCCAAGGCGGGGCTGGACGTCACGATCATCGAGAAACAACCGCGCGTCGGCGGACGCACCTCAGCCATCGAGGGCGATGGCTACCGGTTTGACCTCGGGCCGACGTTCTTCCTCTACCCGCAGATCCTCGAAGAGATTTTCACTGCCGTCGGCCGCGACCTGCACCGCGAAGTACCGATGAAGAAGCTCGACCCGCAATATCGGCTCGTCTTCGGCGCGGGCAGCGAGTTGAACGCCACGCCCGATATCGAACGGATGGTGGCCGAGATCGCGAAGATCGCCCCCGACGACGCACCGCAGTTCCGGCGATTCATGTCGTACAACCGGGTGAAGTTGGAGAAGTTCGCGCCGTGTCTCCAGTCGCCATTCCTCGGCTGGACGAGCCTGCTGCAAGCGCGGTTGCTGGCGGTGCTGCCGTACCTCAAACCGTGGAAATCGCTGCACGCCGAGTTGGCCGGGTACTTCAAAGATCCGCGGTTGCAACTGGCGTTCACGTTCCAGTCGAAATATCTCGGCATGTCGCCGTTCCAGTGCCCGAGCCTGTTCTCGATTCTGTCGTTCCTCGAATACGAACATGGCGTGTTTCACCCGATGGGCGGCTGCAACGCGCTTTCGACCGGCATGGCACGCGTCGCCACCGAACTCGGCGTGAAGATCCGCTTGAACGAGCCGGTCGAGGAAGTGCTGTTTGAAGGTCGCCGGTCCGTCGGCGTCCGCACCCCGACCGGCGAACACCGTGCCGACGCGGTCGTGGTCAACGCGGATTTCGGTCACGCGATGACAAAGCTTGTGCCCAACCGGCTGCGCCGGCGGTGGACGGATGCGACGATTGCCAAGAAGAAGTTCTCGTGCTCAACGTTCATGCTCTACCTCGGCGTCGAAGGCCGGTACGACAACCTCGCACACCACAACATTTACGTCACGAAGAATTACCGGCAGAACCTCGACGAGATCGAGAACCAGCATGTGCTCACGGAAGACCCGTCGTTCTACGTCCAGAACGCCAGCGTAACCGACCCGACGCTCGCGCCCGCTGGGCACAGCACGCTCTACGTCCTGTTGCCGGTCAGCCACCAGCACCCGAACATTGACTGGAGCAAAGAACGCGACCGTTACCGGCAAGTGGCGCTGCGGCAGATGGCCAAGCTGGGCATCAACGACATCGAGCAGCGCATCCGCTTCGAGCGCGTCGTGACCCCGGTCGACTGGGAAAGCAAAGTCGGCATCTACAAGGGCGCGACGTTCAACCTCGCCCACAACCTCGGCCAAATGCTGCACCTGCGCCCGCAGAACCGCTTCGAGGAATTCGAGCGGATGTACCTGGTCGGCGGCGGCACGCATCCCGGCAGTGGCCTGCCCGTCATCTTCGAGTCCGCCAAGATCAGCGGCCATCTTTTGCTGGATGATTTTGGGATCGCGACCGCGTGAGGCCCATGATGCGACAGGCCTTGGTTCTGCTTGGCTTTCTGGTTGTTACTTTCGCTGTTGCTGGAATCAGCGGGGCATCCACGAGCGGTTCAGTACGGACGTGGTATGCGACCGTGGCCAAACCAACTTGGAATCCTCCGTCGTGGATCTTCGGGCCGGTGTGGACAGCGCTCTATGCGATGATGGCGGTAGCGGCATGGTTGGTGTGGCGACGAGCCGGTTGGGGCGGTGCGCTCGCGTTCTTCGGCTTTCAACTGGCGCTCAACGCGGCGTGGTCGCCGCTCTTCTTCGGGCTGCACCGGATTGATTGGGCGCTGGTGGACATCGTGGCGCTGTGGGTGACGATTGTCGCCACAACGGTTGCGTTCTGCAGAGTCACACCGGTGGCCGGCTGGTTGTTCGTCCCCTATCTACTCTGGGTCAGTTTTGCCACGGTGCTGAACTTCACCATTTGGCGGATGAACTCATGACGATTCTCGTGACCGACAGCAACGGGTTGATTGGCCGGTGTTGGTAAAGATGTTGGCGACGCCGACCGGTACGATTACCGGCTGGGCAACGACGATTACACCCAGACCGACAATCTCGATAGACTGATGCCGCAAGCCCAACATAGCCGGCAGCCGCGACACTCCCATCGTTGCCAAAACAGCAATGCGCAGGCGCGGAGATCCATGAATGCGGCGATTGCTGTGGATGGAAACGCGATCCTTCAACAGGGCCGCGCCCGCGCGGCGCGGAGATTATATCCGAACAGTACCGCGGCTTATCGCCCAATGCGCTTCAATGGGGCTGCGACTAATCAGGCACGTCACCGGCTGGTTACGAGGGGAAAATACGGTGATTTGTGAGCACCGGCAATTCGCGCAGACAAGTGGCTTGTCTGATGGCGCTCCTATCCGCTTGCGCCCAGCAGCTTGGCAGTTTCCGGGTCGGACATGAAGACCTTGCGCAGGGTCATCATCTCCCGCAGCCAATTGCAAATCTGGTTCAAAGCGGGTAGCATCCGTGCCACCACTTCCCCACCCTTGCAATGCAAGGGCTTGCGCGAAGTTGAGTCGATCACCCCCAACACACCGCCGGGACAAAATATCCGCGCCGGCAGATCGGCGCACAATCACACAACAAAGCGGCAGCGCGGCGACGGTCGCGCATAGGGCTCCCTTACTCCGCCGGGACTTTGGCGTCTAAATCCGTCAGGATGTCGCGGGGCTCGGCGCCTTTGTTGGGGCCGACCACCCCCCGCTCTTCCAGCAAGTCCATGATTCGCGCGGCGCGGGTGTAGCCGATCCGCAGCCGGCGTTGCAGGACGGAGACGCTGGCCCGGTTAGTTTGCCGGATGACTTCGAGGGCTTGTTCGACGAGCGCTTCGTCTTCCTCGTCTTCGTCGCTGAGGTCGCTGGGCAGAATCATCTTCTTGCTCAGTTTCTCGTGAATCTCGCTGACGAATTGCGGTTTGGCTTGTGGCCCGATGAAATCGCAGAGGCGCTGGATTTCCGGGTCCTGAACGAGCACGCCTTGGGCGCGGATCAGTTTGGAGGAACCGGGCGGCAGGTAGAGCATGTCGCCTTTGCCGAGGAGTTTGTCGGCGCCGTTGGCGTCGAGCACGACGCGGGAGTCTTGTTTGGAGGCCACCTGAAACGCCACGCGGGCCGGGATGTTGGCCTTGATCACACCAGTAATCACGTCCACACTGGGCCGTTGCGTGGCGATGATGAGGTGGATGCCGACGGCGCGGGACAGCGCAGTCAACCGGGCAATGGCGTTCTCGATGTCGGCCCCGGCCTGCTGCATCAGGTCCGCCAATTCATCCACGACGATGATGATGTACGGCAGTTTTTCCGGGATGACAATGTCGTCTTCGCGCGGGACTTCGATCTTCAGTTCGCCGGTTTCTTCCTTCGATTCGGCGGCCGCGTCGGGTTCCGGTTTCTTGATCGGTTTGAGCGGCCGGGAGTTGAACGCGGCGATATTGCGGACGCCGGCTTTGGCGAGAATCTGGAAGCGTTTTTCCATCTCGTTGATGCACCAGCGCAACGCGAGGGTGACCTTCTTGGCTTCGGTGACGACCGGCACAACCAGATGCGGCAGAACGTTGTACTGGGACATCTCCACCATCTTCGGGTCGATCAGCACCATGCGGAGCTCTTCCGGGCCGAATCGGAATAGCAGGCTCGCCAGAATCGCGTTGACGCACACGGTCTTGCCCGAACCGGTCGCCCCGGCAATCAGCATGTGCGGCATGTCGGCCAGATCGGCAATGATCGCGTTGCCGGCAATGTCGCGCCCGAGCACAACCGGAATGCGCGCTTTGCAGTGCCGGTATTCCTCGGACTCCAGCATGTCGCGCAGATAGACGATGGCGGACTTGGAGTTGGGCACTTCGATGCCCACCGTGCCTTTGCCGGGCACGGGCGTCAGAATGCGCACGGTCACCGCCTTCATCGCCAAGGCGATGTTGTTGGAAAGCGACGAGATCTTCTCCACTTTGACGCCGGGCGCGGGAACCATTTCGTAGAGCGTGACCACCGGGCCTTTGGTGACATCCGTGACCTGCACGGGGATGCCGAATTCCTCCAGCGTCAGCCGCAGAATCTCGGCGTTGAGCTTCAAATCCTCGACAACGGCGGGGCTGCGCATGGCTCCGGCAGGCGGATGCTCCAGCAAGTCCAGCGACGGCTTCGTGTAGGGACCGGAAGGGGTCAGATCCACGACCGGTTTCTCGACTTTGGGCTTCGGCGCCGGGGCCGGCTTCTCTTTCTTCGGGGTGATCTTTTCCGTGAGTTTTTCGACGAGCGACGGCTTGGGCGCCGGTTCGGCTTCGGCGGTAGCTGCCGCCGCCGCTTTGGCTGACGCCTGACTGCAGTCGGCGATCTTGGGTTCCGGTTGCTTTTCCTCTTCGAGCTTGCGGGCTTCACGTTCTTTCCGGCCGAGTTCGCGGTCCAACTCGTACTGCCGGATCTTGATCTCGCGTTCTTCTTCCTTCAGTTCATCCCGGACATCGGACTTCTTGGGTTTGCGCAGGCCGCTCCAGACGCCTTCCATCGTTTCGACGCTCATCGCGACCCAGTAACTCGGCATGAAATTGATCAACAGAATCAGACTGATCAGATACGCCACGATGAAAATGATGGCCGTGCCGGCCGTGCCGAGCAGCCGGGTAAAGAGATCGCCCAGGAACATTCCGACAAATCCGCCGGCGCTGGGGAGGTTCAACGCGTGCCGGGCGCTCTCCAACCGCGCGAGATGCAACAGGCACGCCGACGATACCAGCAAGAGCAGGCCCGACCACACTTTGCCGCGCCACGGCACGTCCTGGCCCATCAACAGCATTCCACCGATGACGCCCAGCACCACCATCAACACGTAACCACCGAGACCCCACGTCGAAAATGTCAGATACCCAATCCAGGCACCGACCGGGCCGATGAAATTATGGATCGCGCGTTGCCCGCCGGCGGCGGAATTGCCCACGTCAAACGGGTTGTACGACAGCAAACTCAGCAGTAACAGCAGGGCCAGCCCGACCAGCGCCACGGCCCAGATCTCCCGGGCATGAGAATGGTTCGACTTTTTCCCCATAGCAGTTGATTGCACCTCCTCCTTGAAAAAGGTTGCAATTCCTCCTTGTGGCTTGCAGTTTAGCGCAGAAACCGGAGGGACTGCAAGTGCTTTATCCGCTGAAATTCGAGCCAATCCTGGTGGAACGCGTGTGGGGCGGAACCACCCTCACCCGCTACGGGAAACCTGTTCCGGCCGGCAAACGGATCGGCGAATCCTGGGAAATCAGCGACCGTCCGGGAGCCGAGAGCCGCGTCGCCAACGGCCCGTACAAAGGCCAGACACTCCGGGAACTCATCCAAACGCTCGGCCCTGACGCCGTCATCGGTCGGGCGCGACCGCCGGGCACGCCGCGCTTCCCGTTGCTCATCAAACTCCTCGACGCCCGCGAAACGCTTTCCGTCCAAGTCCATCCGCCCGCCGCGATTGCCGGCCAGCTCGGCGGCGAACCGAAAACCGAGATGTGGTACATCCTCGAAACCGCCGGCGACGCACAACTAATCGCCGGCCTGCGGCGCGGTGTGACCCGCTCCCAGTTTGAGGAAGCCCTCGCTTCCGGAACACTGGCCGATTTGGTCCATCGCCTGCCCGTCCACCCGGGCGACGCGATCTTCATTCCCTCCGGTCGCATTCATGCGCTCGGAGCCGGACTGGTGCTCGTCGAAATCCAGCAGAATTCCGACACCACCTACCGGGTCTTTGACTGGGGCCGACCCCGCGAGCTGCACGTCAAACAATCACTGGCATCCATTGACTTCGACGACTTTGAACCGGCTTCCACTCCGCTGCCGGTCACATGCGAGCATTTCATCACGGAAAAGCTGATGCTCGCGCGCGAGCAGTCCGGCCGCTGCGATGGTTCGACGTTTCACGTGTTGTGCTGCATTGCCGGCAAGATCGGAATTGGCGGTGAGGTTCTGAATGGGGGCGAGTTCGCTCTCCTGCCGGCGGGACTCGGTGATTACACTCTCAAGCCGCTGACGAACGGCGCGGCGGTGCTGCGGACATTCCTGCCCAAAAAGTAAGGGCACGGTTGCCGTGCCCTTACTGATTAACTGCGTGGTGATTTGGGTTACGCCTTCTGCTTGGAGTAGCGCATTGTGATCGCAATGAGTTGTCGCAACGATTGCTCCTCCGGCGTGAGATCCTTGGCGTAGGCAAGGCGGTGTAACTGGACTTCCACCGTTCCCAAGCCCGCCGCGACTTGCTGCAGTTTGTCGAAGGCGGAGTGGCCGTCTTCGCCCTGCACCTTCAGGTAGCTGAACACTTCCTGTTCAAGGTGCTCCCCGAACTGCTCGACAAACTGCGGGTTCTGCGAGCTGCTCAAGAAACTGGCGATCTGTTCCCGGTTGTTCACCAGATAGTCGTCCAGATAGACGCCGACCTGTTTGGAGACATCCCGGGAAACCGCGCTGAGCACGTAATCCAACTGCTTCTCGAGGTCTTTGCGAACCGTGGGCAGCTCCCTCAAGAACACATCCGGCAATCCCGCGATGTAACCGGGCACCTGCTGGACCAACTGATCGGCGGCGGCATTGCCTTGTTCCGTGACGAATGCCGACGTGTACGTCGTCGCCAAATCGGCGGCGGCTTGGGGCCGTAGGAGCCGGGTCTGCAGGGTCCATGTGATGAAACTCATGTACCCGGTTACCAGGAGCACCGACGCGATGCAGAACGTCCGCGACCGCGCCAAGGAAGCTTGGGCGCTCTTGAGTTGTTCGTCAATGTACTGACTGGCCACGGCGTCGTTCAACGAGCTGGCCGGGGTATGGGGTGTTTCAGGGGCGTTCATCTTATTTAACCTCCGCGAGTTTCTTCGGTTCTTGGGCAACTTTGTTGAGTTGGTCACCGGTCAACTGCACCAGCAACGTCGTCAACTGCGCCGTGGATTGCACGGTGGTTTTGTCGCCCGGGGTGGATGCCGCGATGGCCAGCAGGTCCGTGTGAATCTGCTGGACGGTGCCTTCAAACGGTTTGACGAGCACTTCGGTGATGTTGCCGGCGCGCCGGATGCCTTCTGCCTGAAGCACGGTCTTCATGCGCTCCAGTTGTTCGGGTTTGATGTCGCCGTACCACTTCTGGATGGTTTGCTCGCGTTGCGCCAGCATCTCGCCGATCGTCTCGTTCAACGTCTTCTCGGCGTGCGCCGGCAGGTTCACACTCATGCAGGAAAGTTCGCGCTCAATGCCGTCAGCCAGTTCGGGATACCGGCTCTGCATCTTGACGACTTCCGTGCGGACCGCCGGGACGAGCCGGCGCCACGTGCGTTGGGCGATTTGCTGGGCTTGCGGCAAGACTTGCGTGGTCAGCCCCGCTCTATATTCGGCGATGAACTGATCGCGGCGCGCGCCCGGCTGCGTCAATTTCATGGCCGAATTGTACAACAGTGCGAGACAAAACACCGTGATACCAAAGGTGATCACGGTGTTGGCGATCCGCCAGTAGCGCGCCTGAATACGCAACTGGTTAATCTGCTGGACCTTCCAACTGGTTGGCTGCTCATTCATTTTTGACCTCCCGGTTTGGGTTGATTGCACGAAACTTTAAGCAACCCGCTTGCCAGTAACCACCACCGGTTTGGGCTTGAATTCGGCCTCCGGAGGACCACGTCCTACGTCTGGAGGAGCGCAGCGATGAATCTGTTGGATGAGTCTTCTGGTGTTGGCGGTCGCCCAAGACAACATCGGCGGCAATCCGGTCATCTTGAAACTCAAGACGACCAGTGCCGGCTGGGTCAATCTTGCGCTCGGACGTGATCAGAACGCCACGCTGGGCACGAATGAAACATTGGCTCTCGTCGTGGACTGCGCCGGCGATGACCTGAACCTGATTGTATACGACATGCACTAGGACGGCGTGCAGCCGTTGGGGGCCGGCTCGAACCGGTAGACTGCTTCCGCGCCTTCGATTGTCACAACTTCCCGGTGGTTCGTCAGCCGAGATGTTTGCGGAAGAAGGCGACCGATTTGTTTCCGCCCCAGGCATGATCACTGGCAAACTGATCCAATTCCAGATTGCCGGGCACGCCCGCCGCCCGGTAGATGGCCGCGACCTGCCGGTAACAGGCGCGGGCCGTAGCGATCGAAAAGCACGTGTCGTGGACGCCGATGTCTACCAGCAATGGGCGCGGCGCGATCAGCCCTTGGAGGTCCGGCAGATCCACCAACTTGAACAACCCGGGAGCCACCTGCATGCCGCAGAGGTAGAGGTCGCGGAAACCGAATGCCGCCCAGAGATCGCTGTAACAGATGATCTCGGCGGCTTTGAATCGCGGATCACACAACGCGCTCCAGAGCGTCATCGTGCCGCCGCCGCTCAGTCCCATGACGCCCAGCCGGCGCGGGTCCACATACGGCAGCCCGGACGCGAAATCGGTCGCCGCCTGGCCGAGGGCGACGTTAATGGAAAGCGAGGTCATCCCCAGCATCGTGGCCTGGAGGTAATACAGGTTGCACCAGTCGCGGCTGTTGCGAGCCTGCGGTTGCCAGTTCGGCTTGCCATCCTCCAGCAGATCACCCATGCCCATCCAATCCACCGCAAAGGTGACAAAGCCGGCCTGCGCCATCTGGTGGCCGTAGTTGTAGTTGAGTTGCGCGATGTTGGCGCGCCGTTCGGGCGAGGTGTCGTTGCCCATCACCGCTTCTTTGCCGTACGGCCCGTGGCCGTGCCAGCACAGCAGGGCCGGCCGGCGTTCGCCGCGTTTGAGGTCGGGCGGCCGGTTGACCTGCACGATCACCGACAAATGCGGCAGCACGTCAATGAACCAGCGTTGCTTGACGAGGCCGTCGTGCTCCCATTCGGCAATGGGTTCGGGATTCAACGGGACGCGCTGGGGCGCGTCTCCGATACAGGCGAGCACTTTGGGCAGCGTGGCCTTCTTCCATCGCTGAAAGTCGCTTTTCGTCCGGCCCGTGAACCGATTTTGGGGCCGGTGTTCGCGCGCCCACGCGCTGAACATCCGCTGGGCACTCAGGTTGCGGGAGAGGGTGGTCATGGGATTTTG
>JBBISF010000023.1:0-34200 GCA_037441425.1 Verrucomicrobiia bacterium
ACGAGCGGGTCGGAGAAGATCGTGTGTGACCGGGCATACGTGGCGCAGCCGGCGGCACAAGGTATCTTGTGGTCCCAAACCAAGCGGTGTTGAAGATCCCATTCGCGGCGCGCTTTCATCTGCATGTCGTGCTGCCTGACGAGTTCCGCGTATCTTGGACTCGACGAAGGACAAAGATATCCGCCTACGGAAGGTGGACGGCCAGCGTCATTCGTTGTCTGGTGATCTAGGACAAGTTTGAACCCGTTAAGGTATAGGTGGGCAATTTGCGCTCTGACGGGGACAAACTCTTCAGCAGGTGCCGTACGGTACTTGATCCACAAAGCGTCACCCCAATCGGTGTACATCCGGATCGCTTCAAGAGGTACAAGTGGGTATTTTAGAGCCCGCTCACAAAAATCGGCCACCTTTGGCATATATTGCTCGCCATGCTGGGCATACATGACCGCCACGGCATAATAGACCTTACCCTGTTCTTCAGGTGCTTTATAGGTTTCCAACAGCTTGAGGTACTCCATCTCAAGCGTACCAAGGTCAGGAGATTGAGAACTTAGTTTCAACTCAATCTCGGACAGATGGCCGCGCGCAGTTATTGAAGAACAAGCTGGGTGTCGTGGTTGATATTTCCATTCCGAGAAAGGTTGCCAGCGGTCAGCCAGTTATGCTCACTCTTGGGCTGAAGAACACCACCACCGAAAAGGTGACAATTCCGAATCCTTTCCTTGATGATCCCAAGAAGGCATTCTGGACTGTTATGCGAGGACTCCAAACCAAAGAAGGTTATGGTGCGTATGGTGTGGTCCTTCCCAAGAGTAATTCCGCCGCAGAACCAGCGGAAATTACGCTCGCTCCTGGACAGGTTTATGAAGAACAAGTCGATCTTCAGGGAGCAACGATGATCTTGGACACGATGATCTCTAGTTTGCTTGGTCCGCAGCGAGTGCTCATTGAGAAGTTGGGGGCACCGGGGGAATACGTGTTACAGATCGGCGCATATTTGAAAACCCAAGATGGCGTGGAACATTATCTGCCTATGAAAATGCTTCGGTGTAAAATAGCGCTGAAGACCGATCAGAGCGATCCTGCGCCGTAACCAAAAACGGTGGTGACATGCGGAATATGCGGCTTCTGGCCGCCGTATCTGCTGGTCTGGGTGATGTCGATTTGCGGAGGCCGTGCCTTCGCCAAAGTGTAGTGAGAACCAAGAACAACCGGCAGCCATGCCCCGCGTCGGGGTTTACGGCTCCGTTGATCCGCCGGCAAAATAATTTGCATTTCGGACGGGGGCGCATGATTGTAGGACACAATCGGGAGGAATATGTTAATCAGCAAAAAGATCAACGACGCCATCAATCAGCAAACCGGCAATGAATTCGGCGCGTCGCTCCAGTACGTGGCTATCGCGGTGTACTTTGACGGGCAGGCTTTGCCGCAACTGGCCGGGCATTTCTATCAACAAGCGGACGAGGAACGGCAGCATGCGATGCGGTTCGTGAAATTTCTGGTGGATACGGACGCGGAGGTGCGGATTCCCGCCATCGGCGCGCCGACGATGAAATTTGCCAGTGCGGAGGAAGCGGTCAAGCTGTCGTTGGATTGGGAAATTGAAGTGGGGCAGCAAATCCACAAGCTGGTGGACATCGCCAAGAAGGAAGCCAACTACACCACGGACACGTTTCTGCAATGGTTTGTGGCGGAGCAGTTGGAGGAAGTGTCGTCGATGGACAATCTGCTCAAGGTCATCCGCATGGCGGGCGAAAACGGCCTACTCCGGGTGGAGGAATGGTTGGCCCGCAAAGGCGGGAAGGTGACCAAACTGGACGCGTTGACGTAAAGCGTCATCCGCAAGCTGCCAGCCGGCGCTCTCAATCAAAGTCGGAACAACTCATGAAGTAGTGGCAGCGGGGGCAGGTGAGTTTGCAGCGGTGGTTGTGCAACTCGTGGCCACACCGGGGACACCACCGCCACAGCTCGGCATCCGCCGGTGGTTCGGGAGCCGAAGCGGGAGCCGGCGGCGGCGTTTCCGATTGCACGGGCGGCTTGATAGCATTATGAAGAACCGTGTCCAAGTCGATTATCATGTGTCGGGCTTTTCTGATCCTGCTGGGACTGTGTGGCGTGGTGGCCGGAGCAAGCGCGGTGGAGACGTTACGGCCCGAGCAATTGCATCGCGGGATGAAGGGCTACGGCTTGTCGGTGTTTCAGGGGACGGAACCGCAACGGTTCGAGGTCGAGATTCTTGGCGTGCTGCCCAACGTGTTTCCCAAGCAGGACATGATTTTGATTCGCATGAGCGGCGCGAATCTCGAACAGCACAAAGTGATTGCCGGAATGAGCGGCAGCCCGATTTACGTGGATGACAAGCTGATCGGCGCGTTGGCCTACGGTTGGGAATTTGAGAACGAACCGCTGGCGGGGGTCACGCCGATCCATAACATGTTGGCGGAGCTGAACCAGCCGGTCGGGGATAAACCCGGGACTGTGACGATCCGGTCGTCGTTGGAAAACGCAGCGCCACTGGATTCGGAAATTTCGCCGTTCGGGTCGCCCGCCGCGTATGCGGCGCCGCAACCACTCCTGACGCCGTTGTCAGTGGGCGGATTCAGTCCGCTGGTTTTGGAGACCTTTGGCGGGACGTGGCAACGGTTGGGGTTGTTGCCGGTCGCGGCGGGCGGCGGGGCGAGCGGCGCGAAACTGCCCCGGGGCACAATCGTGCCGGGCGGGGCGATTGGCGTGGAGCTGATCCGCGGCGATCTCAGCGCGGTGGCGGTGGGCACGGCGGCGTACGTCGCGGGGAAACGGATTTTGGCGTTCGGACATCCATTCTTTCAAAGCGGTCAATGGCGTGCCCCGGCAGTCTTGGCCGACGTGCAGACGATCATGTCCAGCGCGCTGCGTTCGTTCAAGATGGCGACGGCCCGCGCCCGCATCGGTTCGTTGATTGGCGATTGGCAAAGCTGCATCGTGGCCGACACGGCCGTCGATGCGCCCATGATTCCGGTGGCGATTGACACATCGAACCGGGAAACCGGTCAGCAGCAGACCTACCACGTGGAGGTGGTGGACAACCAGAAGCTCAGTCCGGCACTGGTGCAGATGGCGATTGTGGAAGCGATCACGGCGGCGTCCGGCTCCTCGCAGGACACAACGGTGCATGTGGGAATGGAAGTGGAGTTGGCGGATCGCACGATGAAGCTGGCGGACACGTTTTTCAATCCCGCCGGCGGTTTGGTGAACGCGGCGGCGTTGCGGCCATTGGCCAGTGTGTTCAACACGCCGTTTGGCAATCCCCAAGTGAAGCGTATCCGGGTGAACGTGACGGCGGTGCAAGCCCGGCAGACGGCGTTGATCAAGGGCGCGTACTTCAGTAAGTCGGAGGCGGAACACGGCGAACGCATCCCGCTGAACGTGGTGCTGCAACCGTTTGGAAAGCCGGAGCAAACGATGACCATCCCGATCAAAGTTCCGGCGGCGACCGATTCCCTGCGGACATTGAGTGTACTGGTGCTGCCGGGCGCGACCGCCCCGGCTGATGCCGCGCCGCCGGATTCCGTGGGGACGTTTCTCGATGCGCTGCAGAAGCAGCACCGCCAAACGGACTTGGTGGTGCTGGTGCAATCGCCCGGCCAAGGCCTGCAATACCGGGGCCGGTTGCTGAAGAACCTGCCGGTCAGTGCGATCAACGTGTTGGACGATTTCAGCAGCCGTGACATCACCGGCATTACGGATGTGCAGCAAATCGTCGTGCCCACGGCGTGGGTTCTGTCCGGCGTCGCCGCCACCCGCGTTCCCATCCGGGAGGAATAAACATCACATGCGAACCATCATCCTCAGTCTGCTTTCGGCCCTCGCCCTTCAGTCTTCGTCTTTCGCCGTGAAGACCCAGCGTTGGGAACTCAAGTCCCCGGAAGACTACGCCCGCGGCAAACTCCAGAACCTCAGCGTGACCAGTGACGGCGAGCTGCAACTCGGTTACGGCAGTCAACGACTCGGCGAGTTCGCCAAGGAAATCTGGTCGGCCACCACGGGGCCCGACGGCACGATTTATTTCGGCACCGGTTCGCCGTCTGGTGTGTGGGCCGTCAGCCCGGACGGCAAAGTGACGCTGTTGTTCACCAACGATACGGTAGCCGTAACCGCGTTGGCCGTGGACGCGCACGATGATCTCTACGCCGGCACGCTGGCCGAGGGAAACATCTTCAAGCTCCACGGAAAAGCCGTGCCCACCGAGTTCTGCAAACTGGCTTCCCCGTACGTCTGGGCGTTGGTGATGGACAAACAGGGCAACCTCTTCGCCGCGACCGGTCCCGACGGCAAAATCTACAAAATAACTCCCGACGGCCAAGCAGAAGAATGGTACAGCGCCGAAGATGCAAACTTCCTGTGCTTGGCGTTCGATGCCGAAGGCGCATTGCTGGCCGGCGGCAGCGACCGTGGTCAGCTTTATCGGATTACCGGCAAGAATCAGGGCGCGGTGCTCTATCAGTTTGACCAGGAAGAAGTCCGCGCGCTGGCCGTGCAGGGCAACCGGATTTTTGTCGGCGTCAACAAGGCGAAAGTCAGGCCGCCGCGCATGCCGCTGATTCCAGCAACGCCGCAGCGTCAGCCCGATACCGCGGGAGAAGCGACGATGACGGTTCCCGGCGGCAGGCCGGTGGCCGGCGCGCTTGGATCGTTGGAAATGCGATGGCGCAACCAATTATCCGGCGCGTTGTACGTCCGGCAAAGCTCGGGCCGCGTGGACCAATTGGCCGATTGGCCCGACGAAGCCATCATGGATTTGGCGGTGGACGCCGACGGGGCGGCCATCGTTGCGCTGGCCGGCAAGGGTCGCGTTTATCGCGTGGTGGACAGTGATCATTGGGAATTGCTACTGGATGTGGATGAACAACAAGCCCTCGCCCTTGCCCTGCGCGACGGACGACTGGCGTTCGTCGGTGCCGGCAACGTCGGCGCCGCCTACCGGATTGAACCGCAGCGGTCTGCCACCGGCGAATTCACCAGCGAGGTGTTCGACGCCAAGTTTCCCGCGCATTGGGGCAACGGGGCGTGGCAGGGTCGTGGGGCGTTGGGCGTGCGCACGCGGACCGGCAACACCAGCCTGCCGGGCGCGACGTGGTCGGATTGGTCTGCGCCGTTGACGGAGTCGCCGGCGGCAGTAACGAGTCCAGTGGGTCGCTACCTCCAGTTGCGGGTGGAGTTGCCGGCGGCAGGCGCGCCGGAGTTGAAGAAGCTCGCGTTGTATTACTTGGTGCAAAACCAGAAGCCGACCATTGATTTGCTCGAAGTGGACGGCAAGACCAAAACCGGCGCGCAGTCGGACAGGGCCAAAGTTGGTGACGACGGCGACCGGGCCGCCGAGCCCAAATCCGAAAGCGTCGAGCCGGTGACAGTCAGGAAGGCCAGTCCATTCAAGACGATCATTTGGAAGGCATCCGACAAGGATGGGGACACCTTGGCGTACCGGCTGTACTACCGGTCCGACGGCGAAGAGAACTGGATTGCGTTCCCGGAAGAGAAGCCGTTGCACAAATCGCCTTACAAATGGGACACGGATTCGATTCCGGACGGCTGGTATCGGATCAAGCTGGTCGCCAGCGACGAAGAATCCAATCCGGCAGGCGAGGCGTTGACCGCGGAAAAAGTCAGCGATCCGGTGAAGGTGGACAATCGCCGTCCCGAAGTGCTCGACTTGAAGTTCAACCGCGCCACCGGCGAACTCACCGGCCGGGCGCGCGACGATCTCAGCCTGATTGCCAGTCTCGAATACGCCGTGGACGGCGGGGATTGGAAGTATTTCGCGCCGTTGGATGGCATCTTCGATAACCGGGAGGAACGATTTGCCGTCAAACTCGATAAACTCGTCGCCGGCCCCCACGACATTGCTGTCCGTGCCGCCGACGAAGAAGGCAACATCGGCGTGGAGAAGATTCTGGTGAAGTAGTTTTTTTTACCTCGCTTCCCGGTTTGCCCGCGAAGGTTCCTGTGGTACGCTGTGCGCTGAGGATTTCGTGAGGATGGGCATGGCCCGGACGATGAAACTGTTGCCGAAACGCGGGCGGTTGGCGCTGTGGCTGGTGTTGCTGCTGGTCGTGGGGGGGTGGTCGTTGACGGGCTGGGTCGGGTTGGGTGACGAGGAGACACAGTTTACCCGGCTGCTGATCGCCGACGGCCAGTTGGTGAGGATGCGCGCGGGCCATTCGTTTTTGGATCGGTTGCTGTTGCCGTGGCAGCGGCGGCGTGTGGAGGTGGGGTATCAGCAGTTTTTGAGGCGGCATCCCCGTCATGCGCGGGCGATGGTGGCGTATGGTTGTTTTCTCGCCGACGAAGGCGATGAAGAAACCGCCGCGAAGATGTGGGAACGCGCCATTGCGACCGATCCGGGTTTGGCGGTCGCTTACATACAATCTCGGTGAGCATTACTCGCATCACGGTCACACGGCGCTGGCGCTCACGCTTTTCGACAAGGCCCGCGCCTTGTCGCCGGACACGGCGGTGTTTCACTACAACTGGGCCACAGTGTGCTCGTTGTTTCGGGTAGATGCGCAGCGTGTTTATGGCTGGGATAACGACGAGATTTTCCGGCGCAGCCTAAGCGGGTTTCGGCAGGCCCGGGATTTGGCACCGCAGAACTACACCTACGCCGATGCGTATGCGAGCACGTTCATGGTGATGGCGCATCCCGATTGGGAAGCGGCGCGTCAGGCTTGGTTGTATTGTCTGAAGTTTCCGATGAGCGAGGTGGAGCGCGAATTCATCTACGGTCGGATCAGCCGGGTGTGCCTGCATCAGGAGCACTACACGGAGGCGCAGCACTGGATTGATCAGATGACCGCGCCCCAAGTCGCGTCCATGCGGGAAGCGTTGCGCCGCAAGCTGGTTGCGTTGCCGACACCGACAACCCCGCCGCCACCGGTGGTCACAATTTCGTCCGTTGCGGCAACAGCCACACCACGATAAATCCGTCAGCCACCACGAACAGGCCGAGCAACGCGAAGATGATGAGCCGGTGGTTCGTGCCGGTATTCGGTGGTGAAATCAGGGAAGTCGTACCGCCAACAGCGGGATGAGCAGGTGACTCCTCTTCAACCCGGAAGCTGGCGGACACGGCGCGGTGATCGCTGGCTTGATCCCAGCCGGGCACATCGGCGATGCGCGCGCTGCCGGCAAGGTAGCGGTTGGTCATGCTGGGACTGAGTAGAAGGTAGTCAATCCGACTCCACAATTTCCGGTAGCGCCAGAAATGGGTGTTGTGCCCGCCGGCCCGGTCTTCGGGCATTACGTCCAACAGTTGCAGGGGTGGTTTACCGATGATGGTTTGGACGGGTTCAGTCTCCGGTGTGTCATTGAAGTCGCCCATCACGATCATGTTGAGCGCGGGATTTCGCTGGAGCGCGTGTTCGACGTGACGCCGGAGCACGCGAGCTTCCTCGATCCGGGTAACCGCCTGGTCGAACTCGGTGTCCTGATAGTGAGACTTCAGGTGCGCGACGACAGCCCGGAAGGAATAGTGGTCGTTGACCTTGATGTCCACATCCAGAATGCCCCGCGAGAGGCGCAGGACGTTAGTGCCAATGGTGAAGGTGTCCGTGGCGCGCGAGTGGCGCGCGGTGATCGGGAACCGCGAGAGCAAAGCGACGTGCCGGTTGGTATCAATGCCTTGAATCCACTCGGTGTACGGGTAGTTGAGGTCATGAGCGGTCAACCGCCGGGTCAGGTCGGCCAGGTCGTTGGTCGTGCCCATTTCCGCCAAACCGAGGACGTCAGGGTGGATCGTGGCGAGCACGTTGACGACAGCATCTTTTTCCTCGGCGGGCTTCGGCTGATCGGGTCGCCGGTGGCGGGTCATCAGAATCCAGTTATCGAGGTTGTAGGCGGCTACGACGAACGCGGTCGTGGTGGCGGCCGCTGCGGTGGACGCGGCCAGCGCCAGCACGAGAGCCAGAGCCAGAAGGCGCCGAATTTCCATGATGCCGGGAGGCTAGCAGGGCGGGTGGTTCACCGCAAGCGCAACCCGGTCGGCGTTGCGGTGTTGAATCCGCTACGATACCATTGGGTTGATGACAGCCAACGATGCCGACGCAGCCCTGATGCTGCGGGTGAAGGAGGGCGACCGGGACGCTTTTCGCGAGTTGGTGGAGCGTCATCAGCGGAGTGTCGTTCAAACCATCTATCGCGCTGTCGGGGACGCGTGGGAGGCGGAAGACTTGGCGCAACGGGTGTTCGTGCAAGTGTACCGGTCAGCGCGCCGCTACCGGCCCACGGCCAAGTTCACCACGTGGTTGTTCACCATCGTGCACAACACCGTGCTCAACGAACACCGTCGCCGCCGCCGGCATGCGGCCGAATCGCTGGAGGCGCTGCAGCGACCGGCAACGGGCAATGAAGGCGGGGGCTGGCAGCCGGCCGACCCGCACACCGCCGATCCCGCGCAAGCCGCCGCCCACCGGGAGTTACAAGACCAGATCGGCGAGGCGATCCAAGCGCTGCCGGTCCAGCAGCGGATGGCGGTGATCCTGTGCCGGTTTGAGGGGCATTCCTATGAGGAGATCGCCGCCAGTCTGCACTGCACCGTGCCGGCGGTGAAGTCGTTGCTCCACCGCGCCCGGGTAACGCTCAAGGAACGACTGCAACCTTTTCTGTCAGGCGGTGTTTGAACCAGCAGCGATGAATTGCCGGGAGACACGACAGCGGTTCGACGAGCGGCTCGATCAACGGTTGCCAGTGACCGCGCAGCCGGCCTTCGATCAGCACGTGGCCAGTTGCGCCGATTGCCGGCAACAGTGGGAAGCGTACGCCGCGGTATGGAAGGCTGTCGCCCGGCAGGTCGCGCCGGCGCCATCCTTCGGCTTCGCCGAACGGACCTTGCGACGTCTCAATGAGCCGATCCATATCCCGTGGCGGTGGCCGCGGCGATGGCGCTGGGCCGCGCTGGCGGTCGTGGTGGTGGTTTTGCTTGCCGGGGGATGGATGGTGCGGCAGCATCGTTACGACGCGCAGTTGGCCCGCGTGTACAGCGACGTTCGCCAGAATGATTCCTTTGATGACTACGATGTGATCGTGTCGCTTGATCAACTGGAGAAGGGCGGACGTTTATGAAACCGGTTCTGGCGGTCTTTCTGGCCGGATTCTGCGCCGTCACGGTTGTCCGTGGCGGGGACGCGCCGCAGAAAAATCCGCCCGCGTCCGGTTCGGAAGAACCGGCCCAGGGGGAACAGCGTTTGGACGAAGCGTGGAACAAGCTGCCCGTGCCGGAAAAACGTAATCTGCTTTGGATGCAACAGGCGTTGAGACAAATGCAGCCGGATGAGCAGAAGGCCCTCCACGAGCGGATTGAGCGATTTTTGAAAATGACTCCCGAGGAGCGCGAACGTCTGCGCCAGAACCGCAAACGATGGGAGCGGATGACCCCGGAAGAACGGGAGCGCGCCCGCGAAGAATTTCGTCGTCGCCGCCATGCCTTTCAGGAACAGTGGCGACACGATCACCCGAACGGAGAGCCGCCACCGCCGTGGCCCCCCAAGCGACGGCCCGGTGCCGCTCCTTCGTCGGCACAACCAACCCCCCAACAACCAAAGGAGAACGAATGAACAAGTCACTGATCGTTACGGTCGCCAGCGCCTTAATCTTGGTCACGGCCGGGCAGGCGGCAGACCAAGGCAAGGGTGCCGGCGGCCCGCCGCAACACCGCCGCATGGAAATGCCGCTCGTCCCACCCCGTTTGGTGGACAAGCTCAACCTGACCGACGCGCAGAAGAGCCAGTTGCAGACCTTGGAAGCCAGCTTCGACAAGGAGCGGGAATCCATGATGGCCGGCAAAACCAATCAACTGGCGCAATTGGAACAGCAGGCGAAGACCGCGCGGGAAGCCAAGAACGAAGCGCAACTGAAGGAAATCCGCAAGCAACGGATGGAACTGATGAAGCCGCTTTGGGAACTGCGCAAAGAGTCCATGGGCAAGTTTGAAGCCACCCTGACGCCGGATCAGAAGAAGATTCTGGACGAAACACGTCAGGAGTTTAGGGAACATCACGGCAAAGGTCCCCACGGCGCACCGCCGGCAAAGTAACCCCTACTCGTAATCAAACCGCGCGACAAAGGCGCCATCCACGCCGTCGCGCGGTGGAAAGAGTGAACGCGTCGTCCCGCGCACGAACCGGGGATGTTCCCGGCCAAAGCGCTCGGCGACGCGTTCGTTTTCTTCGGCTTCGAGACTGCACGTGCTGTAAACCAACACACCACCCGGTTTGACGAACGTCCCGGCGGCGCGCAGCAACTGCATCTGCAGCTCCGCGAGCCGGTTGATCTCGGTTTCCGCCAAACGCCAGCGCAAATCGGGTCGGCGGCGCATCACCCCGGTATTCGAGCACGGCGCGTCCACCAGTACCCGGTCAAACTTTTGTCCGCGCAGGCAACGCTCCAGTCCGGTGCCGTGGCACGCCAGGGTGGCGACAATCGTGACGCCGAGTCGCCGGCAGTTCTCGCCGACCAGTTGCAGCCGGGAACTGGATGAATCGGCCGCGATGATTTGGCCGCGGTTCTGCATTTTCTCGGCGATATAGGTCGTCTTCCCGCCCGGTGCCGCGCAAACATCGAGCACCGATTCACCCGGTTGTGGGTCAAGCACGTCCACCGCCACCAGCGTCGAAGGGTCTTGGACGTAGAACTGGCCAACCGTCAGTTCGGCGGGTTTGAGGACCCGGTAGGCGAGTGGATGAAACGGTGATGGTTCAAGCGCCAGTCCCGGCGGAGGTGTCTTGGCTCGTATATAAATCGGCGGCGGCTGGTTGTTCCACTCGCATAACGCCGTAGTCTGTTCCTCGCCCCAACGGGCGTGCCACCGGTCCCACAGCCAGCGTGGATGCGAGTACTGGATCCACGCTTCGGTCGGCATCCCCACTTCGTTCTGGCGGCGGAGGACGGCATTGACGAATTTTGCTTCGGCCGGACTGGCATGGCGTTTGGCGAGTTCGACCGTTTCATGGACCGCGGCGTGGACCGGAATCTTTTCGAGAAACCGCAACTGATACAGCCCGAGCCTCAGGATGTTGGCGACCGGCGGCCGCGGCGGCTTGGGGGCGAGTTGTTGGAGAATGAACTCCAAGACGAGTTTCTGGCGGAGGCAACCGTAGAACAACTCCATCGCCAACGCCCGGTCAACGGCGGATAGTTTGGCGGCCGGGAGGCGCTCCTCCAACAACGCATCGGCCAGTTGCCGGGAGCGCGACCAGTGATTGAGAAGGTCCAAGGCGGTTTCGCGGGCAGTCATGCGTTGCAAGCTATATCACATTTTTTCTTTTTCTGTTTGACGGAAATGTGGGCGCGTGTATCATGCGTCCAACTTCCGAGAAGCACGCGTGAATGTGCGACGACTGAGCGGGGCGAATAGGGAAGCCGAAGTAAAAACCACGCGCGCTGTTTTTCCCCCCCCCCCCGCGCTACCCGCACAACGGTAAGTTCGTACTTCATCTCGATCAAGTTTTTCTCCACCGCGCGGTCTCCGAAGAATTCCCGGACGTTTCCGATCCGCACCGCGCCGGCACCGAACGCCACGGCGGCTTCGTTGATCGCCGCCAATCTTCTTCCGACCGGCACGGAAGCGCCTCCGATCAACACCGCGAAGCTTCCGAACACCGCCGATGTCGCTCAGAGCGGCACGGATGTGATTCCGAACAACGCGGCCGAAGCTCCGAACGACACCGCGAAAGCTCCGCACGCCGCCGATTGGTCTTCGATCAAGGCCGTGGAGCGTCCGAAACACACGGAAACGTCTTTGAATACGATAGTTATGCAAATCACACCGGTCGCGCCTGGAAAGGCGCTCCCACAACAAAAGAGGACCCAACCAACCCAAGGAGGAGATGATCATGGCTACGACACTGAAGTTCAACTTTCCGATTGCGGTGCTGACGCAACAAGGTGACGCGATTCTGGACGCGGCGGAAGCGCACGCGGCGGACTTGAGCGCGCGGTTGCCAGCCAGTCGCGTGACCGCAATCCGCGCGCTGCACCAGACCGTGTCGGCCAGCAGCGCCGGCCAACAGAACCAGGGCGCGGAGGTGGGCGCGTTGACGCAGGAGCAGAATCGCCGGCTGCAAACGCTGAACGATTTGTTGAGCAAGGCGCGGGCGACGGCCAAGCGGGCGTTTGCCGGGCAGGAGGTGAAGTTGCACGATGATTTTCAAGTCGGCATCAACAAGCCCAGCGACTTGGCGTCGGTGTTGGCCCGGGCGCGGACGGTTCTCGCGGCGTGCCAGAAAGCGGACAACGCAACGGCGCTGGCCGGCAAAGGCTGGATTGCCGGCGACACGCAAGCGTTGGCCGACGCGATTGACGGGCTGGACACCGCCGATGACACACAGGAAACCGCGAAAGCCGGGCGCAAAGGCGCGACGGTGGACCGCAACGTGGCGGCGAACAATCTGTACGACGGTCTGCTGGACGTTCAGAACGCGGCGGACCTGCAATACCCGGCGCGGAACGCGGCCAACGTCGCCGTGCGCGCCGAATTCCGGCTGGGAACGTTCCCGCCCCGATCTGATCGGGGGAACGGAAAGAAGAAGCCCGCGCCACCGGTGCCGCCGCAATGAAGCGTCCGTTTGCGATTTGGATTTCGGCGTTGGGAATTTGCGCTGGTTCATTGCGTCTTGATGCGCAGACCAATCAGTTTTTTTACGACAACTCGGGCCGGTTGTCGGTCGTGATCAGCACGAACGGCACGGACGCCGCCTTTTACGATTATGACGCCGTCGGCAATATCGTGACGATTCGGCGACAGGCCGTCGGCCCGGTCAATCTATTCACGTACTCCCCCGAAACCGCGACCGGGCTGAACCCCTTGACTTTGCAGGGTACTGGCTTCAGCACCAACCCGGCGCTGAATACCGTGGTTTTCTGCGGAACAATCACCGCCCAGGTGGTCAGCGCCACGGCGACGCAGTTGAAAGTGCTGGCACCCACCAACGCGGTAAACTGCCTGATTGTGATCACCACGCCATCCGGTACCACGACCAATTCCCGAGCGTTTACCACCGGGGTCGGGGTGGTGATTTCGCCGAGTTCCATCACGATGTCCGGCACGTTCCAACAACAGTTTGCCGCGATTGTTGGTGGGACAACGAATCAGAGCGTGACGTGGAATATCAATGGTTGGATTCCCGCCGGAACGAATACCGCGTGGGGCATGATCAGTGCCGGCGGGTTGTACACATCGCCGACCAATCCACCTCCGGGAGGTATCGTCAATGTTCGAGCGCACAGCGTCGCCGCCTCTGATTCATTTGGCGATGGGGTGGCGACGATCACGGTGCTTTCGCCGCGCGGCCCGATTTATTCGCCGACGGTAAGCGCGCAGCCCGGAACGCCCATCATCCTCGGCCCAGTTTACTCCGTTACCGTCAGCGCCCAGCCCGGCGTGCCGATAGTGCTGGGGCCGATTTATTCCCCGACGGTCAGCGCCGGACCAAGTCCGTAGAAATTGGCCGCGAATGAACACCAATCAACGCAAATGGAGAAAAAGATGAAACAAATTCAAACAATCCGTATAATCTATGGTTCGGTCGTCTGCCTTCTGTTATCTGTCATCAGTTCGTTTGCCCAGTGCTCCTTCAGCAGTGGCAGCACCGGCGCGGACGGCGCGTTCAACCCGACCAACTCCATGCCCAGCACCGGCTGGAGCATCAGTAACAATGTCGTCACGGTGACCAACAGCGCCAATGGCATCTTCAACTTCACGAGCATCTACATCGAAACCAACTGGGTCGTGAAATTTACGCGCAACACGCTCAACACGCCGGTGTATCTGCTGGCGCAAAGCAATGTCACGATCAACGGAACGATTGATATCACGGGGAGCAGATCATCCACAACATCTGCCGATGGCGGTGCGGGAGGCCCTGGGGGATACGATGGCGGGAAAGGAGTAACGTCCTTCGCTAGTTCAGGTTTCGGCCCCGGCGGGGAGTGGAAAGCACATGCAGGGCATGCTTTCCCTGGTGGTCAATACTATGGTGGTCCGGGACCTGCCTATGGTGTTATAGATGTGCTGCCGTTAATCGGTGGCTCAGGTGGTGGTGGCGATAGTAGTTCAGGCACCGCAAGTGGTGGTGGTGGCGGCGGCGGTACATTGCTGATTGCTTCCTCCCTTACATTGGCTTGCAATGGAACCATTGATGCGAGTGGTGCAACTGGCTTTGGCCGTGGCAGCGGCGGCTCGGTGCGACTCATGGCAAACACAGTTACGGGAGAGGGCATTATCAAAGCCTTGGGTGCTGATAACGCGTCATCGGTCGGTTTCGTTCGTTTAGAAGCTTGCGTCAACAGTCGCGTTTCCCTGACTGATCCACCGGCCACCTTTGGCCCGCCGGGTGTGGTGTTCTTGGTGACCAATCCGGTAATTCAGGTTACTTCGATTGCCGCAACCAGTGTGACATGGCCGCCGGCCGGCTCGTTGACGGTGCCGGATGTGTATTTGCCGGGGGGCTTCACAAACCCGGCGGTGATCTCGGTGGTGGCCAGCAATGTTCCAGTCAGCACGACCTTCAAAGTCATTGTGACGCCCGCGTTCGGAACGAATCTGACGGCCACGAGCACCTTGGCGGGGACATACGCTTATTCAACGGGCGTGGTTACGATGGCTGTTTATACCGACCGGGTGTGGCAGGTGAATGCCATGATTGATTACATTCCCCGGCCCTGAGGGTCGGGAGGTTAAAATGGTTATAAGAGTTAAAACCGTTGTAGCTTCGCTTCTGCGAAGCGCATTCCGTCATGAAGGGGCAATCCGTGTGGCATCGGTGTGTTTCGGCGGGTTGGCGATCCTGCTGTTGGTGGCCGTCGGGATTCCCCTTCTCCGTTCCCAAACGAGTTCCGCGCCTGCCTCTACGAAACCAACGTTGGTGTCCACCTTGGAATCCCCGGCCGGTGTCACCGTGGATGTAAACGGTCAATTACTGGTGGCGGATGCAGCGGCAGGAATTGTCTATCGAATTGATGCGGATGGCAACCGGAGCGTGGAGGCCGAAGGGTTTATCCAGCCTCAGGGCATCGCAATGGATGGTGAAGGCAATCTGTACGTGGCTGATGCCGGGGCGGATGCGGTTTACCTCATCCCACCGGATGGGGACATGATTATACTGGCCGATCATTTGGACGGCGTAAAGGCTCTGGCGTTTGATCAAAGTAAGAGCGATGTCCTCGTCGCGACTGAATCCGAAATCCTGAGAATTTCACTCGACGGATCTCAAACCGTGATCGCTTCTGGTTTCCTCAATGCCGCTGGTTTGGCGGGGGATGCGGCGGGCAACATCTTGGTCGCGGCGGCGGGCATCGTTGCTGCGGAACACGCCGACTTGCACTTGTCCGCCGTGGCGGAGAGTCTGCCGACAGGTCCCGGACTGTATCAGATCACTCCTAACGGCCAAGTCACCCGCCTTCTCGACACGGGCGCGGTTGTTCCCACTGCTTTGGCGTTTGATGCCACTGGCTCACTCTATGTGGCTGGAGTCACGAACGCCGAGGCCAGCGTGTATGCGGTGAACGCCGGCCATCTCGAACCGGTGTTCACCGGTCTTTCAACGCCGCGCGGGTTGGCGGCCGGTGACGCAGCATTATACGTCGCCGACGAAACGCTCGGTGAAGTGTGGCGCGTGCCGTTGGAGGAAAACGCGGAAGGCCCTGTAGTCGCGGTCACTGACCGCGGCGGGTCAACGGGCCCGCGCTCAACGAGCGCGGCTACAACCGGCGTCGCAACCGGCGCCACACCCAACACCTCCCTGCCGGCGGGCATGACCATTGTAAATGGAGTGGCGTATCTCGATGGCGAACGGGTGATTGCCGGCTCGCGCGCGATTCTGGCCATGGCCTGTCGCAATGGTAGCGCCAATCTACCGGACGACCCGGATGATCCCCACAGTTGCCATCCGGTTAATTTACGAACCGGCGTCAAGGAGTTGACGGGCACTGACCTGATGGTGCCGGGTGTGATGCCCATCATGTTCGGTCACGTGTACCGCAGTGCGGACAATACGACGGGACGAATGGGGGTTGGTTGCACGGATAGCTACGATTACCGGCTACGCGATGTCACGGCCAGCCAGGCATGGCTGTACCTGCCTACGAATATGGGCTATCAGTTTGTGAAGCAGCCCGATGGAACGTACATCAACACCAACACCTATTGGCTGGCCGGGGCGCGGTTGTCCGATTCCGGTGTGGATGGGGATACGCGGTTCATGTTGCGGTTCAAGGACGGGACGCGATTTGTATTCATGTCCACTGGCTTCGGCTCACTGAGCTATATTCTGGATGCCAACAACAACCAACTGGAACTGGTGCGCGATGGCACAGGCAACCTGTTGGCCATCCGTCAGCCGAATGGCCGGTGCGTGACGGTGACCGTTAGCAATGGCAACATCAGCCGCGTGACCGACAACGCCGGTCGTTCGGTCAGCTACGCCTACGACGGCAATAGCCGTCTGATCGCCATCACCAACGTCTTGGGCGGCGTCACCAGTCTCACGTACACCAACAACAACTTGCAGTCCGTCACCTTACCCAACGGCGTCCAGTCCGTGTTCAACGTCTATGACGCCAATGGCCGGGTGGCCACCCAGACGCTCGCCAACGCCGAAACCCTCAATTTCACTTACAGCACCAACGCGGTCAGCGGCGTGGTCACGCAGACCGTGATGCGCAACGCGCGGGGATTCGGTGTGACCCTTGGTTTCAGCTCCACCACCGGCGGGCAAACCAGTTCCGTGGATGCGCAGGGCGGCACAACCAGCTATGTGCGGGACGGCAGCCGGGCGCTGCTCCAGATGACCGATCCCCAGAGCCGCACGACCAGCTACGTCTATGACGGCAATTACAACGTCACCGCCATCACCAATGCCTTAGGTAAAGTGACGAAATTCAGCTATACTGCGTACTTCAATCGTCTGTCGTCTGTCATTGACCCGTTGGGGCGCACCAACAGTTTAGGCTATGATTCCCACGGCAATCTCACCGGCATCACCAATGCCCTGGGCAAGGTGACGACGATCACGTACAACGACTTCGGCCAGCCGTTGACCGTGACCGACCCGCTCAACAACACCTACACGTTCAGCTACAACGCCATGTTCGACTTGGAGAAGGTGACCGATCCGCTGGGCAACGAAGTCCGCCGCGTGACCGATACGTTGGGCCGGCCCATTGCGTTGATTGACGCGTTCGGACGCACCACGAAAATCACGTACAGCGACGGCGCGGGGTGCGGCTCGTGCGGCAGCGCCATGGATCTGCCGGCCACGATCACCGACCCGATCAATGGCGTGACGACATTCAAGTACGACGCCGTCGGCAACCTCACCAACGTCACCGACGCCGTGAACCATACCGTCAGCTATGCCTATGACAGCGAAAACCGGCTGACTAACCGGGTGGATCAACTGGGGCATGGGGAACTCTACCGGTACGACAACAATGGCAACGTCACCAATTTCGTGGACCGGCGCGGCGTGTCGGTGAATTTCGCCTACGATTCCCTCGACCGGCGCACCGGGGTGGTGTACGCGGCCAGTGATAACGTGAAGTATCTCTACGACAAAGTGGGCCGGGTGACGAACGTGGTGGATTCGATTGCCGGCACGACGAAGCTGACGTACGACAGTCTTGACCGGCTGACGCAGGTGGTGGACATCAACGGGACGATTGCGTATGCTTACAACGATGTGGGTCTCAGGACGAACATGACGGTGACGGGGCAGACCGCCGTGGCTTATCGGTACGATAACGCCAACCGGTTGACCAACGTCGTGCAGGGGACAACAGTCTCGACGTTGTTCTATGATGACGATGGCCGGCGCACGAAGTTGACTCTGCCGAACGGCGTGAATGTTCTGTACACCTACGACAATGCCAGCCGGCTGACCAACATCACGTACCAGGCTGCCGTCACCAACAAGATCGATTACGCATACGATCAGACCGGCAATCGCGTTCTGCAAAACAGCGGTCTTTCGGTCTACAGTCTTCCGTCCTCGGTCAGTACCGGAACTTACAACGCTGCGAATCAACAACTCACCTTCGGTAACTACAACGTCCTCTACGATCTCAACGGTAATGTCACCAACATCATCAACGGCACGACCACAAACAACTTGCTTTGGTCAGCCCGGAACCAACTCACGAACATGACCGGTGCCGTCGCCGCGATGTTCAAGTATGATGGTCTGGGACGCCGGATCCTGAGAACTGTCAACTCGAACACTGAAAACTATTTGTATGACGGTCTGGACATCATCCAGCAGTTGACCAACTCCACCACGGTGACGGTGAATTATTTCCGGGGATTGGGGATTGATGAGCCGTGGCAACGGGGCGAGGTTTATCCCGCGAAACACGGCACGACCGTGACGAACTTTGTGTACTTGGCCGATGCGCTCGGCTCCAGCGTCGCGCTGGCGGATAGCAGCAAGGTCATTCAAACATCCTACGCCTATGAGCCATTCGGCAATACGACGACGACCGGGACGGCGAACAAGAACAGCTATAAGTTTACTGGCCGCGAGGATGACGGGACTGGGTTGATGTACTACCGGGCACGGTATTATCACCCCGCACTTGGAAGATTTCTCGGAGAGGATCCTTTGGATATGTTTGACGGACCCAACCAATACATTTACGCCGGAAACGATCCGAATGGGAGCATCGATCCGTTTGGGTTGACTAATCAGATCGGCGATTTTGGCTGGAGGTGGTACAGCTTTAATTTCCCGTCTGGGATGGCCGCTCCTTGGTGGGGCATTTACCCATACTCCAAGGCTAACTTAGCAAACGCAATGCGTCAGACCTGCGAGCGGCTCAAGCATCCGGCGCATTGGGAGCAGGAATGGATGAATTTTCCATTTGGAACGAGTAATCCGATCGGTCGTTGGCATTTACAGACGGCGTTCGACACGTCATTCGTTGACAAGCCTTGGGTCAATTTGGAAGGAACCCTAGTCCCCGGCGGTGACGTGAACTATTACGGCCAAGGGATGTACGACAGTTATTACGGGAGCATTCCTTATTGGAAAATTTTGCCGTGGAAGCTCCTTGTTAAACATGAATGGCCGACCAGCGCGATTTATTATTGGTATCGGCAGGGGTTGAAATGTGAATGCCAGAAGTAATCCCCAAGTTTCTCGTCGGACGCTTTTGGATTGCTTATTGCATCGGGTTGGCATTCGTGTGTCTCACGCTCGATTCCTGCACCCGCAACGATCCCCGGGCGGATGCTCTCGTTATGGTGGGTGCCAAATTGGATACGAATTTCGTGAGCAATTTGGTTCATGAGGCCTCTTTATGTATTGATGCGGCATTGGCGCAGCCATCCTCCACGGGCGCGGAGTACTATCCTGCATGGACGAGCGTGCCATTCGCGCGTAAACTCTCAAGCGCGGTCTGGGTGGATCGCGCTGGTGAAGATGCGCCTTATATGGTCATTATGGTGCCTGTGCCGCGACTGACGCACCCGTGCGAAGTGTTTGTGCTCGTCAAACCGCAGGGGTTTGTTTCGCCTAGCGAAACACTGAGGTGCAAAGACAGCCTGCTGAAAAAATATAGCGAACAGATATATCTATGTGCGATAGAAAGATAAAAGCTTGAAGAGCCTGACGAACATCACCTACCAGGCCGCCGTCCCATGCCAGAGTCCAAACTGCTTACCACGATGAGCGGTGCACAGTTTTGGCCTCCGATAGAACATTGTGCGAGGGTAATGAAGCCGTATTGGATATGCGTTAATTCGGCTTGCGTCTGACGAGCCGGTGACTAGACTCGCGCGCGCGAGGCAGTGCGAATTCTTCTTTTTCCATGAGTGGCGCGGCAAACATTTTGGCCATTGTCGGGCGGCCCAACGTCGGCAAGAGCGCGTTGTTCAACCGGATTGTCGGTCGCCGGCTGGCGATTGTGCACGAGGAATCCGGCGTGACGCGCGACCGGGTCAGCGCCCCGGCCACATGGCGCGACAAGCCCTTCGAGATTGTTGATACCGGTGGCATTGCGTTTTTGGATGAACCGTTGGCCGCCGCCACCCAGCGCCAAGCCGAAATCGCCATCGAAATGGCGACCGCGCTGATTTTTGTGGTGGATGTCACCACGGGAGTGACGCCGCTGGATTTGGAGATTGCGGGCCGGCTGCGCTCATCCGCGAAACCAGTGTTTCTGGTAATCAACAAGGTGGATAACCAGCAACGGATGGCGGGCGTCGCGGAGTTTGCGCAACTGGGCTTCAGCCAGACATTTTCCATTGCCGCCGTGCACGGGATTGGCGTGCCGGAACTCTTGGACGCGGTGACGGAGGATTTTCCGGTTGGTGCGGCTGGATCTGAAGACAAGCCGCTGCGGATTGCGATCGTGGGACGGCCCAACGTGGGAAAATCCTCGTTGATCAACCGCATTTTCCAGAGCGAACGCACCATTGTCAGCGAGATTCCCGGCACGACGCGGGATTCGGTGGATGTGCCGCTGCGGCGCGGGGAGCGGTCGTATGTGTTGATTGACACGGCCGGGTTGCGCCATCGTAGCAAGATCCGCACGTCAGTGGATCAATTCGGTCTGATGCGGGCGGAACGGAGCATCCAGCAATGCGATCTGGCGGTTTTGGTGCTCGACGCAATCGGCGGCGTGACCAAACAGGACAAACGCATCGGCGGGATGATCGCGGAAGCGCGACGCGGGTGTGTGATTCTTGTAAATAAATGGGATTTGGCGGCTGAGGAGAACCGGAAACCCGTGCCGCGGGAGGGAAAAACCAAGAAAAAGAGCTTCCAGCAGGAATATCTGGAGGCGGTGCGGCGGGAACTGTTTTTCTTGGACTGGGCGGCGGTTTTGTTTGTTTCGGCGAAGACGGGGGAGCGGGTGGAGGAGTTGTTCGAGATGGTGAACGCGGTGGAGCGCGAACTGGTCCGGCGTGTGGAGACGCCGCACCTTAATCAATTATTGTCCAAAGCGATGGAACACTACCCGGCGCCAATGCGGCACGGCAAACGGTTGAAGGTTTATTATGCGTTCCAAAAGCCCGGTGCGCCGCCGGCGTTTGCGTTGTTTGTGAACGAGCCGGGATGTTTAACGCCGCACTATGAGCGTTTCCTGATTGAGCGGCTCCGGCAGGCGTGGGGGTTTGCCGGCTGCCCGGTGACGCTGGAATGCCGGCAGCGGGCCCGGCGCAAATTCTTCAGAAAACCAGCGCATTGACAGGCGCTTGAAAAAAAATTTTCGTCTAAAACCGTTTTTTGCTTGAAACACAATATATGGGGGTCTAGAGTATGTGCTGTCACAATTAGCAGTGGTCGAAACCCAGACGTTTCAGATCGCCCAGAGGCGGGCGATAGCTTTTCAAGGAGGAGTCCGATGATCGGAGCGAAGCAGAGCATTGCGGAGTTTTCTTCTGGCAAAACCAAACTTTCTGATAAATCTTATCAGCGAGACGTGTCTACAAGTTCACCTAAACGAACGAAGCGCGGCGCGGCGCCGACCATGGCACCCCCCAGCCGGAAAGGACTGGTGGTGGAGCGGGTGTTCAGCAAGCCGGACGTGCATCCGTACGACGAGTTGGCGTGGGAACGCCGGACTGCGGAAATCACCGATGACGCCGGCAAGGTAATCTTCCGGCAAGAGAACGTGGAAGTGCCTAAAGGTTGGTCGGTGCTCGCCACCAAGGTCGTGGTCTCGAAATATTTCTACGGCGAGGTTGGCACCTCCGAGCGGGAAACGAGTGTGCGTCAGCTCATTCATCGCGTCACGCGGACAATCGCGGATTGGGGCAAGGCGCAGGGTTACTTCGCGACGGAAAAAGACGCGGAGATGTATTACAATGAGTTGACTTGGCTGTGCGTCAATCAATATGGGTCGTTCAACTCGCCCGTCTGGTTTAATTGCGGGTTATACCACCAGTACCATGTCGGCAAGGACAGCGGAGCCGGCAACTACTATCATGATCGGGTCGCCCAAAAGATCCAGCGCGCGCCGACGCAATATGAATATCCGCAATGCTCGGCCTGCTTCATCCAGGCGGTGGATGACTCGATGGAGTCCATCATGGAACTGGCGCGGAGCGAGGCGATGTTGTTCAAGTTTGGCAGCGGGACCGGCTCAGACCTGTCCACATTGCGCAGCAAACGCGAGAAACTTTCCGGCGGCGGACGGCCGAGTGGGCCGTTGTCGTTCCTGAAGGTGTATGATTCGATTGCCAGCGTGGTCAAGTCGGGCGGCAAGACCCGTCGGGCGGCGAAGATGAACACGTTGAAGGTTTGGCATCCGGATATTAAGGAGTTCATCGAAGCCAAGCCGCATGAAGAGAAGAAAGCCTGGGCGTTGATCGAAAAGGGGTATGCCGGGGACTTCAACGGCGATGCCTACGGGTCGGTTTGTTTCCAAAATGAAAACCTGAGCGTGCGGGTGACGGACGATTTCATGAAGGCCGTCATCGAGGACAGGGATTGGACAACGCATTGGGTGACCGATGCGTCCAAGCCCGGACCGACTTATAAAGCGCGGGACTTGATGCTCGGCATCGCCGAAGGCACATGGACCTGTGGTGATCCCGGGTGTCAATACGAGGATACGATTCAGCGGTGGCATACCTGCAAGAACTCCGCGCCGATCAACTCGTCGAATCCGTGCAGCGAGTATATGTTCCTTGACGATTCGGCCTGCAATCTGGCGTCGTTGAACTTGATGAAGTTTTTGCGCGAGGACGGCACGTTTGACGTGGAACGGTTCAAAGCGGCGGTGGAAATCTACATTACCGCGCAGGAAATCATCGTGGATAACGCGAGTTACCCGACGGAGGACATCGCGTTGAACAGCCACCTCTACCGGCCGCTCGGTTTGGGATTCGCGAACCTCGGTTCGTTAATCATGGCGATGGGGGATCCGTATGACAGCGATGACGGCCGCGGTTTAGCCGGGGCGATCACAGCGATCATGCATTTGCATGCGTATACCCACTCCGCCCGGATCGCCAAGCATATCGGGACGTTCGCGGATTTCGCGAAGAACCGGGAACCGATACTCCAGGTCATGGAAATGCATCGGGACGCGGTCAAACGCATTCATCAGAGTTGCCCGGATTACATGCGCGAGGCGGCGCAACGGTGCGGCGATGAAGCGGTCGAATTGGGCCGGCGCTTCGGCTACCGGAATTCGCAGGTGACGGTGCTGGCGCCGACCGGCACGATTGCGTTCATGATGGATTGCGATACGACGGGCGTCGAGCCGGACATTGCGCTGGTGAAATACAAGCTGCTGGCGGGGGGCGGGATGCTGAAGATTGTGAATCGCACCGTGCCGATGGCGTTGCGTAAGCTGGGTTATTCCGAAGAGCAGATTAAAGAGATCGTGAAGTGGATTGATCAAACGGACACGATTGAAGGCGCGCCGCACCTGCAAGAGGAACACTTGCCGGTATTCGACTGCGCATTCAAGCCAGCCCAGGGGCAACGCAGTATTCATTATCTGGCGCATCTGCGGATGATGGCGGCGGTCCAACCGTTTCTCAGTGGGGCGATTTCCAAGACGGTGAACATGCCGCAGGAATCCACCGTCGAGGACATCATGAACGCGTACGTCGAGGGGTGGAAGCTCGGCCTGAAAGCGGTGGCGATTTACCGCGACGGGTCGAAGCGGTCTCAGCCGCTCAACACCTCGAAAACCAACGGTGGCGTGGAAGCGCAGGTCGAATTGGAGACCGCGCGCAAAGAGATGGAAGGTTTCCGCGGCCGGATTCTGGAGTTGGAAGAGGAGATCAAACAAGTGCGAACCGCTGCCGCCGAACCGGCGCGGCACCGGCTACCGGACACGCGGCGGGCAATCACCCACAAGTTCGACATTGCCGGGCACGAAGGCTACATCACCGTGGGCTTGTACGAAGACGGCGCGCCCGGCGAGTTGTTCATCACCATGGCCAAGGAAGGCTCGACCATCGGCGGGTTGATGGACACGATCGGGACGCTGGTCAGTCTGGCGTTCCAATACGGTGTGCCACTGGAGACGTTGGTGAAGAAATTCGCTCATCAACGCTTTGAGCCGAGCGGGTTTACGAAAAACCCGGATATCCCGATTGCCAAGTCCATCACGGATTACCTGTTTCGGTGGCTGGCGTATCAGTTCATTCCCGGCTACCGCGCGGCGAACACGCCAAATGGTGGACAGACGGAATTCCCACTGAAGGAAGTCGCCGAGCTGGAAAAGAAGGTGGTCAACCGGCCGGTGCGGGAGTTGGAGCAAACCGGCGAAGTCCCGGCGCGTCCCGGCCCTACGGCCCACGAAGAGCTCACTGCCGTCCGTCAATTAAGCAAGACCGTCGAGCATTTCATGCAAGATGCGCCGACCTGTGACGTGTGCGGCGCGATTACCGTGCGCAACGGCGCGTGTTACAAGTGCTTGAACTGCGGTAATTCCATGGGGTGCTCTTAGCCAACCCCGAGTGCCCCATAACACAAAAAGCCCCGGGCGATCCCGGGGCTTTTTGACTTTCCAACCAAAACGGCGGCGCGGCTTACCACGGTAAGGTGGAAGCTGTCTGGGGATCCACAACCATGTAGTACCGGTCAAACCAATCCGTCGAGGTCTGGGGTTCATTGGTATTGCCTCCGGCGGGTGGTTGTTGGAAACGCGGAACAATCGCTGCCTGAATAATCCCATTCTCAAAGAGGGATTTGCGCGGCAGGTCATGCATCGCCACGACAAACACCTTGGGGCGGTGTTGCGGCAGGGATCGCAATTGCTCGTCGGTGAGGTAGGGTGTGTTGCCAAACAACACGAGCACACCGGCATTCGGATACTTGTTCAGCAAGGCGAGGAACTTGTCACCGGCCATTCCGCCCATCATCATGTCCGGGACCATCAGCGGGGGTTGGCCGGCATTTATGACATTTTCCTCCATAATCAATTCAAGGCCCTTCTTGTCCAGGGCGTCTTTGAAATACTTAATCGGCACATCAACAACCGGAATCTTGACCTGGCTCTTCATCCGCCACAGAACCACCGGACCATTATTGTCGTCGAGCGCAATCACTTTCTCGCCCATCACCACCCCCAAATGCTCAAATGGCTTCAAGTTGATCTTCACTGAGCGCCGCCGCTGTGACAGGAAAATTGAAACCAGCGAGCCGACGATCACTAGAATGGAAATCAAAACAATGAGTGGGCGCTTGACTTCATCCTGCTGGAACTTGAACATCGCCGCCATCCCCTGCCAAACCGGTTCCCAAATACTGCGGGTGGCATTTCCGATGGCCTTGAATACGGCACCGATGGAGCTGAACAGCAGTTTCAAAAAATACATAGCTTCAAGCCTCCCTGACGTGTTCGGTCAGCAATCGGAACGCTATACAAAAAGCATATGGCTTGTCCAGAAAACAAATTTCCTCGTCGCCGGCGCCTAAAATTCACTCGCCTGTCACGCGCGGGCTTGCTAACGTCGTCGCCACCAATCTTTTGGCAAACGATGAACCCGACCTTACTAATCATGGCAGCCGGCATGGGCAGCCGCTATGGCGGCCTAAAACAAGTTGATTCCGTGGGCCCGAGCGGCGAAGCGATCATTGACTACTGCGTGTATGACGCGCTCCGGGCAGGCTTTGGCAAATTGGTGTTTGTGATCCGGCGTGATATTGAGAAAGCCTTTCGCGAGGCGATTGGAGATCGATTCGAACGGCGCACCCATGTGGAATATATCTTCCAAGAGTTGGATATGCTGCCGGCCGGGTTCGCCGTCCCACCCACGCGCCAGAAACCGTGGGGCACGGCGCACGCCGTGTTGGTCAGTGCGGAAAAAATTCACGAACCCTTTGCCGTCATCAACGCCGACGATTTCTACGGCGGCGACTCCTTCCGGGTGATCGCCAACCACCTGCGCACCGCCCGGGATGGCGCCGTGGCGGATTACTCCCTGGTCGGCTACATCCTGCGCAACACACTGTCCGACCACGGGGCCGTTTCGCGGGGCGTTTGCCGCAGAGATTCCCAAGGTTGTTTGCAGGGCATCGTCGAACGCACCAAGATCGAGCGCGACGGGGCCGGTGGCCGATTCATCAGCGAAGACGGCCAGGTGAATCGCTTGAGCGGTGACGAAATCGTTTCCATGAACATGTGGGGATTCACGCCGTCGGTGTTTGGTCTGCTGCGAACCGAGTTTGAAAAATTTCTGCGCACGCGCGGCCAGGACCCCAAGGGTGAGTTCTTCATTCCGACACCGGTCAACGATCTGATCGTGGCCGGCAAAGCGCGTGTCAAAGTGTTGCCGACCACCAGCACGTGGTTTGGCATCACCTACCGGGAAGACAAACCCGCGGTGGTGCAAAGCATCCAGCAGTTGGTGGCCGAAGGAGTTTACCCGAACAAACTGTGGGCCTGACATCATCAGACATTGCGGCCCTTGGCCGGCAATTCCAGATTGCGGGTGAACTGGAATCGGCAAAACCGTTTACCCACGGCCACATCAACGACACCTACGTCGCCACCTACAATCACAATGGCGGCGCTCGGCGCTACGTTCACCAACGCATTAACCACCACGTCTTCAAGAATCCCGTGGCGGTCATGGACAACATCCGCCGCGTCACCGAACACATTCGACAGCGGCTGATCCGGCACGGCTACAACGACGTGAATCGGCGCGTGCTCACGCTCGTCCCCACCCATGACGGCGGCTGGTTTCATTGCACCGCCGACGGCCACTACTGGCGCACCTACCTGTTCATCGAACGCGCCCACATCCACGACGTCGTCGAAACCCCCGCCCAGGCCTACGCTTCCGCGCGCACCTACGGTTTGTTCCAACAATCCCTCAGCGACCTGTCCGGGCCGCGTCTGGCGGAAACCATTCCGGACTTTCACCACACCCCGCGCCGGTATGCCAGCTTTCAACGCGCGCTGGCGCAGGACTCATTGAACCGGGCCCAGACCTGCCGGGCGGAAATTGATTTTGCGGTCGGGCACGAACCGATGACCCGTGTTCTGCTCGATCTCCAACAACGCGGTGAGATCCCCGAGCGCATCACCCACAACGATACCAAGTTTAACAACGTCATGCTCGACGACGCCACCGGTGCCGGCATCTGCGTGCTCGATCTCGACACCGTCATGCCGGGGCTGGCGCTCTATGATTTTGGCGATATGGTGCGCACGACGACCAGCCCCACGGCCGAGGACGAGCGTGACCTCTCCAAAATTCGCATGGAGATGCCGATGTTCGAAGCGCTCACCCGCGGCTACCTCAGCGCGGCCAATGTCTTTCTCAACCACCGGGAGAAAGAACACCTCGCCTTTTCCGGCAAGCTCATCACTTTTGAAATCGGCCTGCGGTTTCTCACTGATTACCTGGAGGGCGACCACTACTTCAAGATCCACCGGCCTGCGCACAACCTCGACCGTTGCCGGACCCAGTTCAAACTCGTCGAGTCAATCGAGCGGCAGGAAGACGCGATGAACCGGCTGGTCGCCGCTCAGGGCTGACCGTAATACGCCTGCGAGCCGTGTTTGCGGAGGAAGTGTTTATCCAACAGCGCGCGGGGAATCGGTTTGCCGGGCCGGTTGAGCAAGGCCATCCGCGCCACCACTTCCAGCGCGATCGCGTTCTCCAGCGCTTTTTCCGGTGTCGGCCCCCAAACGAACGGCGCATGCCCGGCCACCAGCACCGCCGGTATTTCGTGGGGGCGCTGGCAGGTCTCAACAATCACTTTGCCGGTATTCAATTCGTAATCGCGGGCAATCTCGCGCCGCGTTAATGGCCGCGTGACGGGCACGGCCCCGTAGAAATGATCGGCATGCGTTGTGCCAAAACAGGGAAGCGGCTTCCCGGCTTGCGCCCAACTCGTGGCATGGATCGAATGCGTATGCACGATGCCGCCGATGCCCTGAAACTTCTGGTAAAGATACAAGTGCGTCGGTGTATCGGAAGACGGGCGTTTCGTGCCTTCCCGAACCTGGCCGGTGGCGATGTCCAGCACGACAATGTCACCTGGCGTGAGCGCATCATAATCCACGCCGCTGGGTTTGATCGCCATCACGCCCGCCTCCGCGCCGCTCGCGTTGCCGAACGTGAGTTGCACCAAGCCGGCGTTGACGATTTCCTTGTTGATCCGGCAAACTCGTTCTTTAAGCGCCTTGTAACGCATCAACGCCGCACCTCGTCGCGGATGGCGAGCAATTGTTTCATCACATCAAACTCACCGCCGAAACTGTCGTGCAGTCGCCGATATTGCCGGTAGAGCCGGTCGCAAACAGTGGCGTTCTTGGCGTTGGGCAGGAACTTCTTCTTCTGCGTGCCGGTCATGGCGGCGGTCGCGGAGGCAAAATCTTTGTGCGCGCCGCCCACCACGGCGCCGGCCATCGCTGCGCCGAGGGCGCAGGTTTGCGCGCTTCGGGAAATCTCCATCGGACGGTTCAGCACGTCCGCATACACCTGCATGACGAGTGTACTCTTGGCCGAGATGCCGCCGCAGTTGACGACGCGTTCGACTTTCACGCCGTACTCCTCGAAGCGTTCGATGATGGCGCGCGCGCCAAATGCTGTTGCTTCCACCAATGCCCGGTAAACTTCGGCGGGCGTGGAGTGCAGCGTCATGCCGAGCAACAGGCCGGTCAGTCGCTGGTCCACGAGAATGGTGCGATTGCCGTTGTGCCAGTCGAGGCCGAGCAAACCGCTTTCGCCCGGTTGGAGTTTGAGCGCGCCCTGGGTGAGCGTCGCGTGCGATTGGCCGCTGAAGCGAACGAACCAGTTGAAGATGTCGCCCACCGCCGACTGGCCGGCTTCCAAACCGTAGTTTCCTGGCAGGATGGATTCGGGGACGATACCGCAGACACCGGGAATATCCGGCAATTTTTGGCTGAGCGGTGACACCATCATGTCGCACGTCGAAGTGCCGACGATCTTGACGAGTGTGCCGGGCTGGATGCCGGAACCGACGCCGCCCAGGTGCGCATCGAACGCCCCGACGGCCACCGGGATACCGGGTTTGAGGCCGAGTTTCTTGGCCCATTCGCCGGTGAGTTCGCCGGTCGTGTCGGCGATGTTGTACGCCCGGTTCGGCAGCGTGCGGCGGACGCGGGTGAGCCGGGAGTCGAGTGCGCTGAGAAATGCTTCGTCCGGGTAGCCACCCCAATCCGTATGAAACATCGCTTTGTGACCGGCGGCACAGATGCCGCGTTTCAGCTTGTCGGGATGCGTCGTGCCGGTCAGCACGGCGGGCAGCCAGTCGGCGTGTTCAACCCACGTGTACGCGGCATCGAAAACCTTCGGCGATTCGGTGGCGCAGTGCCAAATCTTCGACCAGAACCATTCACTGGAATACTTGCCGCCGCACTTGGCAAGGTATTGCGGGCGGAGTTTGGCGGCGGTCGCCGTGATCTTTTCGGCTTCCGCAAAACCGGTATGGTCTTTCCACAGCCATGCCAGCGCCGCCGGTTCTTTGAGCTTGAGCGGATTGCCCTGCTCATCAACCGGAATGGGCGTGCTGCCGGTGGTATCCACGCCAATGCCGACGATCTGGTCGGCTTTCACCTTGCGCAGGCAGCCCTTGACGCACGCAATCGTGCCGTCGAGGTAATCCTGCGGGTGTTGCCGGGCGAGGTTGACGTTTTTCCGGTCGAGGATGATGCCCGCGTCGCCATGCCGGTAGTTGTGGACATGCGTGGCAAGTTCCTTGCCGGTGGCGGTATCCACAACGAGCGCACGGACGGAGTTGGTGCCAAAATCAAGGCCAAGTGCGAGTGGTTTCATTCTGTCATAAGCCGCCCAAGCCGGGTGCGAGGTGGTAATAGATTTCGCTATTGCGGAGTTGTTGTTGGAAGGCACGCAATTCCGTTTTGGCGTCAATCGTCACGAGTTCGATGCCCGCCATTGCGGCGAAGTCTTCCATGTACTCACTGGTGACGGCGTAGCTGAAGCCGGTATGGTGTGCGCCGCCGGCCAGAATCCAGGCGGCGCAGTTGGTCTTGAAGTCGGGGCGGCAACTCCAAACAGCGCGGGCGACCGGCAATTTCGGCAAATCCTGTGGCGGCTTGACAACGTCCACTTCACTGACGAGGAGGCGGAACCGGTTGCCGAGATCAATGATCGAAGCGTTGATCGCCGCCCCAGCGTGGGCATTGAAGACGAGGCGGACCGGGTCTTCCTTGCCGCCGATGCTGAGCGGATGAACCTCGAGCGCCGGTTTGCCGTCGGCGATGGATGGACAAATTTCCAGCATATGCGCGCCGAGGACGAGATGGCCGGCGGGATCGAGGTGGTAGGTGTAATCTTCCATGAACGACGCGCCGCCGGGTTGATTGTGTGACATCACTTTCATGGCGCGCACCAACGCGGCGGTTTTCCAGTCACCTTCCGCACCGAAACCGTAGCCTTCGGTCATGAGACGCTGGACGGAGAGGCCGGGGAGTTGTTTCAGTCCGTGCAGGACTTCAAACGAATCCGTGAACCCCTTGAAGCCGCCGGTTTTGAGAAACGCGCGCAAGCCGAGTTCGATGCGCGCGCCATCCCGGAGCGATTCGTGCCGTGTGCCGCCTTGGCGGAGTTCGCGGGCGACATTGTAGGTCTGCGCGTACTCGTCACAGAGTTTATCGACCGCCTTATCACTCGCGGCCTCGACGCATTCCACCAGATCGCCGACCCCGTAGGTGGGCACGGTATAGCCAAATCTGATTTCGGCCGACACCTTGTCGCCATCGGTGACGGCGACGTTGCGCATGCTATCGCCAAACCGGCAGAACTTTGCGCCTTGCCAATCATGCCACGCCTGCGCCGCACGCATCCAGACCGCGATCCGGTCTTGCACGTCTTCGCTCGTCCAGTGGCCAACGACCACCTTGCGTTCCAACCGCAACCGGGTGTGAATGAACCCCGCCTCACGGTCGCCGTGGGCGGCCTGGTTGAGGTTCATGAAATCCATGTCGATCTCGCTCCACGGCAAATCCCGGTTGAACTGCGTGTGCAGATGCAGAAATGGTTTGCGCAGGGCGCTCAACCCGGCAATCCACATCTTGGACGGGCTGAAGGTGTGCATCCAGAGAATCAAGCCGGCGCATTTCGGTGAGTTATTGGCATCGAGACAGAGTTGCCGGATGGCCGCGGGCGTGGTGAGCACGGGCTGGGCAACGAGTTTGGCCGGCAAGCGTTTCGTGGCGTTGAGTTCGGCGACGATTTTACGGGAGTTGGCCGCAACCTTTTTCAACACGGCTTCACCGTAAAGATTCTGGCTCCCGGTGACGTACCAAATTTCGATGGGGGAGAGATTGTTCATGACGGCAGGATGATGCAAGAAGCCCCGTGGGAGACGCAAGCCAAATGGCGACGGGTCATCACCCCACGATCACCAACTGGATTTCTTCCGGCAGGTGAGTGCTGACTTGTTGGAGGAGATCGCCGCGCAGGACGCGGGTGAGCGTGCCGCGCCGGGAATGGCCGAGGATCAACAAATCCACTCCGGCAATCGCGGCGTTGTCGAGGATCGTCGTCACTTCGACATTTCCCGCGAGGGACCTGACGGCTTGGAAAACGGCTTGGGCTTCTTCATCTTCGGCTTCAATGACGGGCACGGGAATCGTGGTAAACACTTCCCGGACTAACAACACAAACAACTGGGCGTTGAACACGCGCCGCGCCAGCCCGGTGACCGGAGCTGGGCTCTTAATCTTGGAATCCTTGTGCAAGGCGCGAGCGAGAAAACCCAGCCCGATCACGATAACCGCGAATGCCAACTCCGTGTGTTTCGTGGCCGCGATCGTGATCTCGACGCCGGCAATGACGAGGAAGGTGACGAGCATGATCACCGTTCGTGCCGGCGCATCGTGAGTTTGAAGTTGAGCGCGCACGAACCCAAATTGATGGCGATGGCACCGACCACACCAATCGCGTACATCTCCGCCAAGCCATGCACGTCCGAGCCGGTCGGCTGCACATCAATGACCAGAATCGGCGCAAGGATGGCGATCAACATCAGAATCCACGGCACTCCGAACCGGTTGAGCGTGGAAAACGGTTACGGCATCTCGTCATCCTTGGCCATCCAGTAAAGCACGCTGACCAGCGCCACCGTCGTCTTGCCGACGCCCGGCCGGCCCCTCCAATAGCAGGTGCCGTCTGGCGGAGAGCACGGCCAGCGTTAATCCCAACTCGACGCTGCGGCCGATGATCCCTTGTTCTTCCTGAATCTCGCGAACGACGGTCACAACGGCGTGAGGATCGGGAATCAAGGAGCCAGAAGCAGGCGCGGCTCAGTATTTCCCGTACAGCGGGCCGCAGTTCCGACACGCGTTGAAATCGTCGCCGCATTCGACCCAGACGCTGGGTCGGTAAATGTGTTCCTCGGCGACGTTGTGCATGTAAACCGGGATGCGCAGCATCGCCGCCAACGCAATCATGTCGGCACCGGTGTGGCCGTAGGCAAATGCGCAATGGTTCGCGCCCCAGTTATTCATCACCGTGTACACATCCCGGAACGGGCCGCTGCCCGTCGTCCGGGGGACGAACCACGTCGTCGGCCACGTCGGATTGGTCCGCATGTCGAGGATGTCGTGCGCCTTGCGGGGCAATTCCACCGTCCAGCCTTCGGCGAGCTGCATGACCGGGCCGATCCCCTTGACAATGTTGATGCGCGCCGCGGTGACCGGCATCCCGCCCTTGGTCAGGAACCGGGTGCTCCAACCACCGCCGCCGAAGTATTCTTTGATTGAGTTGCACCACTCGGTCGCCTTGAGACACTTGTCGGCTTCTTCCGGCGTGATCGTCCACCACGGTTTCATGGCGGGTTGACCATCAATGGTCTGCTCGCCCGTGCCGTCCAGCGCGGCGGGGCCGGAGTTGATCAGATGCAGGATGCCGCCCGCCGCTTTGCCGGAGAGCTTGTGGCCCGTTGACCGGTTCACCGCGTCCGGACTCCAATACGTGCGCACATCGGCGAAGATGGACGCCCCCGCAGTGAGCAAATGCTGTATCAACATCGTCACGCCGTTCAAGCTATCGTTCTCGGTCGCCACGATGTAGGGTTGCCGGATGCCGTTCCAGTCGAACGCGGTGGTCAGAATCGCTTCGAGATAATCGCCGTTGGGCAGGTGATCGGTCCATTGCCGCTGGCCTTGAAAACCGGACACGATGGCATTGTGGCCGTTGGCTTCCTCGCCGAACCCGAGTTCGGCCAGGCGCGGATTGCCGACCATCAGGTCGCGCGCGATGAGGGTCATCTGCACACTGAGTTCCCATTGCCGGTCGAGTTCCGCGCGGGAACGCCGGTTCTTCTCCGGGTTCGGATCCATCCCTTCCCGGCAATTGGCGCGGGTCCACTCCATTGCTTTCTTGAACTCGCGGGGATCGTAGATGCCGCGTTCCATACGCCGGACAAACTCCACCATGTCAACCGCCTCGACGCGCATGCCGAGGTAAGCTTCGAAGAACGGCTGATCCACAATCGAGCCGGCAATCCCCATGGACGTGCCGCCCATCGAGAGGTAGCTCTTGCCGCGCATCGTCGCCACCGCCAAACCGGCGCGCGCAAACCGGAGAATTTTCTCCTCCACGTCCGCGGGGATCACGGTGTCGTCCGGGGCCTGCACGTCGCGCCCGTAGATATTGAAGACCGGCCAGCCTTTTTGATTGTGCCCGGCCGAGACGGCGGCCAGATACACCGCGCCCGGGCGTTCCGTGCCGTTGAACCCCCACACCGCTTTCGGCGTGTGCGGGTCCATGTCCATCGTCTCCGAACCGTAACACCAGCACGGCGTCACTGTCAGCGACACGCCCACGCCTTCGCGCTTGAACTTCTCGGCGCAGCGGGCCGCTTCGGCCACGCCGCCAATGGTCGAGTCGGCGATCACGCACTCGATCTTCTGGCCGCTGGCGTGGCGGAGCTTCTCGCGGATGAGCTTGGCGACGGATTTCGCCTGGTTCATCGTTTGTTTTTCCAGCGACTCGCGCACGCCGCCGAGCCGGCCATCAATCGTAGGCCGGATCCCAATTTTCGGCAGGTCGCCGACCAGCCGGTTGACAGGACGATTCACTTTCAAAAGAGATGAGACAGACATGGTGTGCTTCCTTTCATCGAACTTGGCACGAGGTTAATCAGCGGCGGAGTGTAAAAGGCCCCGCCAGCGCCGTCAATCATCAATCCGCCGGGCCGCGGACAGGCGAATTGAATCACAATAAATGTTACCGGTGGCGGGAAAGGGGGTGCGGGGGAA
>JBBISF010000024.1:0-33037 GCA_037441425.1 Verrucomicrobiia bacterium
AGTCACCCCTACCTCGCATCCTTACTCAACTTCTAAATGCAATTGCCCTGGGGGTGTCGAGGTGTGGCGTTGACAGCCGGGGCGGCTGTGTTAGGATGCGTGGGTAGTTTTTCCCCGTTAATTAAACTTAAGGATGAATTATTTTATGGCTAAGAAACTTTCCAGGAGTAGCAGGAAAGGCGGTTCAAAGGCGGCGTCGAAAGGCGGCAGGTACGTCTATTTCTTTGGCGGCGGCAAGGCGGACGGCGATGGTTCAATGAAACCATTGCTCGGCGGCAAGGGCGCGAATCTCGCCGAGATGACGCGGATCGGGCTGCCGGTGCCGCCGGGATTCACGATTACCACCGAGGTGTGCACGTATTTTTACGAACACAGCAAGTCGTACCCGAAACAACTCGCCGCGCAGGTGGGCGCGGCGTTGGCGCAGTTGGAGAAACTGACCGGCAAGCGGTTTGGCGACACGGCCAATCCGTTGCTGGTGTCAGTGCGGTCGGGCGCGCGCGATTCGATGCCCGGCATGATGGACACGATCCTGAACCTCGGCATGAACGATGAAGTGGTCGAAGTCATTGGGCGCAAGTCCGGCAATCCGCGCTGGGCGTGGGACAGCTACCGGCGGTTTGTGCAGATGTACGGCGACGTGGTGATGGGCGTGCAGAAACAGGGCAAAGACGATCATGAGCCGTTCGACGAAGTGATGCACGCGCTCAAAGAAGAAGTGGGCGTGAAGCAGGATGTGGATTTGAAGCCGGCACATTTGAAGGAGTTGGTGAATCGGTTCAAGGATCTGATCCGCAAGCGCACCGGTCAGGACTTCCCGCAGAAGCCAATTGATCAGTTGTGGGGTTCGGTGGGCGCGGTGTTCGGCTCGTGGAACAACGACCGCGCGATCGTCTATCGTCGCAAATACAACATCCCGCACGAGTGGGGCACGGCGGTCAATGTGCAGACGATGGTGTTCGGCAACCTCGGCGACACCAGCGCGACCGGCGTGGCGTTCACCCGCGACCCGGCCACGGGCGAGAAGGTGTTTTACGGTGAATACCTGATTAACGCCCAGGGCGAAGACGTGGTGGCGGGCGTGCGCACGCCCCAGGCGATCGCGAAGTTGAAGGAGGAGATGCCGGCGGCGCATGCGAAACTCGAACAGGTCCGCAAGACCTTAGAAAAACATTTCAAGGACATGCAGGACTTCGAGTTCACCATCGAGGACAACAAGCTCTACATGTTGCAGACCCGGAATGGCAAACGCACCGGCATTGCCGCGGTGCGGATTGCCGTCGAAATGGTCGAGGAAAAACTGATTAATTGGAAGACGGCGGTGACGCGCGTCCCGGCGGATTCACTGACGCAGGTGTTGGCGCCGGTGTTCGACCGGAAAGACCGCGACGCGGCGGTGCAAGCGGGGCGGTTGCTGTGCAAAGGGCTGGCGGCCGGCCCCGGCGCGGCTTCCGGCAAGGTGGTGTTCAATGCCGAGGACGCGGTGGCGTGGGCGCATAAAGGCCAGCGCGTGCTGTTGGCGCGTGTCGAAACCAGTCCGGAAGATTTGCGCGGGATGATCGCGGCGGAAGGCATTTTGACGGCGCGGGGCGGTGTGTCAAGTCACGCCGCGTTGGTCGCCCGGCAGATGGGCAAGGTGTGTGTCTGCGGCGCGGCAGAGATCACAATTGATTACACGGCCCGCGTGATGCAGGTGTCCGGGCGGACCATCAAGGAAGGCGACTTTGTCTCGATTGATGGCACGCTCGGTGAAGTGTATCAGGGGGAAGTGAAGACGGCGCCCAGCGAAGTGGTGCAGGTGTTGATCAGTAAGACGCTCGCGCCGAAGCAGAGCCGGACATACCAGCAGTTTGCGAAATTGATGGTCTGGGCGGATCAAGCCCGCCGGTTGGGTATCCGGACGAACGCCGATCAACCCGATCAAGCGGCCAATGCCATCGCGTTCGGCGCGACCGGGATCGGCCTCTGCCGGACGGAACATATGTTCTTTGAAGGCGACCGGATCTACGCGATGCGCGAGATGATTCTGGCGGAAACGAAACAAGCCCGCGAAGCGGCGTTGGCGAAATTGTTGCCGCTGCAACGCAATGATTTTGTCGGCATCTTCCGCGAGATGAAAGGCTACCCGGTGACGATTCGCACGCTGGATCCGCCGCTGCATGAGTTCCTGCCGCACGACAGCGAGACGCAGCGCGTCACGGCGCACCGGTTGGGGTTAAGCCCCGAGAAGGTGGCGGCGCGTGTCGCGGCGTTGCATGAAGCCAACCCAATGCTGGGGCATCGGGGATGCCGGTTGGGAATCACGTTTCCGGAAATCACCGAGATGCAGACGCGCGCGATCATCGAGGCGGCGATCAAGGTGAAGAAGGAAGGCATTCCCGTGAAGCCGGAAATCATGATCGTGCTGGTCGGTTTCCCGAAGGAACTCCAGAACCAGTTGGAGATTGTGCATCGCGTGGCGAAACAAGTCATGGATGAGCAGAAGACGAAGGTGGGTTACCTCGTCGGCACGATGATCGAAATCCCACGCGGCGCGTTGGCGGCCGACTTGATCGCCAAGGACGCCCAGTTCTTCAGCTTCGGGACGAACGATCTGACGCAGACCACGCTCGGCATGAGCCGCGATGATTCCGGCAGTTTTCTGCCGCATTACCAGGAACTGGAAATCGTGAAGCGCAATCCGTTCGAGGCCATTGACCAGGACGGCGTGGGGCAACTGATGCAGATTGCCATTGAGAAGGGCCGCAAGACCCGGCCCGACATCAAGCTCGGCATCTGCGGCGAACACGGCGGCGAACCGAGCAGCGTGGAGTTCTGTCACCGAATCGGCCTGACTTATGTCAGTTGCTCGCCCTTCCGGGTGCCGGTGGCCCGTTTGGCGGCGGCCCAAGCGGCGCTTAAAGACGAGGCGGCCAAGAAGTAATCGCCTGAAGATTCAGGCCAGAGCGGGGGCACGGCAAGCCGTGCCCCCGTTTATTTTGTGAACCAACCACAGGCGGCCAACATCTAAACCGGGATACAGGGCCGGGCGGTTGAATGTTCTTGCGTCGGCATTGTCTAACCCCTAGCCTCCCCAAAACGAAGGTGCGCGTCATGGCGATGGATCGCAATCGAGAAAGCGAGAACGGCATCAAGATTTACCTGCGGGAGATCGGTCAGATCAAGCTGTTGACCCCGCAGGATGAGATTGACTTGGCGGCCAAGATCAAGAAGGGCGACCGGAATGCCCGGATGAAGATGATCAAGGCGAATCTCCGCTTGGTGGTGAAGATTGCCCATGATTACTCGAACCTCGGCTTACCGCTGTTGGATCTGATTAGCGAAGGCAACATTGGCTTGATGAAGGCCGTCGAGCGCTTCGACCCCAAGAAAGGCGGCAAACTCTCCACGTACGCGGCGTGGTGGATCAAGCAGTCCATCAAACGGGCGTTGGCGAACCAGTCCAAGACCATTCGGTTGCCGGTGCACCTGGTGGATAAGATCAGCAAGATGAAGCGCGTCGGCCTGCAAATGAGCGAGCGGTTGGGACGCGAACCCACGGATGCGGAATTGGCGCAAAAACTCGATATGCCGGCGGCGAAAGTGGCGCAGTTGCGCACCATCAGTGTCCGGCCGGCCAGCCTGGACGCGCCGATCGGGGACGAGGACGCCACCGAGTTCGGCGAGATCGTCGGCGACGAAAACGCCGTGACGCCTTTCGAGATGTTGCGCGACAAAACCATGCGCCACGAAGTGCGGGAGATGTTGCAAGAGCTGGAGGCGCGTGAGGCGGAGATTTTAACCTTGCGGTTCGGGCTTGATGGCAATCGCCCCAAGACCCTCGAAGAAGTGGGCAAGAAATTCAAAGTCACCCGGGAACGCGTGCGGCAGATCCAGAACATCGCGCTGCTGAAGTTGCGGCGGGTCATCGAAAAACAGGAACGGCCCGCGGCCGCGCCGGAATAGACCGCGGATCAAGGCAGGAGCAGCACGTTTCTTCCCCACGCGCCCGAACTGGGAAACGTCGCCAGCTACTTCGGTCTGCTCTCACTTCACGTCGAATCCAAGCCCATATCGAGTGCCGCTCCAACCGGCAACTGAAGGCAATCGAGATTCGCCTGCCACATCCCGCGGGCGCAAAACCGCGGAAAATCAGCGGCGGGAAATACGACGCTCGACGCGAAACCGTCAGCATCCGTCCGTTCCGCAACCACGCGAAGGTGCGACTCGATTTCTGAGGCGGTCGTCCGCGCTACCGGACCGCCAGCGGTAATTGCCAGAGTCGCACGCTGCCGTCCGGACTGCCGGTCACTGCCAACTTGCCGTCGGCACTGAGAGCCAGGGAGGTAAACGGTGTTTTCGAGTCGCCCGTCAGCGACCGGAATTCCTGGCCTGTGTTCACGTCCCAAAACTTCAACATCCCATCTTCGCCGGCGCTGACGGCAAACCGTCCGCCCGGCAGGAAGCCGATACCGGTCACGGCAGCCGTATGGCCCTTCAACGTGTAGAGCAAGCGCCCCGTGGCAACATCCCAAAGCCGGACCAGATTGTCTTTGCCGCCGCTCAACGCCAGCCGGTCATCAGCGCTTAGCGCGACACACGTCACATTCGCAAACCCGTTTTTGAGCGTGCGCACTTCCTTGCCGGTCGCCGTGTCCCAAAGCTTCAGGGTGTGGTCTTCGCCGCCGCTGAGCAGGTACTTGCCGTCGCGGCTGAACGCCACGCTGGTGACCGGCCCGCCGTGACCGCTGAAAAATGTGCTCCGCCGCAAGGTGTGAACGTTGACAAGCCAGACAACGTTGTCGCCGCCGGCCGTGGCCAGCCATGTGCCGTCGGGACTGAACGCCACGTCGTTGATGGGCCACCCGAGGCCGCCGGCCATCTGCAATTGCTTGCCGGTTACCACCTCCCACAAACGCACGTCGCCGTCGCGACTGCTGCTGGCTGCCAACTCGCCGTCGGGACTGAACGCCACAGAGAGAAGCCCGGTCCGATTGCCGGTAAACGTCCGCAGTTCCTCGCCGCTGATCACATTCCACAGCTTCACCAGCTTGTCGGTGCCGCCGCTCAATGCGAACTTGCCGTCCGGGCCGAGCGCGACGCAGGTCACGGGGCCGCTGTGACCGGTGAACTTCCGCAGTTCGCCGCCTTGTTCTTCCAGAATCGTGTCCAGCAACGCCGCGGTGCGCTGGCCGCCCGGCAGGATGGCGTCCGCCTGCTTGGCCAATCGTCGCGCGCCGTCAAAATCCTTCTTCGCGAACGCCGCGTCGGCCTGGTCCAATAAATCACTAGCTTCCGCGCGATTGATCTGGCCCAGCAGTTCCGGGGAGTGAACCGTCTCCGCCAGCGCGCGCGCCCGGGAATAATCCTTCTTCACCAACGCTTCCTGCGCCGCCTCCGTCACCGCCGCCACCACCGGTGGCCGGGACAACAGGAAATCCAGCGCGTGTTGACTGCCGACATTGGAGGCATCGAGGCGCAACTGCCAATCGCGGGACGCGCTGGCCGGCACCACCCACAACCGATCACCCGCGGATGCGACGATTGTCTGTTGCGGCTGGACAGGGCGGACCATCACTTGTCCCTGTGCGTCAGTCACCAGCACGGGCGCGTTGAGCGCCGGAAAGAAGCCGTTCGTCAGGTTGCCGGCGCTGGCGACCAAGGCGTGACCGAGCGCGACATCATCAACCAACTTGATGTTCACATTGGCTGCGGCCGGGGCGACGACGACGGTTAGCGCAGGTTTTTCAGGTGGCGGTGGGGCTTGCCGGGAACAGCCGATCCAACTCAGCCACACACCGGCAAGCAGCAATCTGGTAATGGTTTGCTTCATTGTCGCACCTCTAATCAGCAGTGATAATGCCACCCCTTACCGCGCTTTCAGCGTCACTCCGGTGGTTTGTTGGAACACCAACTCACCCCGGCGTTCGACAAGAAATACCCCCAGCCGCACCGCGTCACCGGTCTTGAGGTCGGCGAGTTGTTCCGCCAGCCGGTCCGGCGATTGGATTTCCTCGCCGGCCAGACGGGTGATCACCATGCCCCGCGCCAACCCCACCGCCGCGGCGGGACTGTCGCGCTCCACGCCCGCCACCAACAAGCCCTGCGTAATCGGCAACTCCAACGCCTGCGCCAACTCCTTGGTCAGCGGCTGCACCTCCAGTCCGAATTTCTTCGCAAACAGGTCCGGCACCGAAAACTTCGGCAGCGCCGTTAACGTGATCGCGAAACTGCGCCGCGCACCCGTGCGTTCCACGTCGAGGTGGACGACAGCGCCGGCTTTCTGATGAATCAATTGGCGCTCCAGCTTCAGCACATCCCGGTGGGGCTGACCGTCCACCGCCACCACCACATCGCCGACCTGCACGCCGGCGTTCGCCGCCGGGCTGCCGGCTTGCACGTCGCGCACCGCGATCTTCCCCTCGGGTGCCGCGAACCGGAGCCCCAACCAGAGGCGCGCGCGTTTTTCCGGCGTGAACCACGTCGCCAACAAACTCGCCACGCGCCGCGCCGGAATCGCGAACCCGATGCCCTGCGCCTGCGACAGGATGGCCATGTTGATGCCGACGAGTTGGCCGCGCGTATCAATCAACGGGCCGCCCGAATTGCCGGGATTGATCGCGGCGTCGGTCTGGAGGATGTCATTGAACTGCACGCCGCCGGCGGTGTAGGTGCGGTTCTTGGCGCTGATCACGCCGCGGGTGACAGTGTGTTCGAGTCCGAACGGATTGCCGACGGCGATGACCGTCTCGCCGAGCAGCAGTTCCCGGTTGCTGGCGATTTCGACGGCCGGGAAGGGTTTGGGGCCGGTAATCTTCAGCAGCGCGAGATCGTTCGCTTCGTCGCCGCTGACGTACTGCGCGTCGTATTCGCTGCCGTCGGCCAGTGCCACGTGAATTTTCGACGCGCGGCGCACGACGTGGAAATTGGTCACAATCCAGCCGTCCTCGTCCACGATCACACCCGACCCCAAACTTTGTCCGCGCACGTCGGGCTGGGCCGGTTGCCCGAAGAATTGTCGCCAGAAATCCTCAAAGGGATCGCGGAATTGGTGTTGCACCAACTGTTCGGTGCTGATGTTAACCACCGCCGGCAACACGCGCTGCACGGCCAGCACCACCGGGTCGCGGGCGGGGTCCGGGAGTTCTTGGGCGACGGCAGTCAGCGCAGTCAACAGGAAGGCGAAAAAGAACCGGTTTTGCCTTTTCATCAAGGCGCAGTATATTCGCGCCAGACTTGAGGAGCAAGCGATGGTATTCGGCCGGTACGCGCAACTTCGTGAGCAACTGATCCGCGCCTGCGGCGCCAATGAGTATGCGACCGCCATTCTGCGCGATGGCGAAAGTAATTACGTCCCGATCCCCATCAGCGAGCGCTTGGTGCAATGCCTGTGGTTTGATCAACGCCTCGCGCCGCCGTTGCGGGCGGTGGACGGGCGGCCGGTCCGCGTGATCTTTGCCGGATGGTGGAACCTGGAGGCCGGCCCCGATTTCCGCCGCGCGGTCGTGCAGATTGGCGACACGCCCGAACGCACCGGCGACATCGAAGTGCACTTGCGCGCCGATGATTGGTTTCGGCACCAGCACCATCACGATCCGGCGTATAACAACGTCGTGCTCCATGTCGTGCTCTGGCGGGCCGGCAGTGACCACGCGCCGCTGAACTCGGCCAATCAGTTTGTGCCGCAATTGGTGCTGGAAGATCAACTCGCCGCGCCGCTGGAGCAGTTGCACGACGAGATTGATTTGGACGCCTATCCGCACAACGTCGGCAATCATACCGGGCGCTGCGCGGACTTCTTGGCGAAGATACCGGACCGCGCGATGGCGTCTTTGCTTGACGACGCCGGCGATGAGCGGTTTGCCATGAAAACCCGGCGATTCGTCCGTTGGATTCATCGCGTCGGCCCGGCCCAGGCGTTCTATGAAGGTTGGATGGAAGCCCTGGGCTACAAATCCAACAAGCGCGGTTTCCGGACACTTGCGCAACGCGTGCCGCTGACAGAAATCGCCGCGACTGAAATCCCATTAGCCGCGCTTCTGTTTGGCGTCGCGGGCTTCTTGCCGGTCACCGCTGGTCGCGATGCCTACACCAAGCGGTTGTGGCGCGCGTGGTGGAAACACCGACCGGATTTTACGGATCGCGCCTTGCCGGCGGAGACCTGGCAATTTCACGGTCAACGCCCTGCCAATCATCCGCATCGCCGGCTGGGGGCGGCAGTGGCCTTGCTCAAGCGTCATCCGCATCTGATGGAGGAAGTTCTCGCTGCCGTTGAGAACGACGACGATCCCGGCCGGTGGTTTGCGCCGGTGCGCGATGATTATTGGAGCGATCACTTTACTCTTGGCGGCAAGACGCAGCGGAAAGCGGCGGAACTCATCGGCGCGGCGCGGGCGCGGGAAATTGTCTCCAACATCGTGCTGCCGTTTGCCGCCGCCTACGCTCGGAGTGCCGGCAAGACGGCGCTCGCGCAGAAGGTCAAGGAGTGTTACGACCGGTTGCGGCCGGCCCCGTCACACAGCGTGTTACGACTGGCGACGCAACAGTTGTTTGGTCCGCCGCCGGCGGGCCGGCAGTTCATGACCACGACGCGCCGGCAGCAGGGCTTGATGCAGGTCTTCCAAGATTTCTGTATCAACGACAAGTCGGCATGTCAGCAGTGCCAGTTCCCGGAATTGGTGAAGCAGTGGAGCGCTGGCCGGTGACGAAGAATTATTTCCCCTGGACCTCGAGCGGAAGCTTCTGGAGTTGTTTCTTCAACTGCTGTTCGCCGGTTGGGGTGAAGGCGCGAATGACTCGTTTGCTGATGGGGGCGGCGTGCGACGGCAGAACTCCGGCCGCGGGACGGATCTCGGGAAGCGGCGCCTTTTGATCGGATCGAACAGCGTATTTCGCAGTGAAATTCTGTTGCGGCACGGTGTCCGTGGTGCGCCACGGCAAATCCAGGACATTCACCGGGGCCCCCGCGTCAGCCGATTTGCATTCCACGCGTTGGTCGCTGAACGGCGACAGGCTGGTATCGGACGATTGGTAGGGGATGGTCTTCAGATGGAGATCGTCAGTCTTGATGATCTTGCTGTTCACATCGGCCATCTGGGCGGACGTGATCGGCTGGAACACTTGGGCGGTGGCCATTCCGGCCACGAGCACACCCACTCCCCATAACACGCCAAGCTTCATGATAAATCTACTCGCTGGTTGGTGCGGACGAGAGGAATTGAACCTCCCTTCTTCGCGGACCGGTGATCGACATGTTTCTTGATAAATTCGCGCGTTGTTGAACCCGACTGGCACGGTGCGCACACTTCCCAAACTCCTGATGGCGTTCTCAACTACCGCTCCAATAGTACCAAGACCGCGAATCGCAAGCAAGCCGAAGAAATCGGCCGCGCATGGGAGCGGGCGGCCTCCATTGAGTATCTGATTCGCCACCGGCTGCACCAAGCGGCGCATCTGCTGCACGACCGCAGGCTCAAGGTCGCGGAAATTGGCGAGCGAGTCGGCTACACCGATTCGTTCCAGTTCTCGAAACTCTTCAAAAAACATTTCGGCGTCAGCCCGCGTGAGTGGCGCCGAAACAACAGTTAATCGCTTTGGCTCAGCCGCTTCTTTGGCGCTTCAAACAACATCTGATGCGCTTCGGCAAGGATGCCGGGAATACGGTCGGCGAATCGGTTCTCATGGAGCGCGGCGCGGATGGCGGGCGGATTCACCTGCGCGGCATTCTGGCCGGGAAACCAGTGGTCGGCTTGGCCGAGGAGGTTATAGCGGAACTTGGCCCAACTTGTCATGTCGAGTCCTTTGGCGTAAGTCCAGAGCCGGAGGATTTCGTGGACGTTGATCTGGCCGGGAAGCTCTTGCCATTCCGGGATGCCTTCGTGCCAGTGGGCGAGCCATTCCTGGCCATGCACGCGCTCCAACTCGGCCCGGAGCCGCTGGGCGACCGTCGCGGAAATATCCGGCTGCTGGAGCGCGGCAATGTGTTCATCGAAGTCGGTTGGTTTTGCGGCACCGATGCTCAGCGTGTGGACTTGCGGGCGGGACAGGCAATAGAGATCGTTGAATTGTATCGGTGTCAACGGCGCGCAGAGTTGCCGGAGTTTATCGGGCGGCTCGTAGAGTTTGCCGCCTTTGTCGCTGGGGCTGATAATGAACACGCCCATGTCGCGGCGGGTCGCCGCCTCGACTGCCGGCCAGGTGAAGTCGTTGACCCAGTACCAGTGGAGATTCACGTAATCGAACGCCCCGGTCTCAATTGCGTTGCAGATCACGCGCGTTGGTCCGTGCGTGGAGAATCCGAGGAACCGGCAGCGGCCCTGTTTCTTCAGTTGCAGGGCGCTTTCCAAACAACGTTGGGCGTGCTCCAGACACTTGTCGTCGTTGATGCCGTGCAACGCGAAGAGATCCACGTAATCCAGCCGCAATGCCGCCATGGATTTCTCAAATATCTCCAGAAACTCTTGCGGATTGGCGGCGGGCGCGACCTTGGTCTGCACGATAATCTGATCGCGCGGCAAGGCCGGTAGAATGTGTCCCAGTTGGCGTTCGCTGCTGCCGTAGCCGCGGGCGGTTTCGATGTGGTTGATGCCGAGTTCGAGCGCGCGCTGAATGCAGGCTTCGACGTTACGCTGATTATCGGCGGGGATTTCATTTTCCGGCACGTCTTTCCACGAATGCTGGTAGCGCATGCCGCCGCAGGACAGCACCGGCATTGCCAGTTCCGTGCGGCCAAAACGTCTTCTTGGAATCGGTTGGTTCATCAAGTAAAGTGCCTCGCTTGAAATAAAGCGCGTTGTATTATTCCCGATGCTGGTCACATTTGCAAATGCGGCGAAATCGAGCCGGGGGGTGATCGTCCACGATCCGCCGGCGGTATCCGGCTTTGCTGTGGAGACCGGGCGCGTGCGGGCGATGGTTTCCACGGTCACGATGTACGCACCCATCCGCAAAATGCAATTCCAGCAACAATTCTTTTGGGGTATAAATTCAGGCGCATGATTGCCATTCTTGTTGCCGTCAAACAGGAACTGCATCCCATTCTGCGTCGGGCGCAAGCGGATCAAGTTGTCCGGCAGGCTCATTTGGATTTCCACGAAGGCACGCTCGGCGGCCAGCCGGTCGCGCTGCTCGCGTTGGGCATCGGCAAGGAATGCGCGCGCATCGCCGCCGAGATGACCATCCGCTGTTACCGTCCCGATTTGATCATCAGTGCCGGTTTTGGCGGCGGCCTCAGCGATCAGGTGGAAGATGGGGACATTGTTCTCGGCACGGAGATTCTGGAACTGGAAGCCGACTTTGGTGACGAGATTCGCTACCGCACCACGCACAAATTGTCCAGCCTGCACGGCTGGGAAAATGTCGGCAACGGCAAGATTCGAGTTCATCGGGGCCGGCTCCTCACGGCCGATGAAATGGTGTTGCACGCCGCCAACAAGATTCGGATCGGGAAATTGACCGGCGCGCTCGCCGTGGACATGGAAACCAGCGCGGTTGCCGCCGTCTGCGCCGCGCACGACACCGATTTTCTCGCCGTGCGCGCCATCAGCGATAACAGCCACGAGAATCTTCCCGAGGATTTCAACGACTTCTTCGTGCTCGGCCAGCTTCAGCGGCGCCGGGTGCTGTATTCTTGTCTCCGCAGTCCCCGGGTGCTTTACGACTTGGGTAAACTCGGTCACCGCGCCCACACCTCGGGCCGGAATCTGGCGACGTTTCTCGAAATGAGCCTTCCGCGGTTGCATCTACCGGCGCTTGCGGCGCGCAACCTGTAGCCCGGCCGGCAGATTTGCGTTGATTTTGGCAGTGGGTTCCACGAGACGTAGTGACTCATGAGCAAGTGGACGGGATGGGTCGCGGCGTTGTGGGTGGTGACATCGGCAATGGCACAGGACCCGACGGCGACGATCAAGGGTTACAGCGATTTCCGGCAGATTGATTTGAGCCGGCTTGGGGGTGGGGAAATTCTCTCTGCTCGCGGTGCGCTCATGAAATTCCGCAACGGCATTGCGGGCCAAACCTGTTTCGCCGTGGCGGCCCCGGCGCCGGAGGTTGCGCGGCATCTGCAGACTTGGGATCCGGCGCCGTACGCCGACTTGAAAGTGTATGCGGATCACGCGCTCCACGTGCCTTGTGATTCGACTGACTTCTGTCAACTTGACTTTCATCCTAACGAATATCCGATTCGCTGGTTGCTGGAGCAAACCGCGGTCACCACGCCGGCAAGATCGGCGTTGAATGTGAGTCGTGCCGAAGCAGCCAGGTTGGCGGCGTGTCCACAGAAGCCAGCCGGCTGCTGGGCGCAACTCCTGTGCGACCGCGCCTCTGCGTTTCAACAAAAGGGTTTGGCGGGCGTGCAACCCTATGAAGTAGCCGGGGACACGGTCGCTCCGGCTTATCAACTGCGGACGATGTTGTTGGAGCACATCGCGGTGAGCCGGGAGTTCGAGCCGCTTCTGAGAGCGATGGGGTTGCTCGGCAGTGAACCGGTCCGGTCGCTCGTGCCGTTCTACTACTGGACGTTATTTGAAGCTGACCACCACGCGACCCTGAACTTGGGAGCGGTGTACCTATTGCCGGCTGGTGCGCACTATCAACTTGCGGATGTGCAATACTATGTCAGCAACGATTATTACGCCTCCATCACGCTTTACGAAGTCTGGCCGATTCAGGTCGGCGGGCAAGCCGGTTCGCTCGTGTGGCGCGGCGATTATTTTGCCGCGCCGAGCTTGGCGTTCACCAAGGGCACGGAGCGCATCGCCTATGGCGCGCTCATGTTGCAGGACATCAAGAAAGAGATTCGCGACTTTCGGGAAGACTTGAGAAAGAACCGATGACGAGAAGCGGGTTGATCCTGGCGTTGGTGTTGGCGCCGTGCGCCGCAGTTGGGGCGGCGGATCCGGTGAGCATCTCTCACGAGTTCGACGCGGCGTACAGCTACGTCGGCGGGGCGCGCACGCGCGGGGCGGGGATGGTGCACGGCACAGTCGACGAGCATAGTGCGGACGTGAAGTACGTGCTTTCTCCGCAGATCACGAACAATCTGTTGCTCCGGTTGGGGGTGGAATGGCAGCGATTCTCATTTGGTGTGCCGGACCGCGCGCCGGTGCCGGACGTGTTGCAGCAAATCAGCGCCGTTATCGGGGTGGATTACCAGATCGCCGACCAGTGGCTCGTGCGCGCGGAAGTGCAACCGGGCGTTTACAGTGATTTTCGGGATGTGGGCTGGCGGGACGTGGACGCGCCGCTGGTCTTGGGCGCGGTTTACCTCGCGGACGAGGATTTGCAGTGGATCTTCGGGTTGCGGGTGGACGTGCGCAGCCAATACCCCGTGCTGCCGGCCGTGGGCGTCCGCTGGAAATTCGCGGATCAATGGACGTTGAACGCCGTGCTCCCCAAGCCCCGGCTGGAATATGACGTGAATGACAAGGTTCTGCTCTACTGCGGGGCGGATTTGGAGGCCGGCACGTACCGCGTCGGCGAGCAGTTCGGCCGCGACCGCGGTGAGCCGGCATTGAATGGAGAACTGGTGGATTTTAGTGAAATCCGGTTGGGGCCGGGTTGTTCGTGGAAGGCGACGCCCGATGTGACGATTGAAGTGGACGCCGGTTATGTGCCCTACCGGAGCTTTGATTTCTTTGACCCGACGATTGTCTACCGGAGTCACACCGCGCCGTACGCGCAAATCGCCTGCCACGCCCGCTTTTGATCCGCCCTGAATTGCCGTTGACGGTCTGGCGGGGGGCGCTTACATATCGGGAGCGTGCGGAGTGTCTTCAGATGGCTGGGGCGGTTGATCGGCTTGCTGGTGGCGGTGACGTTGCTGGCGCTGGCGTACCTGCACGTGCGCGGGGCGCCGCCGTTTCTCACAAAGCTGATTGTGCAACAGATGGAACGGGCCGGGGTGGCGGCGCGGTTTGGCGCGTTGCGGCTGGATTTGTACCGGGGCGTGGTCGCCACGAACGCGGTGTTCGCCGATCTGCGGCAACCGGACCATCCGCTGGTGCAGATTGACGAAGTGCAGTTGCAGTTCTCCGCCCGCCGGCTCATCCACCGACAGAATCCCATTGTTGCCCTGCGGATCGCCAATGCCAACATCTCCGTCCCGACACCGCCGGACGAAAACGGGCCGGCGTATTTCACGGCCAGCAGTGCCTACGCGACATTTCGCTTTGATGAGGACGGCACGATTCAGGTGGACCGGCTGACGGGAGTGTACTGCGGCCTCCGGCTCTACGTGCGCGGAACCGTCTTGCCGGCCCGGCAACAAACACCAGTGCCGGCAACCCCATCCTCCTTCACGTTCGTCACCAAGATCGTCCGGGAACTGAACAGGATTCGGACCGCCGCGTTGCCGCAACTCAACGTGGATTTCAATCTCGACCTCGCCCAGCCGCTCGCGGGCAAGGTGTCCGTCCAGTTGCGGGGGGATCAGTTGATCTACCGGGGGTTGAAGGTGGATTCCGCCACGATCGACATCCGGATGCAAGACGGCGCGATTGAGATTCGCGATTTCGTCGTCGCGTTGTACCGCGGCGAGATTAAACTCGGCGGGCGTTACGACATTGCGGGCGGTCGATTCGATCTCCAGTTGGCCAGCACCACCGATCCGCTGGCGTTCGCCGTGTTCGCCCCGCCGGCGGTGGCCACGGTGTTGCGCGAGGTGCAGGTGCGGGAGAACCCGACGTTCACCGTCCGTTATACACTCTCGCCCAAGACCGGCAATCTGCCACAGTTGCAGGGCGCGGTGGCCACGGGCGGATTGACCGTCCGCGGCGTGGAGTTTCGCGCCGTGCGCTTCAAGTTCGAGGAACAGGGACCGGACGTGAAATTCACGGACGTGTTCGTGGCGACGCCCGCGGGGCAACTGACCGGTGCCGGCCAGTACCAGATCGAAAGCAGCGATTTCAGTTACCGGTTGGACAGCACGCTCGATCCAACCAAGCTAGTGCCGTTGATGATGCCGGGGCTGCGGCGCATCGTCGAACCGGCGGAGTTTCCCGGCCCACCGCCGCACATCGTCGCCGCCGTGCAGGGTGACTTCGTGGACCCGGACAACTTCGCGTACGACGCCACCGTCACCGCCCAACAATGCCGGTATCGCGGCGTGGATCTAAAGGCCGCTTCCGGGCATCTCCAGCTGGCGCGGCAGCGGCTCGATGTGCAAGACCTGCGCTTGGAACGGGAGGAGGGCGTGCTGACCGGCACGTTGCGGGCCGACTTCAACACGCATCAAGTGAGGTTTGATCTCGCCACCACCGCCAACCCCAGCGCGATGGCGCCGTTGCTCGGCGAGAAGGCCGCGCAAATCATGAAATCTTACCGGTTCGGCCCGCGCACGCAGGCGACGGCGAAAGGGCTGGTGGATTTCGACAATGCGGTCAACACAGTCTGGACCGCTCAGGTGCAGAACGAGGGATTCAGTTACTGGAAGTTCACGGCGCAACAGGCGCAAGCCGACTTGGCGCTGACCAACAACACCTTTCGCATCGAGAATTTCAAAGCGAATCTGTACGGGGGAACGCTCACCGGCATGGCGGAGTTCGGCCTGGCCAATCCCGCCGCCGAATATCGGTTCACCTTCGACGTGGATCGTTGCGACGTCAACCAAGTGCTGTCGGCCATGAAGAATGGGCAGCCGACCAAAGTCACTGGTTATCTCTCCGGTCACGTCGAGTTGCAGGGGCGCGGGACGGATACCGGAACGTTGGTTGGGCGTGGCGACTTGAAGATCGCCGATGGCGTCCTGTGGGAAGCGCCGTTGTTTGGGATTTTTTCGCGGGCGCTCGGGAACACCAAAGCCACTAGCGCCGAAGCGACCTTCACCATTGGCGATGGCGCCGTGAAGACCGACGATCTGAAAGTGACCGCCGGCGCGTTCACCGGACGCAGCTCGGGGACATTGGGGTTCGATGGCAAAATAGATTTCCTGGTCAACGCGCAGTTCCTCAGTTCGTGGCCCGGCATCAATATCGCCACGTGGTTGCTGGGCAAGGCGCTTGAGTACAAAGTCGGTGGCACGATCGGCAATCCCTCCTACCGGCCCATCCATGTTCCCAAGGAACTGCTGCCCCATGAGTAACCCTTCCGTCCGTGTCGAACTCATCACCACCGGCAGCGAACTGCTCCTCGGGTTCACCGTCAACACCCACGTCAATTACGTGGCCCGCGAACTCGATAAACTCGGTTTTCGGCTTCAGCGCCAAACCACGGTCGCCGACGACCGCATCGAAATGCGGAACGTCCTCGCCGAGGCCCTGCAACGGGCCGACGTCATCCTCGTCACGGGCGGCCTGGGCCCGACCAGCGACGATTTCACGCGCGACGTCGCCGCCGAACTGCTGGGACGCGCGCTCCACCGGGATGAAGCCGTCATGGCCGCGATCCGTGAACGCGCGCGTTGGCGCGGCTTCACGCCACCGGAATCCATTTTCGTACAGGCCCTTGTGCCCGCTGGCGCGCGCGTCTTGCCCAACCGAAATGGCACCGCTCCCGGTTTGGCAATGGAACACGCGGACCGGTTGCTGGTGTTGCTCCCTGGCCCGCCCCGGGAACTGAAACCCATGTTCGAAGAATCGGTTCGGCCCTTGCTCCGCGAGCATTGTGGACCGCAACCGCGGACGGACTGCCGGGTGCTGAAGGTTGTCGGCTTGGGCGAATCCCAAGTCGAGGAACGCATCGCGGCCCGGTTGAAAGACCTGCCGGACTTGGAACTCGGTTATTGTGCCCGTCCCGGGGAAGTCGAAGTCCGCATCATCGGCCCGGATTTGGCAGAAGCCGAACAACGCATCCGCACCGCGTTGGGCGACCATCTCTACGGCAGCGGCGACGACCGCTTGGAGGAAGTCGTCATCCGACAACTCGGCGCGGCCGGCAAAACGCTTGCCGTGGCGGAATCCTGCACCGGCGGGTTGATTGCCAGCCGCCTCACGAACGTCAGCGGCGCCAGCCGGGTGTTATTGAATGGCTGGGTGACGTATTCCAACGAATCCAAAGCGCGCGATCTGGGTGTCCGTCCGGAAACATTGAACCAGCACGGCGCGGTCAGCGAGGAAACGGCCCGTGAAATGGCGGAAGGCGCGCGCCAGCGTAGCGGTGCCGCCATCGCCATCGCCACCACCGGTATTGCCGGCCCCACCGGTGACACGCCCGAGAAGCCGGTTGGCTTGGTGTACATCGCGCTCGCCGTCGCCCGCGGTACGACAGTTCAACGGCACACGCTCACCTTCGACCGCGAGACCTTCAAGTACTACGCCTCCCAGATTGCCTTGGATCTGGTGCGGCGGGAATTGCGGGAATGATCCGGGCCTTCATCGCGATTGAGCTACCGGACGAATTGCGGGTGGCGCTTGAGGAGGCGCAAGCGCGATTGAAGCGAGCACGGGTGGGGGTGAAAATCTCGTGGACCAAAATCGCGAATCTCCACCTCACGCTTCAATTTCTCGGTTACGTCGCTGAACCGGTAGTGGAACGGATCTCGGTCGCGTTGGCGGATATGGCGGTTCAACCATTTGCGGTACCGGTCAGCGGGGTGGGGGCGTTCCCGGATGAACGACGACCGCGAGTGCTCTGGATCGGGTGTGACGATGTGGCCGGCAAGCTGAAGACGTTGGCAGCGGCGGTGCAGGCGGTGACGCAACCACTCGGGTTCGAGCCGGAGCGCCGGGAGTTCGCGGCGCATCTGACGTTGGGGCGGATCAAGTTTCCACGGCCGGACGCTGCGTTGACAAAGGCGTTGGATTCCCTTAAAACCCAGACGTTCGGGACGTTGCGGGTGGACGCGGTTCATTTGTTCCAGAGTCAGTTGCATCCCGACGGTTCGATTTACACGAAACTATCGTCGCACCAACTAGGAGACACGCATCATGCCGGCCAAAGCTGAAGCCAAAGACAAGGAAGCCGCTTTCAAAGACAAGAACCTGACTGCCGCCGTTGCCGCCATCGAAAAGGAATTCGGCGAAGGGGCGATCATGCGCCTCGGCGACGAAACCGCCCGGGTGAACATCCCGGTAATTTCGACCGGAGCGTTATCTTTGGACATCGCGCTCGGCGTGGGCGGGATTCCCCGGGGGCGCATCACGGAAGTGTTCGGCCCGGAAAGCAGCGGCAAAACGACGCTCATGCTCAGCGTGATCGCCAACGCGCAGAAGGCCGGCGGACTGGCGGCGTTCATTGATGTCGAACACGCGCTTGATCCGGCTTACGCCAAACGCATCGGGGTGAACCTGGAAGACCTGCTCGTCAGTCAGCCCAACGGCGGCGAGGAAGCGCTGACGATTGCCGAGACCTTGATCCGCAGCAACGCGGTGGACGTGGTGGTGATCGATTCCGTGGCGGCGCTCGTGCCGCGCTCGGAGCTGGAAGGCCAGATGGGCGACGCCACCGTCGGCGCGCAGGCCCGGTTGATGAGCCAGGCGATGCGCAAACTCACGGCGGCGATCCACAAGGCCAAGACCGCCTGCGTTTTCACCAACCAGATCCGCGAGAAAATCGGCGTCATGTTCGGCAACCCGGAAACCACGCCGGGCGGTCGCGCGTTGAAGTTTTATTCCAGCGTCCGCATCGACATGCGCCGGCTGAATATCATCAAGGAGTCCACCGGCAAAGTCGTCGGCAGTCACGTCCGCGCCAAGGTCGTGAAGAACAAGGTCGCCCCCCCGTTTGCCGAGGGCGAGTTCGACATCATGTACGACGTCGGCATCGCCCGCGAAGGCTCGGTAATTGACGTGGCCACCAATCTCGAAGTCATCGAGAAGAAGGGCGCGTGGCTGGCGTTCGACGGCCAGCAACTTGGTCAGGGCCGGGAAGCCGCCAAAGACCATCTGCGCGATAACCCGAAAGTGCTGGAAGCGGTTGTCGCGGCGGTCCGGCAAAAGATTGTCGCCGGCGGCGTGGCGCCCAGCAAGGCTTCCGCGGCGGCGGAATAATTCCCGCGGGGCAGGTGGTTGATGATGACCAGTTCCCAGATACGGCAGAGCTTTCTCGATTTCTTCCGGGAGAAACAGCACGCCATCGTGCCGTCGAGCTCCCTGTTGCCGGACGCGCCAAACCTGCTGTTCACCAATGCCGGCATGAACCAGTTCGTGCCGATCTTTCTCGGTCAGACGAACTGCCCGTACCAGCCCGGCCGCGCCGCCGACACGCAGAAGTGCATCCGCGCCGGCGGCAAACACAACGACCTCGAAGACGTCGGTCTCGATACGTATCACCACACCTTCTTCGAGATGCTCGGCAACTGGAGCTTTGGCGATTATTTCAAGCAGGAGGCGATTGATTGGGCATGGGAACTCGTCGTCCAACGCTGGAAGTTCCCGGCATCCCGCATCTACGCCACGTACTTCGGCGGCGACGACAAGATTCCCGCGGACACCGAAGCGCGCGATCACTGGCTCCGGTATCTGCCGCCCGACCACGTTGTGCCCGGCAACCGCAAAGACAACTTCTGGATGATGGGCGATACCGGGCCGTGCGGCCCGTGCAGCGAATTGCATGTGGACCTCACGCCCGCCGGCAACCACGGGGCGAAGCTGGTCAATGCCGGCACGCCGCAGTGCATCGAGATTTGGAATCTGGTGTTCATCCAGTTCAACGCGAACCCGGATGGTTCGCTCTCGCCCTTGCCAGCCAAACACGTGGATACCGGCATGGGCTTCGAGCGCGTGGCCGGCATCATGCAATGCACGAACGGCCTGACCGATTTCACCCAGCCGATCTCCAACTACGCCAGCGACGTGTTCACGCCGATCTTCGCGGAGTTGGAGAAGTTGAGCGGCAAGCAGTACAGCGGCGATTTGAAGAACCCGGTGGACATTGCGTTCCGGGTGATTGCCGACCACATCCGGTGCCTGAGTTTCGCGATTGCTGACGGCATTCTGCCCTCGAACGAAGGCCGTGGCTACGTCTTGCGGCGCATCCTCCGCCGGGCGGTCCGGTACGGGCGGAGTCTCGGTTTCCACGAACCGTTCTTCTACCGGCTGGTGGCCGTGGTGGCGCAAAACTTCGGCGATGTGTTCCCGGAAGTTCGCCGGCGGCAAGCCGCGATCGAGACCGCGTTGCGGGCCGAGGAGGAGAGTTTCAACAAGACGTTGGACCGGGGAATCGAGTTGTTTGAGAAAACAGTGTCAGAGCTCGAGAGAATTGCAGGCGCTCAACCAGCGGCTGACGGTCTTGCTAAAGAATTGATGAAGCAAAAGGTATTTGCTCCGGCAGTATTGGCCGCACGCGCTTTTGAACTCTACGACACTTACGGATTCCCTCTTGATCTTACTGAACTCATGGCAAGAGAGAAGGGGTTGAAGATTGATGTTGCTGCTTTCGAAAGACTGATGGAGGAACAACGCCAGCGCGCCCGGGAAGATCACGCGAAGAAAAAAACTGCTGTCACGGTTTCAAGTGAAGGTGCGCAAGCCATCGGGCCAACGCACTTCATCGGCTACGAGAATCTTGAAGCGGAGACAGTGGTGGCGGGCGTCGCACCGGTCAAACATTGTGAAGAAGGAACTTTTGACGTTGCGTTTGATCAAACGCCGTTCTACGCCGAGATGGGTGGTCAGGTTGGAGATAGCGGGTTGATTCATGTACCGGGACATGAGTGGACGGAAGTAGGCAGACTGCAAGTATCCGATACGCAGAAGCTACACGGAATTGTTCTCCACCACGCGAAACTCGTGAGCGGCCGCGCGCCCGAAGTCGGCGAAGCGGTGCGCGTCGCGGTGGACGCGGCGCGGCGCGCGAATGTGCAGCGGCACCACACGGCGACGCATCTATTTCATTGGGCGTTGCAGAAAGTCGTCAGCCCCGATGCCCGACAACGCGGCTCGTTGGTCGCGCCCGACCGGCTGCGGTTTGATTTCAATCATCCCGAAAAACTTTCCGACGCGCAGATTGCCGAGATCGAGCGGCTGGTCAACGAGCGGATCAAGGCCGCCGAGCCGGTGACGTGGATTGAGGTGCCGTTTGCGGAAGTGCAGAAACAGCCGGCTATCCGGCAGTTCTTCGGCGAGAAATACGGCGACGTGGTGCGGGTGCTGCAAATCGGCGGGCACCGGGGCCAGTTCGACGGGTTCTCAATGGAGTTGTGCGGCGGCTGTCACGTGAAGAACACCGGCGACATCGGGCTGTTCAAGATCGCCAAGGAATCGGCCATCGCCGCCGGGGTGCGGCGGATCGAGGCGGTGGCCGGGAAGTACGCGGAGCAGTTTGTGGAGGAGGCAAGAGGCAAGCGGGAAGCGGAAAGGGAACGCGAGCGGGAACGCGAGCGGCAGAAAGAAGAAGAGCAGAAGCGCAAAACGGAAAGTGGAAAGCGGGCGGGGGAGGTTGCCGAGCAGTTGTTGGCCAACGGCGGCGGGCCGCTGGTCAGCGAAGTGCCGGGAGCCGACGCGGAATTGTTGCGGGCGGTGGTGGACGCGCTGAAGCCGAAGCTGACTTCCGGGGTGGTGGTGCTGGGCGGCGCGACGGAAGGGAAAGTCTCCTTGATCTGTTACGTCACACCGGACCTGGTGAAGCAGGGGAAACATGCCGGCAAGATTGTCGGCGCGGTGGCGAAGATTTGCGGCGGCGGGGGTGGGGGACGCCCCGATCTGGCCCAGGCCGGCGGCAAACAGCCAGAGCACCTGGCGGCCGCGTTGCGGGAAGCGGGACAGATCGTCGGATAGGCGGTCTGGCTGTTCATTTTTGTTTCCCATCGGCAGCGGGTGAGACGCCGTCGCGACTATTGCGGCGGCGGGGCGCGCGCGGTATAGTTTTTGCACGGATCCACTGGCGTGTTGACCATCTTCGCCATACCCAAGCCGTTCACGGGTGAGTTTGCGCATATCCAGCGCAACGCGATCCATAGCTGGTCCCGACTGGAGCCGCTGGTGGAAATCATTCTGTTCGGCAACGAAGCCGGCACCGCCGAGATCGCCGCCGAATTCAACCTGCGCCACGTCCCCACGGTCGCCCGCAACGAAGCCGGCACGCCGTTGGTTAGCGACCTCTTCGAGCAAGCCCGGCAACTTGCCGCCCACGAGTGGCTCTGTTACGTCAACGCCGACATCATGTTTACAGGCGACCTTCTGCCGGCGGTGCAGACTGTGGCCCGGGCCAAGCGCTGGTTTCTGATGGCCGGGCAGCGCTGGGATTTGACCATTCCGGAGGCGTTGCCGCTGCGGCCGGGCTGGCAGGAGCGCTGGATCAACCGGGCGCGCACCGAAGGCCAACTGCACTCGATTCGGGGCATGGATTATTTTGTGTTTCCGCGCGAACTGGCGCGCGGCCTGCCGCCCTTGGCGGTCGGGCGGGCCAGTTGGGACAACTGGTTTCTCTATCACGCCCGGCGGCGCGGCGCGGCGCTGGTGGACGCCACGGCGTGCGTCACCGCGATTCACCAGAACCACAGTTACGCGCACCACCCGGCCGGCAAATGGGGCGTGTACGAAGGCCCGGAAGCCCAGCGCAACTTTGAACTGGCCGGCGGGGAACCGCACTATTTCACCTTGCGGGACGCCACGCATGTGTTGACGTCCGCCGGGGTGCGACGGTGCGTGGACAGTTGGCACGTGGGCCGGTATCTGATCACGTTACCGGTGTTGCGGTCATGGACGCGGTGGCCGGTGTGGCTGGTCACGAAGCTGGCGGCGGTGTCGAGTCCGTTGCGGACCCGGTTGGGCTTGAACCTGCCGCGGGAAGAACAGGCGGAAGCTCCCAAATCCCCAATCCAAAATCTAAAATGGGCAGAAGGGGCATCGGCTGGTCCCCTGATCACGATTGGGATCACATGCTACAACGAAGGCGATTGGTTGCGGGAATGCTGGCAGAGCGTACTGGCGCAGACCGACGACCGGTGGACGGCGGTGTTGGTCATGGACGGCACGACACACGAGCGAACGCAGGAGATCTTCCGGCAACTGGAGCATCCCAAGTTGCGGAAAGTGGCGCTGGCGGAAAACGTCGGCCCGTACGGCGCCCGGAACCAGGCGTTCGCGCTGACGGAAACGCCGTTTCATTTCTATCTGGATGCGGACGATCAACTGCCGCCGGACGCGGTGGCCGCAGTGTTGGCGGCGTTTGAAGAGCATCCCGCAGCCGGCATCGTGTTTGGGGATTACGAGTATTTTGGCGCGACGCACTACGTGAAGCAGCAACCGCCGCAGTACACGGTGGGCAGTTGGCCGCAGGGGGCGTGCGCGTACCGCAAGGACGTGTGGGAGCGATTGGGAGGATTTGCCGGGGAGACGGGTGGCGGGCAGGGCGCATCCCGTCGTGAAGCTCCGTTCCGGGTGGATCCGGTGTTGGCGCGGGGACCGGCGGACTACGATTTTCATCTGAGCGCGATTGAAGCCGGGGTGGTGGGCGTGCATTGCGGCAAGGTGTTCTACCGGCGGCGCACCGGGCATCCGTCGGTGACCGGCAGTTACCGGACTGACCTGCATGCGATGGTGAAGATCATCGCGCGCCGGCATCCGGGGATGTTCAATGAACACTGGACGCGGGATGATTTTCTGGCGTTGGGCTACAAGCGGGCGGCGATTGCCAATCGGCTGGCCGGGCGACGGTGGCGGGCGGCATGGTTGGCCTTACGGGGGTTGCGATTCAGCCGCTGGCGCGACCGGGAACTCTGGGGTCTGGTGGCTCGCGGCGTGGCGCCGTGGGAATGAGGTTTTGTCCGGGAAGCTTGGGCTTCGATCCGCTTGTCTGAACCGGTCCGGCCATCAAACTGTCACATTTGGCCGCTTGACATCGCGCGTGAATTGTTGTTTTTTCTGCGCTTCAACATCTCAAGGGAAAGGTTTTATGAAACGATTATTTTGCGGTCTTGCGTTGGTTGTTGCTTGGGCATGGGCGTCTGTGGGGCCGGTGTCGGCCCAACTGCTGTACTTCGATAATTTCAATCAGTTCACGAACGGGACGGTGTTCAACAGCGACACCAACTATTCTCCCGGCGCGTGGGCGCCGTTGTGGATGACGGGGGGTGTTTACACGGACGCGGTGAGCACGGTCGTCGCCTCCAACCTGCTCGGCAGCGTGAGTTTGTTTGTCAACGCCCCGGCCAACTCCGGCGGCGACAATGCCGCTTATGAGGGGATGCTGGACAATTACAACATGCCCACCAACATCCAGGTGTCCGCCTACGTCACCAACGACATCGTGGATGTGCAGTGGTTGTCCTGGATTGCCGCCACCAGCTCAAGTTCCAAGACGGGCGGCTTGGCGATCTCGGTTGCGGACACGAATCTATACCCCAACTGCGGCGGCTCCGGTTGCACGACGAACTTTGATCAAAACCCCCTCGTGATCTTTGCGGATAACGGGTCGGTGTACGCGTTTACCGGCAGTCCGAATAATGGAGTCGGTCCGCTGCCCTTGGTGCCACTGGGCGCGTGGGGCGCCTGGAAAAACACCGTCATGACCAACCGGCTGGTGTTGAACTACCCGGCCCGGACCTTCGCGCTCTTCATTAACGGCACCACCATCACCAATAACATGTCCATCAGCCAGTATTTCACCAACATCTTCACCGGCGTGAACTTCGGGTTTGTGGAAATGCTGCGGTCATCCGGCGGCAACAAGTTCGCCATCGACAACATTCAGGTGCTCCGCCCCAGTACCAACGCCGACGTGGTGGCTTACGTCCCGGCCAGCAAGGGGCAGATCTTCCAACAGACCGACGCGAGCACCGTCACGCTCGCCACTACCGGGTATGTTTTCAGTGCTGAAGTCCACGCCACCAGCAGTAATACCCTCTACTTCGCCACGCTCCACGATCCGAACAACAACAAACCGTCCTTGAACCAATTCGACCCCAGCAGCCGCTACTGGGAATTCGAAGCCGACTACACCTCCAGCAACGCCTTGAATGCGGCGTACCCCTCCGGGGCCTACCGGCTCAATATTCTCGGCGCCAATCAGGGCCACGTCACGCCGACGCTGAACTTCACCGGCGACACGTATCCGAACACGCCGCAGATCACCAATTGGGGGGGCGCCACCAACATCGATGCGACAGCGGACTTCACGTTGCAGTGGGCCAGTTCCGGCGGCGGCGCCGGCGACACGCTTTTCCTTGAGATTGACGACATGCTCGGCAACGTCGTGGTGGCTTCCCCGGACGTCTACTCCACCAATGCCCTGACCGGCGTGAACACTTCATACGTTATCCCGGCCAACACACTCCAAGCCGGAACGGCCTACAGCGGTCAACTCGTGTACTTCCGCCATGTCGTCGTGGATACCAATACCGTCCCCGGCGCGGTGGGAGTGACGGGTTACTTCAAACTCCTGACGTTCCCGCTGCAAACCGCCGTGCCACCGGTGCCCGTGACGGTCGCTCTTGCCCAAACCGCGGCCGTCTCCACCCTGACCCAGGGCGACACTTCCCATTTCACCATTACCGCCGCCAACAACGGCACCAACGATGCCGCCGCGGTCACCATCACCGACCCCGTGCCCGCCGGGCTGGCGATTACGAACACAGCGGTTTCCCAAGGCAATGTCGTCACCAACGGCAACGACCTCACCTATAACGTCGGCACCCTCGCCGCCGGCAACACCGCCACCCTGACCCTTTACGTTACCGGCATCAGCACCGGCCAGTTCTGCAACACCGCCACGCTGCACACCTCGGCCAGCAACCTCAGCACCGCGACCGTGGCCACCGCCTGCCTGACCGTCAATCCAGCCTACGCCGACCTCGCCATCACCCAGACCGTCAGCAGCGCCACCGTGGCCCAAGGCGACAACGTGACCTACACCCTGACCGTGGCCAACAACGGTCCGAATGGCGCCAGCGGCGTCACCGTCAGCGACACGATTCCGGCCAACTTCAGCCTCGTTTCCGTGAACACCACCAGCGGCACCATCGGCACCAACGGCAACGCCGTCACCGCCACGGTCGGCGCGCTCGGCAACGCCGGCACCGCCACCATCACGATTGTGGCACAAGCCCTCCTGCCCGGAATCACCAGCAACACGGCAACGGTCAACTCCAGCACCCTCGACACCAATGCGGCGAACAACACCGCTTCCGCCGGGGTGACCATCAACCAGACGACCGCCGACCTCAGCCTTACCAAGGTCGGCGACGCCGCGACCCTGCCCACCGGCAGCAACCTGACCTACACCATCACCGTCGCGAACAACGGCCCCGCCACGGCCTATGGCGTCGTCATGAACGATACCGTTCCGGCCAGCGCCGCGATTGTCTCCAACCGCACCACGGTCGGCACCGTCAACCCGGTCGGCCAGGCGGTCACCGCCAATATCGGGACGTTGCTCAACGGCCAATCCGCCGTCATCACCCTCATCGTCACGCCGTCCGTTGTCGGGAGCCTGACCAACAGCGCCACGGTCACGACGACATCGAGCGACACCAATGCCGTGAATGACACCGCCACCTGCGTGACGGCGGTCACGGTCCCACCGGTGGCCGATCTGGCCTTGACGCTGGTCAGCAACGTGACCACCGCGACGCTCCATGACGCCTTCACGTACACGCTCATCGTGACCAACAAAGGCCCGGCGGATGCCGTCAACGCGGAGTTGACCGAACCGCTGCCGGCAGGCGTCGCCTTTGGTTCCGCCAGCACCACGCTGGGGACGGTGACCAACCTTGCCGGGATCGTGACCTGTGACTTCGATACCCTGCCGGCTTACGGGTCGGCCACGGTAAGCGTCGTGGTCACGGCCGAGACGCACAGTGTGATCTGCAGCACCGGCACGGTGGCAAGCGCGTACACCGACCCGGTGCCCGCCGATAACACCGCCACCGTCTGCGTGCCGGTCAGGATCAACGACCTCGCCATCACCAAGTTCAGCGCCCCCCAGAAAGTCAAACTGACCAATACCAAGCCGCAAAACGTCGGCAAAATGAGCGTGGCGCTGCAGAACCGGGGCGATCACACCGAAACGATCCGCAGCCTCGAGGAATACACCAATCTGGTCACGGTGGCGTTGAGCGCGTTGGGCACGAATGTCTGTTCGGAGCCGGTGATCCAGGTTCTGCCGCCGCGAAGCGTGTTCCCCATCGCGTGGCCTGCCGGCAAGAACTTGCAGATCGCCATGACGATCACCTTCACCTGCGCCACCGATCCGTTGGCCTCCACCAAGACCGTCAACCATGCCGATTGGCAATATCAAGTCACTGTCCACCACGAAGTGCTCGATGGTCAGCCGAATTCCTTCGGGGATGATGCGGTCTGTCCGCACAACGCCTTGGGCGCCTATGACCCTTACAACCTCAAGATCAAAGACAAGGGCTGCGGCGTGAAACAGCGGGACGGCACCTTCGCGCCGCTGACGACGGATATCACGGATACCCGCACCGCGCCGTGAGCGCGCTGGCGTGGGTCGGCGCGTGACCGATGCGGACACGCACCGGTTAAGCAAGTGTGGGTCGATCAAATGCTGAACGCATGGGGATCCGCTCCTCCCGGCTCCGCGGACTCAGTGTGAACCGGCAGTTCACAGTTCACAGTTCACAGTCAGTGGTCTCTGTGTGAAACCTCCGCCGGCCCGACCGGCAGTCTCACACAGAGCGCACTGAGAGATTTCTTTGTGTCTCTGCGAACTCGGTGTGAACCCGCTGGGCGGTTCTGCCATTCTCCATCTTCGATTCTCCCCCCCCGGTTCCCCCACCGGCACCGCCACCGGGCTTGCGGCTTCGGTCAACCGGCGGTATCCTACCCCCGCATGAACATTCCGGTGATCATTGAGAAGGATCCGAACACGCAGCGGTACTCCGCGGTCGTGCCCGGTTTGCCCGGCTGTGCCTCGGCGGGCGATACCGAAGCCGAGGCGCTGGAGAACATCAAGGAAGCCATCGCCCTGTGGTTTGAGCCGGTCGAACCGCCGGCTTCGGCCAGCGCCAAGCTCATCGAACTGGCGGTCTGATGGGACAGCACTTCCCCGTGTGCACGGCGCGTGAAGTCACGCGGGTCCTGCGGCGGCATGGTTTCATCTGCGTGGGACAAAAGGGCAGTCATCCAGAAATGGCGGCACCCGACCGGCCGGCAAGTGATTGTGGCCATCCATGGCAACAAACCGATCCCGATTGGGACGTTGAAGAGCATCATGGAAGGCAGTCAGATTCCCGTTGATGATTTCCGCAAGTGACCCGCCTGCGGACTCGGTGTGAACCGGCAGTTCACAGTCTGCGGTCTTCCGTCTCCCGCCGGCGGGCCGGGCGGTCGGCATCCGGCTGGGCCGATTCGGATCCAGCCCCGGGAGCGAGCTTGGCGAACCCGCACCCTGCGGCACGTCATCTTCGTCTCAGGAAATCCGCGAGCTTGCCAACCCTCACGGATTCTGGCAAGGTTGTTGCGTCGAAAGAGAGCATCATGATTTTCCATGTCGAACTTGAGAAGGCCGAGGACGGCTGGATTGTGGCCGAGTGTCCGGCGCTGCCGGGCTGTGTCTCCCAAGGCCAGGACGAGAAGGAAGCCCTGGAAAACATCAAAGAAGCCATCACCGCCTGGTTGTGGGCGGAAGACCAAAAAGCCGTCGCCGCCTCGTCGAAGAAATCCCGCCAACACCCCGTGGCCGTGGCGGTCTGATGCGATGGGCCGGCTGGCCAACATTTCCGGCAAAGAAGCGGTCAAAGCCTTTCGCAAGGCCGGCTGGCAACCGGTCGGCCAAGTGGGCAGCCACTTGGTGCTGATTAAACCCGGTGTGCGCGTGAACCTTTCCGTCCCACAACATCGCGAGCTTTCCGTCGGCACCCTGCGTAAACTCATCAGCTTGGGCGGATTGACCGTCGAAGAGTTCCGTTCCTTGCTTTGAATGGCCGTCCCTTTTCCCTCCTCCACTGTCGATTCTCCGTCTGCAATTCCCTTGCCCTCGCGGCATCCCCACGTTCAAAGTTCCAGGTTGAGCGTTCCGGTGGCATCCCGGCCTCTCTCCGCGCCCTCTGTGATCTCGGTGTGAACCTCCGGCCGGCAATCGCACACGGAGCACCCGGAGGGCACCGCGTGGCACAGCGGCAGCCAAACCGGCGTTGACCACGGATGACACGGATGGCGCGGATCAGGGGGACCAGAATTCTTTCACATCGGTGTGATCCGTGGCATCCGTGGTTCCAAAATCTTGCCGGTAAAACAAGAAGTCGCCAGATAAAAGTACGGCAGTGTGTGAACTTCAGCCTTGAGTCTTCCGCTTTCCGACTTCAGTCCCGACACCCGGACTTGTCCGCTTTCGGCGGATTTGCGCCATAAAACCGGCCGGGCTACGATGCTCTCCGATGACCGCCGCGCGGAAAGCCGCTTCCATCAAGAAGAAAGGTTTGATCTTCTCGACACAACTCGGCGGACTCTGGGTGAACCCTCCGGCCGTTTTCGCCATTCGCCCCAGTCCCGCCCCTTCCTCCTAACCGGGCTTGCGGGGTCAGGCCAAGCCGATTCGAATCCCGCCCCGCGCGGGAACCCAGCCAGAGCGACAGAAACTGTCCAAGACACAAACCGCTGGCTTGCGGATTTGCGCGAACCCGGATAAACTGGGCGTTATGAACGGGAACGAGATCATCTTTGAAGTGCGGGAAGCGGAGGAAGGCGGCTACAACGCGCGGGCGCTGGGGTATTCCATCTTCACTCAAGGCGACGATCAGGACGACCTACGCAAGATGGTCAAGGACGCCGTCGCTTGCTATTTCGACAACCCCGCCGACCGCCCGCAGATTATCCGCCTGCATTACGTCCGGGACGAAGTGCTGACGGCGTGAAGATTCCCCGTGACTGTACCGGCCCGGAGTTAGTTCGGGCCCTGCGGAAGTTTGGCTATACCCAAGGGCCGCAGACCGGCTCGCACATCAAAATGACCACTCAAGCCGGCGGTGAACATCACGTCACCGTGCCCAATCACCGCCCGATCAAGATCGGCACCTTGCACGATATTTTGAAAGACATCGCCGCTCATCATGGCCTGACCGTGGACCAACTGCTGCACGAACTCGACTTGTGAACCAGAGACCCGCCCGCTCCTGACTCCGGTCTTCCATCCTCCACTTTCGATTCTCCGTCTGCAATTCCCCCTTGCCCTCGCGGCAGCCCCACGTTCAAAGTTCCAGGTTGAGCGTTCCGGGTTCAGCGTTCCGGTGGCATCCCGTCCTCCCTCCGCTCTCTTCCGTCGGCGGTCTTCCCTGCCTGCGGCCTGGTCCGCCGGGCCGCGCCGATTCGAATTCAGCCCCCTGAGTGAAGCCGGCAAACGCACTTGGAAAAGCGCCGGACGCATGGTAGCCTACCTTCCATGAAGAGGAGATCAGCCCGATGAGTGTCACCGAGAAAATCGCCCACGATCTGCAAACCCTGCCGGCCGCGGCTCAGGCGGAAGTCTTGGACTTTGTCGAGTTCCTGAAAAGCAAGACCGCGCCGGCCGAAGACGCGGACTGGTCGGCTTTCTCCCTGACGCAGGCCATGCGTGGGCTGGAAACGGAACCCGACCTGTATTCCGAGACCGATCTGAAGGAACGCTTCGCGTGATTCGCGCCGGCCAACTGGTTCTCTTCCATTTTCCCGCGACTGATCAGACGGCGGCGAAGCTGCGTCCCGCCTTGGTTTTGCGCAAACTTCCCGGTCCGTTTGACGACTGGCTGACCTGCATGATTTCGACCCAACTGGGGCAACAGGTTCCGGGATTCGATGAGTTGATCACGGCCAGCGATTCGGACTTTGCCTTATCCGGATTGAAGGTGGCGAGCGTCGTTCGGGTCACCCGTCTGGCGGTGGTGCACCGTTCGATTCTTCGTGGGGCCATCGGGACGATTGCCCCGGACCGGCTCCGGCGCATCCAGACATGTCTTGGCCAGTGGCTGAGCGCTCCCTGAACCCCACCGTCCACAACTGGCCCCGCTTGGAGCTTGTTCCCTCCGCGTCTCCGCGGTCTCTGTGTGAACTCCCTTCCAGCCGTTCCTGACTCCTGTCTCCTGTCTCCTGGCTCCTTGCCGGCGTAGTCTCCCCCGGCCGGCCGGGCTCACAGATTGATCGGGAACTCGGCGACGGCATCCAGCGTCGCCGTCACACCGGACCCGCTGAAGTGGAGTTTGTAGTACTCCGCCTTGCGGACGACAAACGTCAGCGTCTGGCCGTGCGTGGCGTACCCGGCACTGAGGTCCACCCGGAACCGGCCGCGGATCGTTGTCGGCGGATTGTTGGCGTCGGTCAAGGCGTCCACGATGCCGTTGCACGGGAGTTGATTCGTCAGGATCGTCACCCGGGCGATGACCAGCATATCGTGCAGCAGACTCGGTTGCCGGACGGTTTCCAGAGAAGCGACCCCGGCCGCGTACGCGCCGCTGCGGGTATCCACGTAGGTCTGCGTGGCGGCGCTGTCGAGTTTCGCTTTATCGCCCGGCTGGAACAAGGCCGCTTCGCTACCGGTAAACACGGGTTCGGTTTCGGTCTGCAAGGCGGCGTCGAGTTTGGCTTTGTCACCCGGCGCGAACAGGTGCGCTTCGGAGGTCATGAAGGCCGGTTCAGTTTCCGGCGGGAGGGCATCAATCAAGTCTTTCAAGCCGTTGAACTGGTTGCGCAGTTCCGCGGATTTAACTTCGGAATTGCTGGCGGGCAGAGTGGGGTCAAAGGGCATGGGGCTCCGGGGAATGGTTAAGGATGAATCAGGTGAATGGTAATGGGTGATTGATACGGAAACCGAGGCCACTCCGGCTGCGCGCTGCGACGCGCCGCGCGCCGGTGAACGGACGGGACTACGGCACGATGATCGTGGCCGGATCGCTCCAGTCGCCGGGACCATTCGTGCCGATGGCGCGCGCGCGGATCCAGAGGCGCGTGCCGGACGTGAACGGGCCGAGCGTGGTGCTGGACTTGGTCACGGGATCGTGATTGGTCCACGTCGCCGTGTTGGGGTCGCCGGCCAGATTGGTCGCGCTTTGCAACTGGTAGCTGCTGGCCTTGCGGAGCAGGCTGTTCCAGGCGACGTCGATGGTGCCCACGGAGTCGCCGACGGTGAGCCGGACGTTTTGGACGCGCGGCGTCGGACCGGCGGGGGTGCGCGGGGCGGCCAACAGCAGGGCCGTGGACTGCAAGGCGGCCGTGTCGCCCGGCGTCACCGAGTTACAGTTGGTGGCCCGCTGGCCGAGTATCCGCTGGCCCTCCAATACCGCGTCATCGAGTTCGGTGTTCGCGGTGTCGAGGTTCTCCTGGGCGGTGGCCTGTGTGGCGATCTTGGCTTCGAGGTCCGTGATCAGCGCGTCGAGGTCGGCCGCGGTCGGGACCGGGGCCGGATACTTCGCGTTGCCCGTCATCGCCGTCTGGTGCGCCTTGAGACGCGCCAGCGTGGCGCCGACATCCAAGTCGGTATAGCTGGTGATCAACTTATCCATGTGTTTATTCCTTTCTGGTCCCGGTGAGACAGGAGGCGTGGACGCGGTGTCGTACCGCAGCCCGGTATCAAAGCGGGTGAGTCCGCTCGGATCATCGTAACGTGCCACTGACAACCTCCTGGTTCATCGGAGTTGCGCGCAGCGTACGAGATCGCGGGGAGAGCCGGCAATTAAAAAGTGGCAGGGTGGTAACCTGCCGGGCCGGAAATCTTCGGGCGGGACGGCGGACTTCCCGGCGGGACGACGGAAGTGCCGGGGCTGGCTCCGTTGGTTTGTGCCGGATGGGGGACATCGCGAGCCGCGTTCCGCAGGTTTGGGCCGGGGCGGGGACAGCGGCGACAAATCTCCGCAAGTTTTGGCCGGAGATGCGCACGATTCGTCCAAACGGCGGATTTTGGAACGAATCTGAGGGAAGATTCGGCCAGACAGGGGAACTCCGGGCGAAACCTGCGTAAGAATTGGCCGCACCGGGGATTTGGGGACCGGCTTGAGCAGGAATCCGGGCAACATGCGCAGGCAACCGCCCGGTTTCGCGCCTGATCTTGCGAATTCCCCAATGAAACCGCCAATTTCGGCAATTCCCCGGTCCCACGACCCGCCTTGCGCCGGAAACCCGAACGGGCTACGATGCTCGCCGATGACCGCTCCGAGGAAAGCCGCTTCCATCAAGAAGAAAGGTTTGACCCTTTCTACACGGACACACTACAGACTGCGGAGTTGACCCTATACCCTACTGCTTTTCCCAAAAGTGCTTCG
>JBBISF010000025.1:0-32245 GCA_037441425.1 Verrucomicrobiia bacterium
TAAACTCAGCCAAGACTCACCCAAGCTTCTGTCCAACTAACGGGGGCAGGTCAGGTGGCGCCGTGCGGATTGACGCTGGGGATGCGCACGAGGTCGCGGAGCAACTGGGTGATTTATTCCGGGTTCATGACGGGGCAGAGATTAGCACATTCGACGTTGAAAGTCGCGGGGTGTGGCGCGGTTGGAGCCGCGCCCTCCAACTTCCGCCGCGACCATCTTACGCCCCGATTTTCTCTCGGATCCTGCCGGCAATCTGCTCGGCGTGCTTCTTGATCACGGCGCCGTCGCGACCTTCGATCAGGATGCGGGCTTTGGGTTCGGTGCCGCTGTAGCGGAGGAAGACCCGACCGTTGCCGGCCAGGGCCGTCTCAGCGTCTTTGACCAATGCCAACACGTCCGGCAGGGTTTCCCACGCGGGTTTGTCTTTGACGGGGATGTTGATGAGGACCTGTGGGAACTTGGTGCAAACCTTGCGGAGTTCGCTGAGCGGCAATCCCTTGTCCATCATGATCCGCAGAACTTGCAGGGCGGTGATGATGCCGTCACCGGTGGTGGTGTAATCCCGGAAGATCATGTGGCCGGATTGTTCGCCGCCGACATTGTAATCGCCTTTGAGCATCGCCTCGATGACGTAGCGGTCGCCGACTTGGGCGCGGACGACCTGGCCGCCGGCTTGTTTGAGGGTGTGATCGAGTCCGAGGTTGCTCATCACGGTGGCGACCACGGTGTGCTGGGCGAGTTGACCCCGGCTGAGCCAGTCGAGACCGGTAATGGCGAGGATGTCGTCCCCGTCGGCCAGTTCACCTTTGTCATCGCAGAGCAGAACCCGGTCGGCGTCGCCGTCGTGGGAAATGCCGAGATCGGCGCCCACGGCGCGGACGGCCTGGCACATGACTTCCGGGTGGAGACTGCCGCACCGTTTGTTGATGTTGGTGCCGTCGGGGGTGTTGTTGAACACGGTGAGCCGCGCGCCGAGTTCGCGCAACACGCACGGCGTGCTCTTGTAGGCCGCGCCGTTGCCGACGTCCACCACCACCTTCAGACCCTCCAGCGTCATCCCTTTCGGAAAGGCGGCTTTGACGAACTCGACGTACCGGCCCAGCGCGTCGTCAATGCGGTAGGCTTTGCCGACTTCGGCGGCGGTGGGGCGGATGTTCTCGATCTCGCCGCTGAACACCAATTCCTCAATCTCCGCTTCGATGGTGTCGTCGAGTTTGTAACCGTCATCCCGGAAAAACTTGATGCCATTATCTTCGTAGGGATTGTGCGAGGCGGTCAGCACGATCCCGGCATCGGCGCGCAGACTGCGGGTGATGTACGCCACACCGGGCGTCGGCAGCGGACCGATGAGCAACACGTCCACGCCCATCGAGAGAATGCCGGAGGCGATGGCGTTTTCAAGCATGTACCCGCTCAACCGGGTGTCTTTGCCGACCACGATCTTGTGGCGGCCATGCCCTTTGGCTTGGGGCGTGCGTTGCTTGAACACGTGCGCGGCGGCGCGGCCGAGTTTCAAGGCCGTTTCGGCGGTGACGGGTTCGACGTTGGCGACGCCGCGAACGCCGTCGGTGCCGAACAGTTTGCGGGCTTCGCTCATGGGTTGGCTGGTTTTTCTTCTACACCGTCGTTGGGCGCGGTGTCAACGGGCGTTGTCCTGATGCGCACGTCCACTTCGACCCACCGCCGGTCGCTGAGGTCTTTGCCCAGATTGACCGGCACGAGTTCCACCCGTTCGCGGAAGGAAGTCTGCCGTCCGGCCACGTCAATCGGCAACGTCTTCACCTGGGTCAACTTATCCAGCACCGATTCCGGCCCGCTCAACCGCACCTTATCGGGCCGCAGCAGCACCCGCTCAATCGTGTGCCCGGCCGGCAACTCACCGGTGAACTGCGCCGCGATGGGCAGCTCGCGCTCAATGGTCCGGTCAATCATCACCGTCACCTCGGCCGGCGACACCTCCACCGGTTGGACCCATCGCGGATGCCGGATCATCCCGAGCCGCAACCGGCGCACCAGCACCCCCGTCTCCGGCGACCGGCTCAGGTCGAGGACCGCCTGAAGGTTTTGCCGGCTTACCTGCCGCATGTCATCGCGCGTGCCGCGGATTTCCACCGACAACCGTTCCGCGCTCTGCCGCACCAGCGTCTCGCCGGGCGGCACCCGAATCTCCAGCGGCACCCCGTCCACCACCTGCCGATCATTCGTTAGGCTGTTGACCATGCTCCATGTGAACACTGCGAGAACGAACGCCACCAGCTTCAACCGGATATTATGTCTGATCCAACTGGTCATTTCTCCCCCTGGCTGGGAGTTTGCGCCGGGGGCTTCCCGGGGGGCGGCACCGGCGCCGTATCACTGGCAAATCCGCCGGGGCCGGCTTCGGGGTTGTTCTCCGTCGCGCTCCGCGGCAGCATCAACGCGTTGACCGCCCGCCGCACCCACTCCCGGAACCAATGCGGCTGCTGCGGCGGCAGTGTCAGCGTCGTCCGCAGAAACGCCCGCAGCCCGGCTTCGTCCATGTCCTGCACCAGATGCCCGCGTTGCGCCACCGAAATCTGGCCGGTCTCCTCGCTCACCACCACCAAGATCGCGTCCGTTTCCTCCGTCAATCCGATCGCCGCCCGGTGCCGCATCCCGACGTTGACCGCCAAGCCCTCGCGCTGGGTAAGCGGGAAGATGCAGCCCGCCGCCAGAATCCGGTCACCGCGCAACACCACGCCGCCGTCGTGCAACGGCGTGTTCGGGAAGAAAATCGTGAGCAACAACTCCTTCGTGGCCGGCGCGTCAATCCGCACGCCGGTCTCCACGATGCCGCGAAACCCGACGTCGCGTTCCACCGCCAGCAACGCCCCAAACCGTTTCTGCGACAACGCCACCGCCGTCTCCACCAACACATCAATCAACTGGCCCGATTGCGACCCCGAACCGAAAAACTGCTGACTCCCGAGTTGCGCCAGCGCCTTGCGCAACTCCGGCTGGAAAATCACCAGGGCCGCGACCGCCAGCAACGCCAACACCCGGCTCAGAATCCAGTTGATCACCTCCAACTGGAAGATGTGCGTGACCGCCACGATGGCCACCAGCGCCGTGACAAACCCCGTCAACACCGCCGCGCCGCGCGTCCCGCGCACCAGCACCAAGAGATAGTAAATCACCGCCGTCAGCAGCAGGATTTCGAATCCTGACTTCCAATTCGCGGTGATAAAATCCAGTACGCGATCCATTATTGCATCCGTTTAATGGCTTCCGTCATCCGGGTCACCTCGACCATTTCCGCCACATCATGCACCCGCACGATGCCGGCCCCGTGGGCGACCGCCCAGGCGACCGTGGCCGCCGTGCCCCAGACGCGTTCATTAACCTCCTTGCCCAGCACGTTGCCGATAAACCTCTTCCGGGATGTGCCGACCACAATCGGACATCCCAACGACTGAAACTGCTCAAGCCGTCCCAACAACTGCAGGTTATGCTCCACAGTCTTCCCGAACCCAATGCCCGGGTCAACGGCAATCTGTTCCCGTCGAATCCCCTGCGCCTCCGCCCACGCGATCCGCTCCTTCAAGAAATCGCCCACTTCCGCCACCACATCGTCGTACTGGGGATTCTGCTGCATCGTCTGCGGCGTGCCCAACATGTGCATCAACACCACCCCCGCCCCCGCGTCGCGCACCACCTCCACCATCCGGGGATCGAACCGCAACGCGCTGATGTCATTCACCACCCGCGCCCCCGCCGCCACTGCCTTCTCCGCGACCTCCGCTTTTGTAGTGTCAATGGAGATGGTGAGTGGTGAGTGGTAAGTGGTGAGTTGCTCAATCACCGGCAAAACCCTCTGTAATTCTTCTGCGGTACTTACTCCCGCCGCCCCGGGCCGGGTACTCTCCCCACCCACATCAATCATGTCCGCTCCGGCCGCGATCAATTCCCGTACGCGCGTCACCGCCCGGTCCACGTCCGCAAACCGTCCGCCATCCGAAAACGAATCCGGCGTCATATTCAACACCGCCATGACCAGCGTGCGTCCGGTCGGCCATTGGAAAACGTCCGTCATGCCGGCAGTGTACGCCAACCGGCCCCCGAAACAATCCTGTAGCCGCAGGCGCACCCAGATATTCACTCGTACCACAAGATTCTAGGACTACCGTGAAAGAATCGGCTTGGCGGGGCCGTATGGTAGGTGAAAGCTGCAAACTGAAATATATCAAGAAGACCATGCTGTGGACATTGACGGCCACACTGAAGAACGGTTCATGGCAGGACGAATGGGCCGCCTACGGCCTGACGAATGCAACCGTGCCCAAGCCGGGTCACCTCGTCACCTTGCCGGTGGTCGTGTTGGTGGACACGGAAGCCTTCGCCGCTGATGTCACCCGTACCTACACCGCCACCGCCGGCAAGTCCGGCACCGCGAGGTGAGGGAGACAGACCCGCCGCGGTCGGCGACCGCGACTACAGTTTGCCTCCCGGCCAAACTCCATGCTACTCTGCCGCCATGTTTGTGGATAAAGTCAAAATCCGCGTGGCGGCGGGCGCGGGCGGCAATGGGAGCGTGTCGTTTCGCCGGGAGAAATACGCGGAGATGGGCGGCCCGGACGGCGGCGACGGCGGCAAGGGGGGCGACGTCGTTCTGGTGGCGGACAAGAACTGCGCGGATCTGACGGATTATTTTTACGCGCCGCAACTCGCCGCCCAACGCGGGGAGCACGGGCGCGGCAAAGGTTGCACGGGACGCGGCGCGGCGAACATCGTGTTGCAGGTGCCGATTGGGACGCAGGTGTACCGGTTGGGCGAGATTGTCCGGCGGACGAAACCGACCCGGTATCATCCCGCCGCCGCAACACAGGAATTTGACGCGAATGCGGAGGTGGGCCACGTACGAGCTGGCGGCGAAGTCCCAGCAACATCGGCTGAAGACGGCGGGCCGATCACGCGTGAGTTGGTCGCTGATCTCACCGAAGACGGGCAACGGTTCATTCTGGCACGGGGCGGGAAGGGGGGCCGCGGGAATGCGGCCTTCAAGAGTTCGACGCATCGCGCGCCGCGCGATTTCGAGTACGGCCAGCCGGGCGAGGAACTGACGGCGGAACTCGAACTGAAGACGTTGGCGGATGTCGGGCTGGTCGGTTATCCGAATGCCGGCAAGAGCACGTTGATTTCCAAACTGACGCACGCGCATCCGAAGATTGCGGCGTATCCGTTCACGACGTTGACGCCGAAGGTGGGCGTGATCACGTATGATGATTTCAAGCGCGTTCGCGTGGCGGACATTCCGGGATTGATTGAAGGAGCGCACGCCGGCAAGGGATTGGGGCATGATTTTCTGCGACACGTCGAACGGTGCCAGTTGCTGCTCGTGCTGGTGGATATGGCCGGGGTGGATGGGCGCAAGCCGCAGGATGATTACCGGCAGCTGCTGGATGAACTGAAACTCTACAATCCGGGTTTGCTGGAACGGCCGCGGTTGGTAGTGGCCAACAAAATGGATCTGCCGGCGGCGAAGAAGAATCTGACTGCATTCAAGCGCAAGCACCGGGTGAAGTTGCTGGAGATTTCGGCGTTGGCGGGCAACGGTCTCGACAAATTAAAGCTGGCCATTCGGAAAACGCTCCCGTAGCATCGCGCTCAACAAGGAGAGGCACTTGTACCGGATCACTGGAGCAGACGGCAAAGAATACGGACCGGTCAGCGCGGACCAAGTGCGGCAGTGGGTCGCGGAAGGGCGCGCCAACGCGCAGACGTTGGTTCAAGCGGAAGGCCGCACCGAGTGGAAGCCGCTGGCGGTTTACCCGGAATTGACCATGCCCTCCGCCGGCCCCACACCGCCGCCCGTACCAACGGCCACTACCGGCAGGATTCCCAATTACCTTGTCCAATCCATTTTGGTGACGGTTTGCTGCTGCCTGCCGTTGGGCATCCCGGCGATCATTTTCGCCGCGCAGGTGAACAGTAAGCTGGCGGCCGGCGATGTGACCGGGGCGCTGGAGAGTTCCCGAAAAGCGAAGCTGTGGTGCTGGCTGGCGTTTGGCTTGGGCTTGGCGGCGCAACTGGTTTACGGTGTTTTCTATCTGGCGCTGCTCCAGCGCGGTGCCGTGCATCGGGGAATGATGCTGCCATGAAGGCTTCCCGATACGTCATCGGGGGCGCGGTGGTTTTGTGTGGGGTGATGGCGTTGGCGATGGTCAACCCGGCGACGTCCGATGTATTTCCGCCGTGTCTGTTCCACAAGTACACGGGATTGTATTGTCCCGGCTGCGGGACGACGCGCGCGTTGCATGAACTGCTGCACGGGCATTTCGCGGCGGCGCTGCGTCTGAATTTGCTGACGCTGTTGTTGTTTCCCACGCTGGGGATTCTGGCGCTAACCGGCCGCCCCAGCACGTGGCGACCGGGCGTTGTCTGGACGTTGGTCGTCGCGGTGATTGCGTTCGGTGTGTTGCGGAATCTGCCGTGGTATCCATTTACGTTGTTAGCCCCGTAAACCAACCCACAACAAAGGAGATCACACATGAGCGATGGCAAACCGGCGGGCGCGGAGAAGAAAGTGGTCGCAGGCGTGCTCGGAATTCTGCTGGGTGGACTCGGCATCCACAAGTTCTACCTCGGGTACACCAAAGAGGGCGTCATTCAAATTGTGCTCAGCCTGGTGTGCGGGCTGGGCGCGTTGATCGGCTTGATCGAGGGGATCATGTACCTGATCAAGTCCGACGAACAATTCGTCGCCACCTACATCACCGGCAAGAAGGGTTGGTTCTAAGGCGGGATGGGATCGGGCGGTTTCGGGCCGCGATCGGAGGAGGCATTTGACTACAGGTACACCACCGCGGCTTGATTCCGTCGTCACGCAGGCGCGCAATCACTTGCTCGTCAACCTGCTTGTGTTACCGGGCTTGGGGTCGCTGCTGGCCCGGCGCAAGGCTGGCTGGCTGCAAATGTTGGCGGCGCTGGCGGGTTTTGCGCTGACCACCCGGTGGTTCATTGCTTTCGTGGTCGCGTGCGTGAGCCAGGGGGAGATTCCCATCGATGACGGTCCGCATCTGCGGATGGGTCTGCTGGGCGTCGGTTTGTTCGGGCTGGCTTGGGGATGGGCGCTGGCGACAGGATTGAGCATTGTGCGCCGGGCGCGCCGCGAATAAGATTCGCGGCTACATGATGAACGATCTGCAACCCGGTCAGCGTCTCGAACTCGACATCACCGACATCGCTTTCGGCGGCGACGGGATTGGGCGGACGGACGGTTTTGTCGTGTTCGTGCCGTTTGTCGTTGCCGGCGAGCGCGTCGAAGTCGAGATCGTCGAGGTCAAGAAACGCTACGCGCAGGCCGACTTGGTGCGCGTCGTCAAGCCTTCGCCCCACCGGGTCGAACCACGCTGCCCGTACTACGCGCACTGCGCCGGGTGCCAGTACCAGCACATTAACTACGCGCACCAACTCGAACTGAAGCGCAAACAGATTCGCGACATCTTCCAGCGCATCGGCGGGATGAAGGAGCCGTCCATCGAACCGGTCGTCGCTTCACCCCGGCAATATCATTATCGCAACAAGATCGTCGTTCACGGTCCCGGCAAGCCCGGCTTCTGGACGATGCGGGGCCGGTCGGTGATTGCCGTGGGGCAATGTCCGATCGCGCGCGAAGAGATCAACACCACGCTGACCGACGTGAGCCAGCAGGAGTTGGCGAACGTGCATCTGACCATTCGGTGCGATTCGGCCGGACAGGCGCGAACATTCGTCGAGCCTTCGGCGGAAAAGCAAATCACCGAGACCATTCTCGGGAACCAATTCGTCGCGCCCGAAGGCTCATTTTTCCAGGTGAATCAGGGCGTGATCGAGTTGGCCCTGCAACATGCCCGCGCGATCTTCCAAGCGAGCGGCTGCCGGACGGTCGTGGACGCGTATTGCGGCGTCGGGTTGTTCGCGCTGGTGCTGGCCGATTTGGCGAAGCACGTGTACGGCATCGAAGTGGACGCCGCCGCCATTCAGACCGCCAATGCGAACGCCGAGCGGTTTGGGTTTACGAATTGCGATTTCTATCCCGGTAAGACCGAGCGGCTGCTGTTCTACACGCTCCGGCAATGCCGCCTGGATGAGACGTGTTTGATTCTCGATCCGCCGCGCTCCGGCTGCGGCAAACCGGTGCTGAAGACGTTGCGCGAGATGAAGCCGCGCAAATTGATCTACGTTTCCTGCGCTCCGCCGATGCTGGCGCGCGACATCAAGGAACTGACTAAGCACGGTTACCGGCTGGAGCGGATCACGCCGTTCGACATGTTCCCGCAGACCGCCCACTGCGAAGCGGTGGCGGAATTGGCGACCGCTGCATGACGTCCGCGCCGAGGTTTTGGCCCGTCAGATCGGGCGCTGAATGAACGAATCCAGGGAGAACAGATTGGTGCTGCAACAACGCAGCGCAAACACCGTCACGAACAGGTAGATCATGATCTGCGCGCACGTGACCCCGTCGCCCACCAGTGCTTTGCCGAAGAACAACACAATTAACGTCGCCGACGCGCCGATCAACGCATACCGGGTAAAAACCCCCAGCACCAGCGTGACCCCCAGCACCACCTCGACAAACGGCAACAGATGAATGAACGCCAGCAACACCGCCCCCGCCAGAAACGTCCGGTCAAACTGCTGATGCAGGGCGTCGCTGAACTTCTCGAAGCCCCGGAACTTGCCGACGCCGCCCACTAAAAACAAGATCCCGACCGGCAGCCGCAAGATCAACGTCGTCAAATGACTGGTCAGATCGTCCTTCTCCATAAAGCACCGCCTCCGGTTTTGTTGCCGGCAGTTTACCAGAGTTTGCTACAATCGCCAAACACTCCATGCCGGAACCGATCCAGACCCTCGAGGGCACGGTCGAGAAGATCGTGTACACCAACGAGGAGAACCACTACACCGTGGCGCAACTGTTGCCGGCAGGACGCGGGCGACAGGAGCCGGTCACCATCGTCGGCAACCTCGCCGCGCTCAACGTCGGCGAAACCGTCCGCGCGCAAGGCCAGTGGGTCACGCACAAGCAGTTTGGCCGGCAATTTGCCGTCGGGAAATTCGAGAGCATCCTGCCGCGCACTCTCGTCGGGATTAAAAAGTATCTCGGCAGCGGACTGGTGAAAGGCATCGGCGAAAAGTTTGCCGACCGGATCGTGGCGAAGTTCGGCGAACAAACATTCGAGGTCATTGATCAGTTCTCGGCGAAGTTGCAGGAAGTCGAAGGCATCGGCCGGGAACGCGCCAAACGGATCAAAGAGGCGTGGACACAGCAAAAAAGTGTCCGCGACATCATGATCTTCCTGCAAGGACATGGCATCGGCAGTTCCCACGCCGCGAAGATTTTCAAACAGTACGGGGAGAACGCCATCCGGCAGGTGCAGGAAAACCCCTACCGGCTGGCCAAAGACATCCCCGGCATCGGCTTCAAAACCGCCGACGGTATCGCCGCCAAACTCGGCATCGCCCACGATTCGATCCACCGGCTCAAAGCCGGCGTCATCTACACGCTGGAGCGCGCCACCGACGAGGGCAACGTTTGTCTGCCGCACGCGCACCTGGTGCCGACGGCGGCGGAATTGTTGGGAGTGGAAGCGCCGCCGGTGGAACAAGCCGTTCAACTGCTGCGTGTCGGCGGCGACGTGATGCTCGACGACGACCTCGTGTATCTGGCCGGTCTCTACCGGTGCGAGACGGCGGTGGCCAAGTTCCTTCACACGTTGCGCGGCGCGCCTCACGCCCTGCCGGACATCCAACTCGACAAAGCGCTCGCGTGGGTGCAGCAGAAAACCGGCGTCAGCCTCGCCGTGGCGCAGCAACAGGCGGTGCGGACCGCGTTGACCTCGAAAATCAGCGTCATTACCGGTGGTCCGGGCGTTGGCAAAACCACCATCGTCAATTCCATCGTTAAAATTCTGGCCGCCAAGCACTGCCAACTGTTGCTGGCTGCGCCGACCGGTCGGGCGGCCAAACGCATGAGCGAGGCGTGCGGCGGGCCGGCGCAAACGATCCACCGGCTGCTGAAATTCGAGCCGCGCGAAGGCGGCTTCAGTCACAACGAACGTCGTCCGCTTAAGGGGGACATGCTCATTATTGATGAAACCTCGATGCTGGACATTCCGCTGGCGTACCACCTGTTGCGGGCGATTCCCGCCAGCGCGTCGGTGGTGTTTGTGGGTGACGTGGACCAGTTGCCGTCAGTCGGTCCGGGAAATTTCCTGCGCGATCTGATTGATTCGGACCGCGTGCCGGTGGTGCGACTCACGGAGATTTTCCGGCAAGCCAAGAACAGCTTGATCATCACCAACGCCCACCGGGTCAACCACGGTCAGATGCCGGAATTTGGGAATAATGATGCGAGTGATTTCTTCTTCATCCACGAAGACGATCCCCAAAGGGTTCTGGCCACCATCCAAGCGTTGTGCCGTGAGCGCATCCCGCGCCGGTTTGGCTTCGACCCGATGCGCGACATCCAGGTGCTCACCCCGATGCACAAGGGCGTGTGCGGCTCGGAGAATCTCAACCGGGAACTCCAGGTCGCGCTCAATCCGCGCGGCGCGGTGGTCCAGCAGTTCGGGCGGACTTACCGGGTCGGCGACCGCGTGATGCAAATTCGCAACAACTACGACAAGGATGTGTTCAACGGCGACCTGGGCCGGGTGAAGCGGATTGATCTCATCGAGCAGCAGGTCGTCGTCGAGCTGGACGACCGGGAAGTCGCCTACGAGTTCACCGACATGGACGAACTGCTGCCGGCTTACGCGATCAGTGTCCACAAATCGCAAGGCAACGAGTATCCGGCAGTCGTCGTGCCGTTGCTGACGCAGCATTTCGTGCTCCTGCAACGCAACCTGCTGTACACGGCGATCACGCGGGGCAAGAAGCTGGTGGTGTTGGTTGGCTCGCAGAAAGCGCTGGCGCTGGCCGTGCGCAACAACCAGACCGCCGCGCGTTTCAGCCGGTTGCGCGAGCGGTTGCGGGATGCGCGTTAACTTCCCGATTTGTCGATTTCGGCCGGCAGGAACAACCGCCAGATGGGAACGCGGCGCAGAATGATTTCCGCGTTGAGGCTCGCGCCCAACACCAACGGGATCGGCGTGTGGTCGATCTGGACTTTGATCAGGTAGCGGGCTTCCTGATCGGGGTTGTCGGTTGGCCGGGGATCAGCCTCGAGCGCGCGTTCGACAATGTGGCCGTCGATGTAGCCGTACCGGAGCGAATTGAAGGCCGGCGTGCTCAGGCGTACTTCCTGGCCGACATGCACCCGGTGAATTTCCGGTTCGCCCACAAACAACCGCGCCCGCCGGGCCGCGCCGCGCGCGACGTGAACCAATTCTTCGCCTTTCTCGACCCGTTCGCCGACCCGCCGTTTCAGCAGGAGCGTAACTTTGCCGTCGCTCGGTGACCGCACGCGCCGACGGGCGATTTCGCGTTCACACACTGCGAGGTCGATTTTCAACTTCTCAACGTGAGCCAGCGCGGAATTCAGGTCGGCGAGCGCTTCCGTGGTGATGGATTGCTCCAACCCGGTGTTGATCACGTGGACGTTGGCGCGGGCGTTGGCCAAGTCAGCCTGGGCCAATTGGTCGGCAAGCTGGCGGGCTGCGAGTTCGCTTTCACTGGTGAGTTTGGAATTGAAGAGTTGCTGGTAGCGCGCGTGTTCCTCGGCGGTGTAGCGGGCTTTTTGTTCCGCAGCGGCCAGTTGCGTTTGGGCATACCAGAATTCCTTGGGCAACGGCAGCTTGGCGATGTGTTCCATCTGGCTGCGTTTGAGTTGCGCCTGGGCGTCGGCTTCCTTGAGTTCGGCCAGAAGTTGATCGTGTTGGTTCTGCAGGTCCTCCGTATCAAGCACCAGAATAACTTCGTTGGTCTTCACATCCGCGCCTTCACAGGCACGGATTTCCTGAATGACGCCGACGGCGGGCGCGTAGAGATAAAGCTCGTCTTCGGCCACGACGGTGCCGGTGGCCCGGACTTTCTCGTCCACGGGTACCAAGGTCATCACGCCGATGCCGACGAGGACAAACAGGGCCCCGCTGACGAGGATCCAGCGTCGGATTCGACGAAGCGCAGATTGGATGTGTTCCACGGCGTCCTCAGCCGGCACGGGCCAGCGCCGGCGGTTCGACCACCCGCGGTTGGTGCAACCGGTAGTAGTGTCCCTGACGCGCGAGGAGTTCCTCGTGCGCGCCGATTTCGACGATGCGGCCTTTGTCGAGCACGACGATGCGGTTGGCGCGCTGAATCGTGGACAGCCGGTGGGCGACCATGAAGACCGTGCGGCCTTTGAGCAAGCGGTCGAGCGATTCCTGGATGAGCGCTTCGGTCCGGGTATCGAGTGCGCTAGTCGCTTCATCGAAAATCAAGATGCGCGGATTCTTGAGCAAGGCGCGGGCAATGGCGATCCGCTGGCGCTGGCCGCCGGAGAGTGTCGCGCCGCCCTGCCCTACGCGGGTGCGGAAGCCGTCCGGCATCTCATCAATGAATTCCAAGGCGTTGGCTTGTTGGGCAACGTGCCGCAATTCGTTCATCGTGGCGTCAGCTTTGCCGTAGCGGATGTTTTCCTCAATGTTGCCGGAAAAGAGAAAACTGTCCTGCAACACAATGCCGATCTGCTGCCGGTAGAGATCGTAGTCGAGTTGCCGCAGGTCCACGTTGTCAATCAGGATGCGGCCGCCGCCCACGTCGTAGAACCGCGTGAGCAGGCTGACGAGGGTGGATTTGCCGCTGCCGCTGGGGCCGACGAGCGCGATGACTTCACCGGGCGGGACGTTCAGCGAAATGTCCTGGAGTGTGGCGAGTTCACCGTACTTGAAGGAAACGTGGTCGAACGTCACCTGGCCACGGAGGTCCGGGAGTTTGACCGGATTGGCGGCCATGACCACGTTGGGCCGGGTGTCGAGCAAGGTGACCACGCGCTCAAATCCGGTGCGCGCGCTGATGCTGACTGCCAGGAGGCCGGATAGCGCATTGACCGGCCCAAACAGCATCCCCAGGTAACTGATAAAGGCCACGACTTCACCAATCGTCATGCCGCCGCGGATGGCGGCCCAACCACCGAACAACAACACGCCGGCGTAGGTGAGTTCGGTGAAGATGGCTATCGTAATCCCCAGCCGGTGGCTGAACATGATGTAATCGAATTCCGACATGAAATTGCCGGTCATCGTGGTGACGAACCGCCGTTCTTCCTGGCCTTCGGTGGCGAAGGACTTGACCACCTTGATCCCGCTGAGGGTTTCGCCCAGCATGCCGGCGAGGGTGGCCTGGCGTTCTTGCACGTCGCGCGCTTTGCTCTGCAAGCGGCGGCGGAAATAATGGATGGCCACGAAATACACCGGTAGCGTCAGCAGGCACCCCAGCGTGAGCCGCCAGTTCAACCCCAGCATGATCCCCACGGACAAAACCAGCGCGACGGTGGAGTTGGCGATCGTCGAGAACGCTTGGTTGATGAATTGTTGGACGGTGGCCACGTCGTTGATCACCCGGTTAACCAAGCTGGCCGTCTTTTCCCGCTCGTAAAATGACAAGTGAAGCAGTTGGAGGTGATGGAACAGCGTCTTGCGAATATCGAAGACGGTGCGCTGCCCGACGTATTGCTGGAGGAAAAGATGGCCGTACCCCACCGTGTAGCGCATCACCAGCAACGAGACAAACACCGCCACCGCGCCGGCCAGCAGCGCCACATTGCGACCGGGAATCGCGTTATCAATCACAAACTTCACGATCAACGGCGTCAACATCACCGTGGTCACGGTCAGGATGTTGCCGGCCCCCAAGATCAGCAGATGCCGCCGGTAGGGACGCACAAACGCCCAGAACCGCCGGCCCAGCGAATTCGTTGAATCGGTCTTCATCTCCACATTGCCTCCAACAGCAGCCCTTACCTTACATCGACCCCCCAGCCCGTCAACCCCCAAGAAATCCTCCCGCCGCAACCCGCAAAACACTATTGACTTCCGCACGCAATCTGAACATCATCCCCCCGCTCAAGACGGCAACTCATGGCAAAACTGCACATTCTCTCGGGAGTGTTGGAAGGGAAAGTTTCTGACCTGATCGAGGAACGCATCACCATTGGCCGCGGTCTGGACAACATGATCCGTCTGGAGGATGGCACGATCTCCCATCATCACGCCCTGCTCATTGCCGACGGCGTGGACTATATCCTCCGCGACCTCAACTCCACCAACGGCACCCGCGTCAACGGTCTGCGCATCGTCGAAACCAAAGTCCACAACGGTGACACCGTCCGGCTCGGTTCCGTGGAAATGCGCTTTGAGTCCGACGCCAAGAAGTCCAGCCAACCGCTGCCGCCCATTCACACCGGCGTGGATCTTTCCCAAGCCAGCGCCGCGGGCGAGAAACCATCTTCGTTCAGCTCGATCTCGCCCTTCGGCAGCCGCATCGGCAAGAAACGCAGTTCGCTGCTATGGTTGGTCGGCGCCCTCAGTCTCGTCACCCTGGCGATCCTCGTGTGGGTCGTTCTGAAACTGGTCGGCTAACCGGCCAGCCACTGCGCCGCCGCGCGGGCCCAATAGGTGAGAATGATGTCCGCACCGGCCCGCTTGAAGCCGGTCAGAATCTCCCGCACGACCGTGGGCTCATCCAACCAACCTTGCGCCGCCGCCGCTTTCACCATCGCATACTCACCGCTGACGCTATAAACGGCCACGGGGCACCGAAACCGGTTCTTCACGCGCCAGATCAAATCCTGATACGCCAGCCCCGGCTTGACCATCACAATGTCCGCGCCTTCGTCGAGATCAAGCGCGACTTCCCGGAGCGCCTCCTCGGCGTTGGCGTAATCCATTTGATAAGTCTTCCGGTCGCCAAACTGCGGCGCCGATTCGGCGGCTTCCCGGAACGGCCCGTAAAACGCCGAGGCAAACTTGGCCGCATAACTCATAATCGGCGTGTCGCTCAACCCCGCCTTGTCCAGCGCGGTGCGAATCGCCGCCACCCGACCATCCATCATGTCGCTCGGGGCGACGATGTCCGCGCCCGCTTCGGCATACGCCACGGCGGCGCGCGCCAACAGCGCCAGCGTCGGATCATTCAGGACTTTGCCGTCGCGGACGATGCCGCAGTGCCCGTGACGCATGTATTCACACAGGCAGACATCGGTGATGACGATCAGGTCCGGCAACTCCTTCTTCAGCGCGCGCAGGGCCCGGGGCACGATGCCGTTGGCCGCATAGGCGCCGGACGCCTTCGCGTCTTTCGTGTCCGGGATGCCAAACAGAATGACCGCCGGCACCCCGACCTGGGCGGCGGTGGCGGCTTCCTTGAGCAATTCGTCCACGGAAAGCTGGAACTGTCCGGGCATCGAACGGATGGGGCGCCGGACGCGCCGCCCTTCACGGACGAACAACGGCAGCACCAGATCGGACACGGTCAATTCGGTCTCGCGGATCAACGCGCGCAACGCGGCGCTCTGCCGCAGCCGCCGCGCCCGGGTGATGGGAAAACTCATGGGTCAACCAATCCCCGGTTCCGCGGCGTTGACAAGGGCCAGAATGTCTTCCGGGCGGGGAGCCTGATCGAGCCCGTCGCGAAACGCGGCGTTGTTCAACAACCGCGCCAGGCGCGCCAAGAGTTGCAGGTGTTCCCGGACATTCGGAGCGCACAATAAAAAGAAATGCCGGACCGGTTTGCCGTCCAGCGCGCCGAACGCCACGCCCGCGCGGTGCCGGCCGTAAGCCAGCGTGGCGTGATCCACCACGCCGATCAACGCGTTGCGCGAATGCGGAATCGCCACGCCTTCGGTGACGCAGGTCGGACACAGGTCTTCCCGCGCCTTCAGGGCTTTGAGGAGTGATTCGAAGGGGCGCTTCTCCTGGGGCGGGACAATCAACGTCACCAGTTCCCGCAGGACGCCCTCTTTGTCGGTCGCGGCCAAGTTCAGGTTGATGCGGTGCAACTGGAGCGCTTCGGCAACCGAGACCGGCTCGGCGACGCCCGTCACCGCTGCCGGCAAGTGTTCCGGTTTGGTTCGCGTACTTTTCATAAATGACCGGGAAGTTCAACCACCCGAGGTCGAGATAGTAAGTCGCCTGCACGATGGGCGCAAGTGCAATGGTAACCCCGCTTTTAGGTTGCATTTCCGGCAGGAAAAGTTAAGAGGTTTCCACCCTTTATGAGGAACCGGAAATTTCCAATGTCTTGGTGGTTGCTGGGGTTGGGCGTGGCGCTGTTCGCCGCGCCCGCGCACGCGGAAGACCTCAGCAAACCGACGTTTCACTCGTTCGCGGGCGCGTTTCTGATCGGTGATACGCATAATTTTTTCGTTGAGTCCGAGTTGCAGTTGCCCTTGCTGCAGCTGGGCCCGTTTAGCCTCGATTATCATCATCAGGAATCCACCCCGTTTCTCAGCGTCCACAACGGCATCCAAGCCGAACAACTCTACAACCGCGACGAACTGCAAGCCGACTGGCAACTGACCGATTGGTTGCGGGTCATCACGCTGGGCGGCTACCACGTCGGCTATCTTGAGGACCGCCCCGGCAAGGCCGAAGCGGTCGCGATCGGCGGCGGACTCGGTTCACCCGCGCAGCGGAACGGCAACCGGTTTTACTGGCACGCGCTGGCGGGCGGCTACATGGCAAAACACGAGTTGAACGCCGACTGGTGGACGGATCTTTACGGATCGTGGCGGGCGTTTTACTTCGTGACCGATGAATACCTCGGCTCGAAATTCCGGGCCTCGCTCAACTTGTCCATGCGCGCCGAGTCCGCCAACGAGGACGATCATTACCGGTCGCTGTACAAAGGCGGTCCGGAAATCGAGCTGCTCACGGCGAACGGCAACCGGGCCATCTTCGAGTTGCACTGGTACCGGAACGACCACAATCCGTTTTACGGCAGCCAGGAAAACGGTTTGCTGGTCGGCCTCGACATCACGTCGTCCCGGGAGGACGACTACCTGTATCACGCCCGGCAAACACGCCAGCCGGGTTGGTTCCCGATGATCTGGGGCGATTACGACGCGGGGGTCGGCGGCACCCGGCGGGTCACGCGCTTTGAAATGAACGTCGAGGTGGTGGATTTCCGCATCGCGGATCACCTCGGCACATTCGCGATCTGGTACCAGACCCACCAGGAATTCCGGGACGGCGACTTCGACAACATCTCCTACTCGGTCGCGTTGGGCCTGCAAACCCCCATCGGGTTGGCGTCCCCGCTTTCGCAGGGCAACCCGTTGGTGCTCGGCCTGGATTTCCTGCACCGCAGCGACCATTCCTTGAATCCGAATGCGGACCGCGTCGCCGCCGTCGGCGTGCCGACTTCGCTCGGGCCGATGATCGCCCACGGCAGCTTGAACATTTGGCCCCGCTTGCGGCTGCAAACGCTCGGGTGGGATCTGCCTTATCGCGACCCGACCATGTATGAGCGCCGGACCGCCTGGTTGAATTTCGTGGACTGGCGGCTCACGGCCGGTCACGACGCCTCTTCGTCGCGCAACCGCTTTCCGCTGGCGGCCCAGATCGGCCTGAACTGGGACATCGCCACCATTCAGGGATTCGTCGTGTATACCCAGGGGATTGCCTCCACCGGCAACGAAACACCGGATTGGCTGGCGGAACTCGGGGTGCGCCGGCCCGTCGGCAAACTCTTCACGCGCTTCGAAACCTACGGGATTAACCGCAACATCGCGCGCGGCGATATTCTTGAGATCGGGGCCGGGATCAATCTTTAATCAGGCCGCCAGACCCTGCACCGCCTGCCGCAGTTGCGCCAACTCAAACGGCTTCTCCACAAACGCCGCCGCGCCCGCCGCCCGGGCCTGCGTCTCCGTCGTGCGCCCCGCCGTCAGCACCACCACCCGGGCTTGGGGGTCCTGCCGGGCAATCAACGACGTGCACGTCAGCCCGTCCATCCCGCCCGGCATCTTCACGTCCATGACCACCACATCGGGGCGCGCGGTCTGGTACTTCTGCAACGCCTCTTCGCCACTGCGGGCGGTCTCCACGATTTCATGGCCGAAAAACTCCAGCGCCATGCGCACCGCGCAGCAGACCGAATCAATGTCTTCGACAATCAGGACTCTCATGACCAACGGCTTTATTTAGCACCGGCCATGCCACGCGGGCACAGTGGCTACCGTCCCGCCGGCAACTTGAGGATCCGCCGCAACTGGGGCGCGACCCCAACCGCCAGCCGCTGAAAACCCAGATCCGTCAGGTGCACGCCGTCCACGGAGGGATGGTCGGCCTCCCGCCCGATTATCTGCCGGCAGTCCAGAAAATGGACATTTTGATCGCCGCGTTTGCGGAATTGCCGGTAGGTTTGCTGCACAATTGCATTGACGGTCTCCCAATTCTCAACGCGGACGAAGTTCTCGGAGGCCCATCGAATGGTGGTCAGCAGCAAGAGGGGTGTCCGGGGATGTTTGGCCCGGAGGCGTTCGTTGAAGGCGGCGTATCGCTCCCGCATTTCCGGCGGAGTCATGTTGGCGGCGCAGTCATTGACATATGCCGCCGCGTCGATTTCCGTGATGAGGTCGGCCACCTCCAAGTCCGATTTTCCACTGCCGGAAAAGCCGAGGTTTACCACATCCACACCCAGCAGCCGGCCCAGCAGCGGGACGTAGCCCATGCCGGGTCGTGAAGCACATCCGCACTGCGTGATGGACGTGCCGTAGAACACCACGGGCTTCGCCAGACGAAACCGGGAGGGCGGTTCAATCACCGCATCCGGATCGAGTCCGATTTCCAGCCGCACGAGATCATTGTAAGTCGGCAGATACAGGGTGAACTCCCGCAGTTTCCGGGGCAACTTCTCGAAGCAGGTGTGCTCGTATGACTGTGGGGCAACAATGGCTTTGGTCGAACTCCAATACACCATCCGTCCCGGCGGACCGGCATACAGGTCAATGCCGCTCACACCCACCGCACACATGTGCGGCATGGCGATCTCTGACCGGCTGTGCTGGATCCGCAACTTCAACACGGTGGAGTCCGTCTTGAACCGGACGCGTCCCCCACTCGGCATCGTGCTGAGATCCCAAACCGGTTCGCGGACGATTCCCTTGGCGCGCTTCGGCAGCCGGATGAATTCGCGACCGTTCTCCTCAAACCACGGCAATCCATTGACGGCGAATCGGCGATCTTGAGCGGAAATCCACATCGGGTTCATTGTAGACGGCGGCCGGTGATTTGACAGTACTTGCGTGAAAGATCCATGTGCACGAAATGTCGCCCGGTCTTTTTCGCAACGGCGGCCACCGTGCCGGTGCCGCCAAACGGATCGAGCACCACGTTGCCCCGGTAGCTGTAGAACTTGATCAGCCGGTAAATCAATTCTTCCGGGAACGGTGCCGGGTGACCCTCCGCGACCTTGGATTTCTTGGTCTTCGACGGATAGAGACTCTTGAGAAACGGTTGCCGGCCTTTGGTTTCGGGATGGATTTTCCAGAAGCCGTCGGAAAACTTGATGAACTCCGCGCCGGTAATGTCGGCGTCGGCTTTGTTGCCGGGCAGCGACCAAGACCCTTTCGAGAACACCAACACGTATTCCCAGCTCGGGACGATGTGCGGATTGCTCGGGCTGCGGAACGAGCCCCACGCCGTGCGGCGGCGCATGGTTTGTTTGTACCAGAGGATTTCGGTCCGCATGATGAAGCCGAGGTCGCGAAGTTGCCGGGCCATATCGTAATGCACCGGCCTGAAATCCTTGATGCTGGTCGGCGTGATGTTCAACGCGAACCGCCCGCCTTCCACGAGCACCCGGTAAAGCTGTTGCCACGTCGGCAGCAACCACGCCAGGTATTCGTCATACGACATCCGGTCGTGGTGCCCGTCGTACTCCAGCCCGACGTTGTACGGCGGCGACGTGATCGCCAGATGCACTGAACCGGCCGGCAACGCCGCCAGCACCTCCCGACAATCGCCGCAGATGATCCGGTCGCGCCACCAGCCAATGGGTCGGCGCGCCAGGGGGAATTTTGTTATGGCAGAAACACTCATCGTTGCGCCGGTGTTGTACACGAAAAGGTCCTTGATGGGAACTCCAACGCTTCAGTAGTGTCCCGTTCATGCAATAAGTTCGGTTGGGAATCATCGGACTGGGGGGCATGGGCAGCGCGCACGCCAAGTATTTGATGGATGGACGGGTCAAGCGCGTCCAACTCACGGCGGCAGCCGATCCGCGCATTGCGCGACTCAAAGTCCCCGCTGGCGTCAAACCGTTCGCCAAGGTGGAGGACCTACTTGGTTCGGGATTGGTGGATGCCGGCGTCGCCGCGCACACCAATTTCCGGCAGGTGTTCACCGAGATATTCCAGATGCGCATCGCGCGCCGGCAGTGATGCCTTGGGGGGGGCGACCTCGGCGATGTGCGCCAGTTCGGCCGGGGAAAGCACGAGGTTCGTTGCGGCCACATTCTCTTCAAGATGATCGCGGCGCGCGGTGCCGGGAATCGTTGGCCGGGAGGTCTTCCAACCGACGGAAGCGGCCGGTCAGAAAACCGCGTCCGAGCGGACTGTAGGCGACAAAGCTGATACCGAGTTCCCGGACGGTCGGCAGGATTTCGTCTTCAGGGTCGCGGCTCTAAAGCGAGTATTCGGTTTGCAGCGCGGTGAGCGGATGCACCTTGTGCGCGCGGCGGATGGTGGCTGGCGCGGCTTCGGAAACGCCGATGAACCGCACCTTGCCGATTCGAACGAGTTCAGCCATCGCGCCAATGGTGTCTTCGACGGGAACATAGGGATCAGTGCGGTGCTGGTAGTAGAGATCAATGTGATCCGCGCCGAGCCGTTTCAATGAGGCGTCACAGCACTGCCGCATGTAATCGGGGCGGCCATTGACGCCGAGATCGAGGGCGCGATGAATTCCGGTTCCGTCGCCCCTGCGTAAATTTCGCTCATGCCCATGCAACCGAGGTCTTCATGAGCGGCATCCTCCTGCGTAACGGTCGAGCTGTCAAATACCGTCGCCGAGCTTGCCAAAGTATGGCGAGTCGTCTTTTATGGGGGCATGAGTACGCAGCCAATACGCATCGGTTGGGTAGGGGTTGGGGTGATGGGCGTTTCGATGTGTGGACATCTGATGGCGAAGGGATACCCGGCCACGGTGTTCAGTCGGACGAAGGCCAAGGCGCAGCCGTTGCTCGACAAGGGCGCGATATGGGCCGACTCACCACGCGCAGTGGCGGAGCAGGCCGACATCGTTTTTACAATGGTTGGATTTCCGGCAGATGTCCGGGAAGTTTACTTGGGGAGTGACGGAGTATTGGAGTGTCGAGGTGGCGCGAAGATTCTTGTGGATATGACGACGACTTCGCCATCGTTGTCGAAGGAAATCCACGCCGCAGCCCAAAAAAGGGGAATATCGGCGATTGATGCGCCAGTGTCCGGCGGTGATGTCGGAGCACGCAATGCCACACTTTCGATCATGGTCGGCGGCGATCAGGAGGCGGTGGCGAAGGTGATGCCGCTGTTGCAGGTGATGGGGAAGACCATCGTACATCAAGGCGGCGCGGGGGCAGGGCAGCACACCAAGATGTGTAATCAAATCGTGATTGCCGGGACGATGATCGGGGTGTGCGAGGCGTTGCTGTACGGCAGGAAAGCCGGTTTGGATTTGGAGACGATGCTGCAATCCATCAGCGGTGGCGCGGCGGCGTGTTGGACTCTCGATAATCTTGCACCACGCATCTTGAAGCGGAATTTCGATCCCGGATTCTTAGTGGATCATTTTGTGAAGGACATGGGCATTGCGCTGGAGGAATCGAAACGGATGGGGCTGAAGATGCCGGGCTTGGAGTTGGTCCATCAGCTTTACCGGAGGGTGCAAGAACTCGGTCACGGCAAGAAGGGCACGCACGCGTTGTATCTGGCGCTGGAGCAGCTGAACGCCTGATGAGCATCACCTTTTGGCTGTGGGGTGTTCTGTCCGCGCTACTCACTGGCTTTTCCAAGACAAGCGTTCCCGGTTCGGGGATCTTGATCGTGCCGTTGATGGCGATGGTGTTCCCGGCCAAAGTGTCGGTGGGCGCGCTGTTGCCGATGCTGGTGGTGGGGGATGTGTTTGCCGTGGCGTTCTACCGGCGCCACGCGCAGTGGAACAAACTGTGGGGACTCTTTCCGGCCGTGACGGCCGGGATGGGGTTGGCAACGTGGGCGTTGTTGCACGTGACGGACACCACCATGAAGCCGATTCTAGGCTGGATGGTGTTGATCTTGATTGGGTTGGAGTTGATTCGCCGCCGCGCGCAATGGGACCACGTCCCGCATCACTGGGCGTTCGTGGTGACGATGGGTTTCCTGGCCGGGTTCGCCACGACGATGGGCAACGTGGCCGGGCCGATCATGACGGTTTATCTGCTGAGCCGGGGCATGGAGAAAAACGCGTTCATCGGCACGGGCGCGTGGTATTTCCTCATCGTCAACGTCGCCAAGCTGCCGATCTACGGAAGCTTGCACATGATCACGGCTGCAACATTGCACTTCAACCTGCTCATGCTGCCGGCGATCATCCTCGGCGCGCTGGCCGGGAAATGGATTCTACCGCGCATCCCGCAACGATTGTTCACTTCAACTGTGCTGGTGCTTGCAGCCGTGGCCGCCGTGAAGTTGATTCTGCCGTAAACCAACTCGTCAACTGTTCCAACTGAACTTCGGCGAGCGACTGCACCACCCGGTCAGCATTCCCTAATTTCTCCGCCGGATTAGTCGTCGCGCAGGCAATGACTTTCATCCCGGCGACGTGGGCCGCATCAATGCCGGCGTGCGCATCTTCAAACACCACACAGCGCGCGGGCACCGCGCCGAGTTTCCTGGCGGCCAACAGAAAGATGTCGGGCGCCGGTTTGCCGTGCACCACATCTTCGGCGGCGACAACCGCTTGAAAACAACCGTGGAAACCCAGCCCGGTCAGCGCCGTCTCGATGTTCTCGCGGTGCGTGGATGACCCGATGGCGCAGGGGATGCCGGCCCTCCGCAAGGCCGTGAGCAGTTGGCGCACCCCCGGGAGAACGAGAACGCCGCGTTCGCGCGTGATTGTCCGGTAATGTTCCTCTTTACGCAGGGAGAGCCGTCGGATTTCGGTGGGATCATGCGTCCAGCCGAGTAGTTCGGGGATGATCTTTTCGTTCTTCATTCCGAAGCCCCGGCGGAAATGATCTTCCGGTAGGCCCCGGTGCTCCTCGGCAGCCAACCGGTCCCAACTCTCGGCATGCGCCCGCGAAGAATCAATGATCACCCCATCCCAATCAAAAAGGGCGGCAAATGCTGACATGCGCGCCACGCTACCACAACCCGTTGCCGGTCGCCGAGGTGATATTGCATCAGCTTGTACAATCACCGGCAAGCCTGTCTGGACGCCCCTTTCAACCACTCTTGAACACCTGCGGACAAGGTCCAACACGGACGTACTTGTGATGCCTTCGTGTTATGCTTTTGGGCCTACCAACAGAAAACATATGATTTTACAGGTGTTTTTAAGGTGGTGCGGACGAGAGGAGTTGAACCTCCACGACCTTGCGGTCACAGCCTCCTGAGGGCTGCGCGTCTGCCAATTCCGCCACGTCCGCAACCGTATTGCGGGGGACAATATAGCGGGCACGTCCAAGCCTGGCAACGGTAAACACGACCGACTTTGAATGGTCGGCCACTTCCGGCACGCCCATCTAACGAGCCGGCGTTTTATTTTCCAGTGGTTGGCGAACTGCCTGCAACAGGCGCCGCATGGCGTCTTCCTCGCCGACACGCAGCACATCGTTGAAATACCGGACCATCTCGTCCTCCGTGGCCAACTCCACGGCGCCCTCGGTTTCCTGGAGCAGTGCCTGGATCACTTCGCGGCGGTTGCTCAGTTCCGTGACCCGGTCGGCATCCGCTCCACGGATCCCGTCGCGATCCATCTGGCGCAGTGTGGCGACCTCCAAGGATTGTCCCACCAATTCCGTCACCAAAAACGTCGGGGCGACCTGCATCGCCCGCGCGACCCGGAGCCGGAACGAAGTATTGGGCGAAGCCAGCAGCGCTTGCACCAGTGGCAGGACCGGTTTGTGGGCGAGCACTGCTAGACGCCGGGCGGCGTACGCCGAGTAGCCGGCGGCCTCCAGACACCGCATCCGCGCCCGCGCCGCCGGCACTTCGTCATCCTCAAACCGCGTCGCCGTTTCCGGAATTTGCGGTTCCTGACTGGTCAACCAAGGGACGAGATTCTCTGGATCGCGTTGCCGGCAGATTGCGAACCACTGCGTATGACCGGCCAACGCGCAACGAAGCGCCACAACGGCGTTCGTGCTGTTGGCGCGCAACGCGGCCTCCCAATCGCCCCCAAGTTCGGCGGCGCCGAGCAGGATTTCCGGGTCGCCGGGATGTTCGGCGGCGGCGCGCGCCACCAAATTCGTGTCGACGCGCGTCAACGCCAGTGACGCGGCGGTTTCCAGTTGACCGGTGGTGCGGCGTGCCCGGTCGGCTTGGCGAAAATCCTTGAACGTGGGCAGTGGAGTCGCCAGCACCAAGAGCAACCCACTGAGGAAGAGTTGGTTTGGCGTCACAGGTTGGCTACTGTATGCTTTTCATTTGATGGCTGTCAAAATTGATCTTGCGAAGCGGACCGTCGCGCTCAGCGTCGGCGATCTCGTGGCCGAGCCGTTGACCGGTATTGGGCGGGTGGCCGGGTTGAGTGTGTGGACCCGGATGGCGTTGGGACGGGAGACACACGCGCAGCACCAAGCCGGACAGGCGGAACGTCATGCCGGGTACGCGCGCGAAATCGCTGTGCGGTACGCAACCCGGGTGGATGATTTTGCGGTGACAATTCAGGGACGGATTGACGGGGTGTATCCGCCGGCGAATGAGAAGGGCGTTTGGGTAATCGAAGAGATCAAGTCGGTGGTGTTGCCGCCGTTGATGTTTGGTGCGTTGGATGCCGGGCAATATCCGCAGTACATCGAGCAGTTGCGGTTGTACTGCTTTTTCGTGGAGCAAAACGGCGCGGCGGGTGCCGCGCCCGCCACCCGTGGCCGGCTGGTGTTCATCAATGTGGCCGATGGCGCGCGCCGGGAGATCGAGTTACCCGGTCCGTTTGATGATTGCGCGGGGTTGATCGCGACGCGGGTAGGGGCGCTAATCCGACAAGCAACCAACAAACAGGAGCAGCACCGGCAACGGTGGGCTGTCGCGCGTGAACTGGCGTTTCCGTTTCCCCGGCCGCGCAAGCATCAGGATGAAATGTTGGCGGCGGTGGAACAAGTGTTGGAGAAAGGCCGGCATTTGTTGGTGTCGGCTCCATCCGGGTTGGGGAAGACTGCCGGGGCACTTTACCCGGCGGTGAAGTATGCGCTGGCGCACGATGGCCGGGTGTTCTTTGTGACGGCGAAGAACACGCAGCATCAGCAGGCGTTGGAGACAGTTCGCAAGATGGGGCCGGGAGTAACGGCAGTTTCGTTTCGGGCGCGGGAGAAGATGTGTATCAACAGCGTTTATGCGTGCCGGGAGGAGTTTTGTCCGCATTTGCAGATGTTTGCGGCGAAGTTGGAGCGGACGGGGGTGTTGCCGCGATTGGAAGAACGGGGTGTGGTTTCGGCGGATGATCTGGTGGAAGCGGGACGGGGAACAAGTCTGTGTCCATTTGAGCTGGCGTTGCTCGGAGCGGAACGGGCGGACGTGATTGTGTGCGATTACAATTATGTGTTCGATCCGCAAGTGTATCTCCGGCGCTTTTTTCAGGATGCGGATTATGCGGATGCGATTCTGATCGTGGATGAGGCGCATAATCTGGTGCAGCGGGCGATGGAGTATTATTCGCCGTTGTTGCGCCGCCGGCAGGTCGGGGTGGTGTTGAAGAATCTCCGTCATGTCGAGCCGGCGTTGGCGAAGGAGTTCCGGTATATGCTGGGGCGATTGGATGAGTATCTGGAGTCGCTCCGGCAAGAGCGGGGGGATGAGTACAGTCAGTTGCCGGATGAGGAGGTGCTGGTGGGCGACAAGTTTCTGATTGAGCCACCCCGGTCGCTCTTCACGGAGTTGCGGCCCCAAGTGAACCGGTTGGCGGTCCGGTATTTCTTGGACAAATTGATGAGCGGACGGGCCGTTCCGGACGACCCGGTGGAGGAATTTTTTGCGGATTTCGCGCAGTTCGCCAATGTGCTGGCGTTGGAGGGGGAGGAGTTTTCGCATCTGTATGATTCGGCGGAGAGCGGGAGTGTGAAGATTGTCTGCAAGGATGCTTCCCGGCAATTGGCGGAGCGGTTGGACGGGTTCCATAGTGTGGTCGCGATGTCAGCGACGTTGGCCCCGACGGAGTTTTATCAGCGGATGCTGGGATTTGAGGCGGAACGGACGGAGGCAGTGGCGGTACCGTCGCCCTTTCCGCGGGAGCGGCGGAAGATTTTGGTGGTTCCGGATGTTCTGACAACCTACCGGCAACGCAGGGCGAGTTATGGGCGGATTGCGGAGATCGTGGAGACGACAGTGGCGGCCCGGCGAGGAAACTACATGGCATTGTTTCCCAGTTACGACTTTTTGCGGCGGGTGGCGGAGTTGTTGCCGGCAAAGGAGTGGCAGTTGCGGGTACAGGATGCCGGGATGAGCGAGGCGCAACGGCAGGAGTTGTTGGATTCATTAAGGGAAATTGAGCCGCCGAAACTGGTATTGGCGGTGCAGGGTGGCGTGTTTGCGGAGGGGGTGGACTATCCCGGAGCGTTGTTGCAGGGGGTGGTAGTGGTCAGTCCGGCGTTGCCGCAGGTGAGTTTTGAGCGGGAATTGATGCGGCGGTATTACGAGGATAAAAGTGGGAGAGGCTTCGAGTTCGCGTATCTTTACCCGGGAATGAACCGGGTGATTCAGTCGGTGGGACGTTTGATTCGGAGCGAGACGGATTGCGGGGTGGCGGTGCTGGTTTGTCAGCGGTTTACCCAGAAACAGTATTCAACACTATTCCCGGCGGATTGGTCAGAAGGGGATGGAAGTGGGCTGGTTTGTCGGGATTTAGGAGGCGAATTGCGGCGGTTTTGGAGGGAAATGGACGAAATCGGACTGGGCAAATCCGCTTTACAGAGGGGTTTTCCTGAGTATAATGCCGGCAACGCTGAAGTACGGGAGGACGGAATTTACCTACTATGATTCGTGCGCAGGAAGACTTTGTTCAGCCTGTCACCTCGTTGGAAGAGTCTATTCAAGCCGCGCAAGAGTGGCTGTTGGCTCGCCAAGCAGGTGATGGCCATTGGTGTGCCGAGTTGGAAGGCGATACGATTCTGGAGTCGGAATACGTTATCTATCTGCACTTTACAGATCAGTTTGATGTCAACAAAGTGCGGAAGCTGGCCAACTACATCCGTTCCCATGTATTGCCGGAAGGCGGCTGGGCGATCTATCCCGGCGGCCCAATGGAACTCAGCGCGTCGGTTAAAGCCTACTTGGCGCTCAAGATTGCCGGTGATGCGCCGTACATGCCGCACATGGCGAAGACGCAAAAGGCCATCCTCAAAGCCGGTGGCCTGGCCCGCTGCAATACGTTTACGAAGATTTACCTCGCGATGGTTGGATTGTATCCGTGGGAAGGCTGCCCGGCGATTCCACCCGAGATTATTCTGATGCCGAAGTGGTTCATGTTCAGCATCTACAACATGTCGGCGTGGTCGCGGGCGATGCTGGTGCCGTTGTCCATCATTCGAGCCAAGCATCCGGTCAAGTCGTTGCATCTCGAATGGCAGATTGATGAACTTTGGGTCGGCGGCCGGGAACACGCGGATATCCGGCTGCCACGTGATGAACGCACATTTACCTGGCGCAATTTCTTCCTGACGACCGATACTTATCTGAAGTTCTGGGAACGGCATCCGCTGAAGCCGTTTCGTCGTTTTTCTTTGCGGAAGGCCGAACGTTGGGTGATCGAGCATGGTCGTCTGGCGGGTGGGCTGGGCGCGATCTTCCCGGCCATGGCCAACTACGTGATGGCCTTGCGCACACTGGGTTACACGAACGATAGCTGGCTTGTGGCCCATGGCATCCGGGAGATGGAGCGCCTCGAGATCGAAGAACGCGATACAATCCGGTTACAACCTTGTGTTTCGCCCGTTTGGGATACCGGAATCACCATCAACGCGCTGCACGAATCGGGTTTGCCGAGCACCCACGGCGCGTTGGAGCGGGCCACCCGCTGGTTGCTCGACAAGGAAGTCCGGCGCCCCGGCGATTGGTGTGTCAAACATTCCGAGAGTCACCGGTACACCGAACCGAACAAACCGGTTGGCGCGTGGTACTTTGAATACGGCAACGAATTATACCCCGACGTGGACGACACAATCATGGTGTTGATGGCGCTCAACCGGGTGCAGACGCCGTTTGACCGTGAAAAATCCGGCGCGGTGCGCCGCGGCATTCGCTGGGTGCTGGGCATGCAGGGCAAAGATGGTGGCTGGGCCAGCTTCGACAAGGACAACGACCATTGGTTGTTTACCCAAGTCCCGTTCGCCGACCACAACGCGATGATTGACCCGAGCACGTCTGACATCACGGGCCGGGTGTTGGAATCTCTCAGCCATTTTGGATTCACTGTCGAAGATAAGTGCGTTGAGAAGGCCATCAACTTCCTGCGCGCTGATCAATGCGCGGATGGTTCATGGTTTGGCCGGTGGGGCTGCCATTACATCTACGGCACGTGGCAGGCGTTGCGCGGTCTGCGGCTCATTGGCGAGGACATGCGGATGCCGTACATCCGCCGGGCGGTGGCGTGGCTGAAGGGTTGCCAGAACGGCGATGGCGGCTGGGGTGAATCTCTGCACAGTTACGAAGATCCGAAGTTCAAAGGCCTTGGCGTCAGCACCGCCTCGCAAACCGCGTGGGCCGTGATGGGGCTCATTGCGGCCGGCGAGATCAGTTCCCCCGAAGTCGGCCGGGGTATCCGGTACTTGATTGATACTCAGGAAGTGGACGGCACATGGGCGGAGGAACTTTATACCGGCACCGGTTTCCCGCGCGTGTTTTACCTGCGTTACCATTACTACGGCCACTACTTCCCGTTGATGGCGCTGGGCATGTACGCCCGCCATAAACTGCAACATCTGCCGCCGGTGCCGCGCGAACTGGGCAAGTCCCGTTCGCTCGTCCAGTTCTTCAAACAGCCGAAACTCGTGCGGCGCGTGGCGCGGTTGCGCGCGCTGACGCAACATCACACGCTGTAACCGAAGGACAAGTCTGCATGAGATTTCCCCTGACGCTTTCGCTGAAGATTGCCCGGCACATTGTCACGCACAAACTCAAGGGCACGGAGAAATTTGCGCTCGTGTTGCAGCTTGAGCCGTTGCACACCTGCAACCTCACCTGCACCGGTTGCGGTCGCATCCGGGAATACTCCACCTCGCTCAAAGACATGATGAGCCTGGAGGATTGCCTCGCGGCGGCGGCGGAATGCGATGCCCCGATGGTTTCCATCTGCGGCGGCGAGCCGACGATTTACCCGAAAATCGAGGAATTGGTGGACGGCCTGCTCGATCAGGGCCGCATCATTTACGTCTGCACCAATGGCGTGTTCATGCGGAAGAAAATGCGTGAATACCTTGCGCGCGGTTATTCCCGCGCAACGGAACCGGTGCTTTCCCGACTGCTGGCCGAGAAGTTAATCACGGAGAAGGAGGCCGGCGAGATTCGCAAGGGCAAGAACGATGGCCGGCCCAGTATCGCGCCCAGCAAATGGTTGTACTGGAATGTTCACGTGGATGCCTTGGAGCGCATCCATGATTTGATCGTCGAACGTGAAGGTGTTTTCCAGGAATGCATCGAAGCCATCAAAATGGCCAAGATTCTCGGCTATCAGGTTGCCACCAACTGCACGGTCTACAAAGAGACCGACATGGACGAGATCGCGCAGATGTTCGACTATCTCTCCTCCCTCGGCGTGGACGGCCACACGATCAGTCCCGGCTACGAATACGACGCCGCCAAGAAGGACATGATCAAACGCCTCGGCAAACAACCCGAGGATTTCTTCCTCACCCGGAAACTCACGCGTGAGAAATTCAAGAACATCGTCGAGTGGGGCCAGAAGTACACGTTTTTCGGCAGCCCGATTTATCTGGAGTTTCTCGCCGGCCAGCGCGACTTGCATTGCACCGCGTGGGCCATCCCCACCCGCAACATCATGGGCTGGAAAGCGCCGTGTTACCTCATGACCGATGGCCATTACCCGACTTACCGCGAGATGTTGGAGAAGGTGGATTGGGACAAGTATGGCGTCTATGACGGCGTGGTCCGCGACCCGCGTTGCGAAAATTGCATGACGCATTGCGGTTATGAGCCAACTCCGTCGCTGGGGATTGATAAACAACCCGGCGACACGTGGAAACTCATCCGGTACAACTTCGGTCGCAAGCCCCAGCCCGTCGCCGATGCATCGCACGTGGACGCTTACAACGGCGTCACGACGGGGCGCGGCCATCTGACCGGGAAGAACGACCGGCCGGTTGCCAACGTGGCGCAGGTTTTGGCGGAACGCGAAGTGGCGGCTGCGGTCGCCGCCCGCAACGGTGGCAATGGTTGTTGTCCTACTGAATGATCGCGATTTACCTAACGAAGGTCTTGGCCGTTGCAGCGCAATTTTGCGCGATGGGCCGCGCTGATAACCCGGCACCTCAGGCCAATCCGTTTCCTGCCAACCCGCCCCTGAAAAACTGTCGCGCCAGCTCTTATCGCGGGAGACGGGTTAGTATTGCGGCACGTTCAGATCAATCCGCTCCGCCCACGCATTGATTCCACCCGCGACGTTTTTGAGTTTGGTGTAGCCCTGGCTTTTGAGGAATTGCAGGGCCCGGGCGCTGCGGCCGCCCATTTTGCAGTGGAGCACGAGCAGCTTGTCCTTGGGCAGTTCCTGGAAGCGCTGGGGAAGGTCCGGCAAGGGGAGTTTGACCGAGCCTTCGATAACGCTGATCTCGAATTCGTCAGGGTTGCGCACGTCCACAAGGATAAAATCCTCTTGCGCGTCGCGCATCTGCTTGAGTTGTTCCACGCTGATATCGTCCGTTCCCAATTTCTGTTCCTCCGGTTGTATGATCGAATCGCCGGATGTGCCGGCGGATTCACCGCGACCGATACCACAAAACTGGAGGTAGTCAATCAACTTGGTGATCGTCGGGTGCTGGCCGCAGACGGGGCAGTTGGGGTCGCGCGGGATTTTGTATTCCCGGAAACTCATGTCCATCGCGTCGAAGCGGAGCAACCGGCCCATGAGCGGTTGGCCTTTGCCGATGATGAGTTTGACGGCTTCGTTGGCTTGGATGTTGCCGATGATGCCGCAGATGACGCCGAGCACGCCGCCTTCGGCGCAACTTGGCACAAGACCGGGCGGCGGCGGTTCGGGATACCAGCACCGGTAACACGGCCCGCCCAGGTGCGGCGCGAACACACTCGCCATGCCTTCGAACCGGAAGATCGAGCCGTACACGTTCGGCTTCTTCAATATCACACAGGCGTCGTTGACCAGATATCGGGTCGGGAAATTGTCGGTGCCGTCAATGACCACGTCGTAGTCCTTGAGAATGTCGAGGGCGTTGTCGCTGGTGAGCTTGGTGTTGTACGGCGTGAAATTCAGATTCGGGTTGATGGCCTTGAGCTTTTCCTCGGCGCTCTTGAGCTTGTGCTTACCCACGTCCGGCGTGAAGTGGATGATCTGCCGCTGAAGATTGGAGAAGTCCACCGTGTCGAACTCGACCATGCCGAGGTGGCCCACGCCGGCCGCGGTGAGATAGAGGGCGAGGGGCGAGCCGAGTCCGCCCGAACCGATGAGCAACACTTTGGCGGCTTTGAGCCGCTCCTGCCCCTCCATGCCCACTTCCGGCAGGATGAGATGCCGGGAGTAGCGCTTGATTTCCTCGTTGGTTAACCGGGCGCGGTCTTTCACGACGGGATCAAGCTGGGCGAGATTGCCGCCGGCAATCGAGGGCACGATGGCAATCTCATCGTTTTCACTGACCGGCGCGTCGTCGCCTTTCGCCCGGATATCTTCATCGTTGACGTACACGCGCACGAAATTGCGGAGCTTGCCGTTGTCGTCGTAAAGATGTTGCCGGAGTTGCGCGTGCTGCCGGGTGAGATTCTCCAGCACCTCGCTGATCGTCCGGCCGGTCACCGCGACGCGCGCCCGATTATCAGCAAAACGCCGCAACGCTGTCGGAATTGTCACAAGAATCGCCATACCGGCTCTAGTGTAACCGATTGAGCCAAGATTTCAACCGGGCTGTGCTCCGCTTGCAGGGCAATTGCATTTAGAAGTTGAGTAAGGATGCGAGGTAGGGGTGACTCCAG
>JBBISF010000026.1:0-32158 GCA_037441425.1 Verrucomicrobiia bacterium
AGCGGTGACGGGAAAAGCAAGTAGCTTGTCGCCCGCGCCTTCATCTCTTGCAGTACCTCAATGACTACCGCACCAAGAAGATCATCCTTGATCGCGAACGTGCTCCACTCGTGAAAAAGGCTTTTGAGATGTACGCCAATGGTGAAGCGACCCTTGATCGGTTGCGCGCCTTTTTCGGGGAGCACGGTGTAGTAACGAGGAACGGCTACGCTCTCGTCCGGGAACACATGACGAAGATGCTGACCAATCCGTTCTACTATGGGCATTTCCGCTACAAGGGGGACATCTATGTGGGCACTCACGAACCCATTATTTCCAAGGCCATCTTTGATCAAGCCAACACGGTCTTGAATAAGCGATGGCGCTGGTCCCCAAGCGACAACAAGTCGGTGCCGAAACCATTTCTCGGTCTTCTGCATTGTGCAACGTGCGGGGGTGCCATCACGGGAGAATTGCAGAAAGGCCACATCTATTACCGTTGCACCAAAAAGGGACAGATGGTGTCATGGTGTGAACAGCCTTATATCCGCCAAGAAGCCCTCGACACGGAAATTTCGTCACTACTTGAACCGTTTGCATTGCGTGCGGACTGGGCGGACGAAATGCTGAAACGCGTGGAAGAAGAGAAAAAACAGTCCACCCAAACGTCCGCACAACTGGCAGCGGAGAGGCGCTTGCAGATTGAGCAGATCAATCTGAAACTTCAAAAACTCTTGGATTCATTCTTGGACGACCTTGTTGACCGCGAAACATTCGCGGCAGAAAAGGCGAAGTTGATGAGCCGAAAGAAGACCTTGGAGGAAGAAAAAACGCGCTTGCAAGCTGGGCGAGCCGATTGGCTCGAACCGTTCCAAAGTTGGATTTTAACAGCCAAAAACACGGGTGAAATCGCTAAAGCGGGCGCACCAGAAGAGAAAAAGGGTCTAGCCTTGAAAATCTTCGGCTCGAACCTGGTTCTCGACTGCAAAAAAGCCCGTGGTTGCTGCGTTAAACCGTGGTCACTACTGGTGGAAAAATCTCAAACTGGTGGAATGGTGCGCCCTGTAGGAATCGAACCTACAACCTAGTGATTAAGAGTCACTTGCTCTGCCAATTGAGCTAAGGGCGCATCCCAGGCGCGCTAACGTACCAAACGCATTGTCTTGGCGCAAGCCCTTGTCGCTGGCATATTCGGCTTCACGATGAAAGCCGTGGTGCAACGCGTGTCCCGTGCCGAAGTCCGCATTGCCGGTAAAAGCGTCGGGCGCGTCGAACGCGGCCTGCTCGTGTTGCTCGGTATGGGGCAGGGCGATGCCGGCGCCGACGCCGATTGGATAATCAACAAGCTGCTTCACCTCCGCATCTTTCCGGATGACGACGGCAAGATGAACCGGTCGGTGACTGAGATTGGCGGCGGGATTCTGGTCGTGTCGCAGTTCACGTTGTATGGCAATGCGCGCAAAGGCACGCGGCCGAGTTTCAGTACCGCCATGCCGCCAGTTGAAGCGGAGCGGTTTTACCGGCAGTTCATGGAGAAACTCCGGGCCGCGACCACACTACCCGTTGCGGAAGGCCGATTTGCCGCCCTGATGGACGTCGAGTTGGTCAACGATGGACCGGTTACGATTATTTTGGAAAGTCCGCATGCGCAAACCCACTGAGAAAAATCCGGAGCCGGCGTTGACGTTTGAGCCGCCGGCGAATCTCGCGAACGTCACGATCATCCTCGTCGAGCCAGCCGTGCCCGGCAACATCGGCTCCAGCGCCCGCGCGATGAAGACGATGGGCATTACTGATTTGGTGGTGCTCAATGGTCCGGCCGGTTTTGCCGGTCACAAGGAAGCGGTCATGATGGGCCACGGCGCAGGGAATGTTCTCGAAACAGCCCGCGCCGTGTCGGCTTGGCCGGAAGCAACTGCCGGCCTGCATTGGCTAGTGGGCACGACGCACCGCAAACGGCGCGCCCAATTTCCGCAGTTGGTCGAGGCCCGCGAGGCGGCCGGCAAGGTGGCGGAGTTGAGCCAGAAACACCGGGTCGGCATTGTGTTCGGGCGGGAAGAGGCCGGGTTGTCGGATGAAGAATTGCGGAAATGTCAGACCGTCGCCACGGTGCCGAGCGGTGCGGCGCATCCATCGTTGAATCTGTCGCAGGCGGTGATGTTGTTCTGCTACGAGATTTTCATGGCGAGCATGAAAGAGATTCCCAAGCCCAAGTATGATCTCGCGACGATTCACGAGTTGGAGAACGTGCTGCGTCACTTGAGCGGGTCGTTGGGGAAGATCGGTTTCCGTCCGCATCAGGGTGATCCGGATTCCTTCCTGCGTTCGCTGCGCCGGGTACTGAGCCGCGCGCCGTTGGAGAATCGGGATTGCCGGGTGCTGCACCGGATTTGTCAGCAGATTGATTACTACGTCGAGAAGAAGTGATTACTTCACATGTTCCCACGCGTGGTAGGAACTCCGCACCAGCGGGCCACTCTCCACGTGCCGGAAACCCAGAGTCAGCGCGTCTTCCCGCAAGTCAGCGAATTCACCGGGTGTGATGTAGCTGACCACCGGCAACTGCTCTCGTGTGGGTTGTAAGTACTGGCCCAGCGTGAGAATGTCGCAACCGTACCGGCGCAAATCGGCAAAGACTTGCACGAGTTCTTCGCGCGTTTCACCGAAGCCGAGCATCAGGCCGGACTTGGTGAGAATGTCCGGCCGAATTTCCTTGGCCATTTGCAGCACGGACAGCGACCGTTCATACAGCGCACCGTTCCGGACTTCCTTGTGGAGGCGCGGGACGGTTTCCGCGTTGTGGGCCAGCACGGTCAGCGGAGTCTTCACGACGCGCTCAACGCATGCCCGCGTGCCGCGAAAATCCGGGATGAGCATCTCTAATTTGCAGCTTGGCAATCGCGCGTGGATCGCCTCAATGGTCCGCGCGATGTGGTCTGCGCCCTGATCCGGTAGATCATCGCGGTTGACCGATGTCAGCACGCAGTAGTTGAGGTGCATATCGGCCACAACCTCGGCGATGTGTTCCGGCTCGCAGGCGTCGAGATCGCTGGGCCGACCTTTGTCCACTGAACAGAAATTGCAGCGCCGGGTGCAGACATCACCCATCAACATGAACGTCGCCGCGCCATGCGTCCAGCACTCGCCCATGTTGGGACATTTCGCTTCCTCGCACACACTATGAAGGTTGAATTTTCGGCTGACCTCACGTAGGTGGGTGAAGCGCTCGCCGCCCGCCGGTTGCATCCGAATCCAAGCCGGGATGCGCTGGCGAGGCGCGTTGAGTGTCGCGGTTTCCATGCCGGAACAAATACCATGTGGCGGCCTGAGGCTCAAGCGAGATAAGGGCAGGATGACGGATGCGCCGTCACGAAGTCAGCTTGTGCACCACCTTGAGGACTTCAGACAGTTTTCCTTCCGGCTTGGGTTTGGTGAGGCGGGGAAATTTGTTGTCCGGTTGATAGAACACACCTTGCCGGCTGAGCATGAGTTTGTCTTGCCGGGTCTCGATGGTATCAATGCCGGCCGCGGCGGCATGAATCTTTAGTTCGGCGCTGGTGAGGAGGAGTTCGACAGGACGGGGCAACCGACCATACCGGTCGCGGAGTTCAGCCCGCAACGATTTGATGTCGGCGAGGTCGGCGGCTTGGGCGATTTTCCGATAGGCTTCGATGCGGAGCCGGGAATCCGGCACGTAAGCATTGGGGATCCGGGCCAGCGATTCACCGGCGGCGTCACTCAGAAAATCCAGTTTGAGCGTGACCCGTGGGGGACGCTTGATGGTTTCACCCTTCAGGCGGGCGACGCTTTCTTTGAGGAGTTGGCAATACAGCTCGAAACCGATGGCGGTGATGTGGCCGCTTTGTTCGGCGCCGAGCAGGTTGCCGGCCCCGCGGATTTCGAGGTCGCGCATGGCGATTTTATAGCCACTGCCAAGACTGCTGTATTGTTTGATAGCGCTGATGCGTTTGCGGGCGGTGGCAACGAGCTGGAGATGCCGGGGCAGAAGGATGTAACAGTAGGCTTGCCGGTTGTAACGGCCCACCCGGCCACGCAACTGATAAAGGTCGGCCAATCCAAACCGGTCGGCGCGGTCAATGATGATGGTGTTGGCGTTGGGAATATCGAGACCGCTTTCGATGATGGTGGTGCAGACCAGCACATCAATCCTGCCGGACACAAACCGGTGCATCACGGCTTCCAGTTCGCGTTCTTTCATCTGGCCGTGGCCGATGTCGATTCTGATTTGGGATTCGTCAAACAGATGGTGCAGGCGTTCAGCGACGGCCTCGATGCTTTGGACGCGGTTGTGGAGGTAGAACACTTGGCCGCCGCGGGCGAGTTCGCGTTGGATGACCTGCCGGATAAGACGTTCATCAAACGGGCAGATGTGCGTTTCGACCGGCAAGCGATCCACGGGCGGTGTCTGGATGACGCTCATGTCGCGCGCGCCGGTGAGCGCCATGTACAGCGTGCGCGGAATCGGGGTGGCGCTGAGGGTGAGCACATCAATCAGCTTGCGGAGTTGTTTGAACTTCTCTTTGTGCAGAACGCCAAAACGCTGTTCCTCATCGATCACCACGAGACCGAGTTTGTGGAACATCACATCGCTGCTGAGGAGCCGGTGGGTTCCGATGATGATGTCCACGCCGCCTTCGCGGACGAGCTTGACGATCTTCTTTTGCTCGCCGGGCGTGCGGAATCGGCTGAGCATTTCGATGGTGACCGGGAAGCCAGACATGCGTTCGCGGAACACGTTCCAATGTTGTTCGGCCAACACCGTGGTCGGACAGAGCACGGCCACTTGGAATCCGCCCATCACCGCCTTGAACGCGGCGCGGATGGCGACCTCGGTCTTGCCGTAGCCGACATCGCCGCAGATGAGGCGGTCCATCGGTTTGGTGGATTCGAGATCGGATTTAATTTCCTCGATGGAGGTGAGTTGGTCCGGTGTTTCCTCGAAAGGGAACGCGGCTTCGAATTCGCGTTGCCACGGGGTGTCGGCGGCAAAAGCGTGGCCGGGAAGGGTGGCGCGCGCGGCCTGGATCTCCAGCAGTTGCGCGGCGAGATCGATGATCGCGCGTTCAGCGGTTGCTTTCTGCCGGCCCCACTTCGCGCTGCCGAGTTCGTGCAGTTCCGGGATGCGTTTGCCCAGGCCGATGTACTTGGTGACGAGATGCGCTTGGTCCAGCGAGACGTAGAGCCGGGCGTCGTTGGCGTAGCCGATGGCCAACACCTCTTGTTGCTGAATCGTCTGCAACCCCAGATATCGCCCGACACCGTGATCGAGATGGACAACGAAATCGCCCTCGGCAAACTCCTGCCAGTCGGCCACGACGGCGGTGGTGTAGCCTTTGCGTCGCGGATGATGCGTCTTGTACCGGCCAAAGATCTCGCCGTCGGTGATGACCGCCAGTTTGGCGGCCTCCCAGATAAAACCACGGGAGAGCGCGGCCAGGTGAGTGATGGGTGGTGAGTGGCGAGTGTGGTCGCGCCAGAGTTCTTCGAACCGCTGCTTCTCACCATCGGTGTCGCAGAAGGCGAAGAGGGAATAACCTTCGCCAGTCCAACGTTGCATCTGGTCAAAGAACGCCTGCCGGGATTGCTCCGCGATTTCGGGATCGGGCGCGCGAGTGTCGAGCGGGCGGAAGGCTTCCAACGACGCCAGCCGGAGATTCAGATGTTGCGGCGTCTCCTCCACCGCAATGGCGTCGGTCAGATGGATGGGGGTGAGTTTGGATTCCAACCAATGTGTCCACGGCACGAAAAACGGATCTTCATCCGGTATTTGGCGTGCATACGCATCGGCGGCGAGCGCGAGTTGGTCCGGTTCGACCAACACGCGCAGCGTGTTGGCCGGCAAAAATGCCGCGAGGCTGGCCGATTGATCGGGCGACTTTTTTAGGAAACCAATCTCGCCGGCCGCGGTGGACTCGATGCGGTTGAGTTTTTCCCGGGATTGTTGCGTGACCGGATCGAACGTGCGCATGGATTCAATCTGGTCGCCGAAGAACTCGACGCGCACCGGTGCGGCGGCATCAAGCGGATAGAAATCCACGAGGCCGCCGCGCACCGCCATGTCGCCCGGCTCACCGACTTGGACTTGCGGGCTGTAGCCGCGCTCGGTGAGCGCGGACACGAGCGCGTCGCGTTCGAGCGATTGGCCAACCGCAAGAACGAAGCGTTCGCGCTCGAAGGCTTCGGGAGAGAACGTGCGCTGCATCAATGCGGGAACGGAGGCAACAATGGGCGATGGTTGATGGTTGACGAGGACTGACAGAACGCGGAGTCGGGCGGCAATCGTTTGCTCATCCGGGAGGATGTCCTCGTGTGGCAATGTCTCCCACGCTGGAAAGGGCAGGGCAGTCGGGATGAAGGTTTGGAGATCGGAGAGGAAAGCATCTTGAGACTTAGCACCATCGGTGACGATCAGCAGGGGAAGATGGCCGAGCTGAGCCAGCAGCGCCGCGATGAAGGGCTGACCGGCATCGGCCACGGAATTGAGAGACAAAAAATCCCCGGCCTCGAGTCTCCACTGGAGGAGGGGTATCCACGGAGACCCCCGCGCGATTTCGAACAACCTATTTTCGGTCACAAATACGACAAATGGATTAGACGGACAGGCCGAGCCTCGACCGAACTTCTCGACGGACGACAGTGCAGTCTTCAAGTTCTTGGCGGGCCTCCGCAGCCGTCGCATTGTCTCCCGGATAGCGGAAGTCCACAGCGTAATCGGTTAGTGTTTGGGCGGCTGGCAGCAACGAGGACCAGAGTGATTCGAGAGGTAGAATCAAATTAAACAGCACAACGAGATCGTGGGTCTTGGGAAACGCGAGACCCGCTTCGCAGAGCCGGGCCTTAAAATACTTTTCGACGGTTTGTTGGCAGTGGAAACACGCAGCATCGAGCACCGGCTTCTTCCGCTGGCGCATAATCTGCCGGGCCACCTCGAAATCGCCCTCGGCGTTGGCAACCCATTCACGTGTGAGGGGCTTCATAGAGCACGCGGCCTTTGGATAGAATCTCTTGCGTGAAACAGTCGCCCCATGCCAACCGCTGATTGATGAACTGCGGCGTGCGGACAATTAAGTCGAGCGGGAAACCAGCGGGGATGCGCCGGCGGATTTCCAGTGACTTGCGCCGCTTCCGTCGGTCGAACGGCATGACCACCAGCAAGTCCACGTCGGAGTCGGCGGTCGGCTGGCCATACGCATAGGAACCAAACAGGATAATCTTCTGCGGCCGGAACTCGCGCGCCACCGCGTCACAAAATGCTCGGATTTGTTTCCGTTGAACCACGACTCACTCTTAGAGCAAACGTCACAGCGTTGCAAGCCGGATGCCCCGCCATTGTCTGTGAAGCGAGCGACCAGTTACAGATTAGTGTCCAGCGTTGGGGACAACGTCAGCCCCGAGTTGGGCCTTGGTGACATCCGTCAACGCCTCCGGCACGAGGGTACGATTCCGCCTTGCTGCTGAGAAACGCGATCCCGCGAAACACCCACATCGTGCCCAACGTGATGATGAACGGATGCACGCGCAGTGAGGCGATCATCAGTCCATTGACCAACCCGCACACCAATCCAATCCCGAGACTGATCGCCAATCCCGTCCAAACGCTCCCATCCCACGACCGCAACGCCATCGCCATCGTCACAACCGACAGGTCAATCCCGCCGGAAATGATGACCAAGGTCGCCCCGACCGCCATGACGGCAAAGAAGCTGGCGTCAGTCGCGGTCTGGAGCAGCGTGTAGGAATTGAGGAAGTTGTTGAACGTGTGCCCCATCAGCCGGTCCACATGCGACCCGGCAAAACCCGTAAGAATCGCGCCGAGCAACAGAATGACCAGAATCAAACCGGTCTGCTGTGAAGCGAAGATACGCCGAACCATCGCGGAGATGACAACGCTATTGTAACGCCCACGCCGGCCCGAGCAACCGCTTAACCGGCGGTCGTGTCGAGATGCGCACGGTTACTCGTTGGCTGAAGCAATTTCCCGAATCTTGCGCAAATCGAGTTTACCGGTGCCGAGGTGTGGGAACGCCGTGATGCGGCGGAACTGATCGGGTTTTGGTTTCCACAAATTGGGAAGCTCGCAGGCGGCAAACTGTTCGAGGACCGGCTTCAGCTTGTCGTCCGGCAGCGTGTGCAGGACGACGAGGCGTTCGCCCCTTTTTTCATCGGGGACACCGGTGACGGTGAAGCATTGTTCGGTGGCGCCGGCCAGTTCGTGAAGTTTCTCCTCGATTTTGATGTGCGGCACCATTTCGCCGCCGATCTTGCTGAAACGGCTGAGCCGGTCGGTGATGGTCAGGAAACCGTCTTCATCGAGTGACGCGATGTCGCCGGTGATGTACCAGCCGTCGCGCACGGCTTCGTCGGTCTTGTCCGGTTTACCCAGATAGCCGACCATGACGTTGGGGCCGCGGATAAGGAGCATCCCGGGGTGGCCGACCGGCACCGGTTCAAACGTGTCGGGATCCACCACGCGCGCGCTGATGCCGGGTAGCGGATGGCCGATCTTGCCGCGTTTCGCGCCAACTTGCCGGAAACCGGGCGCGCGGAAATCGCGGGTGTTGACGGCCACGATGGGGGCGCACTCCGTGCAACCGTAGCCTTCCAATGGACGAATCCCGAATCGGTCCTCGAAGGCTTGCGCCAGCCGTTCCGGTAATTTCTCCGCACCGACCACGACGTATTGGAGGCTGCCGAATTGTTCCGGTTCGCACCCACGCATGAAGATTTGCAGAAACGTGGGTGTGGCCAGCAGGAAGGTCACCCGGTATTTTTCGACGAGTTCGCCAATCGCTTTCGCGTCGAGCGGATTGGGGTGGAAGACGACGCCAACGCCGAGCACCGGCGGCAGGGCGAGCGTCACCGTATAGCCAAAGGAATGGAAGAACGGCAGAATCCCCAGCAATTTATCGTGATGCCGGAAGGCGAATGTTTGTCCGGCCTGCTCGATGTTGGACAGGATGTTGTACTGGGTGAGCATGACGCCCTTCGGCTCGCCGGTACTGCCGCTGGAGAAAATGACGGTGGCGAGTGAATCCAGCGACCGCGCCCCACCTAACGCTCGCGCCAAGAGCGGGGCCGGGATCGGCCATTGCAGAAGCGCGCGCAACTTCTCGCCAACGCGTGGTTTGGCGGCAAGGTCTTCCAGTAAGAGGACATTGCCGGGAAGATTAAGTTTCACCTTCTCCAGAAAAGCTTTGGAGGAAACAATCGTCTTCAGTTCGCATTGCTTCGCACAGGAGGCGATGACGGCTTCGTTGGCGGTGTAGTTGAGATTGACCGGCACCTTGCCGAGTAACATTGCGGCGTAGTTGACCAACGCGCCCGGCACGCTGGGGGGAAGGAGAATGCCAACCTTTTCCTGGTCCTTCCAAACCGGACGCAGCCGCCCTACAAGGAACAACGTGCGCAGGAGCGCTGCGCCGAAGTTGAGACGCGGCAGGCGTTGGTCGGCCATCGCGAACATGAAGGGATGCCGGTGCGCCGTGCGGATGAAAAACCATTGGAGCGAGTGCATCAAGCCCCGTCGGTGTTCCCACGCGTTAGTGTTGAGTTCCTGTACGGCCTGTCGGACTTCAATGGGTTGAGCGGTTGGCGGCAACGGTTTGCCGTAGCCGACGGTCACCGGGTATGGGAAATACCGCGGAATCTTCCCGAAGAACCGGCCCCGCTCGTAGCTGAAGATGCTGCCCCAGACGTTATCGAGGCAGACCGGGATAATCGGCGCGTTCACGTCACGCATGATCAACTCCATGCCACGGCGGAACGGCAGCATCTGGCCGATCCGCGTGATCTGGCCCTCAGCGAAGATGCACACGACGTGGCCATCCCGGATGGCGTCGCTGGCGGCGCGGAGCGAGCGGATCATTTCGCGCGGGCGTTGCTGCGAGGAGATCGGAATGGCGCGCATCGCTTTCGCGAACGGTTTCACCACCGGGTTTTCGTAGATGTCCTTGAACATCACCGCCCGGATCATCCGGTCGGTCGAACCAATGATCAGCAGCGCGTCCACGAATGAAACGTGATTGCAGACGAACAACGCCCCGCCTTTTTCCGGGATGTTTTCGCGCCCTTCCACCCGCAGCCGGTAAATCGTGTGTGTGAAAATCCACACGAACAACCGCAGCAACGAGTCCGGTACCAGCGTCACAACGTATACCGTGCTGGCCAGCGTCATCAGGCCGCAGACGAGGAAGATCGCGGACGGACTTTGCGGCCAGTACCGGCGCATCAGCACGTACACACCTGCGGCCAGAAACGCGCCGGCGCTGGACAACAAGTTTTGCGCGGCGAGCACGCCGGCTTTGTCCTCCTTGCGCGGCCGGTGTTGCATCAACGCGTTGATCGGCACGGCGTAGAACCCGGCGAAGAAACCCAGCAATGCCAGTTCGCCGGCCACGACCGGAAACGTAATGCCCGGGATCGCTAGCGCCGCCGCCGCACCGGTGATGCCTAATGAACCGAGCGGGATCAACCCGTATTCAATCTTGCCGCCCGAGAGATAGCCGGCCGCCAGACTGCCCAACCCGATGCCCAGGCCGATGGATGCCTGGAGATAGCCGGTATGCGTCTGGTCGGCATGCAGCACATCCAGTCCGTAGATGATCACGTTCTGCGAGAGCAACACCGCCAGAAACCAGAAGTAGTTGTTGCCCATCACCGCCAGAAACAAAACGCGGTCTTTGCGGATGAGTTGGATCTGTTCCCATAGGTCGCCCAGAAAATTCAGCCGGAACGTCTTGGTGGAGTCGGCTGGTGCCACCTGGGTGATGCCCAGCGCGCTGATCAATCCTGCCGCCGCCAGCCCGATCAGAATGACGCCTGCCCAAGCCGGTTGCCGCTCGAATGTCTGCGACAATATGGCCCCGACCACGGTGCCCAGGATGATGGCCAGAAACGTCCCCAACTCCAGCACGCCGTTGCCCCACGACAGTTCCTTCTCCGGCAACTGTTCCGGCAGCGAGCCATACTTCGAAGGTCCGAAAATCGCGCTGTGGATGCCCATGAAAAACACACATGCCATCACGAGTGACAAATTGTGATGCGCCAACGCAACCGTCGCCGTCAGCATGACGCCGATCTCAAACACTTTGACGCCGATGGTGACGGTCCGCTTGCTGTACCGGTTCGCCAAGTACCCACCCGCCATCGAAAAGATGATGAACGGCAGCGTCAGCAACGCCGTGGCCAACGACACCATCTGATCGCGTTGGGCTTGGCTCAGCCCGATGCTGATGCCGACGAAGATCGCCAGTTGCTTCAGCGCGTTGTCGGAAAACGCGCCCTGAAATTGGGTGACGATCAGGCTCCAGAATCCACGCGCGTGAGAACGTTGATTGGATTCCATCAGGCCGTGTTTATATCATGGTCCCGCGGAATCGACAATTCTGGCCGCGCATCAACGGGCAGGGTCGGCCACGAACTCCCTGACCGGTTGGGAATTAGTGGTTGAGCACGAATTTCCACACCGCCAACGCCGCCACGGCGGCAACCAAGAGCGCGATGATCAGTGTGGTCAGGCCAGAACTCTTCTTCGCCGTCTTCACACCGTACTGGAATCCGCACGTCGGACAGGTCGTAACCTCCGCCGGCATCTTGGCGGCGCAGTTGGGACAAGGACGCTGTGGGCCAGCAGGGGAAGCAACCGCTGGTGCGCCATCGGCGAGCTCGATCAGCCGGGGATGACAACGCGTGGTGGTGTCACCGTCGATCTGGATGTCCACTTCATTGCGATCGAGATAGACGTTTTTGATCGTGCCTTGGCGGCCGGTTTCCCGGTAACGGATCCGCTGACCTCCGGCGCAATCCTGAATCAGCATGGCGGCAGGATAAGGTGACGGCGACGGGAATGCAATCCAGCAAACGATACGGGCTGTTGCCGGTTGCGCGGCTCATGCTATCTTGCGGCGTCATGGGCGCGGAACATTCTGGTCGCACACCCAATCGGCTCATCCACGAGAAGAGTCCGTATCTACTCCAACACGCCTACAATCCCGTGGACTGGTATCCGTGGGGCGCGGAAGCGTTTCAGAAGGCCCGCAAAGAAAACAAACCCATCTTCCTTTCCATCGGTTACTCGACGTGCCACTGGTGTCACGTGATGGAGCGCGAGTCGTTCGAGAATGACGACATCGCGGCGCTGATGAACAAGTTCTTCGTCTGCATCAAGGTGGACCGCGAGGAGCGCCCGGACATCGATAAGATCTACATGACCGCCGTCCAAGCCACCACCGGCAGCGGTGGCTGGCCGATGAGCGTCTGGCTGACGCCGGAACTGAAACCGTTTTTCTGCGGCACGTATTTCCCGCCCGATTCCCGGTACGGTCGCCCCGGCTTCCAAGACCTCCTCCAGCGCGTTCACGATGTCTGGGAAGCCAACCCCGACGCCGTGTTGAAACAGGCCGGCGAAATCACCGCGGCGCTCGCGTCACACACCGCGTTGCCGGCCGCCGGGGACGACAAGCTCCATGCCGCGCCGCTGCGGTTCGGTCTCGAACAGTTCCGCCGCCTCTACGATGAAATCCACGGCGGTTTTGGCGGCGCGCCGAAATTTCCACGGCCGGCGGTGTTAAATTTCCTGTTTCGCGCGGGCGGCAAGGAGATGGCGCTCTTCACGCTCCGCAAAATGGGTGAAGGCGGCCTGTTCGACCAACTCGGTGGCGGCTTTCATCGCTACAGTGTGGATGATCGCTGGCTGGTCTCCCACTTCGAGAAGATGCTCTACGACCAGGCGCAACTGGTGGTGAGTTACTGCGAGGCGTACCAGATCACGCACGATCCCTTTTACGCGGACATCGCCCGGCGCACCTGCGACTACGTGTTGCGCGACATGACCAACCCGGAAGGTGGATTCTATTCCGCCGAAGATGCCGACAGCGAAGGTATCGAAGGCAAGTTCTACGTCTGGACGCGGGAGGAGATTGAAGCTGTTCTTGGTGAATCGGCCGACATCTTCTGCCGATACTACGGCGAGGACGAGGCTGGCAACTGGGAACACGGCCTCAACGTACTGCACGTTGCCGGCAAATCGCCGCCCCCGAATTTGGAAGAATGGCGGAAGGAATTGTTCGCTGCCCGGGAGAAGCGCATCCGCCCACAACGGGACGAGAAAATTCTGACCAGTTGGAACGGGCTGATGATCTCGGCATTATGCAAGGCGGCGCAGGTTTTGGATGAACCGAAATACCGGCGAGCTGCCGAACGCGCTGCGAGCTTCATCCTCGCTCATCACGACCGGGACGGGAAATTGTGGCGAACAGAAACAGTACCGGCGGTCGTGGACGACTACGCGTTCTTCGCCACCGGGTTGGTGGACTTGTACGAGACCACCCTGGACGCGCGATGGCTCGTCAAAGCCCGGGAATTGGTGGACGAGATGATCGAATTGTTTTACGACAAGGAGAACGGTGGGTTTTTCATGAACGATGGCCGTGATCCGAGCGTCATTGTCCGCGCCAAGGAGGATTACGACGGCGCGGAACCGAGCGGCAATTCGGCGGCGACGTTGCTGTTGCTCCGGCTGGCGGAGTTTACGGACAATCATCATTACCGGGAAGTTGCCGAGAAGACGCTCGCGGCGTTCCATGGACATTTGGAGCGTGCGCCGCAGGCCGTGCCGCAGATGTTATGCGCCTTGGATTTCGCGTTGGGCAAACCGTCGCAGGTCGTGATTGCCGGACAGCGCGACGCGCCGGACACGCGCGCATTACGACGCGTGGTTGACGAACATTTTCTCCCCCACCGGGTGCTGCTGTTGGCGGCGGACGGCGGCGCGTTCGCGCAAACGCTCCCACCGGTGGCCGGCAAGGCAACGGCGTATGTGTGCGAGAATTTCGTTTGTCACCGGCCAACGAACGATCCGGCGGTGTTGGCGCAACAACTCGCGGAGCTATGTCCAACCCGTTGAAATACTTGCTATCCGGCTCGATCGTGATCGGCACCACGCATTCACCACCGCGAACGACCCGCGACCGGTAGTTGCAGCCCGCTCGCGAGGACGGTATGATGCCGGCCATGTTCAGCGCCGCCGAACTGCTCGACCTCAAAGCGTTTCCATACCCGGAGTTGTTTGCCGACACGGCCCACGTGTGGGAAGCGTTGACGCGCCTGGCTGGTTTCATTCAGCAGAACCTCAAGCCGGTCCAGCAGGGAAAGATCAGCGGCGCGCCGTTCATCGGCGAACGGGTACAGGTGGGCAGGGGAACGGTGATCGAGCACGGCGCGGTGATCAACGGCCCGGCCATCATCGGCGCCAACTGCGAAATCCGCTCCAGCGCGTACATCCGGGAGAACGTGATCGTCGGCGACGATTGTGTGGTGGGCAACGCGACGGAATTGAAGAACGCTGTGTTGTTCAGGGGCGCCCAAGTCCCCCACTTCAGTTACGTCGGCGATTCGATCCTCGGCCGCCAGGCGCACCTCGGTGCGGGTGTGATTCTCTCCAACCTGAAATCCACCAAGGGCCACGTCGTCGTCGAAGGGCTGGATACCGGCCTGCGCAAGTTCGGCGCGATCATCGGCGACGAAGCTGACATCGGCTGCAACTGCGTGCTCAATCCCGGCTCCATCATCGGGCGCGGGTCGATTCTTTATCCCAACGTTCTCTGGCGTGGTGTTTGTGCTGCCGGCCGTATCGTTAAGCTGCGGCAGGAACAGGTCGTGGTTGCCCACGCCGGTTGAAAATAAGAGTGAACCCTGAGAGACCCAAAACACATCGCGTGGTTGTACGAACAATTGCCGGGATTGGTTCGCGACGGGACGCTGACGGCGGAGACAGCAGAACGATTGCGGAAGCGGTATGGTCAACCGACCGGCAGCGGAAAGCGATGGGCGATTTTGATCTTTGGGGTTTTGGGCGGCGTGTTGATTGGGGCTGGGGTGATTCTGCTGGTGGCGCACAATTGGGATGATTTGAGCCGGTCCGCCCGGACCGCGCTGGCGTTTGCGCCGTTGGGGTCGGCCCTCCTGCTCGGTGGGTGGGTGTTGGCCCGACGACGAGAAAACTTGCCGTGGTGTGAAGGCGCGGCCACCTATTGGGTGTTGACGATTGGGGCAACGATTTCGCTGGTGGCGCAGATTTATCAGATCTCCGGCGATACGGCGCGGTTCTTTCTGACGTGGATTCTGTTGGGACTGCCGGTGGTGTATCTGTTGCGGTCGAGCGTGGCCGCGTGTTTGTACTTCATCGGGGCAACAACCTGGGTGGGCTGCATCAATTACCTCCAACACGGCATCTCTCCATTATGGTACTGGCCGCTGTTGGTGTTGGCGGTCCCGCGGTTGGCGCAGGAGTGGCGATCGGATTGTCTGAGCTGGCAAGCGACATTGCCGGGGTGGGTATTGGCTGTCTGTCTGTGCATCGGGGCCGGGTTGTCGTTGGCGGGCGCGATGAGGGGGGCGTGGATTGGTGCGTACACCGGCATGTTGGCGATCATGTATTTGGCCGGGATGCGCTGGTGCAAAGCGCCATCCGTTTGGCAACGTCCCTGGCAAACAGTCGGGGCACTGGGGCTGGGCGTGGTCGCCTTGTTGCTCACCTACTATTGGCCATGGGAACACGTTCACGCCACTGACTGGACACGATTGGGGAGTCACAGTGGAGCGCTCATCACCGGCAACTTGCTGGCGGCGGTGTTGCCGGGTGTGGCCGTTGTGATTGCCGGGTGGGAAGCCCGCCAAGCGAAGTGGGCAGAACTTGACCGGGTCATGGTCGGATTTGGCCCGTTGTGCGGCGTCGTGGGGTATGCCCTGGCGACAAACCGCAACTGCGGCGTGTTCGCGCAAGCGATCTTCAATGTTTATCTGTTGGCGCTGGGACTTGGCGCAGTCATTGCCGGCATCCGTGGGAATAAGCTCGGACGGATGAATGTGGGCTTGTTGGCGTTGTCGGCCTTGCTCATCGCGCGGTTCTTTGACGGCGACTGGAGTTTTCTGGCGCGCGGCGTGGCGTTCATCCTGGTGGGGGCCGGATTCCTGATCACGAATGTGGTGATATTGCGGCGGAAAGGAGCGGTAACGGCATGAGAACCCGATTGATTTTACTGGCGTTCGCGGTGGTGGCGATTGGGCAAGTCGCTGTGCCGATCGGGATGATCCGGCAACGCGAGCAGACGTTGCAGTGTGGGCGCGCGTATAAGTTCAAGACTGCACCCATTGATCCATCTGATCCGTTCCGCGGACGTTACGTGTGGTTGAATTTTGAGCAACACTGCGCGCCGTGGGAAGGGGATAAGAATTTTCCACCCGGGCGACCGGCGTACGCGTGGGTCGAAGTGGGACCCGACGGATATGCGGTCGTGCACAAGGTGACACCCGCACCGCCCGTGACGGGCGACTTCGTGAAAGTGATGGCCGTCTATCCAGGTTGGGGCACGAATGCGGGGAACGTGCAGTTCACGTTGCCGTTTAACCGGTTCTACCTCGAGGAGAGCAAAGCCCCGGCGGCGGAGCGGGCGTATTGGAAACACAGCAACCGGCGCGGGCCGACCTACCAAAACACGTATGCCCTTGTCCGCGTCCGGGGTGATGACGCCGCGCTCGAAGAGCTTTACATCGCGGGGAAACCGATCCGGGAATTCCTGCGCGAGACAAAACCGTAACCCGTCCCCACTATCGAGACGGCCGGGGGGTCGCCCGCGCCTTTTTCGGTTTCAGACGGGCGATGCGGCGCGCCTGCAAACTGCCGTTTTCATCCACACACGTGGCGACCACTTCCTCGCCGATTCGTAACTCATTCAAGCTCGCCAAGCCGTCCAACTCATCGCCGAATTTGCAGTCGGCGGAGACGACAATGTTTTCCGCGAGGTCCTTGACGCGAATGGTGAGCTTGCCGGCTTTGGCGTCGAGCAGCATTACCTTGCCGATGATGGTCTTGACTCTGATTTCGACGACCACTGGCCCTTGGGGTTGCTGGGCGAACGCGCCGCCGATCAACAATCCCCACAGTCCGGCAATTCCGAGCAGTAAGTGACGCTTCATGACGGTATTGTGACGAGTTTAGTGCGGCAGTGCAAGCTGGCGATTAGCTCTCCGACGGCTTGGGTACCGATGGCGGCGGCCCTTCCCGGAATTCCTTATGACGAATCTGTCCGCCTGCCCGGCTAATCCATGCGCCGACGGCGAGCGATGCCACCACGAGGACGAGCGTCAGCGCCAGCAACGGGGTTTTCGTATGCGGCAATTTCCACGGCAGGACCATCGCCGCCAACGCCACGACTGCCGTGACATAAAATACATAGACTCCGCGATGTGCGCGGTACGCGTGGACCTCCAGCCATTGCTGGCCTTCTTTGTACGCCATGGAGTACACCCGGTCGTAACCTTGTTCGCCAAACTCAGCTACCGGCCACGCGGACGCGGCGGCAATCAGCACGATCAGCAACGCCACCAGTTGGGCGGGCCGGCTCTTGAGCAACAGCGCGAACACCAATCCGATCAATCCCATTGCCAGTCCGTACACCGGCAGCGGGTTGAGCAGGACATGAACGTACTCCGGCTGCCGGAGCGCTTGCAGGAACTGGTGAAATCCAGTCATGAAGATCAGTCGGGACACGGGAAACCGTGTCCCGACCGGGATCTGGTGGTTACTTCACAATCTCGGCATCGGCAATCATGTGGATGCCATCCCGCTCGACGGCTTTGCCTTTGACGGTAATCGTCTTGCCGCCGTACGGCGCCAATTCCGCGTTGAGCGGTTTGTGCTCGCCAATGAGGAGATAGGTGATGCCATTCTCCGCTTTGATGCCAACCGGCAATCCGCTGGCAATGCACTTCTCCGCGCAGGCGGCGTGTTTCGCGCCGTGCGCGCCGTGATCGAGATAACACGCCATGTCGAGGACTTCACCTTTGACGGTGATTTCCGTGCCCTCTTGATGCATGGGCATGGGTTCTGCGGCCCGTGCGCTCCAAGCCGTGACTAACCCGGCACCAATCACTGCCACACTGAATGCGACCAACTTCTTCATACGATCCTCCTATCTGGGTTTGTTTGTTTTTGGGCCACCACTCATATTTGACACATCGGCGCTGCAAGCCACTCAACCATTCCCCGCCGCAATCTCCAGAAAATGAACCAGTTTCCCGCCGGGCCAGCCCATAACCACACATCCAGACGGCGTGCCCGATGGCATACCGGCGGCGTTCAGATTCGCTCCAAGTTCGGCTTCACTTCCCGATGCCATTTCCACAGTAAATAGATAGCCGGATACACCAACAATTCCATCAGAAAGCTGGTGAACAACCCGCCCACCATCGGCGCGGCCACCCGTTTCATCATGTCCGCCCCGGAGCCGATGCTCCACATAATTGGCATCAAGCCCATCGCCGCGGCGCAGACCGTCATCATTTTGGGGCGGATCCGTTTCACCGCGCCGTGAATGATCGCCTCATGCAAGTCCGGCAAGGTGCGCGGCTTGCGTTCCTGGTAACTGAGATCGAGAAACAGCAGCATGAACACGCCGGTTTCCGCATCCAGTCCCATCAACGCAATCATCCCGACCCACACGGCAATCGAGATGTTGTAGTGCAACACGTACAGCAGCCAGACCGCGCCGACGACCGAGAACGGCACGGCCAGCATCACCACCAGCGATTTGAAGGTGGACTTCGTGTTCATGTAGAGCAACAAGAAGATCAGGATGATCGTCACCGGCACGACGAGCTTCAGGCGTTCCCGGACGCGGAGCATGTTTTCGTACTGTCCGCTCCAGACCAGCGAGTAGCCGGTGGGCAGCGTCACGTTCTGCTTCACGAGTTCTTTCGCCTGTTCGACGTAGCCACCGATGTCGCGTCCGGCAATGTCCACGTACACGTAACCGGCCAGCATCCCGTTTTCGTCGCGAATCATGGCGGGACCGGCGACTGTTTGCACGTCCGCCAACTCCTCCATCGGCACTTGAACGCCACGTGGCGTGGTGACCAGCACCCGGCGGAGTTGATCCAAGTGCGCCCGCAGATCGCGCGGATACCGGACGTTGATGGTGTAGCGTTCCCGGCCTTCAATGGTGTGGGAAACGGTCTCGCCGCCGATGGCGCTCAGGATCACGTCTTGCACGTCCTGGACCGTCAATCCGTACCGGGCGAGCGCTTCGCGTTTCGGCGTGAAATCCACGAAATACCCACCGGACGCCCGCTCGGCGAACACGCTGCGGGTACCGGGCACGTCACGCAGGTTTTTTTCAATCCGCTCGCCGATCTGCTGAATTGTCGTCAAATCCGCGCCGAAGATCTTAATGCCAACCGGTGTGCGGATGCCGGTGGAGAGCATGTCGATCCGATTGCGAATGGGCATCGTCCACGCGTTGACCGCGCCGGGAATTTGGAGCTTCGCGTTCATCTCGTCGATGAGTTCATTCCACGAAATGTGTTCGGGCCAGATGTGGCCGAGCGTGGCGCGCAGCCAATGCGGCGCCCACGAAGAAAACCACCGCGGCTTCGCGCGCCACGCGGATTCGGGTTGCAGCACGACAGTGGTTTCCATCATCGACAATGGGGCCGGGTCGGTGGAGGTATCCGCCCGGCCGGCCTTGCCATAGACGGATGCCACTTCCGGGAATGATTTCAGAACGCGATCCTGAATTTCCATCAGGCGTTGCGCTTCGGTGATTGAGATGCCGGGCAGCGTCGTCGGCATGTACAGAATCGCCCCTTCGTTCAACGGCGGCATGAATTCGTTGCCCAGTTTGAAATACACCGGTATCGCCGACGCCATGACAACCAGCGCCGCAGCGATCACGGTTTTCGGATGTCGCAACACCCACCGGCAAGGCGGCTCATAGAGGCGAAAGAGCAACCGGCTGACGGGATGTTTCTCTTCGGGATAATATTTCCCGACCAACAGGGCGTTGAGCAGCCAGTTCTTAAACGGCTTCATCCGGGTGAACAACATTCGCACCGCCGGGTCGAGCGTCACCGCCAACACCGCCGCCAGCGCGATGGCCAACGTCTTCGTGTACGCCAACGGCTTGAACAGCCGGCCTTCCTGATCCACGAGTGTGAACACCGGCAGAAACGACACGGCAATCACCAGCAATGAGAAGAACACCGAGGGCGCAACTTCCATCAACGCTTCCAACCGGATTTTGTGGAAGTCGCCCTGCTGTCCGCCTTCCTGCCATAGCTCCAGTTTCTTGTAGGCATTCTCCACTTCCACAATCGCGCCGTCCACGAGCACGCCAATCGAAATCGCAATGCCGGCCAGACTCATGATGTTGGAAGTGATGCCCATGAAATACATCGGGATGAACGCCAGCGCGACCGAGACCGGAATCGTGATGATCGGCACAATCGCCGATGGAATGTGCCAGAGGAAGAAGAGAATGACCACGCTCACGATGATCATTTCCACCAACAGATCGTGCTTCAGATTGTGAATGGATTTCTTGATCAACTCCGAGCGGTCATACGTCGGCACGATCTCCACGCCTGCCGGTAACGATGGCTTGAGGTCTTCCAGTTTCTCTTTCACGCGATCAATGACATTCAAGGCGTTCTCGCCATACCGCATGATGACGACCCCGCCCACCGTATCGCCTTCGCCGTTGAGGTCGCCTAGCCCACGCCGCATCTGCGGGCCAAACGCAATCGTCGCCACGTCCCGCAACAAGACCGGCGTGCCGGCATTGTCGGTTTTGACCACCACCTGACCGAGCGCGTTGAGACTGCGGATGTACCCCAGCCCGCGCACCATATACTCCCGCCCGTTCCATTCGATCAACCGGCCACCCACTTCGTTGTTGTTCGCGCGAACAGCCTTCGTGATGTCCGTGATCGAGAGGCCGTAGGTTTGCAGCCGGTTGGGATCAACGGTCACCTGATATTGTTTTTGAAACCCGCCCAGCCCGGCCACTTCGGCCACGCCGGGCACGCTCTCCAGCGCATACCGTAACACCCAATCTTGAAGCGTCCGCAGTTCCGCGAGATTGTGGGTGTGACTCTTGTCCACCAACGCGTACTGATAAACCCAACCCACGCCCGTCGCGTCGGGACCGATTTCGGGTGTCACCCCTTCCGGGAGCTCGCCCCGCACCTTCGAGAGATATTCCAGTACCCGGCTGCGCGCCCAATACTCATCCGTTCCGTCCTGAAAAATGACATAGACGAATGAGTAGCCGAAATCGGTGGAAGCCCGGATCGCTTTCACTTTCGGCGCCCCGAGCAGCGCGGTGACGATCGGATACGTCACCTGATCTTCCACAATGTTGGGCGGCTGCTCCCATTTCGTGTAAACAATCACCTGCGTGTCGGAGAGATCCGGAATGGCGTCCAACCGGATGTGCTGCATCGTGTAGAGGGCGTAAGCCACCGCGCAGGTCACCAACAAGATGACCAGCACCCGATTGTTCGCGCAAAAGGTGATGACTTTGCGGATCATGTTTTACTGACGGCCCATGGCATTGAGCGCGGCTTTCATCGAGGATTCGGAATCGATTAGGAAATCAGCGGAGGTCACGATCCGGTCGCCCACCTGCAATCCGGACAACACCTGGAAATAGCTGCCACTCCGCGCGCCGGTCTTGATCTCGACCGGTTGCAGCCGCCCGTTGCCTTCGTCGCGGAACGCGTAAGCGCGCTCACCCGTCTGCAACACGGCGGTATCCAGCACGGCGAGTTGCTCGTTCAGTTCATAGGTCAACCGGGCATTAGCGTACATCTGTGGCTTCAACAGCAACTCCGGATTCTCGATCTCCAGCCGCGCCTTCAACGTGTGCGTCGTCGGATCAAGATACGGAAACAAAAAACTGACCTCGCCTCGGAACACCTTACCGGGCCAATACGGCAACGTGACTTCGATGGGCATCCCCACTTTGACGTACGGCAGATCCGATTCATAAATGTCGGCGTCACCCCATATCTTCGTCAGATCAGCCACCACCAACAACGAATCCCCCGGCATGATCTTCTGCCCGGCCAACACGTTCTTCTCCGTCACCCAACCATCGGCGGGCGAGTACAGTGTGAGATACTTTTCGACTTTGCCGGTTTTTTCGAGGCGCTCAATCTGGGTGTCATTGATATCCCAGAGTTGCAGGCGTTGCCGGGCGGAAGCCAACAACGTCTTGCCGCCACTGCTGGCATCGGCATCGTGGCTCTCCGCCAACTGCGTCGCCGTGGCCAGCGCCGTGAGGTATTCCTGTTCGGCTGAAACCAATTCGGGACTATAAATCGTCAGCAACGGATCGCCTTTCTTGACCTGCTGGCCGGTCACTGACATAAACAACTGGTCCACCCAACCGCCGACCTTGGTCGTCACCCGGTACAACCGCTTCTCATCCGGCACGATCAGCGCCGAGGTCCGAACAACCCGTTCGATGGAACGTTTCTCCACTGTCCCAAACGTCAAGCCCATCAACTGCCGTTCCGCCGCGCTGACCGTCACCGATGCGCGCTCCGGCACCGACACAGTCGACGATTCCTCAACCTCGAACGGCACCATCTCCATCCCCATCGAATCCTTGCCGGGATGATCGCTGACCTCGTTCGGATTCATCGTCGAGCGATACATGATTTTCTTTTTCGGAGCCGCGGCTTCGGTCTTCTCGTCCTTGATCGGCACCAGCTTCATGCCGCAAATCGGACAATCGCCCGGCTTGTCACTGACGTAGTTCGGATGCATCGGGCAGTGGTACTTCGCCGCAACGGAGTGCTGGAGCGCTGGAGCATTGGCGTGCTGGGAATCGGACTTGGAGCAGGAGACGGCGAGCAAAGCGATGGCAACCCCAAAGGCTGTCACCCTGAGCGCAGCGAAGGGCCTCTGAATCGCCACGTGTTTGCCGATCTCGATTGTGAGGTTCTTCGCTTCGCTCAGAATGACAAACAAAAACTGCTTCATTTCATCCCCTCCACTTGCGTCAAATCCGCGCCGATGGCGCGTTCCAGCCGGGCTTGTTGCACACCGACGTTGCCCGCAGCCATCGCCGCCATGACCCGGGCGTTGAGCAGGAAGCGCTCGCTTTCCAAGAGATCAAGAAAGTCCACCTTGCCGGTGCGGTAGCCGGCTTCGCTGGCGTTGAAACGCGCTTCCGCCTGGGGAATCAACGCGGTCTTGTACAGGTCCAATGCGCGCCGGGCGGTTTCGAGTTTAAATTGCGCGTCGCGCACGTCGAATGAAGTCCGCCGCTCAACGGCCTCCAACGCGGCCCGGCTCGACTCCACCATCTTGTCGGCTGCGCGCAGACCCGCCCGGTATTTCGTCTGCCAAATCGGGATTTCGATGCCAACCGTGAACATCACCATGTCGTCGCCACGATCAATGTTCCGATATTCCACGCCGAGTTTGTAATCGGGATAAAACTCCTTCTTCATCAACTCGCGCTCGCGCTGGTCACGCTCCATCTGCGCTTGAGCGCCTTTAATCTCCGGCCGCGACTTTTCCGCCAGCGCGAACAACCGTTGCAGCGCCGGCTGATCTTGGACGGTCGGCGCGGTGACCGCCAACCCCAGTGGCGCGTCCGCCTGCCGGTTGAGCAGTTCATTGATCTTGGCCTGAATGACGGTTTCCTGTTGTTCCAATTCGAGCAGCCGGGCTTTAAGCATGGAGATTTCGGCCTGCGCTTTCAGCACATCTTGCTGGTTGACTACACCGGTGGCGTACTTGGTTTCGGCAATCTTTTCCATGCGCCGCAACACATCTTCCTCCGCGTGGGTGATGGCCAGCGACTCTTGCACAGCGTAGAGATCGGAATAGTTTTCCTTCACCTGCATGACCACTTCGAGCGCCATGGCCTCGTATTCGCGCTGCGTGACCTCGGCTTCCTTGGTCGCCACCTTGCCCTTGAGTCCCAGCTTGCCGAACCACGGGAATGTCTGTTCCACCATGAATCGTTTCTCGTGCGTGTCTGGAAAGCTGCCGTTGTCAGTCGAATTCATACCGGAATAACTGAACATCGGATTCGGCAACGTGGTTTGTTGAACCGGCCGCGCTTGCGTCGCCTCCCACTTGGCCCGCATCGAACGCAACTGGGCGTTCTCCGTGAGCGCGGCGCTTACCATCTGATCCAGCGTCAAACTACGCGTGATTTCCTGCGGTGCAGCATGGAGCACCGGAGGAATCAAGAGCAGCAGCAAGAAAGTGAACCGGCTCATGGGGTTCCCATCGGCATGTCGCACACCTGATCGTGAATGAGCTGCGAATAGCGCCGGGCTTGCTGGTCGTTGAGCAACGAGCGCACCTTCAGGATGTGCGCCAGTGTCAGTCGTTCCGACTCGGCTTGAACGGCGTTCATCTTTTCCACGCTCGCAACGCACTTCGCGGTGTCCACCGGGGACTTCATCAACTCATCGCCCAAGGCAAACCGGGCCGCGCAATGCGTCGCGCACAACGCGTCGAGTTGCTTGCGGAACTGCGCGTCGAAGTCCCCGATTTCGCGGGCCTGTTGATCGGTGAGCCGCAACTCGCCCTTCAACCACGCCGCGTCATGCAGCCGCATCGTGGCCGGTGGTGGCCGGCGCGCCGCCACCCAGCGCGCTACCCCAAACGACACGCCCGCGCTTCCGACAATTACCACTGCGACCAGCAGTAATAATCTCTTCATCGCGCCTCCTTCGCCGTCGCCTGCAGATAACCACCCGTCAGCGTTCCCGCCGACAGGAAACCCAATTCCATTCGTGCCGGCCCGGCTGGCTTGGCCCAGAAACTGACAGACGCGCTCACCACAACCGCCACCGCCACCGCCAGTGATGGTCGCCAGAGCAAGCGCTGCCACGCCGCCGCCCAGGTGATCCGCTCCGGTTCTTCAGACTGGGTCAACCGGATGCGGCGGCGCACGTTGGCCTCGAAGTTGGCAGGTGGTTCAATGTCGCGCCACTGTCGGAGCAACGCCCTCAGCCTGTCGTCATGACCGTTCATCAAACGGTAATACGCCGCCACCGGTAAAACCCCTCGCAGAAAGGTCTCAAGATGGCGAAGCCGGTGACACTTGATCTGTCAGCCAGCCCGGTTTTTCCCGCAAGGCCTGTTCGGCGGGAGAGATTGGTCGCTAGTCTTTGTGGTTGCCCTTCTCGGCTCGCGGGAGGACGCCAGCCGGATATTGGGCCGCGATGGTTTTCAGGAAGCTTTGCAATTTCTTGAAGTTCGCTTCCGTGCTGGCTTGATCGCCGGCGTCGCCGGATGCGTCGAGACGTGTGGCAATGTCGGCGACGTATTTCGTGCAGGCTTTCACCTTGACCAGTTTCTCGGCGGGCAGGTCCTTCGATTTGTCCGGCAGGGCGTTGACCATGTCGCGAATCTCATAGGCGACTTCGTGTACCTGGTCGAGTTTCTTATCGGCGATGATCTTGCCCAACTCCGCTTCGTGCTCGTTCACTTCATTCCAGATACCGGCCACGGTGTCGGGAATCTTTTCAGGTTTACCCTCGTCGTGCTCGTGGGCTTCAGCGGTGCGGAGCAAGGGCATCACGCCCAGTCCCAGCGTTAATACAGCGATGACGATCTTCTTCATTGCGGTTTCCTTTCGGTTTGGGTTGTGGCGCGTTTCTCGCGCCGTTGTTCGAGTTTGTTGTACAACGTCGGAATGACGATCATGTTCAGAAACGTCGAGGTGAACAGGCCGCCCAGAATCACGTGCGCCAACGGGCGTTCCAGTTCCTTGCCGGTCGGGCTGCCCCACAGCAACGGAACAAGGCCCAGCGCAGCGGTCGCGGCGGTCATCAGAACCGGGTTGAGCCGGTCGAGCGAACCGTGGATGACCGTGTCGCGGAGTGACTGGCCTTCCTTGCGCAGTTGGTTGTAGTGGCTGACAAGAATGATTCCGTTGCGTGAGGCAATACCGAACAAACTGATAAACCCGATCATGCCCGGGACGCTCAGGTTGCCGCCCGTGAGAAAGACTGCAATCACGCCGCCGATCAACGCCAGCGGCAGGTTCAGCATCACCAGCCACGCTTCGCGCACCGTGCCGAACGCCTGAAACAGTATCAGAAAGATGCCGACCACCGCGGCGATGCCGAACAACAGCAAAACGCGCTGGGCCTGTTGCTGGCTCTCGAACTGGCCGCCGTACTGGATGAAATAACCGGGCGGCAGTTTCGGCACAATCTGGTCGTTGATTTTCTTTTTGGCCTCGACAATCAAACTGTTCAGGTCGCGGCCGGCGACGTTGCATTGGACGACGATGCGTCGCTGTACGTCTTCCCGGTTGATGAAATAGGGCTTCTCCTGGAATGCCACGTCAGCCACCTGCCGGAGCGGGATCTTTGCATCGCCTTGGCCGTTGAGGGCCGGCGCATCCACCAAGAGGTTGCGGATGGATTCGAGATCACGCCGCGCCTTGTCATCCAAGCGCACAAACAGGTCGAACGATTTCCGTCCCTCCAGCACCTGCGACACGGTCACGCCGTTGAGCACCGTCTCGATGGTGTTCGCGAGGTCTCCAACGCTCAATCCATACCGGCTGGCCTTCTCGCGGTCGATCTTGATGATCAGCTGCGGCACGTCAATCTGCTGCTCCAGCGACAGGTCCACGGCTCCGGGGACGGTCTGCATTACCTTCAACACCTGCTGGCCCTGCTGGCGCAGGACGTTGAGGTCGTCGCCGTAAATCTTGATGGCCACCTGCGCGTGCACGCCGGACAGGATTTCGTCAAACCGGTGAGCAATGAACTGGCCGACGTTGAAGATCGCGCCGGGAACGTCCGCCAGATCGGCGCGAATCCGGCGGAGTAACTCGTCGGGCGGCATGTTCTTATCGCGGTCGTAATCCAGTTTCACATCAAACTCGCTGAAGTTCGGCGGCTGGGCATCCTCGTCGAGTTCGCTGCGGCCCGCGCGCTGGGAGATGGACACGACCTGCGGATACTTGAGCAGTTTCTCCCGCACCAACTGGCCGAGGCGCATGGACTCGTCAAGCGACGTGCCGGGCAGCGTGCTCATGGCGATGATGAAGTTGCCCTCGTGAAATTCCGGCAGGAACGAGCGCCCAAACGTGGTGAGCAGTCCCACGGTCAGCACGATCAAGATTACCGCCGCCGTGAGCACCGGCCAGACGTGCCGCAACGTAAAGTGCAACAGCCGCTCGTAGCCTTTCTTTAGGCCGTGCGCCACGAAGCTCTCGCGCAACGTCTTCTTCGTGTTGCCGATCAATAGGTGGCAGAGCGCAGGAGTGACGGTCACCGCAACAATCAGCGAACACATCAACGACCCGAGGTAGGCCAGACCGAGTGGTGTGAAGATGCGCCCCTCTAAGCCGGACAGGAAAAAGATCGGCAGGAACACAATTGCCACGATGAACGTCGCGTACACGACGGAGTTGCGGATTTCGCTGCTCGCCTCAAACACCACGTCAATCGTGGGCTTCGGATGTGGGGACTCGCGGTTCAGCCGCAGCCGGCGAAACACATTCTCCACGTCGATGATCGCATCGTCCACCACTTCGCCAATCGCGATGGCCAGACCGCCGATGGTCATCGAGTTGAGGCTGACGCCGAACACTTTCAGCACCATCACGCCCGCCAACAGCGAAGTCGGCATGGCCAGAAAGCTGATGAACGACGCACGGAAATTCATCAGGAAGATCAACAACACCACGGTCACGATGATGCCGCCTTCGAGCAACGCTCGTTTCAGGTTGTGGATCGAGCCCTCGATGAAATCGGCCTGCCGGAAAACCTGCGTATCCATCTTGACGCCGGCCGGTAGTTGTTTCTGGATGTCGTGGAGCGCCGCCTCGACCTTGTAGGTGGTGGCCAGCGTGTCCGCGCCGTAGGCTTTCGAAATCGTCCCGATCACGGCTTTGTGGCGGTTGAACGCCCCATCGCCGCGCTTGATTTCCGGGCCGAATTTCACGTCGGCCACGTTGCGCACGTAGATCGGCGTGCCTTTGACGTACTTAATGATCGTGTCGCGCACGTCAGCCAGCGATTGAATCCGGCCTTCACCGGTCACGATGAATTCCCGGCCCGGCGCCTGCAGGAACGCGCCGGGGACGTTGAGATTGGATTTCTCCAGCGCCGCGCGCACTTCGCTGACACTGACGTGGTAGGCGCTGAGGCGGTCGGGATCGAGCAGCACTTGGTATTGTTTCACCTCGCCGCCGATGGACACGACTGAAGCGACACCGCCCAGAGCGAGAATGCGCGGCGCAATCTGCCAATCCGAGATCGTGCGCAGTTCCATCGGCGAGATGGTGTCGCTCTGGAGGCTGTACTTGACCAGCCAGCCCACCGCCGAGGTAATCGGGAGCATGACCGGCGCGTGCGTGCCCGCCGGAAACCGCTCGCGCACCGATTGGATACGCTCGTTGACGAGTTGCCGGGCCGTATACACATTCGTGCCCCAGCGGAACACGATGATGACCGTCGAAAGCCCGACCGTGGATTGCGACCGCACCTTCTCGACGCCCGGTGTGCCGTTGACCGCGCTCTCGACGGGGAACGTGATCAGCGACTCGACATCCTCCGGCGCGAGTCCCGGAGATTCCGTCTGCACCACGACCTGCGGCGGGGCGAACTCGGGAAACACGTCCACCGGCATATGCATTGTGACATAGCTGGCGGACACTAGGAACACCACCAGTCCGACCACCACCAGCAGCCGGTTCTTCAGTGACCAATGAATGAGTTTGTTAAACATGCGTATCCTCGCGGTCGGCTCAATCTTCCTGGTTGGCGGCGGGTTTCTTTCCGCCCATCAGCCAGTTGGTATAGATTTCGCGACTGCCGTCGGTGACGACCACATCGTCGGGCACGAGACCGTCGGTGATTTCGACGAACCGGTCGTCCTCCGCCCCGGTCCGCACGTCCACGCGGTTGAACGTGTTGCCGGTCTGCACGAAGACGAATTTCTCGCCGCCTTCCTCCAGGACCGCCGCCTTCGGCACGGCGAGGACGCCTTCGTTGTGGGCGAGCACCACGGCAACCTTGGCGAACATCTCGGGCTTGAGCTTGCCGGCGGGGTTTTCAACGGTGATCCAAACCGGCAGGGTGCGTTTGTCGGGATCGAGTTCCGCCCCAATGAACATTGTCTTTCCGCCGAACGTGTCCTTGGGGTAGCCCAGCACGCGGACGCGTGCCTCTTGACCGAGTTTCACCTTGCCCACGTCCTCTTCGTACACCTCCGCCTGGACGATGACCCGGGAAAGATCGATGATGTGGAATAGCTCCTTGCTGGGATCGACCGAGTCTCCCAGTGTGACCGGACGCTCGTTGACCACGCCGCTCACGGGAGCGTCGATCACAACGAGGGGCGGCGGGTTGCCAATCTGGCGGGACTGGATTTCGGCCAGCTTCTGTCCTTTCTCGACCTTGTCACCCACGGAGGCGTAAAGCTTTTCGATGCGCCCGTCGATGCGGGAGGTGACGTGCGCGTGCAGGTTGGGATCAAGCCGCACCTTGCCGTTGAGCAGCAGCACGGTGTCAATGCTGCGGAAATCCGCCTTCGCGGTTTTGAGGCCGATGGCGGCTTGTTGTTCCGTGGTGAGTGTGACCGGTCCGCCGCCCCCACCACCGACCTGGATGGGCGTGCCGTGCGGAAACGCGCGCGGCGCGACGGCGACGAGTAATGTGACTGTGCTCAAAACGATAGCAATATGTTTCATGGCTTTTTCACCTCAGTTGATTTAATGGGGAGAACTCCCGCCGCGACCTCCAAATCGGTCACGGCCAGTTGATAATCGCGGAGAGTGTCGATGTAGCCGGACTTGAGTTCGGCAAATTGCTGCCGGGACTGGATGACCTCGACGATGCTGGCCTGCCCCTGCCGGTAGCCGTTCTCGACCAGCTTTACGTTGTCTTCCGCGCGCTTCAGAATTTCCGGGGTGTACGACTCCAGCAACGGCGCGAGCGTTTTCACCCGCTGGAGCGCGTCGGCCAGTTCCTGGGAGATTTGCAATTTTAGCGCATCCACCTCTTTCTGCGCGCGATCTTCCCGGTCGGCCATCTCGCGGAGCCGGCCTTGTTTCCGATCAAACATCGGCAGAGGCACGGTCAGCTTCAAACCAATGAACTGATCCACACTCTGCGGTGGCGCGCCCTCGATGACACTCTGATCGCGTTCGTAACCGACACCGATGCGCCAGTCGTCAAATCGCTCGGCTTTCGCGAGCCGCTGCCCGGCTTGAGCCAGACTCACGTCCAACTGCGCCGCGGCAAAATCAGGCCGGTGCGCCAGCGCGTTTTCCAACCGGAAAGTCGCGAGGTCGGTCAGCGTCTTGAACTCCAACGTGCCGCTGACAACAAACGCGTGATCTGCCGGCTGGCCCATCAGTCTGTTCAATTCCAACAACCGCGTCTGCCGCTGGGTTTGAAGAACCTGTAGCCGTTGCTGGACCTGTTGCCATGCGATCAGGATCGCGTTTACGTCCTTTTCGGAAACCTGTCCCTGTTTCTCCGCCACCTTGGTGGCCGACAACAATTCTTGGTTAAGATCGATGAGAAATTTCTGGAGTTTGATCTGTTCCTCAGTCGCAAACAGTTCTGTGAACGTATGTCGCACGTCACCGACCAACCGGCGTTCCTGATCCGCCACTTCAGCCAGCGTATGTTCGACTTCCACGCGGGCGACACCTTTTTGTCCTGCGATGCGGCCACTGACGCTGAAGGGCTGGTTGATACCAACCGCAAAACCGTGTTGCCCCTCGGTGGAGAAGGCGTTGTCGAAGTGGCCGTCCAGTTCCAACTCGGGATTGGGCCACAACCCGGCCTGCTGCAGCCGCGCCTTCGCCTCTTGGACGCGCACCCGGGTCGCTGCGAGATCGCGATTGTTTGCCAAGGCTGCCTGCACCGCCGCCGCTGGCGTGAGCAACTCTTGGGCGAAGGCCGACGCGCTCGCCAAAATTATCACCGCTATCATTGAGATTTGTTTCTTCATTCCTGCCTTACACTTTTCTGAGAAGTTACCGACACAGTCCACTTGTGTGGACACAACACAGGGGAGACTCGGCTTGAGGCCGAGCTGTTAGGCAAGAACCGGAGGCGAACGCGGCGAGAGCGAAACAACTAAGAGAAATTCAGGCGGCGGAAGCCCCGGCGGCCCATTATCGCAAATCGTGCCGGTCGGGCGTGGCAGGACAACTACCGGCGGGACTATGGCAACAACCGGGCCTGAAATCCCGGCAGGTTCGTGCGGGGCAAAGATCGCGACCGGGGCTGGAAAGACAACGTTCTGCAAACTGGCGCAACAGTTCCCGTCATCATCATCCCCGTGGTGATGACCGGGGCCGGCGTCGGCTTGTCCATGGTGATGCGATTCCGCCTTACCCAAAGCGGCCTCCGCCAAGCAATGGATGCTGCCCGCGGCGAAAAACAACGCCACGCCGATGGCAGCAAACCGCGCGGCCAGACAACAGGGCCCGTATTTAGTTGTTCGATTCACAACGTGACCGCCCACACACTACCTGTTGAAGCAGTGGCAGTCAAATGGTTGCTCTCGACCTTGGAACGGCCCATCAGAAGGTGCCCACCAGTTTACCGCAATGCGACATGGACTTGCCGTTAGGGGTTCTTGACGGTCTTGTCGGCCTGCAACCAACCGGCCTCAGCCATCGAGCAATACATCTGGGCACCTCCGGTAACTCAGGGAAAATGACGGGAAAAAGGCGAAACCAATTACCAGGGGAACAGACGCGAATATCATACGGCGCATGAAAACTTATAAAGCCTCCCAAGCGCCCGGGCCGGCAATCCATACGCCGATCCGACGAGGTCTTATCCGCAACTAGCCCGCTACCGGGAAGTGAAAGGCAAACGAGGACATTCAGATGACCCTGACTCCCCGCGAACGATTTCTCGCCGCCGTCCGCAACGAGGTGCCAAACCGCATACCGGTGACGCCCGACAGGCCACTGACGGCGGCGGCTTCATCTTTTCCACCGGTGACCAATGTCCCCGCGATACACCAGAAGAGAACATCTTCGCCATGATCGAAACCGCCCGCCGGTTTGGCAGTTACGAATGCGCCACAGGTCGTTTGCCGGACTTGGAGCATGCCGACGGTCATCGAAGGCAACCGCCGCCAGGTCCGGCAAACGTCCGTCGGCTTGGCGAGCCGGGTGATCGGAAAAGCCTTCACCTTGGGCAGCGATTTCCGGCAGGGCAAAACCAACCTCGCGGCGGTGCTGTCCGAGATTGCCCCGTACGAAGCCGTGCTCCGAAAAATCAACGGGCCGTAGCCACGCCTGCCCGTTGAATCATTGAAAGATGTTACCGGGCGGGTTGGGTCGGGTTGGTGTCG
>JBBISF010000027.1:0-32100 GCA_037441425.1 Verrucomicrobiia bacterium
AACGACACCAACCCGACCCAACCCGCCCGGTAACATCTTTCAATGATTCAACGGGTCCCCATGGTTGCCGGCAGGACGCGGACCTGCTATGTGAAACCGCGCCATGCCTGTCTTCTACGATTGCCGGCGGTGTACGGCCTGTTGTCGCTGGCCGGGGCAAGTGCGGTTGACGGCGGAAGATGTCCACGGGATGGCGGCGTTACTTGGGTTGACGGAGCATGAGGTTGCCGATCAGTTCACCCGGCTGCAGGAGGATCGACGCGGACTGGTGTTGAATGAGAAGGCGAACGGCGAATGCGTGTTTCTGGACGGGATGGATTGCCGGGTGCAGCCGGCCAAACCGCGGCAATGCCGGGATTTCCCCAATCGGTGGAATTTCCCCGGATTTGAGAAGGAATGCCGGGCGGTGGCGCGGGTGATCGGCAAGCCAGAAAAGTTTTGACGCGGCAGCGGAATGTTGTATAAGTGACACGTGGTTGCACTCTGCAACCATGCAAGGAGGTAGTAAGAGATGAATGTGTTGTTGGCGACGGGACTGTTGTGGGCGTTTCAACAGGCGGATACCCAGGGCAAAGTCATTGTGCTCATTTTGTGTTTCGGGTCCGCGTTGACGTGGTCGGTGATGCTCACCAAGTGGCAACAGGTCCGGCGCGCCCGCGAAAGCAGCTTGCAGTTCTTGATCCACTTCCGCCGGGAACATGATCCCCTCCATTTGTTCATCAACAATTTCGAGATGGCGGATTGTCCGCTCTACAACATTTACCGGCTCGGCGCGGAGGAGATTTCCACACAGTTCGGCAATGGGAATGGCCCGCGCAAGGTGGCGGGTGGTTACAAGGCGTTTGGCGGCGGGAGCGGGACGTTGACGTTGGTGGACACGGAGGTGGCGACGCAGGAACGGACGGTGGTGAATCTCGACACGGTGCGCGGCGTGTTGGGCCGGGCGATTGACGCCGAAGTGATGAAGCTGGAGCAGCAGGTGAGCATTCTTTCAACGGCGGTGCAGGGCGGACCGTTCCTCGGTTTGCTCGGCAGTGCGTGGGGTGTGATGAGCGTGTTTGGTTCGATGGGCGTGGAAGGCACGGTGCGGTTGGGCAAGGTTGCGCCCGGCATCTCGGCGGCACTGCTGGCAACAGTGGTGGGTTTGTTGGTCGCCGTGCCGTCGTTGTTTGGTTACAACTGGTTGGCCGCCCGCATCCGGCACCAGACGATTCTGATGGAAAACTTCGCCGATGAGTTCACAGCGGCGATTGAACACAATTACGTGACCAACTAAGCCATGCGCGGATCATCCAGTCGCGTCCGGCGGTACGGACATACCGACGAGATCAAAGAGATCAACGTGATGCCGTTGGTGGACCTGCTGCTGCAGCTGTTCATCGCGGTGGTGATTTTCTTTCCGGTGGTCGAGTACGGAATGAACATCAACCTGCCCAAAGCCAGCATGGACACCATCAAGCAGGAACAGACCCGCACGGTGTCGGTGGATCGGCGCGGCAACACGTATTTCAACGACGTGCAGATGGGGCTGCCGCAGTTGCGGGCGGAGTTTGCGAAGCTGGCCAAGTCTTCGGTGCCGGTGACGATTTTATTGAAGGCGGATGAAGCGAACAATTACGGGGCAGTGATGGACGTGCTCAAGGAGTTGCACGCGGCGCACATCACCCGGATCGCGTTGATGACGCAGGAGGAAACGCCGCCCCGGCTGGCCCGGCGATGATGACGTGGGAGCAGAGGTTTAAGCGCAACTTCATTGTGGTGTGCATCACGCACGCCGTGGTGATTGTCGGGTTGGTGTTGTTTGAGTGGATCATGCCGACTGTCCACAAGAGTTTCGCGACGGAGGTGGACTTGGTGGTGCCGGCCGACATTCTCGGCGATCTCCCCCAAGGTCCGACTGTGGGACGTGGCGCGTACGCGCCGCCGCGAGCAGAGCCGGCAGCCCCGTCCCAGCCGTCATTACCAGCGGTGAAGACGGCCGAAGAAGCCCCGGCACCGAAAGTGGCGCCGCGTTCAGAGCCGGTGGAGCGGGCCGAGCCGCTCCAGCACGGTGAGATTGCCATTCCGAAAGCGCGCACAACCAAACGTACCAAGACGACAACAACTGCGAAGGCGGAACGACAACCGGTGCGGCGCGCGACTTCGACGGGCAGTAGTGCAGCGAAAAACGGCGCGGCAAAAGGCGCGAGCGCGGCTGACATTCGCAATGTGTTCGCCAAGGCGCTGGCGACCGAGGAAGGTGGAACGCCGTACGGTGATGGGCGACCCGGTGGCGGTGGAAGTGGCAAGAGTCGTGTCATCGGCTCGCCGAATGGTTCGCCAAACGGGGTGGTTGGCGGTGTGGGGAAGGGGACGCCCTTCTGGTGGTATTACGAACACGTGCATGACAAGATGTACGAAGCGTGGGAGCGGCCCAGCGACGCGGTGAACTGGGACCGGAGTTTGATGGTGACGATCATCATCACCGTGGAGCGGGATGGCCGGATTACCGACGTGCGGCTGAAGGTTTCGTCGGGCAACAAGCAGATGGATGAGTCGGCGATGGCGGCCGCCAAGCGGGTCCGCCAGTTGCAGCCGTTGCCGGATGGACTCGGAACGGATGCGGCGGACATTTCGGTGAATTTTCAATTGGAGGGATGAATAAGTGAAAAGCTTTTGGTTTTCAGTTTTTAGTTTGTGGTTAGTTGCGAGCGTGGCGCAGGCGCAGGTGAACGTGGTGGTGCCGGGCGCGCAGAAGCGTTCGATTGCGGTGACGGGATTTGCCGGCGATCCGAATTTGTCGGCGCAGGTGGCGGACGTGTTGAAGAACGATCTCAGGTTGTCCGGGTATTTCACGATTGCGCCATCGAGTCAGGCAGAGTTTGTGCAGGAAGGCAGCGTCCGCATCGAAGGCAAGAACGGCGTAATCGAGTGCACCGTGATCGTGCAGGCGACGAAACAGTACGCGTTGAAGCCGCGTTCGTATACCGGGAGCGCGGCGGATATCCGGCGCCTGGTGCACAAGCTCGCGGACGATATTGTGGCGGCGATTACCGGGGAGAAAGGGATCGCGGAATCGCAGATCGCGTTCGTGTTGGGGCGGACGGGCGGGATGAAGGAGATTGCGGTGATGGATTACGACGGGCACAATGCCCGGCAACGGACGTTCGATAAATCACTGAGTATGCACCCGCGTTGGTCGCCGGACGGGCGGCGGTTGGTGTACACGAGCTATCTCAACCGGTTTCCGGATGTGTTTGAGGTGGATTTGTTCACCGGGGCACGCCGGCGGTTGGCGTCGTGGCCGGGCTTGAACTCGGGCGCAGCGTTCTCGCCGGACGGTCAACTGGTGGCGTTGACGTTGAGCAAGGATGGGAACCCGGAGCTGTATGTGATGAACGCCTCGGGCGGTGGGTTGCGACGGTTGACCTACACACGGGGCGGAGAATCATCGCCGTGTTGGACGGTGGACGGACGGAACATCACCTACGTCAGCGACGACCGGGGAACGCCGCAGATTTATATGATCAGCCGGGACGGCGGTGAGCCGACGCAGTTGACGGTTTCACCAAGCTACAATACGGAACCCGCGTGGTCGCATCCGCCGCCGGGGTCGAAGTTGCCGTCGATGTTGGCAGTCACCTCGCGGGTGGGCGGGCGGTTTCAGATTGGATTGTGGGACAGCAACACCCATGCGATCACACCGCTGGTGGCGGATGATGCCGACAACGCAGAGCCGTCCTGGGGGCCGGATGGCCGGCATTTGGTGTTTACAAAGACGCGGGCGTGGCGGCCGCGCTTGTATCTGCTTGACGTTTTAACGCAGGAGCAAGTAGAGTTGCCAGCCATTGAAGGAGGCGCGTCCGAACCAGCGTGGGGACCGTAGAGTTCGCGCGCAATGAACCAAACCAAGTTTTACGAGGAGAAAGACCCACATGCGTAGGAGTCAGTCACTTTTTTTGAGCATCGTTTTTATTACCAGCACCTTTTTAATTACGGGTTGCGGCCACAAGAAACCTGCGGAGCCGCAGCCGGGTGGACAAGCTGGATCAGTAAGTTCCGTGCCACCGGGCGGTGAGAACTTGGGCATTTCTGAAGCGGGCGGCGAACACGGTCCTGACTTTGGCAAGGTGGACAAGAGCCAATTCCAGGCTGACACCGTCTATTTTGCCTACGACAGCGCGAAGGTCCGGCCCGGTGAAATGTCCAAGCTGGAGCAGATTGCGACCGCGTTGCGTAGCTCCAATTCGAAGTTGGTCGTCGAGGGGTACGCCGACGAACGTGGGACGGCGGAATACAACCGCGCGTTGGGCGAACGGAGGGCCCAGTCTTGCCGGGAAGAGTTGGTTCGGCTGGGGATTCCGGCTGGGAACATTTCGACTATCAGTTATGGTAAGGAGCGGCCGGCTGATTCCGGTCACAACGAAGAAGCATGGGCGAAGAATCGCCGATGCGAATTCGGCATCGCCAGTCAATAGACCGCGCGTGGGCCACGTTGACAGGGTGGTAGACGGCGTAGTAGTGTGGCGGTGTAAGGACGAACTATGGTACCAGTACTAGCAGAGATCAGCGAGTGGCATATCTTTTTAGTGTTGATCATCGTCTTTCTGCTGTTTGGCGGGAAGAAACTGCCGGAGTTGGCGCGCGGGATCGGCGAGGCGCTGAAAGAGTTTAAGAAGGCCTCCCGCGATATTCACGATGAGCCAACGCACACGCCAGCTTCCCAATCAAAACCGGAGACGCCGCCACCGTCGGCTGCCAACCCTGGAAAACCTGTTGATCCGAAGTTGAACTAGGGTTGGACAACGTTGACGGACCAGCTTGCTTAGATGGCTTGTGAGATTAGCCGGGTGGTTGGGTGAGCAGGGACCTTCTGATTCAACCGCGAAAATTTTGCCGCTGGACTCGGCGGCCGCGGACGACGGGGAAAGCAAACCGTTCATCGAGCACCTTGAAGACCTGCGGCGTACGCTGTTCAAAATCGGCGCGGCGCTGTTTATTGGGTTCAACGTTTGCATGGTGTTTGCCAACCGGATCCTTTTCTTTCTGGAAGCGCCGCTGAGCAAGGTGGTGCCGGATTCGGGGAATTACCTGCAAAGTTTGAACGTCACGGACTCGTTTGTTCTCTGGATGAAGCTCGCGTTTTACGGCGGCATCTTGCTGGCGACGCCGGCAATCTTTTACTTCCTTAGCGATTTCATCCTGCCGGCGCTTAAGCGCGAGGAGAAGCGATTGTTAATGCCGACTTTCTTGTTCGGCGCATTCATGTTTGTGGCGGGCGCGGCGGCGTGCTACTACCTGATGATTCCCCAGACACTGCGCGTGTTTATCAAGTACAGCGAGTGGTTGAAGATCAAGCCCCAGTGGACAGTGACAAGTTACATCAGCTTTGTTACCCAATTCATGCTGTCAATGGGTGTGACTTTGGAGATCCCGCTGGTGATTTTGTTGCTGGTGCAATTGGGGGTAATCAGTGCGCGCACGGTGGCGCGTGGTCGAAAACTGATGATCACCGGTGCGGTGATTTTGGCGGCGATTCTGGCGCCACCTGACCCGCTCTCGATGCTTATGATGAGTATGCCGCTCATCGCCATTTGTGAGGTCACCATCTGGCTTTCGTGGCTGGTTGAGTACCGACGGAGAAAAAGGACGACGTAGACCGGTTCGGAATCGGTCGTGCATTTAGCCCTTTAGGAATGTAATGGCGGAAAAACTTCCAGTTAAGGACATTAAGATCGAGCGCACCCACATCGGCCGGGTCAGGTTTCCGACGGCCGTGCCGCAGGGATTGGTGGAGTTGATCGAGTTTCCGGATGATTTGAGCCGGTATGTCAAAGCGTTGGGCTTGACCAATCTGCACGTCGTCTTCCTGCTAGGCGTGCTGCGCGGCAAGTGTGCCGTGACGGCAAGCGTGGACCTGCCGGATCTCGCCGAGAAAACCGGCCTCAATTTCCAGCAAATGGACGATATGATCCGTGACCTGATCGAGAAAAACTACGCCCGGTTGGAGCAGCGCCTCGATCTCTACCGGTTTTGGATTTGCCTTCTGCATGTTAAGGGTATCCGTTTTGTGAAAGCGTGAGTTTGCTCCCGCCGGGGCTTCCTGTTATTCTATCGACCGCCAACATGGATAAGGCATCAACCACATTCGATCCAATTGAAGCTGGGTTGGAAGACATCCGGCAGGGCCGGATGATCATCATGACCGATGATGCCGACCGCGAGAACGAAGGCGATCTGGTGATGGCCGGCGAAAAAGTCAGCCCGGAGGCGGTAAATTTCATGGTCAAACACGGGCGCGGATTGATCTGCGTGCCGACGACTGAAGCGCGGCTGAAGACCCTCGGCATCATGCGGATGGTCGCGGAGAACCGGGAAAGCTTTAAGACGGATTTCATGGTTAGCGTGGACGCCCGAACCGGGATTAAGACAGGCATCAGCGCGTACGACCGGGCACACACAATCCGTATTCTCGCGGATCCAAATGCCGAGCCGGACGATTTGGTTGCACCCGGCCATATCTTCCCGTTGCAGGCGCGCGAAGGCGGCGTGTTGCGCCGGGCGGGACATACGGAAGCATCGGTGGACATGGTGAAGCTGGCGGGGTTGTTCCCGGTGGCGGTGATCTGCGAAATTCTGCACGAAGATGGCACGATGGCGCGGCTGCCGGAGCTGCGACATTACCGGCAACAGTTCGGTTTGAAGATGTGCACGATCCGGGACCTGATCGAGTATCGCCGGAAGCGCGAAAAGTTGGTGACCAAGGAGCAGGAGGTGGCGATGCCGACGGTGATCGGTGCATTTCGGCTGCATCTCTACCGGTCGTTGGTGGACGGTCAGCATCACGCGGCGTTGACGATGGGGGAGGTGCGCGGCAAAGAGAACGTGCTGGTTCGTGTTCACAGCGAATGTCTGACGGGAGATGTGTTTGGTTCGCTGCGTTGTGATTGCGGGACGCAACTGCACGACGCACTGCAACGCATCGCCAAGGAAGGCCGCGGGGTGTTGTTATACATGCGGCAGGAAGGCCGCGGCATCGGGTTTGCCAACAAGATGCACGCCTACGCCTTGCAGGAAAAGGGGCTGGATACAGTCGAGGCGAATGAACGACTCGGCTTCAAGCCTGACCTCCGGGAATACGGCGTGGGGGCGCAGATTCTGGTGGATCTTGACTTGCATAGCATCCGGTTGTTGACGAACAATCCCAAAAAGGTTGTCGGCCTCGAAGGGTTTAATCTGAAGATTGTCGAACAGATTCCCATTCAATCCGAGCCGACGCCGCACAACGTGAAGTATCTGGAAACCAAAAAAAACAAGTTGGGACACAAACTATAGATGTTGACCAAGCCGCGAACCACCCCTTCGCTTTCGGCTGCCGGCCTGCGCTTCGGCGTGGTCGCGGCGCGTTACAATCCGGAACTTGCCGATGCGTTGTTGGCCTATTGCGTTGAGACACTGGCGCAAGCGCGAGAAATTAAGATCGTTCGCGTTCCCGGCAGCTTTGAAATCAGCGCGGCCGCCGGACGGTTGGCCCGGTCGGGCCGGTGCGACTGCATCATCGCGTTGGGCGTGTTGCTGCAAGGACAAACCCGTCACGCGGAACACATCGGCAGCGCGGTGGCGCACGGACTGACGCAGATTTCCATTCTCACGGGTGTGCCGACGGTTTTCGGCGTTGTGACCGCCAACAACGCAAAACAGGCGCGGGTGCGCTGTCTTGGCAGAACCTACAACCGGGGACGCGAAGTCGCGTTGACCGCCATCGAAATGGCCCGCGTATGCAAAAACCTGTAAGACAAGTCGGTCGCCGCCGCCACGGCCGGGAACTCGCCGTACAGTTCCTTTATCAGAACGATGCCAACACCGCGGAAATGCCGGAAGCGCTGGATTTGTTTTGGCAAACGCAGCCCGAAACTCCTGCGGCCGTCCGGCAGTTTGCCGAGGAACTGATTCGCGGGACACTGGAGCAGCGGGCCGTGATTGACGAGAAGATCCAGAAATACACCGAGCATTGGGAGTTGGGGCGCATTGCCGCCGTGGACCGCAACATCCTCCGCCTAGCGATCTACGAAATGCTTTTCCGCGACGACATTCCACCCGTCGTCAGCATCAACGAAGCCGTGGAGATTGCCAAGCTGTATTCCACCCGGGAAAGCGGGGCGTTCGTCAACGGCATCCTCGACCGTTTGAAGTTGGACCTGCCGCGTCCCGCCCGCACCGCGTCATGAAGTTCGCGGACCTGCACACGCACACGCATTTTTCCGACGGGGGTTACACGCCGCCGGAGTTGGTGGCGGGGGCCAAGAAGGCCGGCCTCGCCGCGGTTGCCCTTACCGACCACGACACAATGGCCGGCGTTGCGCCAACGATAACGGCCGGCAAAGCCGCGGGCGTGGAGGTCATTGCCGGTGTCGAGATCACCTGCCGGGCGGACGTGCGGGAAGTGCATCTGCTGGGGTATTTCTTTGATGACAACTGGAAATCATCCACGCTGGCGAACGTTCTCGATCACGCCCGGCGTGAACGCGAACAACGGGTTGCCCAATTCATTCACAAACTGAATGAATTGGGAATGCCGCTCACCATTGAAGATGTGCGGGCGGCCGCCGGTGCCGGCACGCTGGGCCGGCCGCATGTGGCGTTGGCGTTGGTGCGACGCCAACACGTCCGCAGCGCGGAGGAAGCGTTCGAGCGATTTCTACGACGCGGCCAACCGGCGTTTGTCGAGCGTTACCGGATGACGGTGGCGGAAGCCATCGGCCATGTCCAACGGGCCGGCGGCGTGGCGGTGCTGGCGCATCCCGGCTTGAACCGCGTGGATGACAAGCTTCACGAGATGCGCGACCAAGGTTTGGATGGCGTGGAGGTTTGGCATTCGAAACACAGTCCGTCGCAAACCGCTCACTACCTCAAACTGGCTGAACAACTCAGCCTGCTCGCCACCGGCGGCAGCGACGACCACGGGCCCGGTCGCGACTTCTTGATCGGCACGGTGAAAATTCCCTACGACCGCGTCGAGGCGCTCAAACTCAGAGCACTCCAACATATCAATTCAGCATGAACTTGTTTGAAAAATTCCACGCCGGCCTCCGCAAGACATCCGCCAAACTCGCGAATGACATCAAACGCATCGTCACCCGCGCGCCGAAACTCGATGAAGAGGCGCTGGAAGAATTGGAGGCGACGCTCATCGCCAGCGACATCGGGGTGGATACCGCGTTGAAGATTGTCGAACTCACCCGTGCTGCCGCTAAAGAGTCCGGGCAGGTAGATGTCTTCGGCATCGCCCGCGCCGAGATCGAACGTGAGTTAGGTGTCGCGGCGCACGTCCTGGCGCGCGCACCACAACCACCCACGGTTGTTCTGCTTGCCGGCGTCAACGGCACGGGCAAGACGACCTCCACCGGCAAGCTTGCCCATTTGCTGAAAGGTCAGGGAAGCGCGGTTCTGCTGGCGGCTTGCGACACGTTCCGTGCGGCCGCCATCGAACAACTCAAGATTTGGGGTGAACGCGTCGGCTGTGACGTGATTGCCGGGCAGTACGGCGCTGATGCCGCCGCGCTGGCATTCGACGCGGTGAGCGCTGCGACCAAGCGCCATGTGGATTACCTGCTCATTGATACTGCTGGGCGGCTCCACACGAAGAAGAACCTGATGGAAGAGATGAAGAAAATGCACCGTTCGCTGGCCAAAGTCCTGCCGGCCGCGCCGCATGAGGTTCTCTTGGTAGTGGACGGCACCACCGGTAGCAACGCGCTCAACCAAGCCCGTGAGTTTCACCAGGCACTGGGCATTACCGGTTTGATCGTCACCAAACTCGACGGCACCGCCAAAGGCGGCATCGTCGTCGCCATCGCCCGGGAGCTGAAGCTCCCCGTCAAATTCATCGGTTTGGGCGAACAAACGGATGATTTGCAGGCCTTCAACCCGAAAGCGTTTGCGGCAGGGTTGTTTGGGGTAGAGTAATTTTCCCTGTTTTCCCGTTGGCGGCTCCGGTATTCTCCTCGCCCGATGTTGGCGAAACGAGTCATTCCGTGTCTGGATGTGGACCGGGGGCGCGTAGTGAAGGGAACGAAGTTTCTGAACCTGCGCGATGCCGGTGATCCGGTGGCGTGCGCCAAGGAGTATGACCGTCAAGGCGCGGATGAACTCGTGTTTCTCGACATCACCGCCAGTTCGGATAACCGAGCGACGATGATTGATGTGGTGGAGCGGACAGCCAACGAGTGTTTCATGCCGTTGACGGTTGGCGGCGGCATCCGGACGGTGGAGGATGTTCGGGCGATGTTGAAAGCCGGGGCGGATAAGACGAGTGTGAACACCGCCGCAGTGCAGAACCCGGATGTGGTGCGGGCGGGGGCGGAGCGATTCGGTTCGCAGTGTATCGTGGTGGCGATTGACGCGAAGCGGGCCGGCAAGAGCTGGGAGGTTTTCACGCACGGTGGGCGGAAGCCGACCGGCATGGATACGATCCAGTGGGCGTGCCGAGTGGAAGCACTCGGCGCGGGCGAGATTTTGCTGACGAGCATGGATGCCGATGGGACGAAGATGGGGTATGATGTCGAACTGACGCGGGCGGTGAGCGAGGCGGTTCACATTCCGGTCATCGCCAGCGGCGGGGCTGGCACGCTCGATCACATGGCGGAGGTGTTGACGACTGGCAAGGCGGATGCGGTGCTGGCCGCGAGCATTTTTCACTTCGGCGAATACAAGGTGGCCGACGTTAAGCGGTTCTTGCAGAAGAAAGGAATTAGTGTGCGACTATGAAATTGTTGGATGAATTGAAGTATGACGCGAATGGATTGATCCCGGCGATTGTGCAGGAGACGGGCACGGGACGGGTGTTGATGATGGCGTGGATGAACAAGGATTCGCTGGCGGAGACGATCAAACTGAAGAAGACCTGCTTCTGGAGCCGGTCGCGACAGAAATACTGGGTCAAGGGCGAGAGCAGCGGCCACGTCCAGCACGTGAAGAATATCTCGTTTGATTGCGACAAGGATTGTCTGCTCATCGAGGTGGAACAGATCGGCGCGGCGTGTCACGACGGTTATCAATCGTGTTTCTACCGGACCATCGACGGCGACGGAGTCAAGGTGACGGAAGATCGGCTGGTGGATCCGGACCAGGTTTACGGCAAGAAGTAGATGTTCACGCCCTCGAAATCTGAGTTCCTGAAGCTCGCGAAACAGGGGAATCTGATTCCCGTGTACCGGGAGATTCTTGCGGACGCGGAGACGCCGGTATTGGCGTATCAAAAATTGCGCAAGACCGGGCCGTCGTTCCTGCTGGAATCGGTGGCGGGTGGCGAACACATCGGGCGCTATTCATTCCTCGGCGCAAATCCGAGCAAGGTGATTCGGGCGGGAAACGGTGACGGTGGCGATCCGCTGACAACAGTCGAGGCGGCGATGCGGCAGTTTAAGCCGGTTACGGTACCGGGGTTACCGCGATTTAGCGGTGGCGCAGTTGGTTTCCTCGGCTACGAATACATCCACCACATCGAACCGACCGTGGCAAAGCCCCAGCGCGACGATCTGGCGACGCCGGCCTTGTGCTTCATGATCACGGATACGATCCTGATCTTCGACCGTGTCAGTCAGACGATCAAGATCGTGGCCAACGCGCACGTCGGCAATAATCCATCCCGCGCTTATGCGCAAGCGTGCCGGCAGATTGATGCGATTGCCCGGCAATTGGCACGGCCCATCTCCGCGCCGGTGCGTGAGTTCCATCGGGAGCCGCCACCGATTGAAGTAAAGTCAAACATGACCCGGACCCGGCACGCGGACATGGTGCGGCGGGCGATTGAATACATCCGGGCGGGCGACATCATTCAGGTGGTGCTGGCGCAGCGGTTCGCCACGCGCACTCGGCGCTCGGCGCTCGACATCTACCGGGCGCTGCGCTCAGTGAACCCGTCGCCGTACATGTTTCTGTTGGACTTCGAGGATTTTCAGCTCATCGGTGCGTCACCGGAAGTGCACGTCCGTTGCGAGGATGGTCAGGTGGAGATTCGTCCGATTGCCGGCACGCGGTGGCGGGGCCAAACGCCGGAAGACGACGACCGGCTGAAGACCGAATTGCTGGCTGATGACAAGGAACGCGCCGAGCACTTAATGCTCGTGGATCTGGCGCGCAATGACATTGGCCGGGTTTGCGATTACGGCAGCGTCAAGGTGGACGAATTCATGATCGTCGAGAAGTACTCGCACGTGATGCACATTGTCTCGAACGTCACCGGCAAGTTGCAGTCCGGCCGCAACGCTTACGATTTGATGCGCGCGACGTTCCCCGCCGGTACGGTGAGCGGCGCGCCGAAGATTCGGGCGATGCAGATCATCAGCGAGTTGGAGGCGACGCAGCGCGGGCCGTATGCCGGGGCGGTCGGGTATTTCAGCTTTAATGGCAACCTCGATAGTTGCATCACGTTGCGCACGGCCTTGCTGAAAGACGGCGTGGCTTACGTGCAGGCGGGCGGCGGCATCGTGGCGGATAGCCAACCGGAATACGAGTTCAACGAGACCGTCAACAAGTCCAAGGCCATGCGCCAGGCGATCGCGTTGGCCAACGCCTTTGCCGCCGGTCGCCGGAGGGTCTGATTTGAAACAGTCCGCATTTACTGATCTCGGCAAGGTCCGGCAAGTCAATGAGCGTGCGGACGGTTTGGAATTGGTTTGCCAGCGGGGCCGGGTCCGCGTCACGGTGCGCGAACCGGGGATTGTGCGGGTGCGGGCGACGCGCGGCAAGACGTTCGGGCCGGATTTCTCTTACGCGGTTGCCGGCGCGAACAAGGCGGAAACTCAATGGTCGCGGCGCTTGGGCCGCTCCCACATTGAACTGCGGACCGGTAAGCTGACCATCAGGATTCAGAAATCGCCACTGCGCATCGCGTTTCTTTCGTCCCAGGGCCGGTTGCTCAACCAGGATGAGTCCGCGCGCGGGATGGGGTGGGAGGGGAAGAAGTGTCGTTCTTACCGGGAACTGCAAGCCGACGAGATGTTTTTCGGCTGCGGCGAAAAGACCGGCGTGTTCAACAAGCGCGGGCAGGCGTTCGGTTTCTGGAACACGGATAATCCATCGCACACGTACCTTACCGGCGAGATCTATGTCTCGATCCCGTTTCTGATCTCGACGCGGTCCGGGGCGCACTACGGCATTTTTTGGGACAACACCCATCGCAGTCATTTTAATCTCGGTCAGGTGGAGGACGAGCGGCACTACTGGCTGGAATCTGCAGATGGCGAGATTGACTACTATTTCATCGCGGGCGCTGCGCTGCCGGAAGTCGTACGGGCATACAGCCGGTTGACGGGGCGGATGTGGATGCCGCCGCGCTGGGCGTTGGGCTACCAGCAATGCCGGTGGAGCTACATGTCGGCCAAGGAGGTGCTCGATGTGGCACGCCAGTTCCGGCGCCGCCGCATCCCGTGCGACGCGTTGTATTGCGACATTGATTACATGGACGGCTACCGGGTCTGGACGTGGAATCCGAAGACCTTCCCCCATCCGCGCCGGTTCATCCGGGAGTTGAATCGCCTCGGCTTCAAACTCGTGACCATCGTCGATCCCGGCGTGAAGAACGACAATCAATACGCGGTTTGCCGGGAGGGCAAACGACAGGACATGTTGGTGAAGCGCCCCGACGGCAAAGTGTTCGTCGGCAAAGTTTGGCCGGGAGCGAGTGTGTTCCCGGATTTCACGAACCCCCGCGTGCGCCGGTGGTGGGGCGACTGGCATCGGGAGTTTCTGGAACTCGGCGTGGCCGGGTTCTGGAACGACATGAATGAGCCGGCGGTGGCGGATGGGCCGGGCAACACCATGCCGGTTGACAACCGGCACGACTACGATGGCCAGGGCGCGACGCACGCCCGTGCGCACAACGTTTATGGCTTCAACATGGCCCGTGCCTGTCATGAAGGACTGCGCCGGTGGCGACCCAACGCGCGGCCGTTTGTCATCACCCGTTCCGCCTATGCCGGCATCCAGCGCCATGCCATGTTGTGGACGGGCGACAACATCAGCACGTGGGAACAATTGGCGTTGAGCATTCCGGAATGTCTCAACCTGAGTCTGTCTGGCGTGCCGTTCTGTGGTCCGGATGTGGGCGGATTTGGTGGGAACTGCACCGGCGAGTTGCTGGCGCGGTGGACGCAGGCGGGAGCGTTCTTCCCGTTCTTTCGCAATCACGCGGCATTTGACACGCGCCGGCAGGAACCGTGGACGTTCGGGCCGCAGGTCGAAGCGATTTGCCGACGCTACATCCGGTTGCGCTACCAATTGCTACCGTATCTCTACAACCAGTTCCACGAAGCCGCGACCGACGGAACGCCGATCATGCGTCCGTTGTTCTGGGAGTTTCCAAACGACGGCGTCGGCTACGCAGTTGACGATCAGTTTTTACTCGGTTCGTCGCTGCTGGTGGCGCCGGTGACCAAACCCGCGGCCACGCAACGCGCCGTCTATCTGCCCGCCGGCAGCGAGTGGTACGACTATTGGACCAGACAGAAACATCACGGTGGTCAGTGGGTCGGCGTTAACGCGCCGCTGGATACATTGCCGCTGTTCGTCCGGGCCGGTTCGATCCTGCCGATGTCGCCACCGGTGGATTTCACCGGTCAGAAACGCGCGCGCGCGATTCTCCTCGATGTTTATCCGGGCCGCCACACGACCGGCTATCTGTACGAAGATGACGGCGAAACGTTCAACTACGAACGCGGCGATTGTTCGGTCACCCGGTTTGCGTGGACGGGCCGCGCGCTCAAGATTGCCGGCAAGACGGCGACCACGTTCCGCCTTCGCAAACGTTAGTCCAACGTCCCCAAAGGCAACCCGGCCGGCAAGGCGGCGGGTTGGGTGCAGGTTGACTTCAACGTGACGTAGCGGCCGGTCTTCGAGGCTTCATGGATCGCCTGCATGATGTCCAACACGTGGAACGCGACCGCGCCGCTGGCGCGATGCGGTCGACCGGTCACGATGCCGCGGGCCATGTCGGCCAGACCGGTGCCGCGCAACAGGCCGGTCGTATGCGTGAACGGCATTTCCGTCCATTCTTTTGCGCCGGCTTTCCAGAGGCGGACCGGGCCGTCAAACCCGTTGGGGTCCGGCACGGACAACGAGCCTTCCGCGCCGTAGATTTCAATTCGCGGCAGCGTGTGGCCCCACACGTCGAAGCTGGTGATGATCGTGCCGACCGCGCCGCTGGCAAACTCCAGCACGCCAACGATGTGGGTGGGAATTTCGACTTTGATCTTCTTACCGGCGTGCATCGGGCTGGTGGCAATGCGCTCCTTGAAACTAATCCGCGCCGAGCCGGTAACGCGTTTGACCGGGCCAAGCAGATTGACGAGCGCGGTGAGATAGTACGGTCCCATGTCGAACATTGGGCCGCCGCCTTTTTCGTAGTAGAAGAACGGATTCGGATGCCAGGCTTCCGGGCCGTGGCCCATCATGAACGCCGTCGCGGCGACCGGGCGGCCGATCACGCCGTCGTCAATCAGCTTGCGGGCCGTCTGGCCACCGGCGCCGAGGAACGTATCCGGCGCGCAACCCAGACGTCGTCGTTTCTTCTTCGCCAGCGCGATGATCGGCTGGCCTTCCGCCCGGCTGATCGCAAACGGCTTTTCGCAGTACGCATGTTTGCCGGCTTGCAAGATGGCCCGATTCACCGCCGTGTGCGCTTTCGGGACAGTGAGATTCAGCACGATCTGAATTTCCGGGTCCGCCAACAATTCCTCCACGCTGCATGCCCGCGGAATCTTGTATTCGGCCGCCTTGGCCTTGGCTCGTTCCAGATCCAAGTCGGCGCACGCCGTGATGTTGAGGATGGAATAGGGCGCGCACCCTTGGAAGTACGCGTAGCTGATTGCGCCGCAGCCAATGACACCAACTTTTACATGTTTGTTCATATATGGCCTCTTCGTTGTAGTCGCAGCTACAGTTTTCCTTTTGCAAATCCCTTGCTAGTGAGATACGCCGCACTCTTGCGGATAGCTTCCATCATGTCCGTGGCGCAGGCATCGAGTTCCACGATCCACCATTCCGCCTCGGTGACTTTGGCGATGGCGGCTATGTCCACCGTGCCTTCGCCGACGGCGGTCATCGGCACGTCCTGCTGACACGGGCCGTCCTTGATGTGATGAAGCGGGGAACGTTTGGCGAGTTGTTTGACCACCGTGGCCGGGTCGCAGCCGGCAGTCTTCACCCAGTACACGTCAATCTCAAACAACACATCCTTGTCGAGGTCTTCGAGCATATACTCGTAAACAGGCCGGCCATTCACCTGCTCGAACTCCCCCCAGTGATTGTGGACGCTGAACGTCAATCCATTCTCGCGGGCGGCTTGGGCGGCCTGATTGAACTCCTCACAGTTCTTGCGGATCAAGTCCCGCGTCTTGAAAGTGTCGGTGCCTTTGCCGGAAACGAGCCGTTTGCAGCCGAGCGTGGCCGCCGTGTCGAGAACTTCGGCCTGCTTGTCCCCGACGGGCGGAGCGCTGTGCATGCTGGGGACAGCCAAGCCGAGTTCGCGGAACAGTTTGGCCGCGTCCTTGGCCGTGGTGCCGGGAAAACCGGCGGGTTCGACGCCGGCATATCCCATGGTGGCGATTTCGCGGATCACGTCCGCGTAGGATCGTTTGGCGATGACGTCGCGGACGGAATAAAGTTGCAAACCAAGTTGAGGTTTCATAGTGGGCGGAACTACTAGCATATCCGGTGACCGGCACAACAAAAAAAACGCTCGCGCGGGTAGGCGCGGATTTATGATTGTGGGGGCGGAACTGGTTTGTTAGGGTGCGCGCAGGTTTATGAGGAGGCTGGGTTTATCGTTTGTTCTGACGCTGGCCGGCATGGTGTGTCTCTTGCCGGCACGGGGGGCTACCAACGAAGTCGCGTCGGCCAAAGGCGAGCCGGCGTTGATTGACGCGAAACAGTTGTCGTTTGAACGGGAGCAGAATCTGGCGATTGGGGAAGGGGACGTGGTTATCCACTATAAGGGAGCGGTGTTGCGCGCGGACAAGGTGAAGTTCAACACGGAGACGAAGGATGCGTGGGCCGAGGGAAACGTCCGGTTGAATCGCGCGAATCAGGAATGGGCGGCCCCGGTGGCGTATTACAATTTCGAGACGCGGGCATTCAAGGCGAATGATGTCCGGGCCTTTGTCGAGCCCGTGATTGTGCAGGGCTACGATGTCAGCCAGACAGGCAGCAATCAATACCGGGTGGCGCGGGTGACCGCCACGACGTGCGATTACGCCGACCCGCATTACCGGGTGGAGGCGAAACGGGCGGAGATTTGGCCGGGCGACCGGATGGTGATGTACAACGTGACGGTGCGGATGGGCGACGTGCCGGTGTTTTGGTTTCCGGTGATGATCTGGTCGTTGAAAAAGGGGGATTATCAGCCGATGTCGCTCAATCTGGGGGATAGTTCGCGCTGGGGATTTTTTACGTTGTTGACGACGTATTGGCGGTTGAACGAGAACGCGCGGCTGGCGGTGCATACGGACGAGCGGACGGGACGCGGTCCGGGCACGGGCGCGGATTTGAAGTATCGGCTGGGCCCGACTGGCGCGGGATTGCTGAGTGGTTATTACATCAGCGACGCCAATCCGCAAGACCGGGTGGACGAGCTTTACAACCACAACCTGCCGAACAATCGGTACCGGGTTGAGTGGCAGCACACGCAACCGGATTTGTTCAAGCGCGAGGGGTTGGACCTCAAGATTGATATCAACAAGCAGAGCGACTCGGATGTGGTGAATGATTTCTTCCACGGCGATTATCTGCGGGGACTGGAGCCGCAGTCGGTGGTGGATGTGACGCAGTGCGGGGAGAACTACACGGTGTCGGTGTTGACCCGGCCGCAGTTGAACCGGTTCTTTGCGGAGGTGGAGCGGTTGCCGGAGGCGACGTGGGCGGTGAACCGGCGGCAGATCGGCGAGACGCCGTTATTCTATGAACAGATTTCCAGCGTGGGTTATCTGAACAACGTGGCCGGCAATACCAACAGCCTCCCCGGAAGCACCGCGGATCCGTTCTTTATCGGGCACGCGCTGCGGGCGTACACGTTTCAGCAATTGCTGGTGCCGATGAGCTGGTTTGATTTCTTGTCGGTGATTCCCCATGCCGGCATGGGCGGCGAGTATTACTCGGATTCGCCGACGAACAGCACGGATGGCGTGCGCACCGAACGGGCGATTTACAATCTGGGGGTGGAGACGTCGTTCAAGATGTCGCGGACGTGGGACAGCGTGCAATGCAAGTCGTGGCGGATTGACGGGCTGCGGCACATCCTCCAGCCGTTTGCGGATTACAGTTGGACGCCGCGGCCGGACAACACGACGAACCAAGTGTATCAATTCGATACGGTGCGGTCGGTGCAATTGTATGGCGGCGATTTGTTGTCGCTGACCCGGTACTCGCCGATTGAGTATCCGGCATTCAACACGATTGACGCGATAGACCGTCAAGACGTGTTGCGGTTTGGGCTGCGGCAGGAGTTGCAGACGCGGCGGGTCTTGCCGGGAAGCAGCGGCAAGCAGACGTGGAATCTGCTGGAGTTGGAGACTTGGACGGATTGGCGGGCCGAGCGCAATCCCGGGCAGCACAGTTTCTCGGAGTTGTTCGGAACGGTGCGGGCGCGCCCGTTGGAATGGGTTGTGTTGAACGCGGATGGCCGGTATGATATGCACGACGGGTTGTTGAAGGAGTTCAACGCCGAGGCCCGGGTGTTCGATGCGGATCGGTGGAGTGTGGGCCTCGGGACGCGGTATATCCGTGATGACAGCAGCTTGATGAGTTTCAGTTTCGCGTGGCGGTTGACGCCGCATTGGGTGGCGCAAACGTATCACCGTGTGGATTGGGAGGACCGGCGGTGGGAGGCCCAAGAATACACGCTGCGGCAAGAAACGCATGATTGGCTCATCACGTATGGTGTCCGGGTCAGCGGCGCGGGTTTGAGCACGAGCGGACAGAAATTGAAGCCGAGTGAGCTGATGGTGTTTGTTGGATTCACGCTACGGGCTTTCCCGAACACCAGATTGACAACTGGTGGAGTTGATTTGGGAGCGAATTAAATAAAATGGTCAAGATTGCCATCGTGGGAACAGGGTATGTGGGGTTGGTCACCGGCACGTGTTTTGCCGAGGTCGGCCATCAAGTCATCTGCGTGGATAACGACCCGAAGAAGGTCGCGGCGCTGCAGAAGGGGATCATCCCAATTTACGAACCCGGCTTGGAGGAGATGGTGCATCGCAACGTCGCCGCCAAACGGTTGCGATTTACCGGTGAGACGGCGCAGGCGGTCAAGGAATCGGAAGTCGTCTTCATCGCCGTACCGACGCCGCCGTTGCCGGACGGCTCGACGGATTTAAGTTTTGTCGAAAAGGTTGCCCGCGAAGTCGCGTCGGCGATGACCGAATACAAGATCGTCGTGGACAAGTCCACCGTGCCGGTCAAGACGGGCGAGAAGGTGGCCGAAACCATCAAGCGCTACAACAAACGCGGCGCGGACTTCGATGTGGCCAGCAACCCGGAATTTCTACGCGAGGGCTGTGCGGTTCAGGATTTGATGAAGCCGGACCGGATCGTCATCGGCGTCACCCAGCGACGTCCTGTGGCGAAGCTGAAGGAGATTTATGAGCCGTTTGACGCGCCGATCATTGTGACGGACATCAACTCCTCGGAGTTGATCAAGCACGCGTGCAATTCGTTCTTGGCGTTGAAGATTTCCTACGCCAACGCGTTGTCGGTGATTTGCGAGGCGTCGGGGGCGAACATTGATGACGTGGTGCACGGAATGGGGTTGGACAAGCGGATCGGCCGGGCGTTCTTGAATGCCGGGTTGGGTTACGGCGGCTCGTGCTTCCCAAAGGACGTGAGCGCGTTCATCCACATTGCCGATCAACTCGGCTACAACTTTGAGTTGATCAAAGAAGTGGCGCGGATCAACCACGCGCAGATTGACCGGTTCTTGAAGAAGATTCGCGAGACGCTGTGGATCGTGAAGGATAAGACCATCGGCGTGCTGGGGTTGGCGTTCAAGCCGGACACCGACGATATGCGGCTCGCGCCGTCGTTGGACATCATCCGGCCATTGTTGAAAGAAGGCGCGCACATCAAGGCGTACGATCCGAAAGCGATGGCGCGCGCGAAGGAGATTCTGCCGGAAGTTGAGCTTTGCGACAGTGCTTATTCCGTGGCCAGTGGCGCGGATGCGTTGATCTTGTGCACGGAATGGGAAGAGTTTCGGCAACTTGATCTGGAGAAGATCTGTTCGGCGATGTCGCATCCAATCCTGCTCGACGGGCGCAACATGTTCAACCCGCAACAGATGAAAGAACTGGGGTTTGTCTATGTGAGCGTAGGAAGGCCGGGCAAGTAATCATGGCGACAGAATATCTCGTGACCGGCGGCGCCGGTTTCATCGGTTCCAACATTGCCGAATATCTCGTGAAGCGCGGGCACTCGGTGCGGGTGTTTGACAATTTCTCTACCGGCAAGCGCGCCAATCTCCGCAGCTTTGAAAAGCAGGCGGAAATCATGGAAGGCGATCTGGGGGATGCCGGGCAGATCCGACGAGCAGTCGCAGGCGTCCGGTATGTCTTACATCTGGCGGCGCTGCCCAGCGTGCCGCGTTCGGTAGCCGAACCGCAACTCGCACACGACATCAACATCAACGGCACGCTGAATCTGTTGCTGGCCGCGCGCGACGCCAAGTGCCAGCGGGTCGTGCTCAGTTCCTCGTCCGCGGTGTACGGCGACACGCCGACCTTGCCCAAGCGCGAGGACATGCCGCCATCGCCCATCTCGCCTTACGGATTACAGAAACTTACCGGCGAGTATTACTGCCGGTTGTTCTGGCAACTCTACGGGCTGGAAACGGTGGCGCTCCGCTACTTCAATGTCTTTGGCCCGCGGCAGGACCCGCAATCGGAATACGCCGCCGTGATTCCGAAGTTCATCACCCGCATTCTGGCCGGCACGCCGCCGACGATTTTTGGCGACGGCCAGCAGACCCGGGATTTCTCGCATGTCGAAAACGTCGTCGCCGCCAACCTCGCCGCCTGCGCAGCCGGCAAGGAGGCGCTCGGCGAAGCCTTCAACGTCGCCTGCGGTGACCGGATCAGCCTGCGCGACCTGGTAAACACCATCAACCAGATTACCGGGAAGAACATTCAGCCCAAACTTGATCCGCCGCGTCCCGGTGACATCGTGCACAGCCAGGCCGACATCGCCAAGGCCGCTCAGTTTCTCCACTGGAAGCCCACGGTGGATTTCCGCGCCGGTATCGAGAAAACCGTCGCGTGGTACTGCCAGTAGCGGCGGTCGGCGCCGGCGAAGCGTTCGCCGTCCAGAAAAGTTACGGGACAGCGAAACTTCTGGTTGCCCCGGTCGTGGGGAAAAGGGTAAAAGCAGCGGCGCCGCATGTTTTGGATCAGTAAAACCATTCATCAGATGTCGCGCACGAAGCGACGGATGATTCTGTTCTTCGCGGTGCTCGGCCCCGGCATCATCACGATGATTGCCGACAACGATGCCGGCGGAATTTCCACCTACGCGCAGACCGGCGCGAAGACCGGGTTCAATCTGCTGTGGGCCTTTATCATTCTGGTGCCGATGGCGTATTACGTGCAGGAGATGACGGTGCGGCTCGGCGCGGTGACGAAGCGCGGTCACGCCGAGGCGATCTTTGATGGATTCGGGCCGTTTTGGGGCTGGTTTTCGATTTTCGATCTGGCGCTGATCAACTGGCTGACGTTGGTGACCGAGTACATCGGCATGACGCAGGCGATGAAGTTGTTTAACATTCCACCAATGCTGACGTGCCTCGGCGTTACGGCATTGTTGTTTGGGATCGTTGTGTCCGGCAAGTATTGGACGTTTGAGAAAATCACTTTCTTTTTCTGCCTGTTCAATCTTGTGTACATTCCGGCAGCGATCTGGGCCATGAAGACCGGTAACGTGAACGAAGGGTGGACGGCGGTCGGTAAAGGATTTTTCGCGCCGCATTTCCGGGGTGGGCTGACGCCGGAGTTGATCACGTTAATCATGGCGAACATCGGGACGACGATCACGCCGTGGCAGATTTTCTTCCAACAATCAGCGGTGGTGGACAAAGGGATGGATGTGCGCGACATCAAGTACGGCAAGATGGACACGTTTGCCGGGTCAATGCTGACGTGCATCGTGGCGGCGTTCATCATTATCGCTACGGCCGGCGTGTTTTACTACCATCCGGGTGGACAAATCGTGGTGGAGTCGGCGGCAGAAACCGCAGCGAAAATGCCGGAGGTGATGCCGCAGCACAACTGGGGCTATTGGGCGCGCGGGTTGTTTGCCGTCGGGCTGTTCGATGCCGGCTTGCTTGGCGCGTTGTGCATTTCGTTGAGCACGTCGTGGGCGCTGGGCGAGGTGTTCGGTTGGGCGCACTCGTTGAACAAAAGCGTCCGCGAAGCGCCGTGGTTTTACGTGGCGTACGTGCTGATGCTGCTGTCGGCGGCGGTGGTGGCGCTGATGTCGAGCACGAAGGTGCAGGACGCGGTCACGATTTTCGTGCAGGTGGTGGCGGTGACGCTGTTGCCGGCAGCGTTGTTCTTCCTGATCCTGATTCTGAATGATCCACAGGTGATGGGCGCATACAAGAACACCCGGTGGCAGAACTTCGCGAACTGGTCGATCGCGATTTTTGTGGTGGCGATCTCGACGTTGTATGGGATGTCCACGATCTTTCCGGAATGGTTCGGAGCGAAATAACATGAACGCAACCAGCGGCCAGCCGATGCAGACGAAACCTGCCGGCACACAGGATTTTGAGTTTTATTTTTTCTCGCGATTGGTGAAGCGGCGGGTCTGCGCCGGCAAGGTGAGGGACCGGATCGGGAAGGTGACGGATTTGATTTTTAAGATGGCCGAGCCTTACCCGGAAGCCGTCGGCATTCTGATTGACCACGGCTGGGGCAAACCGACCGAGTTTGTCCCTTGGGACAAGGTGGTGAAGATCGAGGACGACGCGATTTTTGTCGCGCGGCGCGAAGACGGCACTCCATACCCGCCGTTCGTGGATCAACCGGGCTGGATCCTGGTGCAAGAGCATTTGATGGGGCAGACCATCCTCGACATCGACGGGCGGCGCACCGAAGTGGTCAATGACGTGCACTTGTTGGAGTCGCATGGCCGGATGGTGTTGGTGCACGTGGATATTTCGTTCAACGGATTTCTCCGCAAATGGGGGTTGGGATGGCTGACGTGGATCAAAGACCAATTCATCTCGTGGAAATACGTCCAGCCGTTGTCGGTCGAAGACAAAGACACGGACACTGTCTCGCTTTCGATTACGCGCAAGCGGATCAAGAATCTGCCGAGCGAAGACTTGGCCGATGCATTGGAAGAATTAGGCGGCAATGAACAGCAGGCGGTGTTCTCGGCGCTCGATTCCGAAAAGGCCGCCGAGGTGTTGATCGAAGCCGAGCCGCGCGCGCAACGCCAACTCGTGGCGAACCTCCGGCAGGAACGGGCACGGACGATTCTCGCCGAGATGTCGGTGCCGCAACTCGCCGCGTTGTTCTCGGTGTTACCGCACGATGACGTGACCGAGTTGATGGCGCTGCTGCCGAAGCCGCAGGCGGACAAAATCCAGGCCATCTTCTCGCAGCCGGAAGCGACGGCGCGGACGTTGATGTCGGCGAATTTTGTGGCGGTGTCCAAAGAGGCCAAGGCGGGCGACGTGAGGCGGAATCTGCGGGCGGCGCAGCGTGATCCGGAAAGCATTTCTTATATCTACGTCGTGACGATGGAGAACGTATTGATCGGGGTGCTGGATTTGCGCGAACTGGTGCTGGCCGCTGATGAAACAGTGGTCGGCGATTTGATGATGTTCCCGGTCGTGGCGGCTCAAGACACCAATCTCTGGGACGAAGTCGGCGAGATGTTCGATAAATACCGGTACTCAATCATTCCGGTCGTGGATGCACAAGACCATCTGCTCGGCGTCATCAACCACAAAGACGTCATCAAACCGCTGACGCCCCACGGCGCGCCGGGAGGTTAAGCCATGCCCCGTATTCAAACCACGCCAATGGTCAAAGTCGCGCTGTACGCCCTACGAGTTTATCTAATTGTCCTGCTGTCGTTGATCCTTATAAAGTTCATCCGGATGCTGTCGGGTAAGAGCCCTTCACCAACCGTCCCGGCGCAGGTAGAAAAGCCGGCGTCACCCTAAAAAGGCGCGAGGCCGAGATTTTGGGGTCTCGGCCTCGCATGTCGGTGGCGTGGAGAAGCGCCTTCGACGAGGTATGGTGTGGTATAGGGCAGGTGTCAAACTAGCAGGGGCGGTGCCAGCGCGGCCGGCGTGCGGGAACGGGCGGCAAAACCGTTGCAAGATTGCGAAAATCAGGTTCAGTTCTGCCGGTTGATTGTACGCTTGACGTGTTCTGTAGGTTTTCCCTACTGTGACCGCCCTTAAACGAACATTTTGGGAAATGAGGAAGACAAATGCCATCAACCGTTGAACGAGCCACACCTTGCCGGAAGAAACTCCGGATCGAAATTCCCCCTGACCGGGTGGCGGGGGTGCGTACCGAGATTTTGCGGGACTTTCGTCGCGAGGCGAACATTCCCGGTTTTCGCGCCGGCCATGCGCCTGAGCCGATGGTGGAGAAACGTTATGCGTCCGCGATTGACGAGGAATTGCGGCGGCGGCTCGTGCCGGATGCCTATCGGGAAGCGCTGGCGGAGCACAAGCTAAAAGCGGTTGGTTATCCCCAGATCGAGAAGGTGGATTACGAAGCCGGCCAGCCGATGGTGGTTACGGCGGCGGTGGACACGGCACCGGAGTTTGGGTTGCCGAACTACAAAGGTCTGACGGTGAAGAAGAAACCGGTTGAGGTGAAGGACGAGGACCTGACACAAACGCTGGAAGCGCTGCGCGATCAACAAGCCGATTTTGCGGATGTGACTGGACGCGCGTTGAAGACTGGCGATTTCGCGGTCATCAACTACAGCGGTGTTTTGGAGGGGAAACCGGTGGGCGACATTGCCCCGTCGTTGAAGAACATGGGCGAACGCAAGGATTTCTGGCTGCTGGTGCAATCGGATTCGTTCCTGCCGGGTTTCTGCGATCAGTTGCTGGGCGCGCCGCCGGGAGAGAAACGGCAGGTGCTGGTGGATTTTCCGGCGGACTTTCCCCAGAAAGCGTTGGCGGGGAAAAAGGCCACGTATTTCGTGGATGTGACGGCGATCAAGGAGAAAAAGTTGCCGGAGTTGAACGACGAGTTCGCGAAGAAAGTCGGCGCGGAGTCGCTGGAGAAGTTGAAAGAGGACGTGCGCAAAGGAATCGTCACGGAACGGGAGCAGGAAGTGAACGCGGAGTTGCGCAAGCAGATCGTGGACACGCTGCTGGCGGGCGTGGAGTTTGACTTGCCGGAATCGTTGGTGGCGCAGGAGACGCGGAGCATTGTGTACGACGTGGTGCGCGACAACACGATGCGCGGCGCGACGAAGGAACAGTTGGAGCAGAAGAAGGACGAGATTTTCGGGTTTGCCACCAAGAGCGCGCGCGACCGGTTGAAGGCGTCGTTCGTTTTGGATGCTGTCGCCGAGGCGGAGAACATAAAAGTCGAAGACGCGGAAGTGGAGAACCGAATTGTACAGATGGCCCAGCGGTACCGGGTGACCCCGGAGCGGTTGAAGGCGCAGTTGGCGGAAAAAGGCGGGCTGGCGGAGGTCAACGAGCAGATTCTGGTCGGCAAGACCCTTGATTTCCTGCTTGCCAACGCTAAAGTGGAGACCGCTTGAGGGACAGAGGGCTGGCGGCAAAGGAATTGCTAGATTTACAGGAACAATTATGGAGAAAAACCAAATCCTCGTCCCCATGGTGGTCGAACAGACCGGTCGCGGCGAACGCGGTTACGACATTTATTCCCGGCTACTGAAAGACCGCATCGTCTTCATCGGCACGCCTATTGACGACAACGTCGCCAACCTGATCATCGCCCAGATGTTGTACCTCCAGTCCGAAGACGCGGCGAAAGACATCAACCTCTACATCAACTCGCCCGGTGGCTCTGTCACGGCCGGCTTGGCGATCTACGACACGATTCAATTTGTGCGGTGCGATGTGACGACCTACTGTGTCGGTCAAGCGGCCAGCATGGGCGCGGTACTGATGGCGGCCGGCACGAAAGGCAAACGGCTCGCGTTGCCCAACGCCCGCATCATGATTCATCAACCGTGGGGTGGCGTCCAGGGCCAGGCCAGCGACATCAGCATTCAGGCGAAAGAAATTTTGCGGATGCGCGACCGGCTCAACGAAATCCTCGCGCTTCATACCGGCAAGCCCATTGACGTGATCGCCAAAGACACCGACCGCGACTTCTTCATGTCCGCCGCCGAGTCGCGCGACTACGGGTTGGTGGACGACGTGATCAAGTCCCGCCGGGAAGCCGACAAGAAGGCCGAGAAGGAGAAACCCGCTTAACGTAACCCATGGCGCGCCCGACCCAACTGACGATGTGCAGCTTCTGCGGGAAGACGCATGGCGAAGTGCGCAAGCTGATCGCGGGGCCGGGCGTGTACATCTGCGACAACTGCATCAACGTCTGCAAAAACATCCTCGATAAGGAACTCGGCGCGCCGGAAAGCAAGACCAGCAAGTTCAAGCTGAACGTTCCCAAACCGGCCGAGATCAAGGCGCACCTCGACCAGTACGTTGTCGGCCAGGATCAATGCAAAAAGTCCATCGCGGTCGCGGTCCACAACCACTATAAACGGATTCAGCAGAGCAGTTACACCCGCGAGAAGACCGACGATACGCAGGTGACGCTTGATGAACACCGCGACGTGGAAATCGAGAAGAGCAACATCCTGCTTATTGGCCCGACCGGTTCCGGCAAGACGCTGCTGGCGCGCACGCTGGCCCGGATGTTGAACGTCCCGTTTTGCATCGCCGACGCGACCACGTTCACCGAAGCTGGCTACGTGGGCGAGGACGTTGAGAACATCGTTTTGCGGCTACTGCAAAACTCCGATTACGACGTGAAGCGCGCCGAACTGGGCATTGTCTATATTGACGAGATCGACAAAGTGGGGCGCAAGAGCGATTCGCCCAGCATCACGCGCGACGTTTCCGGCGAAGGCGTGCAACAAGCGTTGCTGAAGATGCTCGAAGGCACGATCTGCAACGTGCCGCCCCAAGGCGGCCGGAAGCATCCGCATCAGGAATACATTCAGGTTAACACCGAACACATTCTCTTCATCTGCGGCGGGGCATTCATCGGTTTGGACAAGATGATCCAGCGTCGGCTGGGCGGCAACGCGCTCGGATTCGGTCATGCCGCGGACCAACCGGGCATGCCGGCGCGCGTGCAAATGCTGTCGCAAGTCGAGCCGCAAGACCTACTCCAGTTCGGGATGATCCCGGAATTTATCGGTCGTCTGCCGGTGGTGTCGGCGCTGCACGAACTGACCGAGCCGGAACTCATCGCCATCCTCACCGAAACCAAGAACGCGATGATCAAGCAGTACAGCAAACTCTTCGCGATGGAAGGCGTCCAGCTCCTGTTTACTAAGGATTCGCTGCACGCGCTCGCCCAAGCCGCGATCAAGAAGGGCACCGGCGCGCGGGCGTTGCGGGCCTTGCTCGAAAAGTTGATGCTCGACATCATGTACGAAATCCCCAGCCGCGACGACATCGCGGAAGTCACCATCAATCGCGGCGTCGTCGAAGGCAAACGCGAACCCCTCATCCACAAGAAGCAGTCGAAAGACGCAGCCTAACTGCCCGTTAAAGAATGCCCGAGTTTTATCCGCGGTTTGAATTCGAATAGACCGACGTTGGTCGCGGCGCGGCCATGTCAATGCCCATCCGTTTGAGTTTCGGCTCAAGGCGGTCAAGTTGCGACTGGAGGAAGGCTCCCCGTCAGGATTGATTGCCCGCGAGATGGGGATTGGCAGCGGTACGCTGGCGGAGTGGGTCCGTGCCTATCGGCGGGATTGTGCCATCCGGCGACGTCGATTCTGCCGGTAACGCATCGGTCGATTCAGCCGGAGCGGATCACGGCGCTGAAACGGCAACAGCCGCGGGTCGGGGGGAAACGGATTGTATTGCACGACGGGGGCCGAGTTGCGCAAGGACCGCGTGCATCACTTTCGCGGTCAGCCGCAGCATCCAATGACGCTCGGCAAAGTCGAGCGGTTCTGGAAGACGCTCTGGGAGGCGTTCTTGGAGCGCGCTCAGTTCGACCGCTTCGAGCAGGCTCAAGAGCGCGTGCGGCGGTGGCCGAGTACGAGCTGGTTTACAGTCAGTGGCGATAAGCGTGTTTCTTCCACACCTTGCCCAGCACGAGCAGCGTTTCGTATTGGAGTACTTCTTCCAATTGCGGGAATAATACGCGCTCCTCTTGTTCGAAATGGGCGCGGTTGGCATCCAGAGCAACCTTCAACCGCAGGCGCGCTTTCGGAAGGTCCTTGGTCTGTTCGACTTCACTGAGCAAGCCGTCGAGTTCCTGATGGTCGTGGTTCAGACGGGTCAACCGGTTATGCTCATGCAGAATGTGATCGAGGGCGATGTAAGCGAGATCGCGTTCCGCGCCACCGTGTTCTTGCAGGAGTCCGGCCAACAGTCGACAAAGCAATTTCATCTCGCCGGTCGTCTTGATGTCGGGCAGCATGTGTTCGATTTGATCGAAGATCGTCAGGAACACCCGGTGCTCGGCAATCAAGCCCTTGATGATCGTCACGCCGGAGAGTCTAGCTCTCATGTCTTGAAAGTCAAACGGCCCTGAGGCGGGCCGCGGATGAAAATCAATGGAGAGTCGAGGTTGAACTGCAACGGCACTTCTCCGCAACTTCAACTCGCCCTCGACTCTCCGTAATAAGATAAGCCTGATTCCCGCCAATGCAAGGGCTGGGGAGTGGTGGGCCAGCCAGGATTCGAACTTGGGACCAAAGGATTATGAGTGCAACTTGCGTGTTGGCCGGTGTTGCGGTGTGGTGCATGGCTTTGGTTGTTCCCGTTGCGGCGTTGCTGTTTACGCTGCTTTCTCCACTTCGCGCACCGTGTCCCAATTCGCCGCACCTTCGGGCAACGCGGTATATTTTTCCGGTGCCGGCAACGGGCCGTAGTTGAATCCGCTCGGTTTACGCGAGTAGGTGATCTTGCCGCATGTCACCGTAAACTTGCGCGATGATCGCCGGGCCGCTCTTGTCACCAATCCTACGCGCACGTTTTGACGGGTCCGCCGCCGCCGGGCTGATTCTGGCGAGATCGTAGTGGTCGGGCACTATCCACCCAACGCGGCATTTTGGTTTTTAAGCGCAACCAGTAAGGCACCACAATCCAGCGTCAACCAAACACTAGACCGCCCCGCCCTGCAACGACATTGGCGATTCTGGCACGATCACCCCGGCGGTCGAGCCCATCGCTGCGGCTTCAATTGTGCATGAATACGGCTCCCGGCGTGCGTGACTTTCTTCGCCAGTTGGGTGCATTTCCTTGTATCGCCTTGCATGAAGCCAGTTACCTTGTGAGCCTTGAAAACATTGGCTTATGTGGAGACAGAGCAAGCGGGCGTGGATTTTCTGAAAGTGGCGTTTTCCGGCTCCAAAGGCCGCTGTGTTACCAATTACACTACCGGGCAATCAAAGCGATCCGCGTCACCTGCGTCCACATGCTCGGACCAAACCGTTCACGAATCTTCTCCGCCGCTCGCTCCGCGGCGCGCTGTTCGGCAAATAGGCCAAAGACCGTCGCACCGCTGCCGCTCATCAATACGCCGGCTGCACCGTCCTGCCGCATCGTGTCCTTCAATAGGCTAAGCACCGGATACTTGCGGACCGACGGCGCTTCCAATGAATTGTACAAGGACCGGCTCACACCTTCCAGATCGTCCTCGACCAACGCGCGGAGCAGGAGGGTAACGTCAGGCGGCGCGGCTCTCCAACCCGCCGATACCTCGGCCCAACGTTCATAGGCCCATTTGGTCGAGATGCCAAAGCCGGGATTAATGAGCAACACCGTCGCGCGCAACCGGCAGGGGATTGGGTGCACGCTCTCCCCGCGTCCCCGGCAGAGCGCGGCACTACCGGCTAGAAAGAAGTTGATGTCGGAACCGAGTTTTGCCGCCAAGTCTTCGACCAACTGTCCGCGACCAAGCGCCCTCAAGGTGGTTGCGGCGTTGCTGCTGCCGCCGCCGAGACCGGCCGCTAGTGGCGTGCGTTTGCGCAAAGTGATCTTGCCGGTGGCATCGAGCAGCTTCGCGGCGCGCACGACAAGATTCGAGTCATCCACCGGCAAACGCGGGTCGTCGCAGATCAATTCAAGGCCGGCCGGGCGCGGCTCGAATATCATTTCGTCGCCAAAATCCAGTGGCAGCATGACGGTTTCCAGATCATGATACCCGTCGGAACGCTTGCCGAGAATGCGCAGATAGACATTGATCTTGGCCGGGGAGAACAACGTCAATCGCGCTTGTGTGGTCACGCCGGTTTCCCTAACATGCGTGCCGGATGAAATCAAAACTTATCGTGGCGCTTGACGTGGATTCGTATGACCAAGCCGCCCGGCTGGTCGAAGAACTGAAAGAAGTCGTCGAGATTTTCAAAGTGGGGAGCCAATTGTTCACCCGGGTCGGCCCGCAGATTGTCGAGTTCATCAACCGGCAGGAGCGGCGGTGTTTCCTCGATTTGAAGTTTCACGACATCCCGAACACTGTGGCCAAAGCGGTCGAGGCGGCGGCGGCCTTACGGGTATTTTTGCTCACCGTACACGCCGCCGGTGGGGAGGAGATGTTGCGGGCGGCGGTGGGCAAAGGGCCGTTGGTGGTCGGCGTGACGGTGCTGACGAGTGTGGCCGGCAATGTGGAGCAGGAAGTTGTGCAGCGGGCGAAACTGGCGAAGAGTTGCGGGTTGGCCGGTGTTGTGGCGTCCGCGCGGGAGATCAAGCCGCTCCGGCAAGCGCTCGGCAACGAGTTCCTTATTATCACGCCCGGTATTCGTCCGGCGTGGGCGACGGTCGGCGATCAAAAACGGGTGATGACGCCGGCGGAAGCCGTCGCGGCCGGCACGGATTTCATTGTGGTCGGTCGCCCCATCGTCGCCGCGGAGAATCCAAAGGCCGCGGCGTTGAAGGTGGTCACCGAGATGGCGCCGGCCGCTTCTTGAGCACGAACGCCTGTTTGGTCGGAAACGCATCCGGGTTGTTGGCGATGGATTTCAGGATGTTGCCCCATTCGGTTGGCGAAGCGACGAAGAGCATCGGCTGATCTTTTTCGACCGCGACATGTGCGATGGTGAGGGTGTTGTTGGTGATGGCGGTCGTTAACCAGTCGTAGTCCAGCGGCAACAACGTCAGAGTGTCATTCTGCACCAGCACCTTCGTGACGGTGTGCTGGGGATGGTGCAGCGCGAGCCAGTAGGCGTTGATGTCGGGATCGCCGGTGGGCGAGAAATCACAGAAGATCTGGCCGGCGATTTTGAAGAAGATGGCCTTCACGCTGGCTGCGCGATTGTTCACGTCGAATATCTGGGCGGTGTACTCGCCGTGTTCGAGTTCCGGGAATGACCACGGGTGAATATGTTTTTCGCGTACGTCATCGCCCGCCAGCTTCACCGCGTCCCAATTGCCCATGATGACAGGCAGCGTGATCATGGATTTCTCGGTGTAGAACGGATGGATGGATTGGACGATACAGCCGGTGGCGAGCGCCGTTGCCAGCGACAGAAATGCAAGCCGTTTCATGATGGCCTCCTGCGCTGCATTTTATCTGGGATGCACAAAAATGTCACGGCACACCATCTGCTAAAAATGGCGGCGGCATGTACTTAGAATACTATCAACTGCGCGAGCTGCCGTTTAACATCACGCCCGATCCGCGCTTCCTGTATTTCAGTCCGCAACATCAGGAAGCGTTCAACCATTTGCTGTTCGGCATTCATCAGCGCAAAGGCTTCATCGAATTGACCGGCGAAGTCGGGGCCGGCAAGACCACCGTTTGCCGCAAGCTGCTTGAAGAGCTGGGGCCGAAATACAAAACCGCGCTCATCCTCAATCCCTGTCTCACCGGCAGCATGCTGCTGCGCGCCATCGCATCGGAACTGGGACTCAGCATTGCCGGTCGCGACCGG
>JBBISF010000028.1:0-32098 GCA_037441425.1 Verrucomicrobiia bacterium
CTTTGTGGTAGGGGATAGGACAACATCGTCGCTGACCGTCAATGCTGGGATGCACAATCATCCGGTGAGAACCTTTGCCCCGGTTTGAATAGAACTGGAACCGCTCATCGTGCTGGCGGAGTATCCGAAAAACCTCGTCGGCTATTTTCGGTTTAGGCAAGGGCTGAATCTACCGGAGAGAACCTGCGACTCCGAATCGCTTTCAAGACATCCTGCCTGGTGAACGTAACAACCACTGCCTTTGTGCTCAACTTCACTGATTTATCCGGGAAAATCTCCCGCTTCAACGCCGCCGCGTGCGCCGTCTCCCAACGGGTGACAAATTCCTGTGGCGCGGGAAAATGAATCAGACTGTCATCGCCTTGTTGCGCCGCGAAGGAAATCTGCGCTTCGATCATCCCCGATAAGCTGGTGAGTGCCTCTTTCTCAGTTGGGCCGTAGCCTACCAAGTCCATTTCGAGAGCATGGGCGACAAACTCTCCATCCTCTTTGGTGAGTAAGGCGCGAATCTGAAAATCATAGACGTGTGTATTCATGGCACCGCTGCACAATCTACCGGTGCTGCCGGAGGTTTGCAAGTCCCGTCCCGACCACAGGCCACACCGCCCGCCATTCGCACCACGATTCGATTTAAGGCACGATCACCCCGGTAGTCGAGTCAGCTCGGCATCCATGCGATTGTACCTGCGACCGTGTTGCAATGTTTTGTTGCAATGTTTTGGTGAAAACCTAGTGGAGACAAATAGAACACAGTGAAAAACATGACCCCTCGCAAACCCTTGTGTTCATTGGCTTTCGCGTCATCAATGGACGCTGTTGGTGTCGAGTAGAAACCAGTCGAAACTCGCCTGTTGGCATTAGAAATCCGATGCTCTATCCAACTGAGCTACAGGCGCCCGCCGGCAGTTTAGCGCAGAACCCGCCGGACGCGAGTTGAAAGTGGGCCTCAATTCCGGTGCGGGCGGATCTTGACGCGGCGCCGGTCAAGCGGCGCGCCAGAATCAACCCCTCACAGTTTGGCGGGGTTGCCTTGGTACTTGATGACCCGGACTTTTTCGAGTGTGACCAATCCGTCTTTCATCATTTTGTCGAGTTCCGGGAGGAAGGCGTTGATCTTATCTTCTTTGTCCACGATCTCGATGAGGACCGGCAGATCTTCGCTCAGACGCAGAATCTTGGCGGTGTGCAGCCGGGAATGGGCGCCAAACCCCATCGGGCCGCGCAGGACGGTGGCGCCGGCCAGGCCCATTTCGCGGGCTTTGAGGACGATGGCTTCGTAGAGCGGGGCGTGATGGGATTTGTCGAGTTCGCCGATATAGATGCGCAGTAGCGTGCCTTCGCCTTCGAGTTTCATAGAGAACCTCCGTGGAATTTCGCCTGTAGGAACCGGCCCAAGACCCAGCCGAGATAGACGGCGACCAAGCCCAGGACATTGGAGCCGATGACGTTGCCGGCAACGTAGAGCCATTCGCCGTCGCGCGCCAGGTTCAGGGTTTGCAGACCGTAGCTGGAGAACGTGGTGTAGCCGCCACAGAAACCGATCATGAGGAAATCGCGCCATTCGGGTTTGAGCCACGCGCGGCCCAAGGCGGGGCCGGAAATCGCGGCGAGAAAGCCAATGACGAAACAGCCGGTGCTGTTAATAACCATCGTTCCCAGTGGAAATGTGGCGACACGTTGGGAAATCACACCGTTAAGTCCGTAGCGGGACAACGTACCGAGGGCGCCACCGACCGCCAGAAGCAGCAACCTGAACATGGCCGGTAGTGTGCCGCGATTCGGGAAAAAACGCGAAGGGAAAATTGCCGGTTTCGATTGATGCGTTTTGACCACGGTGGATAACTCGCGGCGGGCGCATCCGACCGAATACGAACAGTCTTCTTTGCTAACTCATTGCCGGACAACGCCGTATCGGTCGTGCCAATCGCGCTGGCACAGTGACTGCAAAGCGGGTGGCCGTCTGTAAAACCAAATCAGGAGCGGCGAGAACAAAGTGATGAAAACGACACGAAGCATGTTGTTATCGGCGGTGATGGTGACCGCGTGCAGCGCGGCGTTGGTGGCGCGCGCGGATGAGCCGGACTACAAGAAAATGTACGAGGAACTCAAGCAGCGGGTGGAAGCGTTGGAAGCCAAGACGGGCGGCACCAACGCGACTGTGGTGACATCGCCTTCCGTGCCGCAAGAGACGCTGGATTTCCTCAATCAGGTCAAACTCAGCGGGTATGTTTCGGCGTCGTACATCTACGACTTCAGTAAAGGCGCGGCCGGTGGCGTTCCGTCCACCGTCGCGGGCCGGTTGTACGACTCGCACAATAACCAGTTCACGCCGGACAAGTTCAAACTCACCTTGGAGAAGCCGGTCGATTTCAGCCCGGACAAATGGAACGCAGGCTTCCGCGCCGACGTGATTGCCGGCAAGGACGCCGAGGTGATCCACTCCACGGGGTTGTTTGGCGGCCAGAGCTTCGACTTGGAGCAAGCGTACGTGAAATTCAACGTCCCGGTCGGCAACGGCCTGACCGTGTTGTTCGGCAAACACGTCACCATGCTCGGTGTGGAAGTGGTCGAGGAGGTCGCCAATCCGAACTGGTCGATTGGCAATCAGTTCATGTTCGTGGAGAACACCACGCAGACCGGTCTGCAATTGGACTACAAGTGGAATGACAAAATGGACACCAAATTCTGTCTCATCAACGGCTGGGATCAAGTGACGGATGTCAATGCGTCCAAGTCATTCATGGGACAAATCAACTACACCGTTAATCCGGACACGAGCTTGGCCTTGACCGGCTACGGTGGTTGCGAGGAACCTCACGACAACCGTGACTACCGCACCGGCGCCGAAGTTGTCTTCAATCGCAACAAGCTGTTCACGGACAAACTCAATTCGTGGGTGCAGTTGGACTACGGGCATGAAGACCACGCGCCGCTGGCCGATGGTTCGGGTACGACCACGGCCAACGCCGATTGGTACGCTGCCGGCTTGTGGCTTACCTACGATTTCACCGACAAGGTGGGTCTGGCCTTCCGCACCGACTACTTGCGCGACAAGGACGGCGTCCGCACGCCCAACAACGGCGCGCCCGACTCGCCCGTCACCGCGCCGGCAACGTTCAGCGTCGCGCCCAAGGAACTGTACAGCGAGACGCTCACGTTGAACTACAAGCCGCTGCCGAGTTTGCAGATTCGGCCCGAACTCCGGTACGACCGCGCTGCGGCAAAGGGCGCGTTCAACGGCAAGAAGGATCAGTTCACGGTGAGCTGCGGCGTGGCGTACCTGTACTAAACCACCAACCCCAACAACCCAGAAGGAGCAACCTATGGCAACATCCACCTCAACCTCGACCGGTGAGCGACCGGCAACGAAGGGCACGCTCGGCTTGACCGGGCTGACCTCGAACGCGATGGCGCTGATCGCGCCGGGCGCGTTCTTGTGGCTGACGTTCCAAATCCAATCGCTGTACGGCGCGCCGCTGGCGGGCTGCGCGATGTGGTTTGGGATTCTCGCGGCGCTCTTGCTGTGCTTCGCGACGGCGATCAGTTACGCCGAACTCTCGAAGCTTTATCCGGGCGCCGGCTCGTCGTACTTCTACGCCGAGCAGGCGTTCCTGTCGAAGACCAAGGCGTACAAGTTCGCGCGCGTGGCGAAGTTCATTACCGGCTGGGCGAGCCACCTGTACTACTGGGTCTATCCGGGCTGCATGGTCGGCGTGACCGCAATTCTCGGCGGGTATCTGATGAATCAGTTCTTCCCGGATACGTTCTCCGGCACCTACAACAGCCCATTGTTCATGGCGCTGTTCTGTATCGTGTTCTCGTTCGGCGTGGCGTACATCGCCTTTCGCGGGGTGAGCGGCACGACCGGCGTGAATCTGGTCATCAACATCATCCAGATCACGGCGTTGCTGGTGTTCTCGGTCATCGCGATTGCGTACCGGTGCCAGCACCACGAAGGGGCGCAGGGCTATCATCTCTCCAACGGCGTCGCGGTCAACTACGTGGTCGCCCAAGAGGTCGTGAAGAACGACCAGGGCCAGCCCCTACCGGTTCTCGACGACAAAGGGAATCCGACCAAGGACGACCAGGGCCAGCCTGTCTTTCAGATGCAGGACTCGCAGGACACGGACGGCCATCCGGTCCCCGTGATGCAAGAGGGGAAGCCGAAGCCGTTCATCGTGAGCTACGTCTTGCCGGACAACGACAAGATCTTCCAGGCTCATCCGACCGCCGGCTCGGTGATCGCGCCGCATGGATTCAACTACATCTTCATTCAGGCTTGCATCGCGATTCTGATCCTCGTCGGGTTTGAATCCGTCACGTCGATGGGGGAAGAGGCTCGAAACGCCAAACGCGACATCCCGCGCGCGGTGCTCTTGTCGTTGGCGATCCAAGGCGGCTTCTGTTACCTAATCGAGTACTTCGCCGGCAATTATCTCCTGCACAACGGCTACACGTTGACGAACGCCGCCGCTTCGGGCGCGCCGATCGGCGACATGATGGTGATTGTGGGCACGTGGTTATTCGGCAGCTACACGGCGGGCTTGTGGTTCATGCGGATTCAGGCGTTCACGGTGTTCCTGGCGTTGATCGGCACGACGTTGTCCTGCCTCTCGACCGGCGCGCGCGTGACCTACGCGATGGGCCGCGACGAGGAAGTGCCGGCCCATTTCGGGTTGTTGCACGGCAAACACCTGTCGCCATACCGGACGATCTGGACGCTGGCGGCCATCTCCGCCGTCCTCGGCATGGCGACCGTGGCGGTGTACCTGGGCGGCACGACGCCGGCGGCGCTCGACGCCAAGTACCACACCGTGTGGTACAGTTTCGGGATCTTCAATCCGGCCACGTACGCCAAGCTGCCGAACACGCTGGTGATCATCACGCTGATCAGCAACTTCGGCACGTTCCTGTTGTACATGTTGACCTGCTACGTGGCGATGGTCGCGTTCCGCGAGCATCACACATTCAGCGGGTTCAAGCACGTCGTCGTGCCGGTGTTCGGGTTGCTCGCCAACCTCGGCTGCATGTTGTTCTATCTGATCGGGCCGTTCACGGTCAGCGGCATGAGTTGGAAAGAACCGTTCATCGCCCTCGGCGTCTGCGGCGCGTGGGGTGTTTATGGCGCGTTCTACTTCCTGAAACGCAGCAAAACCACCGGCAAGGAAGTCATCCTCACCAGCAAACCGGCGCCTGCCGCCATGGCGTCCACCTAGCCGGTGAAACCCAGGCAATCAACTGCAAGGGAACGGTCGCCCATCCGGGTGGCCGTTCCCTTTTCAGCCGGCGTCTGCTAGAGTCGCGCCGATGGAATTGACTTACGCTGAACTCTCGACCGCCGGCCCGGTCCGTCCAAAAAACGAGGACCGCGTCCGGTTCTGGCAACCGGACACGCTCGACGAAAAACGCGAGCGCGGCGCCATCGCGGTGTTGGCCGATGGCGTCGGCGGCCAGGGCCAGGGCGAGATCGCCAGTCAACTGGCAGTCGAGACGGCCCTCAAAATCTTCCGGGAAACCAGGCCGGGCGCGCCGGCCCAACAAGCTCTCACCCAGGCGTTTAACGCCGCCAACCTCGCGGTTTACGACAAACGCCTGGAAGATCACGGCCAGTCGCGCATGGCCACCACCCTCGCCATCGCGGTGTTGCGCAACGACCATGTCTGCGTCGGCAACGTCGGCGACTCGCGCGTGTATCTCGTCCGCCGGGGTGAGACCAAACAAATCAGCACCGATCACTCGTATGTCGCGATGCAACGCAAGTTCGGCCTCATCAGCGAACAGGAAGCCAAAACCAGCGAGCATCGGTCCATCCTGACGCGCAGCGTCGGCCAGGACCCGACCCTCCGGGTGGACCTCGATGAAATCCCGGTCACGAAGGGCGACCGGATTGTGTTGTGCAGCGACGGGTTGCACGCGTGCGTGACCGATGGCGAGATCGGCGATTTGGTCAGCCGGTTCGCGCCCGGCCCCGCCTGCCGGCAACTCGTCGCGCTCGCCGAGCAACGCGGCACGGAAGACAACGTCTCCATCCAAATCATCCAGGTTGATCAGGTCGAGGAGGTGGGGGTTTACCGGGGCGTGCCGGTCTATCACCAACCGGCGGCCACGGCGGCCAGCGGCGATCTCCAGCCGGGCCAGTTGCTGGACGACCGCTTTTTCATGCACGAAATCATCAGCCGCAGCGGGATGGCGACGATTTTCAAGGCCACCGACCGGCAAACCAAAGAAATGGTCGCCATCAAAGTGCCGCTGCTCCAATTCGAGAGTGATCCCGGTTTCTATGCCCGCTTCCAACGCGAGGAAGAAATCGGGCTGAAACTCAACCATCCGAATTTGCTGAAATTCATTCCCGTCGAGAAAAAAAGCCGGCCCTACATCGTGACCGAATACCTGCGCGGCTACACGCTGACGCATTTGCTGGCCAACGTGCGCCCGCTGCCGTTGCGCGATGCGGTGAAAATCGCCAGCCGCATCTGCGACGCGGTGGCCCACCTGCACGCGCAAGGGTTCATCCACCGCGACCTCAAACCGCAAAACGTCATGATGTGTTACGACGGCTCGCTGCGGTTGATGGACTTCGGAATTGCCGGCGGCGCGGGCCGGCGCGTGACCTTTACCGGTTTCACGCCGGCGCTGGGCACGCCCGACTACATGGCGCCGGAACAAGTCAAAGGCAAACGCGGCGACGCCCGCACCGATGTGTACTCGCTGGGCGCGATTCTCTATGAACTGGTGACCGGCCAGACTCCGTTCGAAGGCGAAAATCCGCTCGTCGTCATGAACGCCCGCGTCGTCAGTGACCCGGTGGCTCCGCGCAAACACAATCCGGAAATACCGGCCTCGGTCGAGGAAATCATCCTGCACGCGATGGACCGCAATCCGGCGCAGCGCTATCAGTCCGCCGCCGAGATGAAAGCCGAACTTGACGCGCCTGACAAAATCACTGTGACCGGCCGCGCGGAACGATTGCACGTGGCGCCGCCCTGGAAAAGCTCCTGGCAGCAATACCGGAAGGTCGCGCTGGCGATTGGGGTGCCGTTGCTCGTGGTGATCGTGTTCGCCTTGTTCGCCTGGCTCGCGCATCGGGCCAAATGAATTCAGGAGACCAACTATGACAACTGAACTCAACGGGTTGCTGGCGTTGCTGATGCCGGTGGGGTTCACGCTGCTGGCCACGGGGTTGTGCCGCGCGAAAAACGCGGCGCATACGGCGTTCATGGTGTTCTTCGGCACGGCGCTCGCCATCACCGGTTTTTGGATTGGCGGGTTTGCGCTGGCGGATGGCAGCCGGCAATTTTTCCTGCGTCACCGGCCGCCCGCGCCGGAGCTTTACCGGAACTTCGTCTCGCTCCTGCCGGCCGTGGTCGTCGCCGCGTGCATTCCCATCGGCGCGTTCGCCGAGCGCTGGCGGTTGAAAAGTTTTTACGTGGGCACGCTGTTTGTGTCTCTTGTGCTGTTTCCGCTGTTTGCGCGCTGGACGTGGAGCGGCGGCTGGCTGGCCGGTCGCGGATTCACCGATGTGGCCGGGTCCGGCGTGGTGCACGCGCTCGGCGGACTGTGCGCGCTGGCCGGTGCGGTGGTCGGCGGCCCGCGTCGGGGCCGGTATGCCAAGAGTGGCGCGCCGGCGCCGGTGCCCGCGCACAATGTGCCGCTGGCGTTGCTGGGCAGTTTTCTGTTGGCGGTCGGTTGGTTGGGGTTCAACACGATCCGGTCAGCCGATGTGGCCGTGACGCTCGTCGCCACGGCGCTGGCGGGCGCGGGCGGCGCGATTGCGGCGGCGGTGCACACGACGTTGACAACCCGGAAACCTGATCCGACGCTTGTGGCGAACGGCTTGCTGGCCGGCTTGGTCGCCAGCAGCGCGTCGGCGGGATTGATCGGGCCGAACAAGGCGTTCGCCGTCGGCGCCGTCAGTGGCGTGCTGGTTTGCTTGGCGGTGAAGTGGCTGGACAAGCTGTGGGTGGACGATCCGGTTGGCGTTGTCGCGGTGCACGGGTTCGGCGGTTTGTGGGGGCTGCTGGCGGCCGGCGGGTTGGCGCGCGGCGGTCATGTGCTCCCACAACTGACTGGTTGCGGAACGCTGATCGTCTGGGCGTTCGCGGTGCCGTGGGGCTTCTTTAAGTTGTTGGATCGGGTCGTGCCGTTGCGGGTTGAACCCGAAGCTGAGGTCGGCGGACTGGACATCCCAGAAACGGGCGTGCTCGGTTACCCCGATGTCGAACGCTTTGGCGAATAACCGCTGTCACGAATTGCGCACGCTGGCCAACCTTCGCCTGTCCCGCCGGTGGGCGATGACGCGTTGAAATCTCGCAATCACCTGACCGGCCCGTAGTTGCGCGGTGGCTGATTTTTGGGTGGCACAACGGCTGCGACACATGCGTGACCGATACCGACCATGAAAAAAATCGAAGTCGTCATCAAGCCGTTCAAGCTGGAAGAAGTCAAAGAAGCTCTCGACGCAGTCGGTATCGAAGGGATGACCGTCAGCGAGGTCAAAGGGTTTGGCCGGCAGAAAGGCCACACGGAAATCTACCGCGGCAGTGAGTACGTCGTGGATTTTCTGCCCAAGATCAAACTGGAGATCGTGCTACCCGACGCCAAAGTGGAACAGGCGATCGCCACCATCATCAAGGCCGCCCGCACCGGCAAGATCGGTGACGGGAAGGTGTTCATCCTCCCGGTGGCGGAGGCGGTTCGGATCCGCACGAACGAACGAGCCGAAGCCGCCGTTTGATGGGCTGGCGCAAACTGCGTGGCGATATTTGACCACGCTGCTCAGAAACCAACCTCTCATCACTCATTATCGGGACCGCCGCGATTACGGAAGTGATTGCGGCGTTACTCTTTCAGCAACGCCGCCGGTAATGTGGCACATGGACTGCGTACCGCGACCCCGACTTGCTGGGAGAGGAGCAGTCTTTGCGGAAACGTGCGCCGCGGGGCTGTCTTCCGCTCTCAATTCCCGGGAGAAATCCCGGCCCGGAAATTGGAGAATAAGATGATGGCCAGAACATTACGCTTTGTCGCCGGCGGTATTCTTGCGTGGACTTTGTTATCCACTGCGATCGCCCAAAAGGTCGCCGAACCGACGCTTGAACAGCGCGTCGCCGACCTCGAAGCCTACGTTAACAACACCGCCCGCACGCCCGACGTGGCGACCAAAGTGCCCGGCCCCGGTCCCGGCCACAACGCGTGGATGATGGTGTCAGCCGCGTTGGTGTTGTTCATGACGTTGCCGGGACTCGCGCTGTTTTACGGCGGCTTGGTGCGCCGGAAAAACGTGCTCTCCGTGCTGGCCCAATGCCTCGGCATTACCGGGTTGGTGACAATTCTCTGGTGGGCGGTGGGCTACAGTTTGGTGTTCGCGCCCGGTCATCCGTGGATCGGCGGATTGAAGTACGCCTTTCTCCACGGCGTCGGCGGCACGCCCAACCCGGACTACGCCGGCTGGGTGTCGCAGAACATCTTTGCGATGTACCAGATGATGTTCGCCATCATCACCCCGGCGCTGATCATCGGCGCGATCGCCGAGCGCATGAAGTTCGCCGCCATCATGTTGTTCGTCACGCTCTGGATGTTTCTCGTCTATTTCCCGCTGGCCCACATGATCTGGGGCGTGGACGGCTTGATGAACGGTGTGTGGAACGTTCACGCCAAAATCAAAGCGATTGATTTTGCCGGCGGCACGGTCGTTCATATGTCGTCAGGTTGGTCGGCGCTGGTGCTCTGTCTGATTCTCGGGAAACGCCTCGGCCACGGCAAAGTCATCATGGCCCCGCACAACCTGGTGCTCTGCATGGTCGGCACCGGAATGCTCTGGGTCGGCTGGTACGGGTTCAATGCCGGCAGCGCCGTCGCCGCCGACGGCATTGCCGCCAACGCGTTCATGACCACCACGCTGGCCGCCGCCGTCGCCAGTTTCTCGTGGGCGGTGGTGGAATGGATTACGCGCGGCCAACCCAGCGTGCTCGGTTTTTGTTCCGGCGCGGTTGGCGGTTTGGTCGTGGTCACGCCGGCGTGCGGATTCATCACGCCGACCGGGGCGGTGATCATCGGGGTGTTGGCCGGCATCGTCCCGTTCTTTGCCTGCGTGAAATTGAAGGCCAAACTCCGTTACGACGACGCGCTCGATACGTTCGGCGTCCACGCCGTGGGCGGGACACTCGGCGCGTTGCTGACCGGTTTTCTGGCCACCACCGCCGCCAACGGCAATCTTACCGCCAATCTGTCCGGCATCGTCGGCCACACGCTGTGGCTGGAACAACTCAAAGCGATGACGCTGACCTTGGCAATGGCCTTGGTCGGGACGGTCGTCATTGCGTACATCGTGAAAGCCATCGTGGGGTTGCGCCCGACGCCGGAAGTTGAGTCTCAAGGTCTGGATATTACCGAACACGGCGAGGAAGGCTACGTGTTTACTGAGGTGGAAGGCGTGGGCCATGGCCACGGCGGGGCGTTTTGACAAGCTTGACGCCCTCGTGTCGGGGCGGTTAAATTGCGTCCCTTAAAAATTCAGCAGGAGAACCCATTATGGCAACCACAGCACCCAAAGGCGTGACCCACGCCCGACCAAAAGCCAAAGTCGAAGCGAAAGACGGCAAAGGCAAAGAAAAAGCCCCGACGTTCCCCAGCGAGTTCGGCTCGCACGCCAGCATGACCAACGAGGAACTCACCGGCAAGATCAACCCCGCCCGGCAGGACGCCACCGATCTGTGGGTGATCCTGCTCGACGAACGCGGCTCCTACGCCACCCGCAAATCCCGTTTGGATACCGGCCTCGGCGACCCGAACCGTTATCCCGACCAATCCGTCCGCGACCACAAGATCAACGAACTGATCGAGGCCTAACGCGTCTTTGAACAGCATGAGAGCGTCAGGGCCGCGAGGCTCTGACGCTCTTGCCTTTTCTGCGCCAATACGATTTCCTATGAGCATCATGCCGAACGAACCAACCCCACCGTCCCCGTCCGATTTCATCCGCGACATCGTCAAAGCCGACCTTGCATCCGGTAAGTACAAAGCACCGGTCACGCGTTTTCCACCGGAGCCGAACGGCTATCTCCACATCGGCCACGCGAAATCTATTTGCCTGAACTTCGGCATCGCCCGCGAGTTTGGCGGCATCTGTAACCTCCGGTTCGACGACACCAACCCGACGAAGGAAGAAGTCGAGTACGTCGAGTCTATTACCGGCGATGTGAAATGGCTGATTGCCGGTTGGGCCGACGACCGGCTTGGTCAGATTCTCTACGCGTCGGACTATTTCGATCAGCTCTACGATTTCGCGGTGCAACTCATCCAGAAGGGCAAGGCGTACGTCTGCGATCACACACCGGAGGAAGTGGACCGGATGCGTGGGGCACCGGACAAAGCCGGTGAGCCGAGCCATTACCGGAACCGCTCCATCGAAGAAAGCCTCGATCTCTTTACCCGGATGAAGAACGGCGAGTTCCCCGACGGCGCCCGGACCCTGCGCGCCAAGATCGACATGGCCAGTTCCAACATCTGGCTGCGCGACCCGTTGATCTACCGGATCCGCCACGCCTCGCATCATCATACCGGCGACAAATGGTGCATCTATCCGCTCTACGATTTCGCCCATTGCCTCAGCGACTACATCGAAGGCATCACCCACAGCATTTGCACCCTCGAATTTGAAGTCCACCGGCCGCTCTACGACTGGATTCTTGAGAACCTCGACCTCCCGCGTCCCCTGCCCCACCAATTTGAATTCGCCAAGCTCATCCCGACCTACATGATCGTCTCCAAGCGCAAACTCATCACCCTCGTCAACGACAAGCTGGTGACCGGCTGGGACGACCCGCGTCTGCCGACCATCAGCGGCCTGCGTCGTCGCGGCATCCCCGCATCGGCCTTGCGCCAATTCGCCTACAACATCGGCGTCACAAAGTACAACAGCGTCACCGACATCGCCGTCTTCGAGCATTGCATCCGCGACGACCTCAACAAGCGCGCCCTCCGCCGCCTCGCCGTCCTGCGCCCGCTCAAAGTCGTCATCGAAAATTATCCCGAAGACAAAACCGAAATGCTCGAAGCCGTGAACAACCCGGAAGACCTTTCTGCAGGCACGCGCCAAGTCCCGTTCTCGCGCGTGCTGTACATTGAACAGGACGACTTCCGCGAAGTTCCGCCGTCCAAGTATTACCGGCTCAGCCCCGGCACCGAAGTCCGGCTTCGCTATGCTTACCTCATCACCTGTACCGGCATCGTCAAAGACCCGCACACCGGCGCCATCACCGAAATCCGGGCCAAATACGACCCCACCACGCGCGGCGGAAATACTCCTGACGGTCGCAAAGTCAAAGCGACCCTGCATTGGGTCAGTGCCGCCCAAGCCGTGGACGCCGAGTGCCGGCTGTACGATAAGTTGTTCACTGTGCCAGAGCCGGACGCCGACGGCGATTTCAAGAAGAACCTTAATCCCCACTCGCTTGAGATCGTGACCGCGAAGTGCGAGCCGAGTTTTGGGGAAGCATCACCGGATGCTCGTTATCAATTCGAGCGTTTGGGGTATTTCGCATTGGATGCCGATACCGTGCCCGGCAAGTTGGTCTTCAACCGGACGATCACCTTGAAAGACACCTGGGCAAAAGAGGCCAAGAAGCAGGCTTGAGGTGGGATGCCGAACGGAGTAGAGTTACACCGTGAAACACCAGCGAATTGAAGTCAACCCCGAAGTGATGGTCGGCAAGCCGGTGATTCGCGGCACGCGCATCCCGGTCGAACTCATCTTGCGCAAGCTGGCGGCCAAAGTGCCGGTCGCGGAAATCTTGCGCGATTACCCACGCCTCACCGAGGAAGATATCACCGCTGCTGTCGCCTACGCTGCCGACGCCGTATCCACCGAGGAAGTTCTGGAGTTTGCTGAGGCGGAGCAATGAAATTCCTGGCCGACGAGAGCCTCGAAGGGCGTCTCGTCGAGTTTCTCCGCGCGCAAGGCCACGACGTGATCTTTGTGGCTGAGATGTCCCCTGGTCTTTCCGATTCCGATGTCGTTGCTCTCGCCAACCGCGAGAAGCGCGTCCTGCTGACCAACGACAAGGACTTCGGCGAGTTGGCGTTCCGCCGCCGCAAAGCGCGCTGCGGGATTGTGCTGCTGCGTTTCCAAAGCGAGTCGGTCGCGTTGAAAACCGACCGTCTCGCCCAACTACTCGCCACACGCGCCGCAGCATTGTCCACAGCCTTTACCGTACTGTCCGACCATCGGATGCGCCTTCGCCAGCTTTCAGCAGGGGCAGAATGATACACGCCGTTTACCCATTTGGATTCAACCGTACGATCACCCTGAAAGACACCTGGGCAAAGATCGAGAAAAAGCAGACTTGAGCGCAGGGACGACAAAGCGTAAAGTAATGTTGTGAGTGTAACCGAAATCATCAAAGAACTGCCGAAGCTGCGGCCAGACGAACGCGCCGCGGTGGCGACTTGCCTGCGTGACATCGAGGAGCAGGAATGCGTTGAAGTCTGCAACGCGGCTACCACTGAGGGTGCGCAGTTGCTCGACACGATGGAGCAGGAAGATGCCAAGCGCCCAACGCGGTGAAGTCTGGCAAATTGACTTCGGACTCGCCGCCAAAGTTCGCCCCGCATTGGTTCTCACACCCGCTCCCGCTGACAACGAACTCGCCTTGGTCACCGTCGTTCTCCACACCACAGCGTTGCGTGGTAACCCGTGGGAGGTCGTCATCCCCAAGCCGTTTCTCCAGAAGGGCGCCTTTCATCTCCAGCAAATCCAATCGGTCTCGGCGGCAAAGTTGATGCGCTTTTGCGGCACATTGACCGCTTCCGAAATGGCACAGATCGAAACCGCCTTGCGTCACCGTCTGAGCCTATGACACTGCTCCCCATCAGCCTCGACTTGTCCGCCGTAGTCTTGACGAAGGCGGACATCGTCACCGCCAAATGCAAGCGGAGCAGCTGGGGTAGCTGCGACACGAGCGCCGCAGGCGACCCGCAGGGTTGTGCGAGCGGGCGCGAACATAATCAACCCAGCCTCGCCGACGCAAAGCCGGAACTCCGTTATCAATTCGAGCGCCTCGCCTACTTCGCACTGGATACCGACAGCAAACCCGGCAAGCTGGTATTTAACCGGACGATTACGTTGAAAGACGCGTGGGCGAAGGAAGTGAAGAAATCGAGTTAGCGAGACCGGAGCATTAACCAACATCATCAAATGGGCCTCATCGATAAAATCTTAGGACGGAAGCCGGACCCGTTAATAACACTTGAGCAAGCGATTGAACGACTGCAAGCGGGGATTCTAATAAACCTGACAACGGAATACGGTACGCGACTTAAACTCACCCCTCCTAGCGATGCGGTCGTCTTGGCAAATTGCGTTCTGAGTTATGCCACAGTAATGACGCCTATGGGTGAGCGAGCACAACAGTATTACAAGAATCATGGGGAATTTGTTCACAAACAAGCCGCAGAACTTGCCTCTTCTAGCGTGGCTAAACCTCTATCATATTTATACGCAGCGATTACAATTTTGTTGGCCGTTCGCACCCGGAATCCTCTCTCGGAGTTGGCCAGTGAACTTGGGGCTCGTGCCACGGAGCTTTCAATCTACATTCCAAACACGTATGACATTTGTGGCAGCGGAGACGCTGTTGAGTGTACCTACGTAATTTCGGATTACGCTTCCAAGTTAGTCTAAGGGGTCAACTCTCGACAGTTGACAGATGCGGCCATGAAACGGTTTCCAGTTTACAGGTTTGAACCCGAACGCGTACGCTCTGGTCAATGCCGAACCCGGAACAAACCGACCTCGTCATGAGGCTCGTCGGCGGATTTCGCCTGCTTGCCGGGCAGCGCGTCCGTGACGTGACGATTCCGCTCGCGGTCAGGCACGGAAACTCTTGCGAGAGGCGCGGGGAACCTGCTACAAGCAGGTTCCCATGAAATCGAATTCGATTGGATTGAAGCTGGCAGTGTTTGCCGGGCGCACCGGCCCCGATCTCTTCAAGACCGCCGTGGACGCGCTGCGCAACGTCTGCCGCGAGAATCAAATCCCGCTCGCCTCATGAAGACCTTCATCACCGAGGATTTTCTGCTGCACAGCGACGTGGCGCGGGAGTTGTACCACGATCACGCGAAACAGGAGCCGATCTTCGACTATCATTGTCATCTGCCGCCGGATCAGATTGCCGACAACAAGACGTTCCGCAATCTCTACGAAGTCTGGCTGGCCGGTGACCATTACAAGTGGCGGGCGATGCGGTCCAACGGCGTGCCGGAGAAGTACTGCACCGGTGACGCCAGCGATTGGGAAAAATTCCTCGCGTGGGCGAAGACGGTGCCGCACACGTTGCGGAATCCGCTCTATCACTGGACGCATCTGGAACTGAAAAAGTTCTTCGGCATCGAGAAACTCCTCGACGAATCCACCGCGAAGGAAATCTGGGACGAAGCCAACCGGCAACTCGCCCAGACGCCGGTCCACGAGATTCTCCGGCGCAACCGGGTGGCTGTGGTCTGCACCACCGATGATCCAACTGATTCCCTGGAACACCACCGCCGCGTCAAGACCACGACCCGCGTGTATCCGACGTTCCGCCCGGACAAGGTCTTGGCGTTGGACAAGGCGTGGCTGGACGCGCTCGGCGCGCCGAAGACATTACCGGCATTGCTGGAGGCGTTGACGAAGCGCCTGGATTTCTTTCACGCGAACGGCTGCCGGTTGAGCGATCACGGGTTGTGTCACGTGTATGCCGCCGATAGCACTGAGGCGGAAGCGGCGCGCGTCTTTGCCGACAAGACCGGCGACTTGGACAAGTTCCGCAGCTTTATGATGCGGTGGCTGGGCGCGCAATATCACGCGCGCGGTTGGGTGATGCAGTTGCATCTGGGCGCGTTGCGGAACAACAACACCCGGCTGATGCGGACGCTCGGCCCGGATACCGGGTTTGATTCCATCGGCGATTGGCCGCAGGCCGCGGCGCTCGGCCGGTATCTGGACCAACTCGACCAGCACAACCGGTTGCCGAAGACGATCCTCTACAACCTGAATCCGGCCGACAACTACGCGTTCGCCACGCTCATCGGGAGTTTCCAGGACGGCAGTGTGCCCGGCAAATTGCAGTTCGGCAGCGGCTGGTGGTTTCTCGACCAGAAGGAAGGCATGGAGTGGCAGATCAATGCACTCAGCAACCTCGGATTGCTGAGCCGGTTCGTCGGGATGCTGACCGATTCGCGGAGTTTCCTTTCCTATTCCCGGCACGAATACTTCCGCCGGTTGCTCTGCGATGTGATCGGCCGCGACGTGGTCAACGGCGAACTCCCACGGGACATGAAGCTATTGAGCGGCCTCGTGCGCGACATTTGCTACCGGAATGCGGTCGCCTACTTTCCGCTCGAACCCGGCAACGTCTGATTCTTCCAGGCCGGGTGGAAACGGATTGCCGCTCGGCAAACAATGGGCTTCCCCCTTGCCATTACCAACCCCATCTTCGTGAAGAAACGAAACGGCGCGTGGATGTTGTCGGGGGCTGCGGTGTGGGCTTGCAGTCACCAGCCGGAAGGCGATAAAAGAAACAGCCTTGCAGCGCGCCCCGTCATGAAGAAAAAACACAGGAGCCAGGGCAACCCCCCTGGGAAAGAAGAAGGAGCCTCGCATGATTAATGAGTTTCGGGAGTCACCGGCCTACGTGATGGCCTGCCAGCAATACGACCGCGTCGCCGACATGCTCAACATTGGCCAGAGCGAACGCGTCCGCACCAAAGCCCCGCGGCGCGCCATCGCCGTCACCGTCCCCGTGCGGATGGACGACGGTCACACCGAGGTGTTTTACGGGTACCGGGTCCAACACCATCTCTCCGTCGGCCCGACCAAGGGCGGCCTGCGCTACCACCCGGACGTGACCATCGGTGAAGTCGCCGCGTTGGCGATGTGGATGAGTTGGAAATGCGGCCTCAGCGGTTTGCCGTACGGCGGCGCCAAAGGCGGCGTGGCCTGCGACCCGCGCAAACTCAGCCGGGGTGAACTCGAACGGCTCACCCGCCGGTTCACGCAGGAGATGATCCCCTTCATCGGCCCGCACATCGACGTGATGGCCCCGGACCTCGGCACGAACGAACAAATCATGGCGTGGATGATGGACACCTATTCGATGCACATCGGCAATCCCGTCCCGCAGATCGTCACCGGCAAGCCGGTCGGCCTCGGCGGCTCGGCTGGCCGGCGTGAAGCCACCGGCCGTGGCGTCGCCTACCTCGTCAACCGCACCTTGGAAAACCAAGGCCGCCACAGTGACGCCACCCGGGTGGTCGTCCAAGGCTTCGGCAACGTCGGCTCCATCGCCGCCGAACAACTGCGCCGGTTCGGCGCGCGCATCATCGGCGTCAGCGACCATACCGGCGGCGTGTACAATGCCCACGGCTTGGACGTGGACCAACTCCTCGCCCACCAAAACCAGCACGGCCATCTCGGCGAGTTCAACCACAACTGCGAACGCATCACCAACGAGCAACTGCTCGAACTGGATTGCGACGTATTGATCCCGGCCGCGCTCGAATGCCAGATCACCGAGAAAAATGTCGGCAAATTGCGCTGCAAGATTCTCGCCGAAGCCGCCAACGGCCCGACCACCACGGAAGCCGACGCCGTCCTGCGCGAGCGCGACGACATCTTCGTCATCCCGGACGTGCTCTGCAATGCCGGCGGCGTGATCGTCAGCTACTTCGAATGGGTGCAAGACCTCCAGAGCTTCTTCTGGAGCGAAGCCGAAGTGAACGACAAACTTTACCGGATGCTGGAGACCGCCAACACGCAGGTGCTGCAGTTTGCCAAGAAACGCAAGCTCTACATGCGCGATGCCGCGCTCGCCCTCGGCATCCAACGCATCGCCAACGCCAAAGCCCTGCGCGGCCTGTTTCCGTAGAAGCGACCTGAACCCCGCACGCTGGGCCGACTGGAAAGAGAGTCCCCGGCTCAAGGCACGGCGAAATCGCTGGAGTAATGGTACGTCCCGGCATGGGTGATCAAGTCGATCCCGCCAACGTTGAGCGTAAAACTCAGCGCATCGGCGCGAGCAACCTGCCCGGCGCGACGCAATTGCGGATCATCAAAGAACTTACCGCCCACGGCCCAGCTTCGGGTAGTTTGCGTTTCTCGGCCAGTTGTACATCACCCGGTAATCGCGATGCCAATCCAACTCCGCCCCCAAATTCACCGGCCCAGATCCAAGCAGATCAAACCGGTGGGCCAGGATCTTCGCCGCCGTCTCGCGCAAGCGTTGCGGTTCGGTCGGGCAGAAACGACGGGTTCGTTTCGCCTTGACGGTCACATCGGCCGGCTGGCTGAAAAACCGCGCCGCCACTGACCAGTGTTCGCTGCCGTTTGTGGCATCACCGTTCAAAAAACCCGTTCGACATCGCCGGCGTTCTCCGTTACAAACGGTCCATGCTCGCCAAGGTTCACGCCGCCGCCGTGCTCGGTATTGACGCCTACCCCATCGAGATCGAAGTCAATGCCGGCCAGTGGGGCAATCCAATGGTGGTCATCGTCGGACTGCCGGATGCGGCCGTGAAGGAATCGCGCGACCGCGTGAAGACGGCGCTGGAGAATAGCGGTTTCCGGTTCGTCCGCACGCACACGACCATCAATCTCGCCCCCGCCGACACAAAAAAGGAGGGGCCGAGTTTTGATTTGCCGATTGCACTCGGCATCGCGGTGGTCACCGACCAGATTCAAGCGCCACAGCTTCATGACTTCGTCATTGTCGGTGAGTTGGCACTGAGTGGCGAGGTGCGCAGCGTCAACGGCGTGTTGCCCATCGCGCTCTGCGCCCGGCAACAAGGCAAACGCGGGTTGATCGTGCCAGTGGACAATGCAGCGGAAGCGGCAGTCGTGGCCGGCATCGACGTGTACCCGGCCAAGAATCTGCGCGAGATTGCCGAGTTTCTTGCCGGCAAGCGGGACCTTGTGCCGTTCAAGGAGGACTCGGAGCAGGTTTTCCAGCAGCAGCGCAAGTACGACGTGGATTTCGCGGACGTGAAAGGACAGGAACACGTCAAACGGGCACTGGAAGTTGCCGCGGCCGGCAACCACAACGTCATCATGATCGGTCCGCCAGGCAGTGGGAAAACGCTTTTGGCCAAGCGGATGCCCACGATCATGCCGGAGTTGCACCTCGAAGAAGCGCTCGAAGTCACCAAGATTCACAGCATCTGCGGTCTGCTCGCGAAAGGTCAGGCGTTGGTGGCGACGCGACCGTTCCGCTCACCGCATCACACCGCCAGCAATGCCGGGTTGCTGGGCGGTTCGTCGAGCATCACGCCGGGCGAGATCAGTCTGGCGCACAACGGCGTGTTGTTTCTCGATGAGTTGCCGGAGTTTCACCGCGACGTGCTGGAGGCGTTGCGGGAACCGCTGGAGGAAGGGCGGGTGGTGATTTCCCGCGCGGCGGGGACGATGAGTTATCCGTCACGGTTCATGTTGGTGGCCGCGATGAATCCGTGCCCCTGCGGTTTTTATGGCGATCCCAAGCGCGAATGCCGGTGTTCGCCGAACATGATTCTGAAGTACCGGAACAAAATCAGCGGCCCGTTACTCGACCGGATTGATATTCACGTCGAAGTCCCGACGGTGAAGTACAAGGAGATGGCCGGCGATTCCACCGGTGAGCCAAGCGATAAGATTCGCGTCCGCGTTGAAGCCGCCCGGGCCATCCAACGCAACCGGTTGGGGCGCGTCAATGCCCAGATGTCACCCAAGGAGCTGAAAGAGTTTTGCCGGTTGGACGACGAATGTCAGGAGTTACTGAAGATGGCCATGACCGAGTTGAACCTCAGCGCCCGCGCGTATGATCGCATCCTGAAAGTCAGCCGGACGATTGCCGATCTCGAACCGAGTGACGCGATCAAACCGCAACACATCCAGGAAGCCATCCAGTTCCGCTCCCTCGACCGGCAACTGTGGCTGTAAGCGACGGACCGTCGCCACGTCCACCGTTGATTTCGCCGACAACCCGGGATATAACCCCGCCTTTTGACGACAACATAGGAGCGTTTATCATGCAAACTGAGACTCGGAACCCCATCACGGTCGCCATGCTCGGCGCCGGCGGACGCGGCGCTGTCTTTGGGGACATCCTGCAGGGGCTTTCCCATCTGACCCGGGTGACTGCGGTCGCCGAACCACGTGATGCGTACCGCGAGGCCTTTGCCAGACAACACGGTCTCGCCGCCAACACCGTGTTCCGCGACTGGCGCGAATTCATCAAACAACCAAAACTTTGTGACGCGGTGGTGATCGCCACGATGGATCAGGAACACGTCGGCCCGGCGGTGGCCTGCCTCGAACGCGGGTATCATCTCTTCCTCGAAAAACCCATGGCCACGACGCTGGCCGATTGCCAGGCGATCGCCGCCGCGCAGCGCCGAGCCGGAACAATCCTCGCCGTCTGCCATTCGCTCCGCTACCACAAGGGTTTCCGGAAAGTCAAAGAACTCCTCGATGCCGGACGAATCGGCCAGCTTGTGACAATCGACCAACTCGAACAGGTTGGCTTCTGGCATCAAGCCCACAGTTTCGTCCGCGGCAACTGGGGCAATACCGACCGCGCCGCCTTCATGTTGCTGGCCAAGAGCTGCCACGACCTCGATTACATTGCCCATTTGGTCAATCGCCCCTGCCGGCGCGCGGCATCGTTCGGGTCGCTGACTTACTTCAAAGCAGAGAACGCGCCGCCCGGCAGCCCGGCGCGGTGCACCGACGGCTGTCCAGTCGAACCCACCTGCCCCTACTCCGCGATCAAGGCTTATACCCAAGGCAATCTGGAGGGCTGGCCAACGAATACCGTCGCGCCGGTCCACACGCGCGAGGCCCACTTGGCCGCGCTCCGAACCGGCCCCTACGGCCGCTGCGTCTGGCGCTGCGACAATAATGTCGTCGATCACCAGGTGGTCACGCTCGATTTTGAAGGCGACATCACCGCGACGTTCACGATGACGGCGTTCACGCAAGGCGGCGGGCGCCGGATTCGGGTTCACGGCACCGCGGGCGAACTGGAATTCAACGAAAACGAAATCATCGTCAAGACGTTCGGCGACAACAACCGGGAAAAGATTGTGCTCGGTGAAGAACCCGGCGGCCACGGCGGCGGCGACTCGCGCGCCCTACGCGCCTGGCTCGAAGCCATCCGTCAAAATGACCCGACTCTGGTCTGGACGGATGCGGCAGAATCCCTGCGCACCCACACGATTGTTTTCGCCGCCGAGAAATCCCGGCTGGAGAAGCGGACCGTGGCCTTATCCGAGTTGGCCGGTTAATCAACGCCCACAGCCGTGCTTGAACTTCCGGCCGCTGCCGCCGGGTGGGAGCGTCAGACCTGGTTCATGATCAGCGCCGCCGGCTGACCGGCCTGGACGAACGTGGCCATCTGCCGCATGTACGGATCCACATGATTAAAAAACCGTTTGTAACCGGCGCAGAGATAATTCAATCCCGGCTGGCCGTCGGGCGTGCGGATGAACCGGTGTTTCGGGCATTCGCCGTTGCAGGCGGACCGCACCGCGCATTCCCGGCAATACTTCGGGAGCGTATCGAACTTGTCGTTGCCGAACTTCTCCTGCGCGGGTGAGTTCACCATCTCGCCGAGTGATTGGTTGAGCAGGTTGCCGAGTTTGAAGTTCGGATAAACGTAATGGTCGCAGGCGTACAGATCGCCGTTGTGTTCCAGCGCCATCGCCCCGCCGCACCGTTCCGCGAACACACAGAGACTCGATCCCACGCCCATCCAATTCCCCAGTGCCACGTCGAACAACTGCACGAACACCCGGCCCACGTCCTGCCGGACCCATTCATCGAAAATCTGCGCCAGAAACTCGCCGTACTGCCGGGACTCCACGCTCCAACTCGTCACGGGCGACCCGCCGGCATACTTGTCCAACGGCGGCGGCTCGCTGAAATCCAACCCGAGCGCCTTGGCCGATTTGTCCGCCTTCCGTTCCACCAGGGGAATGAACTGGATGAACCCCGACCCGATCTCCTTGAGAAACCGGTATACCGCCAACGGCTGCTGCGAGTTGGCGCGATTGACCACCGTGAGCGTGTTGAACTCCGTCTGGTGCTTCTTCAGGAACTCCAGCCCGCGCATCACCGCGTCGAACGTCGGTTTCTGCTGTTTGTCCACCCGGTACCGGTCGTGCAACTCCCGCGGCCCATCCACGCTGAGGCCGACGAGGAAATGGTGTTCCGTGAGAAACGCGCACCATTCATCGTCGAGCAACACGCCGTTGGTCTGGATGGCGTTGGTGATCTTCTTGCCGTCGGCGTACCGCGTCTGCAAGGCAACGACCTTCCGGAAGAACTCCACGCCGAGCAACGTCGGTTCCCCGCCCTGCCAGGCGAACGAGATTTCCGGCACCGTTTGCGCCGCGATGTATTGCCGGATGTACGCCTCCAACACCGGCTCCGTCATCCGGAAATTCTCCGTCTGGGGGAAGAGTTGTTCCTTTTCGAGATAGAAACAGTATTTGCAGTCGAGATTGCAGATCGGCCCAACCGGTTTGGTCATCACGTGAAACGCCGGTCGGAATTGTGTGCTGGCGGTGTCCATGCCCGCCGGTATTTTACCGGTCCCGGGCGGAACGCACAAGGCGGAGCGAAGGAAGTTGCTACAGGGAGACCAGGAAAGACGGGGGGTGTTAACCGCGGATGATTCATCCCGCGTGGCGCGGGACATGCAAAGGCACGGAGGGATACGAGGAAGTTTTCAGCGCGTCGGACGGCAGGCAATCCGCCGCCCTTGCAGCGGGCTTGGACGGGCTCGTCAAGCCGGAGCAGAACTGACCAGATTGAACAGGCGGGAGTAGAGATGAAGTTTGGAAGCGAGCCGTCAACCGCGCCGTGAAACGTGATGGAGTCGCTCATATTCGACAAAGGAATAACCGTCGGCGTCGGTGCGCGATTTCTCGGTCCATTGGGAATGATCAAATTCCGGGAACTTCGTGTCGCCCGCCACTTCCCGGTGCACTTCGGTCAGGTATAACGCATCCGCCAATGGCAGGGCTTTCCGGTAAACGGCTGCGCCGCCGATGATGAAGGCGGTTTCGTCGCGACACGCGTTCAACGCCGCGTCGAGGCTGGCGAAGCATTCCACACCGGGCAGCGTGGTTTGCCGGGTGAGGACGAGGTTGCGGCGACCGGGCAGCGGTTTGCCGATGGACTCGTAGGTCTTGCGCCCCATGATGACCGGGTGGCCCATCGTCAGCCGCTTGAAGCGCTGGAGATCGTCGCGGATGTGCCACGGAATCCGGCCCTGATCGCCGATGACGCCGTGGCGGGCCACGGCGGCGATGATGACCAGTTTCATACGGCGACTTTGAATTTGATTTTGGGGTGCGGGTGATAGTCCTGCACCTGGAAGTCCTCGAAGTGCAACTCGTTGAACGACTTCTTCGCGATGACGAGGCGCGGAAGCGGCCGCGGTGCGCGTTTGAGTTGTTCGCGGAGGCCGGGCACGTGATCGTATTCGGCCATGCCGCTGCCGGCGAGCGCGGTGTAGATGTGCGCATCAACGATCGTGTGGCTGAACCAACCCACCGCCAAGCCGACTTCCTGGGCGAGCATCTGGGTGAGCGTGGCGTAACAGGCGAGGTTGAAGGGGATGCCGAGCGCGATGTCGCCGGAACGTTGCGTGAGATGGCAGTTGAGCCGGCCCTCCTGAACGTTGAAAACGAAGCTGTAATGGCACGGCGGCAACTTGCTGGACTCCGCGTTGCCGGGTTCCCAAGCGGTCACCACCATCCGCCGGCTGGTCGGTTCGTTCTTGAGGGTATCAATGACGTATTGGATTTGGTCAACTTCCCGGATCTTCCATTGGCCGTCGCGCTCCCGGTAGGGGCTGGGGAACCGCCGCCAGTACCGGCCGTAAGCGGTTTCGAGATTGCCATCGGCATCGGCCCAGGCGTCCCAAATCTTGGTGTGGTGGCGCAGATTGCGGATGTGGTCCTCACCGGACAGGTACCAGAGGAGTTCCCGGAGACAGGAAGTGTAGTTGACCTCTTTGGTGGTGAGCAGCGGAAAACCCTGCGCCAAGTCCACCCGGTAATGCGCGCCGAAGTAGGAAACGGTATCCACCCCCGTGCGACTTGGTTTGTGCTGCCCGTGTTCGAGAACCAACCGGACCAGATCGAGATATTCTTTCATCCGCGCCGGCTGATTATTGAGTTGGGCGGGACGGAAAAGCAACGGCAAACCACGTCCGATCAGCCGCCCGGCTCGACTTTTTTGTCGGGGAGGGCGTGGCCGGTCGGTTTGAACTCCAGCAGTTTGGTTTCCATTGGCGCGGCCGGAGCCGTGTGCTCCTGCGGACCGGTTTTGTGCTTGGCCCGCTCGCGGCCAAAGATGATGGTCTTGAATGTCTTCAGCATGATGAAGACATCCAAAAGGAAGGACATGTGTTTGATGTAGTAGAGGTCGTACTGGAGTTTGCGGCGCGATTCTTCGATGCTGGCCGTGTACGGGTGCATGACTTGCGCCCAGCCGGTGATGCCCGGCGCGACCAGCAGCCGCTCGGCGTAGAACGGCACTTTCTCAGAAAGCTTCTGGACGAAGACCGCCCGCTCAGGCCGCGGCCCGATCAGACTCATGTCCCCCCGCAAAACGCACCAGAGCTGCGGAATTTCATCTACCCGGAACTTGCGTAGCCACTTGCCGACCGCGGTGATGCGCGGGTCATCTTCGGTGGCCCAAATGGGGCCGGTTTCGTCTTCCGCGTCCACGCGCATCGTCCGCAACTTCATCACGGTGAACGGCTTGCTGGCCCGCCCCACCCGCTCTTGCCGGTAGAGAACAGGGCCGGGCGAGGTGAGCTTGACCAACGCCGTCGCGATCGCGGCCGGCACGGCGAGCACCATCAAGCCGATCACGGACACGACGATGTCCACCAAGCGCTTCATCCGCCGGATATGAAACCGCGAGTTGTTCATCGAAGCGAAGAACAACCACTCGTCGTTGATATGATCGATGGGAATTTCCTGGGCGAGTTCCTCGTACAATGTGACGAAATCCACCAGCGCCAAGCCGCGATACCGGAAGGCGCGCAGCCGTTGCAGCAAAACCGGTTCGTAATCAACCGAGGCGGCCAGAATCAGCCGGTTGATGTCGTACAGATCCACGAAGCGGTCCAGCGTCCCCAGATTGCCCAGCACGGGATATTCGCCAATGAACTTGCCGACGGCCTCGTGGTCGCCGTTGGGATGAATCACGCCGAGGATTTTCACGCCGGCATGGGGATGGCGATGAACCAGTTCAATCACTTTGCGCGATTCATGGCCGCTGCCGATAATCAAACAACGCTCGGCCATGAACCCGCGCCGAATCGCGGTCATGTAGAGCAGGCGATTCAGCACGACCGCCGCAAACACAAAGAGCGCAAACCCGAAGAAAATGCCGCGGCCAATGTCGGGCGTCAACGTGGCGTAAAAGAAAGCCGTGACGAGCAACCCGCCCAGCGCCACGGAAACCAGCGCGGCGGAAAGCGTGCTGGACAGGCGGAGCAGCCGTTGTGATTCATACAGTCCGCCAATGTAGAACGCCAACCAGAACAAAAGCCAGGCCGACACCAGGCCGAACTGGTGATGGCGAATATAGTTAAAACCGTCACCCCATCCCACACGCAAGGTCACTGCCAGCAAGATGGCAATGGCGGTTGAAAATCCGTCCGCCAAGGTAAGCGCAATTTTCTTACGCGGCACCCGAGTACCATTGGAGATCAGCATTGCTTAGTTCATCCCTTCCGCTTGGGTGAGAGCATCCCGGGTTCCCATAGAGCACGGTGATTATACCGCTTTCGTTGGGAAAAGCAAGCGCGCTGTGGCAACAACAATTATTCGTGCCGCTTAATGATCAGCGTGGCGTTGTGACCGCCAAACCCCAGCGAGTTATTGACACACGCGTCAATCTTCAGTTCCCGGGCTGTATTCGGCACATAATCCAAATCGCATTCAGGGTCCGGGTGCTCATAATTGATCGTCGGCGGAATGAGGCCATCCCGGATGGCAAACGCGCAAACCGCTGTTTCCACGGCGCCCGCCGCGCCCAGCAGATGGCCGGTCATGGACTTGGTGGAACTGATCGCCACTTTTCGAGCGTGACCGCCCAGGACTGTCTTGATCGCCTGCGTCTCGCACCGGTCACCGACCGGCGTGGAGGTGCCGTGCGCGTTGATATACTGAATTTGTTCGGGATTTAGATGCGCGTGTTGCAACGCCATGGTCATGGCGCGCGCCGCGCCCTCTCCCTCCGGCGCCGGGGCGCTCATGTGATACGCATCGCCGGTAATGCCATAGCCGGCAATCTCACAGTAAATCCGCGCGTGCCGCCGTCGGGCGTGATCCAGCGATTCAAGGATGCAAACCCCCGCACCTTCACCCATCACGAACCCGTCGCGCTCCGCGTCGAACGGGCGACTGGCTTTTTCGGGCGCGTCGTTGTGCGTGCTGAGCGCCCGCATCGAACCGAACCCGGCGTAGCCGATCGGCGTAATGGCCGCTTCACTGCCGCCGGCAATCATCACGTCGGCATCATTATGAACGATGGCGCGGGCCGCTTCGCCCAGCGCGTGCGTCGCGGTAGCGCAGGCGGAGACGACGGCAAAATTCGGACCTTTGGCGCCGAGCAGCATCGAAACATAACCCCCGGCCATATTGGCAATCAGCATCGGGATCATGAACGGCGAGACGCGGTTCGGCCCCTTGTTGAGGAGAACCCCCACCTGATTCTCGATGGTTTCCATCCCGCCGATGCCGGAACCGATCAGGACACCAACGCGGTTGAGGTCTTCCTTGTCGAGTTCGAGACCCGCGTCCGCAACCGATTTCTTGGCGGCGACGGTGGCGAACTGGGTGTACCGGTCTGTCCGCCGCAGATCCTTGAGCGGCATGAAGTCCTCCGGCTTGAAGCCTTGCGCTTCACCACCGATTTTGGTGTCGAATTTCGTGGTATCGAATCGTGTAATCGAACGGATGCCGCTCCGGCCCGTCAGCAGGCTCTTCCAAAACGCATCCAACTCCGAGCCTAACGGCGTCACCAATCCAATCCCGGTGATTACCACTTTGCGTTCGCTCATAATCGTCTCAGCTGTTCACGTCAAAAAAATGAGGCATAAAGCGCCGCGTCAAACTTTATGCCTCAAATGGGCTGCCATCTGCAGCCAACTACATCGCCACCGGCTCCATCGTTATTTTTCGCCACGTTCCTCGATGTACTTGACCACGTCGCCGACGGTTTGCAACTTCTCCGCGTCTTCGTCAGGAATCTCCGAGCCAAACTCCTCCTCAAACGCCATCACCAGTTCCACCGTGTCCAACGAATCCGCCCCAAGATCCTCGATGAACTTCGCTTCCGGTGTCACCTGGTCGGGATTTACCCCCAACTGCTCGACGATGATTTCCTTCACACGTTCCTGGACTGATTTATCTGCCATGATTTTCCTCCTCGTTAGTAAATCGCTTACTGCTGTTCTTTACTCAATGGACCGCCCGGCTGTCAAAAACTAACTGCGCGGTGCGGCCCGGTTTCTTACATCACCAAACCCCCGTCCACCGTCAGCACTTGACCGGTGATGTAACTCGCCAGATCGCTGGCTAGAAACAACACCGCGTTCGCAATGTCCTCGGGGGCCCCGAATCGCCCCAACGCAATCCGTCCCTGCACTGCCTGCTTTGTCTCGGCCCCGAGACCCTCCGTCATGTCCGTCACGATGAAACCGGGGGCCACCACATTCACCGTGATGCTCCGACTCGCCAGCTCCCGCGCCAGCGACTTCGCGAACCCAATCAATCCCGCTTTCGACGCGGCATAGTTAGATTGGCCCGCATTACCCGTCAAGCCCGAAATTGACGAGATATGGATGATGCGCCCGCTCCGCTGTTTCAGCATCGCCCGCGACAACGCCTTTGTGAAATGAAACGCCCCTTTCAGGTTCGTATCCAACACCGTATCCCAATCCTCCCCGCTCATCCGCAACAACAACTGATCCCGTGTCACCCCGGCATTATTCACCAACACATCCACCCGGTGGAAGTCCTTGAGGATTTTCTCACAAGTCGCCGCCACCTGTTCCCCATCCGCCACGTCCACCGCATACGCCTTACCGGCAATCGGCTGGGCCACCGCTTCCACATTCGCCAACGTCCGCCCGCAACACGCCACCGCCGCCCCTTCCGCCGCCAATCGGATCGCAATCGCCTTTCCGATCCCCCGCCCCGCCCCTGTAACGACCGCCACTTTGCCTTCCAGTAATCGTTCCATAACCGGCTTTCCTACTGCGCGCCCTGCCGCATTGTCAATACTGCCGCATCAAGAGTTGCGCTGTCACTCACCGAAATCATCTCCACATCTTTGTTGATCCGCTTCATCAAGCCCGCCAACACGTTACCCGGGCCAAGCTCAATAAAGCGTGTGAAACCCTGGGCGATCAGCCACTGCATCGAATCGCTCCACCGGACCGGCGACGTGACCTGCCGGACCAGCAAATCTTTAATCCCAGCCACGCTGCCCCCGGGACGCGCCGTCACGTTCGAGACTACCGGCACTTTCGGCTCCCGCATCGGCAAATTCACCAACTCCGCCGCGACCTTCAGCCGGCCATTCTCCATTAGCCGGGAATGATACGCGCCCGCCACCTGCAACGGGATGGCCCGCTTCGCGCCGCGTGCCTTGGCCAACTCCACCGCCCTCGCGATCTTCGATTTTTCGCCGGAGATCACAATCTGGCCCGGACAGTTGAGATTAGCCAGGTCCACATCGGCTTCCCGGCAAACTTCCGCAAGCGCTGTCTCTTCCATTCCGATGATCGAAGCCATGCCGCCATCGGTGGCGTTGCAGGCTTCCTGCATGAACCGGCCGCGCGCCTGCACAACTCGTAAACCATCTTCAAAACTCATCGCCCCCGCCGCCGTCAACGCCGTGAATTCTCCCAGCGACAATCCGGCCGTGGCGTCAAATTTCACGTCTCCCAGCGCGGCCAGGCACGCCAGACTCGTCACAAAAATTCCCGGCTGCGCGTTGTCCGTTTGCGTTAGTAAATCTGCCGGCCCGTCGAAACAGATTTTCTGCAAATCGCGCCCCAGTACCTCATTGGCGCAGGCGAACAATTGCCGGCACGCCACGAATCGTTCACACAAATCTTTCCCCATCCCCACCGTCTGCGCGCCCTGCCCGGCAAATAATAACGCTGTCTTCTTCATGATCGATAAACTTTTCCGCCCCGCAGCCGGTGTCACGAGCGGGAGGTTTCAGCGCGCGCTGCATCCGCCAACGGGGTGCTGAGATAGCGTTCGCCTGTGGACGGCGCAATCGTGACAATCAGCTTGCCTTTGTTTTCCGGACGCTGGGCGTACTGAATAGCGGCCCACACATTGGCCCCGGACGAAATACCGCAGAGAAGGCCTTCTTCTTTGGCCAACCGCCGCGCCATCACAAACGCGTCGTCATTAGTCACGCGGATGACCTCGTCGAGGATGCTGGTGTTTAACACGTTGGGAATAAATCCGGCGCCAATGCCTTGAATCTTGTGCGGCCCCGGCTTGCCGCCGCTGAGCACCGCCGAGTCCGACGGCTCGACAGCGACGCACTTGAAAGCTTCTTTCTTCTTTTTCAGCACTTCACCCACACCGGTAATTGTGCCGCCAGTGCCGACGCCCACGACGAATGCGTCCGCGCGCCCGCTGGTATCTTCCCAAATCTCAATGGCCGTGGTCCGCCGATGCATTTCCGGGTTGGCGGAATTGTTGAACTGCTGGGGCATGAACGCATTGCGCGTTTCCCGGAGCACCTGCTCGGCTTTGCGAATCGCGCCCGGCATCCCTTCTGAACCGGGGGTCAACACCAACTCCGCCCCCAGCATCCGCAAGAGCACTCGCCGCTCGACGCTCATCGTTTCCGGCATGGTCAGGATTAGCCGGTACCCTTTGGCGGCGCACACGAAAGCGAGCGCGATCCCGGTATTGCCGGAAGTCGGCTCGACAATGACGGTTTCCTTGTTGAGACGGCCTTCCCGCTCCGCCGTCTCGATCATTGCCACCCCAATACGATCTTTGACTGAACTGAGCGGGTTGAAAAATTCGCATTTGACGACGATCTCGGCCGGCAGCCCTTGCGTAATCCGGTTTAAGCGAACCAACGGCGTGCGTCCGACGGTTTTTGTAATGTCGTCATAGATTTGGCCCATTTTTTCCTCGTAGTTGGGTTGGAATCGTGAAAAGGGAATCTGGTCGCGTTTTTAGGTGAACCTTACCGCAAACGCAAGCCCGAATGGCGGTGACGCCGAAAAATGGGATTTGGCAAAAAAGATTCAGGAGTTACACGCCAAGGAGGTGGGGGTGGGGAACCCCTCTGAAGAACGTGCAAACTCCTGAATCAGATCAAAGCTCTTTTTGTTAGCTGCTGGATACTACGACTCTTCCAGGAAATATGCAAACGAAAATTTAGCAAGCCAAAATCCGTCTCCCGAGCATCAGACTACGCCGTGCTGATTCACCGGCGAAGTGACCCAATAAAGCATCTGAACCCTTACCGGGGAGTGAACAAAATTGGAGTCGTATTAGCCTGATAGAACGCGGCTTAAGAATATGGCGCCGTCAGCCACCAGCTACCGGGACAATGATCTCCAAACGATCGCCTTCCGCAAGATGGACTTTGGCCAAATCGGTCCGTGACAGAACTTCTCCATTATACTCGACCACCACCTGCGTCGCCTTCCAGCCACAGATTCCGAGAAAATCCGTGATGCTGGACAAAGCCGGTACCGTGCGTTCCTCTCCATTGGCCACGATCCGCAGCGAGTCAGATTTCATTGAGCGCCAAGTCCCAATCTTTCCACACCGGTTCGTACCCGATTTCCTGCAAGCGCGCCGCCACCTCAACGGGTGGCCGTTCGTCGGCAATCTCAAACTGAACGGTCGCATGTTCTCCTTCGGATTGGATCACCGGCAACGACGGTTGCACACGTCTTCCGCCTTTTGTGAGATGTAAATCCTCCCGGCCCTGCCCGGTATAACCCCCTGGCTCAGTATGACTTCCCGCGCTCATTAACGTAATTCCCAGTGGAATCAATCCATTGCGGAATTTCGCCGTCTCCCGCGTGCTCAACACCAATCCCACCTCCGGAAATGCCAATCGCAATGCGCAAACCAGTTGCACTGCATCCCGATCCGACACACACGCCGCCGGCTGAAAACTGCCCGCCGCCGGACGCATTCGGGGGATGCTCACCGTTAATTGCGACTTCCAACAGTGGCGAAGCAAGTACCGGCAATGCGCCGCCACCGCCAATGATTCTTCCCGCCACGGTGCCAACCCCAGCAATGCGCCAATCCCCAACCGTTTGAAACCGGCCGCATACGCCCGCTCGGGGGTTTCCAGACGGGAATCAAAATCCCGTTTCGGACCGCTGACGTGCAACTCATCATAAACCCGGCGGTCATAGGTTTCTTGATACACCACCAATCCCTCCCCCCCCGCCTCTACGAGCGCCCGGTACTGCTCGGTTTCCAACGGGCCGACCTCCAGCGAAATGCTCGGCCACTCCGCGCGCAATATCGCCACGCAATCCCGCAAATATCGCTCCGAAACAAAATGCGGATGTTCGCCGGCGACCAGCAGAAGATGCCGGAAGCCCTGTTGCCGCAGGTACGCCGCTTCCGCGCGCACCTGTTCGGGCGTCAACGTAACCCGTAAAATGGGATTATCCCGCGAAAACCCGCAATACCGGCAGATGTTGATGCACTCATTGCTGAGATACAATGGCGCAAACAAACGAATCACCCGGCCAAAATGCTTCACCGTCACCTCATGCGCCCGCCGCGCCATCTCTTCGAGATAAGCCGGTTGGCCGGCCACAGGTGAGATCAACGCGGCAAAATGCCACAACCAATCCCCCGCCGGCCGGCTGGCCGCGAGCGCGCGTTCCACATCGGCCGCCGTCGCCCGCCCGGCAAACGCTCCGACCTCGGCAAAATCCAACTGATTAAACTCTTGTACGAAACTCATCCCGTCTCACTCATTTCCCAGGAAGCCCGTCAACGGACTCGTCAAGATCAGGCTGTACAAAGGAAACGTTGACAT
>JBBISF010000029.1:0-21639 GCA_037441425.1 Verrucomicrobiia bacterium
CACCGACCCACTTACATCAACGCGTCCTCTCAAACCTCAAAATGCAATCGCCCTGAGACGATGCCGAGGTTACACATCGGCGGGTGAAATGGGAATCGCCCGCTCTGCCGTGGTCCAAGTTTCACCCACGCCACATGGCAAATCTGCTTGTGGGCTATGCGTTCCTTGGTGGCGATTCAGCCGGAGCCATTGGCTAAACACTATACTTCCAACTGCTTCGCGAACTTCGTTAGATTGGTGTTACCGGTTGACTTGATCACCACCACATCTTCCAGGCGCACGCCTCCTACCCCGGGATAGTACAAGCCGGGTTCAACCGTCACAACCTGGCCGGCTTCCAGCTTGTCGCTACTGATGCTCACGCGCGGGCGTTCGTGAATTTCCAAGCCAACACCATGACCAGTGCCATGGAAGAAACCCCGCATCCGGCCGCCCTTCCTTCCCGTGCGATAACCTTCCTTGCGGAAGTAATCATCGATGGCTTTATGGACCTGACGGCCATCCACACCGGCGCGTAGTTGACGAAAGGCAATCTGTTGCGCGGCTTCCACGGTGGCGTAGAGCCGACGCACTTTTTCATTAGCCCGGCCGCGGACGAACGTGCGGGTGATGTCACCCCAATAGCCGGTATGCAAGTCGCGCGGGAAGATGTCCACGATGACCGGTTGCCGCGCCCGGAGCGGGCCGTGGCCGGTCTCGTGCGGATCGCAGCCCTGATTACCACCGGCAACGATGGTGTGCATGGCGCTGCCGCCGAGCGCGGCGATCCGGGCATTGATCGCGCCTTGGACGATTTCGGAGGTCAGCTTGCGGCCCTGATGATAGAGCCAACCATCCCGCCCGATTCGACTGCCGCGTATCAGACGGAGCGCGATGGCCATCCCCTCCTCCGCCATCCCCAAGGCTATTTTGAGGTGCCGGATCTCGACGGCGTTCTTGATGGCGCGTTCGGGAAAGAAGGCTTCCCGGCAAACCTTGAGGCGGATACCGGTCAGTTTGCGCGCGAGCCCGATGGGGAACTCCGCTGGCACTTCCACTTGCCGGATCTGGAACTCACGCAACACTTGCCGCAGGATGTCGCCCCACCGGGGAGATTTGACCCCGGCCTTCTGCAAAGCGCGCTGGTATTTGGTCAGGGATAAGACCCGGTCCACGCAGGCGTTTTTTCGGGCGCGATCAATTTCCAAATCGCTCATGACGACGTAGGTCTTGCCGCCCACCGCAAACCAGATGAACGGGTCTGGCACAAACAAGCCCGTCGCGTAGAGCATGTCGGCGTTGTGTTCGCTGTCGGCAACAATCAACCGGGCATTCATCGTTAAACCAATCCCACGGACGGCGCGACGTCCACGGCCCAATCGGTCGGCGCGCTGCTTCGCAATTTGTGGTACGCGAGGGCGGCAATCATGGCGGCATTATCGGCGCAGAGGTCCGGGGCTGCCAACAACAATCGCCAACCACGTGGCCGGCCGGCCGCGCCGAGTTTCTCCCGCAACCGGCGGTTGATTGAGACGCCGCCGGCCATGGCAACGGTCTGCACGCGGCGTTCTTCCGCAGCCCGGACGGTCTTGCCCACCAACACATCCACCACGGCTTCTTGGAAGCTGGCGCAGACGTCTTCCAGCCGGTACGCATCGTTCTTTCTCAAATAATACATCACGGCGGTTTTCAGGCCGCTGAAGCTGAAGTTATGGCTGTGGTCGTCCAGCATGCTGCGGGGGAACGCGATCGCCGCCGGATTACCTTGTTGGGCGAGCCGGTCGATCTCCGGGCCGCCGGGATAACTGAGGCCCAGGAGTTTGGCCACCTTATCGAACGCTTCACCGGCGGCGTCGTCCACGGTTTGTCCCAGAATCTCGTGGCGACCGATGCCGGTGCTGTGCGCGAGAATGGTGTGCCCGCCGGAGACGATGAGAGCGACGAGCGGGAACGGAACGCCCGCGCTACTGAGCAGCGGCGAGTAGAGATGGGCTTCCATGTGGTTGATGGCGACGAATGGTTTTCCCAGACTCAGTGCGAGGCCTTTGCCGGCGTGAAGACCGATGAGGAGCGAAGACGCCAGTCCCGGGCCGTACGTGGCGGCAACGGCATCAATCTCGGCGAAACCCAGGCCGGCTTGCTGGACGGCGTCGGCGACAATGGTCTCGATCAATTGCAGATGATTTCGTGAGGCGAGTTCCGGGACGACGCCGCCATACGGTTTGTGAAGTTCAATCTGGGAACTGATCCGGTTGGAAAGAATCGTCGCGCCGTCACGGACGACGGCGGCGGAAGTTTCGTCGCAAGAAGTCTCAAGACCAAGGACGTTCACGGCGGCTACGGCGTCGCCACGGATTTGGCTGACCAATTGCCGATCCTTGCCTGCCGGGCGAAGAGGTTGACGCCTTTGAGGACGTCAATCGCCCGCTCCAACTGGACGTCCTTGATTAGTTCGACTTTTTCGGCGCCGGCCACAGGCGGCAAGCTTTCGCGGGCGCGTTGTTCCGCCAGCTTGATCTCGTCTTCATCCGAGACAGGGACGATAATATCCGGCTGGACGCCGTGTTCGTTGATCACTTTGTGGCTGGGGGTGTAATACTTGGCGGTGGTCAGGCGCAACGCCGAACCATCCGGCAGTTTCAGGATGCTTTGCACGGAGCCTTTGCCGAAGGTGGTTTCGCCGATGATCACCGCCCGCTTCAAATCCTGCATCGCGCCGGAAACGATCTCGCTGGCGCTCGCGCTGCCGTTATTGACCAGAATCGCGATGGGCAGATTTAGATGTTTATGTCCGCCGATGGCCTGGTAACGGTTGATCTGCTTCAGGTCCCGGCCCTCGGTGGAAACAACCAATTCCCCGCGCGACACGAACTTGCTGACGATCTTGATGGCGCTATCGAGCAATCCGCCGGGATTGTTGCGCAGATCAATGATCAACGACGTCATGCCCTCCTTTTTCAGTTTTTCCAATGCCGCTTCCACCTCGTCCGAAGTTGGCGAATTAAATTGGGTGATGCGGATGTATCCAATCTTGTCCGCAATCAGCGGAAAACTGCCTTCCCACTTGATGGCGTGACCGTGGACATCCTTCACGCTGTCCACCGGAATCTCAGCGCGCTCGATTGTATAGTCCTTGAGCATATTCGTCTTGGGGCGGAAGACACCGATTGTGATTTTGGTGCCGGGTTCGCCGCGCAATTGACGGACGGCATCTTGCAGTGACATTTTCTCCGTCACTTTGCCTTCGATGCGAACGATGCGATCACCCGGCAACAGCCCGGCGCGCGCGCCCGGCGTGCCTTCCATCGGGGCGACCACCGTCAGGAATCCATCCTTGGACATGCTGATGACAATTCCCAACCCGCCGAATTTGCCTTCGGTATCCTCCTGCATGTCCTCGAACGCCTTCGGGTTCATGAACTGGCTGTGCGGGTCGAGCGAGTCAACCATGCCTTTCAACGCGTCGTAGGTCAGGTCTTGATAGGAAACCTTGTCGCCATCCACGTAATTGGCGCGAATCATCTCCATGACTTCGGCGATGATCTTGAAGTGCTCGTAGGGATCGTCTTTCTCGGCCGCCGGGCTGGCCGCCGAATAAATCCGCGCCGCCACGCCGAGGTTGATGGCCAACAACAACACGATCAAGCCGGTCATTACCCGTCGCATACTCATAAAATTATCGTCTTCACGCTCCGCCAATCAGACCGCGTACAATAACCGCCGCCCCTCCGTGAATCAAGCCGCGTCATTTCACAATTTCCAGCGCCGCTTGCCGGAACGTCGCGAGCTGTCTCTGCGTCCGCGCCTCCAGGTAGCAGCGGAAGACCGGCTCCGTTCCCGATGCCCGAAACATCACCCAGCAGCCTTCGTTAAGCAGAAACTTGTAACCGTCCACCGTCACCGTCCCACTTACCTTCTGGCCGCCGAACTCACTCAGCCCGCCGGCAAACCGCTTCAGCAATTCGTCTTTCCGCTCCGGCGTGACGCGCAGGTTGATACGATCACTGACAATCGTGCCGGTCTGCCGTTCAATCTCCCGCAAGACCCGGCCCAAGCTCTTCCCCTCATACGCCAGCAATTCCGCCATCAACAGGCACGCCAGCACGCCATCCTTTTCCGGCACGTGCCCTTTGACGCTCAACCCGCCGCTTTCCTCGCCGCCCACGATGATCGGTTCGCGCTCCATCAACGCGCCGATGTACTTGAATCCCACCGGCGTTTCGTGAACCTTCACGCCCAGCATCCCGGCCACCGCATCCACCAGATGACTTGTCGCCACCGTCCGCACCACCGCGCCCGTCCAATGCCGGTTCTTTACCAAATGATACAGCGCCAACGCCAACACCTGATTGGCCGTCAAAAATGTTCCGTCGCCATCGATGATCGCGAACCGGTCGGCATCCGGATCCAAGCCCAATCCCAACGCCGCGCGCCCGGCTTTCATGCGCCGCAACAATTCGCCCATGTGCTCCTTGATCGGCTCCGGATGACCATCGCCGAACAGCGGATTGACCGCATCATGCACCGCCTCCACCCGCCAACCGCCGCGCTTGGCCAGCAACGTGTCGAGATAGCCGCGCCCGGTTCCGAACATCAAATCCACCACCGCCCGCTTGCGCCGTCGTTTCAGCGCCGCGAAATCCAGCAGCTTCCGCAACTGCGTCACATACGCCGGCATCGGATCGAATACCTTGTATTCGCCGCGCCGCGACGGTAAGGATGCCGTTTCGAGTTCCGCCGCCTTCGCCTCAATGCCTCGGCAAATTTCCGGCGGTGCGGGTGCGCCCTTGGCGTCGTTGAACTTCAGACCGTTGTACTCCGGCGGATTGTGACTGGCGGTGATGTTGATCCCGCCGGAAGCTTGATGCAGCCGGATGCAATGGGAGATGACCGGCGTCGGCGCATCCCGGTCCGTCAGCCAGACATCGAAGCCATAGCCGGCCACGATCTCCGCGCACCGCGTCGCGAACTCCCGCGAGAGAAACCGGGTGTCGTGCCCGACGATGAGCAAGCGCTGCTTACCGCGCGGCGGATTCTCGTCCAGATACTGTGCAATCGCGTGGGCCGCCAATTCCACGTTGGCAAACGTGAACGTGTCGCTGATGATCCCCCGCCAACCGGACGTGCCAAATTTGATGACCGCACTCATGGGCTGAGTTTACCGGTCGCCAGCAGTCCGAACAAGAGCGCGCCCAGCGCCAAGCGGTAAAGGATAAATACCCACGTCGAGTGTCGGCGCAGGAAGCCGAGCAGAAACGCCACCGCGCCGTAGCCCACCACGAACGCCACGAAGCTGGCCACCAGCAGGTTGATCACGTCGGCACCGGCGGTAAGATGCAGCTTGTGGAATTCAAACAGCCCCGCCGCGAAAACCGGTAGTGGCGACATCAGGAATGAAAAGCGCGCGGCAGTGTCCCGCTTCATGCCGAGAAACAATCCACCGGTAATCGTCGCGCCGGAACGCGACGCGCCCGGCACCAGCGCACACGCCTGCCATAACCCAACCATGATCGCATCCCGCCAACCGAGTTCATCCAGTTCGCGCAATTTTTCCCCGCGTTGCTGGCGAAGCCGCTCCATCCATTCCGCGAATGCCAGCAGCACCGCCAGACCAATCAACGCCCCGGCGATGACGTAGAGCGAGCGCCAGGCATGTTCGATGTGTTTCCGAAGCACGAGTCCGAGCACCCCGATGGGCACGGTGGCAACGACAATCATCCAGCCGAGGCGGCCCGCATTGGTGCCGATGCCGCGCACCGCGCCGCGAGTAAACTGCACGTAATCCCGCCAGAAATACAGAACCACGGCAAAATAGGCGATGAATTGGACCACGGCGGAGAAAGCGGCGCCGGGGTCCTCCCACCCGCACAGCGCGGCGACAATGCGCATGTGGGCGATGCTACTAACGGGAAGAAACTCGGTGACTCCCTGGATCACGCCCAGGACGGCTGCCTGCGCGGTGGTCATTCGGGATGCGCTTCGTTGAGGGCGGCCAACTTCTTCTTGGCGTCGTCGGCCACGTTGGCCGGCGGGGCGGCGGCCAGCAACTCCTGATACATCTGCTTGGCGCGCGGCCAGCGTTTTTGCATCTCAAAAATTTCCGCGGCGCGTTGCCGGGCCTGGTAGGTGATCGCTGGCTCAACGTCAAACAAGGTGACGATCGTCAGATAACTGTCGAGCGCGGCGTCGGGCTTGCCGGTGGCGCGTTGACAATCACCTAATAAGAGCAGCGATTCCGCCACCGCTTGTTCCTCGTCTTCGGAGATGGATTGCTTGGCCAGCAACGGGTCGAGAAACTTCTGGAGCAGCGGTAGCGCGTCGGCGTACTTCTTTTGTTCAACCAGAATCCGGGCAAACTTGCCGTCCACCAGGCTGGCCTTGGGTGATTGGGGATAGAGTTGTTTGAATAAGTCGTAGATCTTCCGGGCGTTGGCGGCGTCCGGGATGGCCGCGTACGCGTCGCCCAGCAACAGGATCGTGTCTTCCATCCAGTCCACCTGTAAACCGCCCAGTTGGTCCACCCACGGTTTGAGAATCTTGATCGCGCCCTGATAATCCTTGGCCTGCATGGCTTGTTTCGCCGCCAGAACCGCGACCGGCATCGGGACTTCAACGGAGACAACTTGCGCGACGGGAAGCGTGATGTCGCCCGCGGGAACCCGGACCGTCAGTCCGTCGACCCCGACGCGAATCACTTGGCCGGTATAAACCATCGTCGATGTGGTCACGATGTCGGCGTGCACGCACACCGCCGTCAGGATTGCCCCCCCCAGTCCGAAGGCCATAATCTTCAAGGTCGTCTTCATTGTTTCAACTGAAACGGTCGAAGGTCTTTTCCAGCAATTCGACCGGCGCGGCGTTGTTGGTTCGTTTCTTCATTTCGGTGATCAGCTGCCCCTCCAGCGCGTTCTTGCTGGGGCGGTTGACATGATAGAACAAGCCGAAGTAACCGGGAAACGGCGCCATCGCCAACTTGTAGGCCGCCAATTCGTCCGTCACATCATGTCCTGCCGGCACGGGTTGGAAGACGCCGCCTTTGCGCGGATTGGCGGAGTCGAACGCGCCCGGATAAAACTCCGTGCATTCGCTGAGACATTCAATCACGGAAAACCCCTCGTGGTCCATCGCCAACTCCATCATCTCCATGACGTGGTTCGGCAGATGTGAATGGCTGCGCGCAATAAACGTCGCGCCGGCCGCAATGAGCTTCTTCATGGGGTTGACCGGATAGTCAATCGCTCCGGTCGGGTCGGTCTTGGATTTGAATCCCAGCGGCGACGTGGGCGACGTCTGTTTTTTGGTCAACCCGTATACTTCGTTGTCCATGATGACATAGGTCATCTTGATGTTTTTGCGGGCGGTGTGCTCCAAATGGTTGCCGCCAATAGAGAACGCATCACCATCGCCACCGAACACAAACACGTGGAGGTCGGGACGGGTCAACGAGACGCCGGTCGCGAACGCCGCCGCGCGGCCATGCAGGAAGTGGACACCGTGGGCGTTGACGAAGTACGGGAATCGCGAGGAGCAGCCGATGCCGGCCACGCTGGTGATTTTTTCATGCGGCACCTGCCGCTTCTCCATCATTTTGAAGTAAATGGACAGGATACTGAAATCACCGCACCCCGGACACCACGTCGGATGATCGGCCACGAGGTCTTTCTTCGTGTAACGTGAAGAATCGGCAGGTTTCGCTTGTTCGACTGGGACGTTCTTGGCTTCCGCCATCATGGCATTATCCTCCGTTCAGGCCAACACCGGGTTTTTGGTTTCCTTAATCATCTGATGCATCCGTTCCAGAATCTCCCGCACCTTGAACGGCAGCCCATCCGTTTTGTTAATCCCGCGAATCCGCGCATCGCAGAAACTCGCGCGGAGGATACCGGCCAGTTGGCCGTACCCGTACATCCCTTCGTCGTTCAACTCGACCACGAACACATGGTTGAACGCTTCCATGATTTCCTTGATGCCCGGTTGCAGCGGCATCAGGTAACGCAAATGCACAGCGCTGACGCTTTCACCGGCGGCCCGGGCGCGATCCACCGCTTCTTGAATCGGACCGCGCGTCGAACCCCACCCCACCAGCAGCACGTTCCCCTCGTTCGGGCCGTGCATTTCCGGGGGCGGCAATTTGGATTCCAACAACTTGAGTTTGCGACGCCGCTTGGCCACCATCATCGCATGATTGGCTGGACGCGCCGCCGGGTGACCGTACTCGTCGTGCTCCAAGCCGGTGACCACCGGATATTTGCCATCGGCGATGGGCGTACCGGGCGGGGCGTGGTGGGCGATTCCATCACCGGCGTTGTCGTACGGTTTGAAATTCGGGCCACGGGTCGCGAAGTTCGGGGAAATATCCTGCACGCATTTCTTGAAGTCCGGTCGCTCCCACGTTTCGACGCGGGTGGCCAGCGCCTGGTCGCTCAACACAATGACCGGACAACTGTAGGCGCGCGCCAGATTCACCGCTTCGATCGTGGTGTAGAAACAATCCTCCACCGAACACGGCGCGATGACGATGCGCGGGGAGTCGCCATGACTGCCGTATCGGGCAATGTTCAGATCGCTTTGCTCGACGTTGGTCGGCAGCCCGGTAGCTGGCCCGCCGCGCTGCACATCCACCAGTACCATGGGAATCTCGGCCATCACTGCCCAGCCGAGCGCTTCCGACTTGAGCGACACCCCCGGACCGGACGTGCAGGTCAACGCCGTATAGCCGGCGTACGACGCGCCACAGGTCATGGCGACCGCCGCCAACTCGTCCTCCGCCTGCACAAACAATCCCCCGTATTTGGGCAATTCCTGACGCAGGATTTCCATGATGGTGGATGACGGCGTAATCGGATAGCCGCCGCCAAACCGGACGCCCGCCGCCAACGCGCCATACACCACGGCCTGATTGCCGTCCGTGACCACCTGCCCGCGGGTGGTGCGCGTGGTCGCGGGCCGGAACGCGAAGGTTTCCGTAAGGCTGTAGCCGTACCCGGCATGGAACGCCAACAACACGTTGCGGGCCACATCTTCGCCTTTGCCTTTGTAGTAGGCGGTCAACATCTGCTCCAGCTTCGGCACGTCGAGATCAAACATCCGCGCCAACAGACCGAGCACGAACATGTTTTTGCCCTTGTCCTTGGCCGTGCCGCCAATCGCCTCAATGGTGCGACTGGTGATCGGCACGCCGATAGCGCGCATCCGTTTGGTCGATGCCTCCGGTTTCACCTGATCGGTGTCGTACAAGAGGATCCCGTCATCGCGCAGCGTATCAATGTGATCCCGGTACGAATGCTGGTAGAACGCCACAAGCAAATCCACCTCGTCGCCGGCGCTGAGCACTTCGCCCGTGCCCAGACGCACCTGGAAAATGCTCGGGCCGCCGGAAATCGTGGCCGGGATCGTCATGTACGTCATCACATCCTTGTCCGTCCGGCCGGCGAGCCGCGCAAGGAAACCGCCGATGGCCTGAATGCCGTCCTGCGAATTGCCGGCCAGGCGAATCACTGCGTCTTTCACGACCCGGGGCGACGTGTTGGCCGGTTTATTCGACGCCGCTGCGGGTTCTGCCACCTTCTCGTTGATCATCCTAAGATCCCGTCCTTTTTGCCAAAAATTCTGGCTGGTCTGCTGACAGCCGCTTGTTCGCAATATGAAGGAAGCGGTTTTCCCTGTCAACCTTCCAAATGACCGGCACAGGCAAAGAGGTTGACCGTGCTCCCGGCGATGTTGTAAGTTGCGCGGGTAACCAATAACCCAAATTCATTATGGCCGCCGTCACCCTAGATACCGCCAACCGCACTGCCCGCGATTACTTCGAGAAAGCGCAGACCGCCATCGAACGCAAAAACTTCGACTACGCGATCGAGATGTTTTACCAGTGCCTCGCCGCCGAACCGAACTTCGTCAAAGCCCGCCAGTTGCTCCGCGCGCTCCAAGTGAAACAAGCCTCGGCGAACCCATTCAAGCGCTTGGTCAGCACCGCCAAGGCCGCGCCGTTGCTCACCAAAGCGAAGATGACCATCCCCAAGGACCCGCTCGAAGCCATGACCATGTGCGAGCAGGCCCTCAGCAGCGACCCACGCAACCCGCAAGCCTTGCTCACGCTCGCCGAGGCGGCTTACACCGCCAACTTTCCGGAAACCACCGTTGAAGTCCTGGAATTCTACGCCAAAGTCAACCCCCGCGACCCCCGCGCCCTGCACTACCTTGGCAAAGCCTATCGCGACTGCCGGCAATTCGAACAAGCTCGGGAAACCTACGACAAACTCCTTGAAATCAACCCGAACGACTTTGAAGCGCAAAAAGCCATTAAAGACTGCACCGCCGACGGCGCGATGCATGGCGGCGGCTGGGAGGCGGCCAAATCCTACCGCGATGTGATTGCTGACAAGGAACAGGCCACGGCCCTCGAACAAGAATCCCGCGTCGTCCGCGCCGAAGACATGGTCGAGAACCTCATCAAAGAGAACCTCGAAAAACTCGCCCAGAACCCGAACAACCCGGTCGTCCGCCGGGAACTCGGTAAGCTCTACGCCCAGAAACAGGATTTCGACACCGCTCTCCGGTACCTCGAAGCCATTCTCCAAACCGAAGGCGCTGACGCCTCCCTCGAACGCGAAGTCTCCGGGATCAAGACCAAACAACTTGAAAAGCGCATCGAGGACAAGAAGACCCTGCTCTCCCACAAACCCGCCAATGCCGCCGCTCTGGAAACGGAGATCGCCCAACTCGAACAGCAACTCAATCAGGTGGCTCTCGTCGAAGCCAAACGCCTCGTCGAGCGGTATCCCAACGACCTCATGTACCGGTACGATCTCGCCACGCTCCACATGAAAGCCGGTGAATATCAGGAAGCCATCAACCAATTCCAGCGCGCCGTCGGCCAACCCCAGAAACGCATGGCCGCCTTGAACTACCTCGGCCAGTGTTTCGAGAAGCTCGGCCTTCACGACCTCGCCATCGAGCAATTCACCAAAGCCATCGACGAATCGCCTGCCATGGACATGTTGAAGAAGGACCTGATTTACAACCTTGGCCGCGCCTACGAAGTGATGGGCGATGCCGAGAAGGCGATCATCGAATTCAAGAAGATTGCCGCCGTGGACTTCGGCTACCGGGACGTCAAAGACCGCATCATGCGCAAACCCGCCCCGAAGGCGTAAACGACCACAAAGCGCGCAAATCGCGCACCGTCCGGCACCCATCGTGACCGGCGCCCGTTCGATCAATCAACACCACCGGCATCCCCGCCGCCACCGCGCCCGCCACATCCTCCACGGCGGAATCGCCGACGTGCAACGCTTCACCCGGCGCGACCCCGGCCGCGCGCAGCGCCGCCGCAAACATCTCCCGCCCCGGTTTCTCCACGCCGACCTCGCACGAAATCGTGATTGAATCCCAGTCGGTTAATCTCATATTCTGGAGCAGTGGGCGCAGCCGTTCATCCCAGTTGGAGATCACGCCGACGTGCAGCCCGCGCCGCCGCGCTTCACGAAGCGTGGCCGGCACGTCGTCAAACACCCGCCACGCCTCCGCCCGGGTGAACGCCGCATAAAGCTCCTCGAAATACGCCTCCGTCGCCTGCGGGACCGCCCGGTACACCAACTGCCGCCACCAATCCTTGCTCGAACTCGTCAACCCGCGCTCCGTCGCCTTCACGCTCCGCCATGCTTCCCGAAACCGCTGTTCAATCTCCGCCGCGTTCCCGGTAATCCCATGACGTTCCCCCACCCGCGCGTACACCGCGCCCACCGACGGCCACGGCTGCAACAGCGTCCCGCCCACATCAAAGAAGATCGCCCGGCAATTCATCCGCTTTCGGTAAACCACTTTCAGCTTTCGCTCAGCCGGATGGCAAGCTCAAAACCCGGCCGTGATGGCCGGGTGGTATCACCTCTTGCGACATCGGGCGGGCGGGCCGGTGCAACTCCAACGGTCGAGCTGCTACTATCGGTCGCGGCGGCGCGACGACATGGCGCTGGGATGCGGCTGAAGGAACTGGCGGCGGCACGAGTCCGGTTTGGGTGTCGGCGGCGGGAAGGTTGGCCAGTCAATACAAAGCGGGTGTATCGGTTAACGCATCACCTGGAGGATGTGATGGACCATGTCGCTCTCAACACAATCACACCACTTGCCGGGGCTTTTTACGGGGTGGTGCCGCGCGGATTTGTGGCGGCCATTCACTCGGTGAAATGAATCATGGCCACCAGCGCGCCACGTCATTTGAAACCGCAGATGACGCCGGTGCAAATTGTCGCTTGATGCAACCCACAATGTGCTGGACGATTTCCCCAATGATGACGTCCGGAGCGCCGTCGAAATACTTGCTTTGCAGGCGCATGTCGCACGGATCGTTGACGTAATCCACCACGACGTACCGGCCCTCGGTATCGAGCGCGATTTCGGTGCTGAAGAAATCGAGCTGCGCGACTTCCGCCACGATCTTCACGATGCGCCCGAGTTCGTCGGTGTTGACTGAAGTGCGTTCGGAAGGCGTCACAACTCCATACCGGTGGGTGACATCGTCCCACCAACACGGAATGACGTGGCCGCAGACGTAGTACACCCGGAACCAGGCGCGCCGCCCGGCAATGATCTGCGGTTGGATGCGTTGCTGGATGAGAAACCGCTGGTTGCGAATCTTCGAGCGCGTCTGCATCACGTCGGCCGGCTGTGTCGCGCCGAGGAACACGCCGATGCCGCCGCCGCCTTTGGCCGGTTTGACGACGAACGGTTTGGCAAACGGTTCGATGATGCGCGGATCGAAATCCGGTTCCGTTTCGTGCGGCGGCAGAATCACCGTGAGCGGCAGTTGGAGGCCGCGCACGAGGAGTTCGCCGTGGATGTTCGCCTTGTCAATGGAGCGCTGGTAGTGATGGTGCGCGTTGAGGAAATGGACGCGTTTGGACTGAAGTAGTTGATTGAACTGCAGGAAACGGTCGTCGTTGTCGCTGGCGCGGTCAAGAAAGCAATGAAATCGACGTTCGTTGTTTTGCACCTCGATGAAGGTCTGCGACAGATTGTGCGGGCCGACTAGGAAACAACTCAATCCACTTTGTTGGCAGGCGCGATCCACCAGTTGAATGAAGTCATGGTCGAACTCCCAGTTCCACGCCAGACCAAAGTGGACTTCCGCAGAACGACTAGCAATGGTTTCCATCTCTTCCATCCGTGGGCTTACAGGTACAGACAGCAGGCGCTGCACCATCGTCGCACGGCGAAGGAGGAACACCGGTGACCTCACTGAAGTCGGGGTATTCGAAGACGTTACCTTCGTAATTCCGAATAATGACGCGCTGCCGGTCGTGCGCCAACACGTAGTCGGGCGCAATCGGCACCTTCCCGCCCCCGCCCGGCGCGTCAATCACGTACTGCGGCACGGCATACCCGGTGGTGTGACCGCGCAGTGCTTCCATGACCTCCAACCCCTTGCGCACACTGGTCCGCAAATGGTGCGTGCCCCGCACCAGATCGCACTGATAGATGTAATATGGTCGCACCCGCATCATCAACAGCTTGTGCATGAGTTCCTTCATCACCACCGCGTCGTCATTGACCCCACGCAACAACACGGTTTGATTCCCCAACGGGATGCCGGCATCGGCCAGCCGACCACACGCCTCCTTGACGTCGTGGGTCGCTTCCCGCGGATGATTGGTGTGAATGCTCATCCACAACGGATGATACTTCCGCAGCATCGCGCCCAACTCCGGCGTGATCCGCTGCGGCAGAAAGATCGGGATCCGCGTCCCGATCCGCAAAAACTCCACGTGCGGGATCGCGCGCAACCGGCTGAGCAGATCTTCCAGCCGTTCATCGCTGAACAGCAATGGATCCCCACCGCTCAACAACACGTCGCGCACTTCCCGATGCTCGCGGATATACTGAATCGCTTCCTGAAAATTCGTTTCGAGATGTTGCTCCCCCGCCCCGCTGACCACCCGGCTGCGCGTGCAATACCGGCAATACGCCGCGCACCGGTCCGTCACCAGAAAGAGCACCCGGTCCGGGTAACGATGCACCAGTCCCGGCACCGGCATGTGTTCATCTTCACCGCACGGGTCGGTCATCTCCCACGGCGCCGTCGTCATTTCCTCGACGCGCGGCACGACTTGCCGGCGAATCGGGCAGTCCGGGTCATCCCGGTCGATGAGATTGAAGAAATAGGGCGTGATAGCCAACGCCAAATGATGTCCGGCTTGCGCCACGCCCGCGCGTTCTGCCGGCGTTAACGGCAACACCGCTTCCAGCGCCGCCAATGAGGTGATACGGTGACGAAGCTGCCACCGCCAGTCGTTCCAGTCGGCATCCGACACGTGCGCCCACAACCCTTTCCCGACTGCGGGAAACCGGTCGCCACCAACGTCGGTCGGACTACTGCCCACCTCCGCTTGCATATCGAGCCGCAGTATATGCCAAGAACTACCCCTGTCAAGTGACGCCCCCTCCCACCGGCAACCAAACCGCTTGCGCAATTTCCGGGCAGACGGTAGCATCCCGCTCGCTTGAAATTGATACGACGACTGCTTTGGGGGGTGGCCGTTCTGATCATCGTTCTGGGACTACTCCTCGTGTACTGGGCGATGCCGGTTGGCCCGACGCCGGCGGCGGCGACGCTCGTGCCGGCGGACACACTTGTGTTCGTGCAGGTCCCGGACTTCAAAGCCGCCCGCCACCATTTCGCAGCCAGTTCCGTCTTCGCCCTCTGGCAGGAACCGCAGGTGCAGGCGTTCCTCGCCGGACCGGTGCTCGCCGCGCGCGAATCCCTCGACGCGCGCTCCGCCATGCGGCTCAGCCGCAGCTTCGAACAAATCCTGCGCGCCCCGCAAGGCCCGGCCTTCCTCGCCGTCACGTCCCTCAACTTCCCGCCGACGCAGCCCGGTCTTATCATCGGCGCCGACGTGAAGGGCAATCTCTTCAAAGTCAAACTCGCGGCGCTCAATTTGGAATTCAACCTGCGCCGGTACAACCGCGAGCGAACAATTCTGGTGACCCGGTCCTACCAAGGCGTGCGCTACAAGGTTTGGCGTGTGCGCGCGGACGTGTCTCTTTGTTACACATTTCTCGGCTCGATGGTTGTGGTCACCGTCGGTGAAGAACCCATGCATACGGTCATCGCCCACGTTAAACGGACGCCGGGTCCAAACGTGGACACGCTAGCCGGCAGCGCCGCTTACCATCGTTTTGTGGATGCTCTGCCGGCAGAACACGACGCCATCGTGTATCTCAATCCCGGTCCCGTGCTGCGCAACCTTGGCCCGCTGATGTTGTTTTCGCCGCCGCGGGCCGCCGCATTCCGACCCATCGTCGGCATCGCCGCCGCGGGGCTGAGCCTGCAGTTCACCCCGACCGCCGTCCGTGAAACCCAAGTCACGCAGTTCCATCCCCGGCTGCATCAACCTCCGCCACCCAACACCCGCCAAACTCTCCGATTCACGAATCCTGACACCCTTGTGTATGCCGTGCGCAGTATCGAGTTCGCGGACGCCTACGACCGGATTATGCCGCTCATCGAACTCAGCCGGCAACCGCGACTCAACCAAATGTTCGCCGCATTCGAGCAGCAGCTCCGGCAAGGGGACATCAATCTGCGCGACGACGTGCTCGCCAAACTCGGCCCGGAAGTCGCCCTGCTGGTCAACTGGCGCGATACCGCGGAACTGCCGGACACCGCCTTGGTGATTCAAGTCTCGGACCTGACGAAACTCCGCGCACCGCTCGAACAGACGCTCGACCTCCTGAAGCAAAACACGCTCGGCGACGATTCCCAAGCGCCTTGGGAAGACCTTTCGTACCGGGGCTACCAGCTCCGGGTCACCCACCTCGGGGCTGGTAAGATCGCGCCGACATACTTTTTCGCCGATGGATTCCTCGTGCTCGCCTCTGACCCCGATTTCGCGCGGGAATTGATTGCGCACATCGCCCGGAGCGGACCGATGTTGGCCGCCAATCCGGATTATCAGGCCGCGGTGCGTCAGGTCCCTGCTGGCAATGGCGCGTTCTGTTATTGCGACACCGCGACGCTTTATCAGCGCGCCTGGCCTTTGGCCCGCGAAATCTCCGAGGAAGTGGCTGCGGGGCTGACGGAACCGGGCACATTCCAAACATTGCCGCCGGTGTTGAAAAAACTGACCGCCAAACCCTGGGTGGATTGGGTGTTATTGCTCCACCAACTACCCTCGCCGAGCGACGTGATGCCGCATCTGGGCCCATTCGTCTCGGCAACTCAGGACGAACCGATCTGCAAGACCACCGTGAGCCTTTCACCCTTTGGCACGCCGACCGGTTTGCTCGCGATCGGGGTGACCGGATTAGCCGGGCCGGAAGTCTTCGCGATGCTCCGGCGCCCGTTTATGCCGCCAACCGCACCCAGAAGGTTGTCAGGTAAGATTGTTCTCCCGGTGCCACGCGGAAATCAAACGGAAGCGTCACAAATTCCACCGACTCCATGAGCCGCCCGACGGCCTCGCGCAACATCGCTTCAACTTGCCGGGGCCGGAACGTCCGCTGATTCGTCGAACACAACAGTATCCCGCCCGGCTGCGCAACCGGCAAAACCGCCGCGACCAACTCCCGGTAGTCTCGTTCCGCCTGAAACACACGGCCGTTCTTCGTCGTGGAAAATGTCGGCGGATCGAGAATCACCACGTCCCACCTTCGTTGCCGGCGCGCCGCGCCGCGCAACCACTGAAACACGTCCACCGCGGCAAACTCGTGCGCTGCCGGATTGAGTCCGTTGGCCCGGAAGTTCTCCTTCCCCCACTCCAGATAATTCCGCGACAAATCCACGCTCGTCGTCACCGCGCCCGCCTTCGCCGCCGCCACCGAAAACGCGCAGGTGTACGCAAAACAGTTCAGCACCGACTTGCCGGCCAATTTCATCTCCAGCAATCGCCGGCGATTCTCCCGCTGATCGAAAAACAACCCGGTGGAGTACCCTTCGCCAAAACCAATGAGATAGTTCAGCCCGTTCTCGCGCACCGTGAAGCGCGCGCCGCTCTCCGGCTTGGTTCGTTTCTGTCGCGTGACCATTTGCTCCACAACTGCCGGCGTTCCCAACCGCTCCCGCAACGCTTGCCGCACGTCTTCCGGCACGTCGCGTTGCCACTGGACAAACAACTTCCCGGCATATGAATCCACCGTGACATTCGGAAACCCATCCGCCGCGCCGCTGATCAGCCGGTAACAATTCGTCTGGTCGTCGAACAACGGCTCCCGGAACTCTCGCGCCGCCGTGAGCACGTCCAAGTCCTCAAACGCGGCCGGCACCGACGCCTCGATCTTGATCGTCTCGCCTGTTGCCGGATGCGTAAACTCAATCGCCCGCGCGTGCAACATCAGTCGCGCCGCGGGCGTCCCCTCGTATTCCACATCACCCAAAATGGGAAACCCGCTTGCGGCCGCATGTCGCCGAATCTGATGCGTCTTGCCGGTTGTGGGTCGCGCCTGAATGAGGAAATACCGGCTGTGTGGCTGGACCAACTCAAACTCCGTCTCCGCGCCGCCGGACTTGGTGTAAAACCGCCCGCCCCGCGTCGGACGAATGTCGGCCAAGAGCAAGTACGTCTTGCGCACCTTGTGCGCGGTGAACTGTTGGGTCAGCGATTGATTGGCGCGCGCCGTCTTGCCGAACACGAGCACGCCCGAGGTGTCCTTGTCCAACCGATGGAGAATGGAGAGTTGAGGGTGACGCTGCGACAACCATTCATAAATCCCCTGCGGCGCATACCGGTCGGGCCGATGCGTATTGATGCCGGACGGCTTATTGACGGCCAGCAGATGCTCGTCTTCGTAGAGAATCAGCGCGCTCACGAGTGGCCGTTCAACCCGGCGGCCACTGCATTTGCCGACCGCCGAGGATGTGGATGTGCAAGTGCGGCACCGCCTCGCCCGCGTGTGGACCATTATTCACCACCAACCGGAAACCCGTGTCGGCAATCCCCTCCTGCCGCGCCACACGGACCGCCACCGTCAACAAATGCCCCAGCAACGCTTCGTCCTCGGTCTTGGCCACGGCGATGCGCGTGATGTCCTTTTGGGGAATCACCAGAATGTGGACGGGCGCTTGGGGATTGATGTCCCGAAACGCCAGCGCCCGGTCGTCTTCAAACACGATCTGGGCCGGGATTTCCTTCCGGATGATCTTGGCGAAAATGTTGTCTGCCATTTCGACGGCCTCCTATTCCATCACGCTCACGCTCGTCGCGCCCGGCATGCGCGCCGCCCGCGCGTACACGTATTGCACGATCTCCTCCGCCAACCGCCGGCAGCCCGCGCTCCACCGGCGCGTCCCGCGCAAGCGCAGCACACAATCCCGCAGTCCCCGCAACCGCAAGACCCCCCGCCGCCGCACCGCCAACGCCGCGTCCAGTTGCCGGTAAAACGCCAACTCAAAACCGGTACCGGGTACGCGGGCCATCTCGTCGAGGGCAATCTCCGCTGGCTGTCCCCGGTCGGCATACGCCTCGGCCAAATCGTCCATCCCCAACATCGCCAGCAACGCCTCCACCATCTCGGCAATCTCGACTGTCGTCACGGCTCGTTCCGGCTGATGCTCCCGGGCGTACTGCTCAATCGCCACCGCGATGGATTCCGCCAAAAACGTGTACTCCTCGCCCGACCGTCCCGTGGCAGCGTAAATCGAACGACTGAGAAGGCCGCCATCGAATGGAACACGTGTCCCATCAATGTGCACTACCCAGCAAATATCTTCTCGCGATAAAATCATCAGCGCCGCCCTCGCTTGGGCGGTTTCCGGGACTGACGCACCAGTTGCCGGATCTCATGGATGAACTGTTCCGCGTCGCGAAATTGCCGGTACACCGAGGCAAACCGCACGTACGCCACTTCGTCCAGCTTCCGCATATGCTGCATCACGCGCTCACCAATCCGCAACGACGTCACCTCGCGCCCGTAATCGTTCTCCAGTTCCGTCGTGATTCGATCCACCAACTGCTCGATCTGCGCGGAACTAACCGGGCGTTTTTCGCACGCCTTCTCGATCCCTGCCAGAAGTTTTCGCCGGTCGAAATCCTCGTACACCCCGTTGCGCTTCTTCACCCGGAGCGTCTCGCGGATCAATTGTTCGTAGGTCGTGAAGCGCGTGTGACACCGCAAGCATTGCCGACGACGCCGAATCACCGCGCCATCGTCCCCCGCCCGCGAATCCACCACCTTGTCCTTTTGCGCACCGCACTTCGGACAGCGCATATGCCGTTGCTACCATGCCCAGTGGGCGGAATCAAGCATGGTCTGGTATTCTCAGGCAATTGACATGCGTCGGCGCATCATGAACCTGCTCCTCATCCTCATCGTGGCCTTCGTCCCCTTCGCCCTCTACCTCCGTTGGCGCGAACCGCGCTTGATCCTACTATCCCACGCACCACGTGGCTGACACTCCCGACCGGCACGGCTGGCAATACCAAGACCTCTGGCTCACCACTGCCGACATTCGCCTCCACGCATGGTACATTCCCTCTCCCATCGCCTCGAAAAATTCGCCATCCTCCGCGACCGGTCACCGGGCTCTCCGCGCTCACCGCGCGCGGCTACAAATATCCTTCTCTACGGCGAATCCCCTTCTCGTCCATCCGGCTCTCACTTCACCACCTCGACCGGCGTGCCGATGGTGATCATTTTCATCAGGCGCTCGGCGTTCCAGTTGGCCAACCGGAAACAGCCATGGGATTCGGTGCGGCCCACCTGTTCGGGATGCGGCGTGCCGTGGATGCCGTAGCCGGGCCGACTCAACCCGATCCACACCGTGCCGACCGGATTGTTCGGACCGGGCGGGATGATCAATTTGCCATAGCCGCGCTGGGTTTCGTCCAGTTCCGGGAAGTTCTCAGGATCGAAGGTGTAATTCGGATTGGCCGCGATGGATTCCACCGTCAACTCCCCGACCGGCCGTTTCTCTTCCTTGGCCGCGATGGAACACGGAAAATGGGCGATCAATTTGCCGTCGGCGTCGTAGGCGCGGATGTATTTCTCCGACAAGCTCACCCGCAACCGGTTCGCCGTTTTCGCGGGCGTCCCCTGCTCCACTGCCGGCACGATCACGTTCGTGCCCGCCAACCAATTCGTCACACCGGGATTCAACCCGCGCAGGAATTCTTCCGTGCAATGAAACCGCTCGGCCAGCAGCTCCCGCATGGTTTCGTACGCCATGCTCTTCTGTTGGGAGCGTTCCCGCCAATCCTCGGGCGCGTGGCCCAATTCGGCAAGGTCTTCGGCGCGCACCACGTAATTCGTCGTCCACCCGGCATGGCTCGCCAGCGCGTTGATTGCTGCCGCGTCCAGTTCCCCGGTCACCGGCAAGCCTGAGGCTTCTTGCCAAGCCATCAGCGCCGCGCGGGTCTGACTGCCGGGCTTGCCGTCAATCGGACCGGGGGAGAAGTCGCGCCGATCCAGTCCAATCTGCACCGCCGCCATCACGCCGCTGGGTTGCGTCTGGGCGCGCACGGCAAACGTTGCGCCCAACATCGTCAGGATGAACCAACGCCACATCGGAATTGATTATAGCAAACCCTTGCCGCATGGCGACGCTTGACGCAACCGGCGCGCATCCCTACTATCCGCCCAATCACATGGCTGACATTCAACCGTTTCGTGGCATTCTCTACAATACTGAGTGTGTCAATCCGGCCGACGTTCTGACGCAGCCGTACGACAAAATCACGCCGGCGATGCAGGCCCAGTATCTCGCGCGTTCACCGCACAACTTGATCCGCATCGAACTCGGCAAGGAAGAACCCGGTGACTCCGCCGCGACCAACAAGTACACCCGGGCCGCCAACCTGTACCGGCAATGGCTGCAGGAAGGTGTACTCCAACGCGCCGCCCAGCCGGCTTTGTATTATTTGGAACAGACGTTCACGCCGCCCGGCGGGAAGAACAAACTGACCCGGCGCGGATTGGTTGCCGCCGTGCGGTTGCATCGTTGGGATGAAGGCGTGGTACTGCCCCATGAGCACACGTTGTCCAAGCCGAAGGCGGACCGGATGTCGCTGCTCAAGGCGGTCGGCGCGCAGCAAGGACAAATCTTTATATTGCATCCCGACCCGATCCCGTCGCCGAAGCTCGGGAAACCGGTGTACTCGCTCGTGGACGATTACAACGTGACCAACACGCTTTGGGAGATCAGTGACACCACCGCCATCCAAGAGGCGTTGCGTCCGCAGAAACTCTACATCGCCGACGGGCATCACCGGTATGAAACGGCGTTGGCGTTCCGGGATGAAATGCAGACGCCGGCCAGTCAGTTCGTGATGGCGACGTTGGTGGCCATGAACGATCCTGGCTTGGTGGTATTGCCGACGCACCGGACGGTTAGCCACTTGAATGGTTTTGATCCAAAGAAATTCCGGGAACAACTGGCGCACAATTTCCACCTCGACACACCGGTGGGCGACAAGCTTCCGCCGCACGTGATCGGCATGAGCGACGCGCTGGGGCGCGTGACGTTGCGTCCCAAGAATCTCGACGCGTTGCGTCCGTTATTTGCATCCAAGCCGCCATTGTGGCATCAGTTGGATGTGGCCATCTTGCACGTCGCCATCTTGGAGGCGTTGCTCGGCATTGACGAGCAGCGGTTGCGTGACGAAGCCAATGTCAGCTATTGGCGCGAACCAGAGAAAGCGCTTGCCGAAGTGCGACAACAGCGGGCGG
>JBBISF010000029.1:21649-32000 GCA_037441425.1 Verrucomicrobiia bacterium
CGCCGTGTCGATGTAGACGTGCGGGTAGCGCTCCAACAGCGGGCGGAACTGGCGTTCTTCCTGAATCCCACGCCGGTGGCGGACGTGAAAGCCATTGCGGACGCGCGTTCCCGGATGCCGCAGAAGAGCACGGACTTTTATCCCAAGCTCCTGTCGGGGATGGTCATGTACGAGGTTGCCTGATGGCCTTGCGTCAAAACCAGCCGGTGCGCGGACCGGGTTCCCGGCGGCGCGCCGATCTGCAGTTTGAGATTGGTTTCTTTGAAGGCGTCGTGCGCCGTGATCCCAAGGCAATTGAAGCGCTGCAAATCCTCGGCGATGCGTACACGAAGAACGGTCATTTGAAGAAGGGCCTGGCGGTGGATCGGCGGTTGGCGCGGTTGTGTCCGGGCGATCCAACGGTGTTCTACAATCTGGCGTGCAGCTACTCGCTTCTGGACGAAGTCGAGAAGGCGCTCGTCGCTCTGGAGAAAGCCGTGCGGCTCGGCTACGATGATGCCAGATGGCTGGTGAAAGACCCCGACCTCAAGAATCTCCGGCAAGACCGGCGGTTCGCGCGGCTGTACGCGCGACTCTCCAAGAAGCGTCGCCGGTAGCTTACACCACTTCGTCCACGTTCATCCCCAGCCGCTGCATCCGGTAGCGCAACGCGTGGCGGCTGATGCCGAGCGCTTGCGCCGCGTCGCCGATGCGCCCACGCGTGCGCCGCAGCGCCCCTTCAATCAAACCGCGCTCGTACTGCGTAAGCGCTTCCTCCAGATTGGCCGGCACGGGTTTCTCGCCCAGCGGCCCTTCGAGTTGACCGACGGTGGTCGGCAGACTGCGCGCCTGAATGTGCTCGCTCGTCTCGACAATGACCGCACGTTCGATGGCGTTGCGCAGCTCGCGCACGTTACCCGGCCAGTAGTAGGTCTTGATCAACTGCGTCGCATCGGCGTCAAATCCAACGATTCGCTTCCGCAACGCCTCGGCAAACAGGTGCAGGAAATGCGCGGCCAGCAATTCGATGTCGCTGCCGCGTTCGCGCAGCGGCGGGAGCGTGATTTGCACGACGTTTAACCGGTGATACAAATCCTGCCGGAGTTTCCCGTTGGCCAACGCGGCGCGAACGTCCTGATTGGTGGCGGCAATGACGCGCACGTCGGCGGCGATGTCCGCATTGCCGCCCACTCGTTGAAATGTTTTGTTCTCCAGCACGCGCAACAGCTTGGACTGCAGTTGCGGACTCATGTCGCCGATCTCATCGAGGAACAAGGTGCCGCCGATGGCGTCCTCGAAACGACCGAGCCGCTGTTTGACCGCGCCGGTGAACGCGCCGCGTTCGTGGCCGAACAACTCGCTCTCCAACAGATTTTCCGGGATGGCCGCGCAGTTGATGCTCAAATAGGGTTTCCTGGCGCGTTGGCTCCGCAAGTGCAACGCGCTGGCCACCATCTCCTTGCCGGTCCCGCTCTCGCCGACCAGCAATACCGAGGCATCCGTCGGCGCCGTGACGCGGATGAGTTCGCGCACTTCCCGCACGGCCGGGCACTCCCCGATGAGATCGTCCACGTCGTACTGCCGGCCCAGCAACCTTTTGAGCTGTCGGTTTTCCTCTTCGAGGATTTCGCCGTGAATGACGGTGCGGATGACGTGCAAGAGTTCTTCCGGCTCAAACGGCTTGGAGAGATAATCCGCCGCGCCGCCTTTGACCGCTTTGACGGCCAGTTTGGGCGTGGCGTAGGCGGTGATCATGATCACCGGAATGTGCGGATAGCTTTTACGGGCTTGGGCCAGAAGCTCAAACCCATCCATTGCCGGCATCCGCGCGTCGCAAATCATCGCCTGCACCGGTTGGGCGGCCAGCTTCTCCAACGCCTCGCGGCCGGAGCCGGCCAACACCGCGTCGTAGCCGTCGGCTCGCAAAATGGATTCCAACGTGCGCAACATGTTGCGCTCGTCGTCCACCACCATCACCGTTGCGCGGGCCATGCCTATTTCACCTCGCTGGTGCGCACCGGCAGGACAACGTGGAATTGAGTGCCCTGGTCAACCTCGGAATCCACGGCAATCGTGCCGCCATACGTTTCCACGAGGTTCTTCACGATGGCCAGTCCCAATCCCGTGCCGCCCGTTTTGGTTGTATAAAACGCATCAAAAATCTTCGTCAGCTCCGTCGCCGCAATGCCGCGTCCAGTATCTTCGATGTCCACCTCAATCCGTCCGTGACCGGCATAGCGGCTGCGGACCTTCAGTGTGCCGCCATCCGGCATGGCGTCAATCGCATTCTTCATCAAGTTGGCGAAGCACTCCTCCAGCTCCGTCCGCTGGCCCGGCAACGGCGGCAGCGCCGGATCGAGCTCCTCGACGACCTTGATGTTTGATGGCAATTCCGAAGGTCGCACCTGCGCCAAGGCGGCGTTGAGCAACGTGTTGACGCTAAGATATTCAATCCGCCCTTCACTCAGCCGGGAGTAATTCATCAACTCGGTGAGAATTTTGTCCGACCGCGTCACCTCGTCGCGAATGACCTGAACCGCTTCGCGCGGCCCCGGGCCGTCGTGCGCCAGCTGTTTTTGCAGGAGAAAAGCCGCATTGTTGATGATGCCCAGTGGATTCTTCAACTGATGCGCGATTTCCGCGGCCAGTCGACCCGTCGCCGCCGTCTTCTGCGCGCGCAACTCAAACTCCTGACTCAACAGGTGCCGGCGCCGTTCCCGTTCGAGCAGCAAATACACCCCCCAACAGCACACACCCAATAACACCAGCAGCGCCAAGCGCAGCCAGTACAGTTCTTCGCCAAACATCTGCGCCGTCTCCGCGTGCAACTCCACCGCCACGGTATAGAAAACGCAGGTGGAAATATTGAGGACCGCCTGTTGCCAGAAGACCGGAAAGTCAATGGCGCTGCGAATCATCAAGCCGACGTACAACCAGTACAGAGCGCTATCCAAACCGCCCGTGAAATAGATCAACCCGCTCAGGAATAGACTGTCCAGCGTGCCCAGCCAAAACGCGCTGAAACGCAACACCCGCGGCCACATCTGCCCCAGTTGCGCCGCCAGCAATAAACACCAAAAAATCAAATTGCCCGCCGCGTAAAAGTTCAACTGCGTGAAGTACGCCTGCGCCACTTCTTTCGACTGCCCGGTCATCTCCAACTGCCGGCGGATCACCCCGTAGAAATAGATCGCCCAGAGAATCGCCACTAGCTTGACCGGCAGCATGATGTTCGTTTCCACAAACAGAATGCGCCGCAACTGCGCCTCCCGCGCTTCTTCGCTGAGGCGCGTCCGCAAGATTGTTCGCAGCAACCGATTCATACGCTCAACGTCATCACCCGCTGAATAATCGCCGTCGCCACTTCCGTTTTGGACAGCCGGGGCAGTCGCTCAATCCGTCCGTCGCGCCCAATCAACTGGACCGTGCTGGCGTCACCCTCAAACGCGCTCGCATCATTCGCCACAATCAAATCCAGTCGTTTCCGCCGCAACTTGTCCCGCGCGTTTGCCTCTACATTATCCGTTTCGGCGGCAAAGCCCACCAGCACTTGTCGTTGCCTGCGTCGGCCCAACTCGGCAAGAATATCCGGAGTCCGCTCCAACGCGAGCGTCAACGCTCCGGTGGTCCATTGTTTTTTGATCTTGCTCGTCGCCATCTTCACCGGCCGCCAATCGCACACCGCCGCGCACATGATCGCCACATCGCAGTCGTCGAACCGTGACCAGATCGCCTCCGCCATCTCCTGCGCGCTCGTGACCGATACGAATTCCACCCCGGCCGGTGGTGTCAACGCGGTTGGCCCGCTCACCAGCACAACCCGGCCGCTTAGTTTCTGCGCCGCGGCGGCCAACGCATATCCCATCTTGCCGGACGACCGATTGGAAATGAATCGTACCGGATCAAAATGCTCGCGCGTCGGCCCGGCCGTGATCAGGAAACGGCGCATAACAGCTTCTCGACGATTTTATCCACGGGCCACAAACGGCCCAGCCCCTCGTAACCGCACGCCAACAACCCGCTATCCGGCCCGATGAATTCCACGCCACGTTGCTCCAAAATCTTCACGTTGGCCTGCGTGGCCGGGTGCTGCCACATCTTGCCGTTCATCGCCGGCGCGATGACCGTCTTGGCTCCCGGGCGCAAGGCCAGCGCAATCGTGCTCAACGCCTCGTCGGCCACGCCGTGCGCGAGTTTCGCAATGATATTCGCCGTGGCCGGCGCGATCACCAACAAATCCGCGGTGTCCGCCACCTGCAAATGACTGGGCTGCCAACCCTCCGTCTCCGCGAACAAATCCAGCGTCACCGGGTGGTGTGACAACGTCTGCAACGTCAACGGCGTAATGAAATGCGCCGCATCCTTCGTCATCACGCAGAACACGTCGTGGCCGGCCTTTTTCAACTGGCTGGCGATGTCCGCCGCCTTGTACGCCGCAATTGAGCCGGTGACCCCTAGAATGATGGTTCGTTTTGCTGCCATGGTTTGTCCTTGGGTTGCCGCGCCGTTCGGCATTTCTCCGCGAGCAAGATCGCTTTGCCCTGCGCAAAATCATCGTCCAGACGGCCGCTGATGATCACGTAATCGTACTCGCGCCAGTGCGCCATCTCCTGTTGCGCCAATGCCAACCGTTTTCGGATGGTCTCTTCGCTGTCAGTCCCGCGCCGCCGCAACCGGGTTTCCAGCAACTCCAGCGACGGGGGCATCAGAAACATCGTCACCAGCGCGTCCGGGTACGCGAACCCACCGCCGCGCACCCGTTGCATCACCTGCGCCGCGCCTTGCACCTCAATGTCCAGCAACACATCCTTGCCGGCGGCCAATTGCTCTTCGAGAAACCTCCGGGGGGTGCCGTAGTAGTTCCCGTTGTACCGCGCGTACTCCAAAAAATCATCCGCCGCGATTTGTTGCTCAAACTCCGTCGCTCTCAGAAAAAAATAATCCCGCCCATGCTGTTCGCCGCCGCGTGGCGCGCGCGTCGTGCACGAAACGGAATACACCATGCCCGGCGACCAGTTCAGCAGCCGCTGACACAACGAACTCTTGCCGCCCCCGGAGGGTGCCGACACCACGATGATCAAGCCGGTGCGTTGGTTGGTCATTCGATGTTCTGCACCTGTTCCCGGATCTTCTCCAACTCGGCCTTCAACTGCACCACGACCTGCGACACCTCTGCCGCATTGGCTTTGGAGCCGATGGTGTTGATCTCCCGGTTCATCTCCTGCGACAAAAAATCCAGCGTCCGCCCGACGGGCTCGTTCGAGCGCAACTGTTCCCGGAATTGCCCTAAATGACTCCCTAACCGGGTGAGTTCCTCCGAGATGTCGCACCGGTCGGCAAAGAACACCACTTCCTTGACCAGGCGCTCGTCGTCCAGCGGCACATCCACTCCGGCCTCCTTCACCCGCGCATGGAGTTGTTCCCGGTAACGCTTCACCGCCACCGGGGCCAGCTGGCGAATCTGCTCCACGCCCGCCGCCAGCACGTCCAACCGTTTCGCCAAATCGTCGGCAAGGAACTTCCCTTCCTTCTCCCGCATCTTGACCAGTTGCGCCAACGCCTTCCGCAACGCCGCCGCCACGCACGGCCAGACGGCTGCGGCATCAATGGTCGTCTCCGCCAACTTCAGCACCCCCGGCGCCCGCAGCACCGCGTCCAGTGTGACGGAGCCGTTCAGCTTGGTTTTCTTGTGCAGCTTCTGAATCGCCCGGATATACGCCATGGCCAACGGTTCGTCCAACTCCACCTGCTCCGCCACCCGCGCCCCGCTGCGATGACACGCAACCACCACGTTGATCCGGCCGCGCGACAACTGGGCATTGATCTCATCCCGCAGGCGCGGCTCCAACTCGACCAATTCCTTTGGCAACGTGATCGAGATGTCACTCTGTTTCCGGTTCACCGAGTTCAATTCGGCAGTGAATTTGAACCCTTCCCGCACGCATTCGCCACGGCCGTAGCCAGTCATGGATCTCATAAACTTACCGTCTCACCTTCATTTTCCATACCACGAAATTCACCAGTGGCCAAACCACGACGACCGCCGCCGCAAGCCAACTTACGCACCACCGGTCGGCCTGCGCCGTCTTAAAAATCAAATACGGAACCGCCGCCCCGACGACGAGCATGGCCACCGCACCGCCCACCAAGCCCCCGTGCGTGGCCGGGGGCAACCGCCAAATCTTCCCACACGCCCGGCACATTCGTTGCCGTCCGGCATACTGATGCCGCAATCCCCGCAGCAGCGGCATTACCTTCCCTCGACAATAAGGACACCGCAAACCAACCTTCACAGTGCCAGCAACTCCGCCACCTGCGTCACATCCTTATCGCCGCGCCCGCTCAGGTTCACGATCACGAGCGCGTCTTTGCCAAACTTCTTCGCGTGCTTCATCACGTACGCGACCGCGTGCGCCGACTCCAACGCCGGGATGATGCCCTCGACCCGGGAACAGAACTGAAAAGCTTCCAGAGCTTCATCGTCGGTCGCGTAGGTATATTCAATCCGCCCGGCATCACGCAGGTAACTGTGCTCTGGCCCGACCGCCGCGTAATCCAGTCCGGCCGAAACCGAATGCGTCAGCATGATCTGCCCATCCCGGTCCTGCAAAACGTACGACCGCGTGCCCTGCAACACGCCCAGCGAACCGCCCTTCTGGAAACGCGCCGCGTGCTCACCCGGCTTGATACCCCGTCCGCCGCCTTCCACCCCGACCATGCGCACCTTCTTGTCAGCCAGGAACGCGTAAAACAAACCGATGGAATTACTGCCGCCGCCAACGCACGCCACCAACACATCCGGCAGCCGTTCTTCCTTTTTCAAAATCTGCCGGCGCGCCTCTCGGCCAATCACCGATTGAAAATCACGCACCATCATCGGGTACGGATGCGCGCCGAGCACACTGCCGAGAATATAATGCGTCGAACGCACGTTCGTCACCCAATCGCGCATCGCTTCACTGATGGCTTCCTTGAGTGTTTTCTGCCCGGCACGCACCGCGCGCACCTCGGTGCCCAGCAACCGCATCCGGTAAACATTGAGCGCTTGTCGGGCCATATCCACCTCGCCCATGTACACCACGCACTCCATGCCGAACATCGCGGCGACCGTCGCCGTCGCCACACCGTGCTGTCCGGCACCCGTCTCCGCGATGATGCGCCGCTTGCCCATCCGTTTCGCCAGGAGAATCTGGCCGATCGTGTTGTTAATCTTGTGCGCACCGGTGTGCAGCAAGTCTTCGCGCTTGAGATAAATCTTCGCCCCGCCCAGTTCGCGCGTCATCCGCTCCGCCAGATACAACGGCGTGGGACGGCCCACATACTCCCGCAGATAATACTCCAGCTCTTCCCGGAATCGTTTGTCGCGCCGGACCCGCTCGTATTCCCGGGCCAACTCCTGCAACGGCGCCACCAACGTTTCCGGCACAAAACTCCCACCGTACCGCCCGAAATGGCCGTGTTTGTCCGGCGCTGATGTCAGATGTTTTTGCACGCCTCGATAAATCTCCGTAGCTTGTCCGGGTCCTTCTTGCCGGGCGACCGTTCCACGCCGCTCGCCACGTCCACACCGTAAGGCCGCACCACGCGGATTGCCTCCGTCACATTCTCGGGCGTCAACCCGCCCGATAAAATCAGCGGTGGGACGAGTAACTCTTTCGCCTTCACCGCCAATGACCAATCAAACGTTCGCCCCGTGCCCCCTCTTTCCGTGTCAGTGTAAGTATCCAACAAAACCGCGTCAACATCGTACTCCGTCGCGACCGACAACGAAACCTCATCCTTGACCCGGATGGCCTTGATCGATTTCGCGGCGAACTTCCGGCAAAACCCCGGCGACTCGTCGCCGTGGAACTGCAGCGCCGTCAGCCCACACTGATTCAACGCCTGCTCGATCTCGGACTCCGACTCGTTCACGAACACGCCCACCCGCGCCACAAACGGCGGCAAGGCGTTGCAGATATTCGCCGCGTCCTTCACCCGGATGGAACGTTTGCTCTTCGGGTAGAAAATAAACCCCAACGCATCCGCTCCCAACTCCACCGCGTGCTCCGCGTCAGCGCAATTCGTGATCCCGCAGATTTTGATTTTCGTCGTCACCCGCCGAGTAACTCCTTCACCTTGCCGGCAACATCCCCGCTCTTCATCAGCGATTCACCGACCAAGATGGCGTTCGCGCCCGCTCGCGCCACCCGTTCCACGTCCACTCGGGTATTGATCCCGCTTTCGGCCACGACGGAGCGTGACCCGCCAATCTTGACCGCCAACCGCTCGGTTGTCGCCAAATCCACCTTGAACGTTGTGAGATCTCGGTTATTAATCCCGATGATCTCTGCGCCGGCCGACAAGGCACGCTCCAACTCCCGTTCATCGTGCACCTCCACCAAACTCGCCAAACGCAGTTCGCCTGCCAGTTGCCGGTAGGCGCGTAGTTGTTGGTCATCCAGAATCGCCACGATCAACAGAATCGCATCCCCCCCGGCCACCACCGACTCGTGCACCTGCAATTCATCAATAATGAAATCTTTCCGCAAGACCGGCAACTTCACCGCCTCGCGAATCTGTCGAATGTACTCCAGTCGGCCCTGAAAGAACTTCTCGTCCGTCAGCACCGACAGCGCGCTCGCCCCGGCCGCTTCATATTGCCGGGCGATCTTCACCGGATCGAAGTCGGGACAAATGACGCCAGCCGATGGCGAAGCCTTCTTCACCTCGGCAATCAATGCGACCCCGGCATGTTGTTTCAATGCCGCGGTAAAATCCCGTCGTTCCCGCCGGGCAGCCGCCCGCTGTTTGATTTCGGTAGCGCGCACCTTAAGCGCCGCCACCTCGCGCCGCTTCTCCGCAACGATTGTAGAGAGGATGTTCATTTAGTCCTCGTCCGTCACACCGCTCTTGCGTTGCCGCGGCTGGCCGGCCTTGAGCCACGCGCTGATGAAATCGCCGAGGTTGCCGTCCATGACACCTTGAACGTCGCTGGTTTGATGGCCGGTCCGCAAATCCTTCACCATCCGGTAGGGCTGGAAGACGTAACTGCGGATTTGGTTGCCCCAGGCGATATCGCCTTTCTCACTGTAGAATTTTTCCATCGCCGCGCGGTTTTCGTCTTGTTGTTGCTCATAGAGCCGGGCTTTCAACACTTTTAACGCCAGTTCCCGGTTTTGATACTGACTGCGCTCCGACTGACATTGGACGACGATACCGGTCGGCACGTGCGTCATGCGGACGGCCGTCTCGACCTTGTTGACGTTCTGACCGCCGCGGCCACCGGCGCGGAAGGTGTCGATCTTGACGTCTTCCATCTTCAGTTCGACGTTCACGTCTTCGATTTCGGCCACGACATCCACGGAAGCAAACGAGGTGTGCCGGCGCTTGTTGGAATCGAATGGCGAAATGCGCACCAATCGGTGCACGCCGCGCTCGGCCCTCAAATAGCCGTAGGCATAATCGCCACTCACCAGCAACGTGGCGCTCTTGATGCCCGCTTCGTCGCCTTGCTGGATGTCCACGATCTCGCTCTTCCAGCCCGAATTGTCGCAGTACCGTCGGTACATGCGCAACAGCATTTCCGCCCAATCACAGCTTTCCGTGCCGCCCGCGCCGGCATGGATGGAGAAAATGGCGTTGGACTTGTCGTGCTCGCCCGCGAGGAGGTTTTCCAGTTCAAACTGGTTGAAGCGTTGCTCCGCGGCTTGGACTTCTTTGGCGACTTCCACCTCGGTTTCGCCCAATTCAATCAGGACGCCGGTATCCGAGATGCGGCGGTCCAATTCGGTGAGCGTTTCCAGAAGGTGACGGATGCCGGACGCTTCGTCGAGAGTCTGGCGCGCTTTGGATTGATCCGCCCAGAAGGTCGGGCCGGCCATGATGTTTTCCAGCTCAATCAGCCGGCTGCGGAGTTTGGCGACGTCAAAGATACCTCCCCAACGCCTGATGGCGTTCTTGAAGGTGGCGGACGCGATCTTTGAGTTCGTCAATCATAACGCGCTTACCTGACCAGAAGATGCGCCGAAAGTCAACGCCGGCGACGGGCACCATCCGGTGGCGTTATCCAATCTGTCCCTGATTACCGGGCCGAGCCGCACCGCCGACATCGAAAACATCCTCGTGATGGGCGCGCACGGACCGAAACGGCTGGCGGTCTATCTTGCCTGAAGGCGAAGGCGTCTAGTGATCGCGTGAAAAACGATCAATGTGCCTTAAGGAACGCGGATGGGTTGTAGTAGTTATCCCTGATGAATTGGTAACCTCGATCGGGTTCCCACGTGGCTGGCCAAAAATCTGCGGGGTTCGTAAGCCCGTGTGGATTTGCCAACGTAATCACGGATGTCCGCTTAACAGGCGATCACGTTTCTTGTAAGCCTTCATGATGAGA
>JBBISF010000030.1:0-31825 GCA_037441425.1 Verrucomicrobiia bacterium
GAATTCCGCTATGAAGTCTTCAAGCATCCAGGTTCAAAACATTAACGGCATTGGGACTAGGCGCATGGCAGCAACCGGAATTGAACCGCTGCCGGCGAAGGGATCAATGACCAAGTCACCCGGACGACTCCAAGTCCGGATCAGTGGTTCGAGTACGCGAAATGGTTTGTGGTTCGGGTGATTCCCCCACCGCGCGCCCTCACCGTCGTCATCGTAAGGGGGGTGGCAATTTGCCCCCACCCTTTGGCCAACTCCGGGTCGCGTCGGCGCATGTCCTTGAGGTAGCCTTGCGGGTCATCCCCCTCAACCGGCTCGTCTGCATCACCGGCGTCAGCGGTTCCGGAAAGCCGAGTCTGCAAGACGCCGAGGGGTCAGGGCGGCAATCCACATTCGCCTCTGGCTAAGCAATCTTGGGCGTCGTACTCATCAATTCACACCGGTGGCGGCAATTTTCTTGTTGTGTTCACGCTGAATTGCGGCACATTGGCGCGCATGACGTGGAAGGAAAAATTAACGGGCAAACTGCCGGCGGCGTGGGCCGAAGAGATTGAGATTTACGAGACGCAACTGGAACTGCGGAAGCTCGGCAAGATCGACGAGAAACTTTTCGCCGAAACGCGCCTGCGCCGGGGCGCGTATGGTCAGCGCTACGACAACGGCCAACGCTTCGACGGCTTCCAGACGCAGCACTACCGGTATCCACACGCGCCATTGACGAAAGGACCGGACACCGCGTGGGACGCGCCTGGTATGCAGCGCATCAAAATTCCGTTCGGCGGCCTGAACCCCCGGCAACTCGAAGTCCTCGCCGACGTCGCCGAGGAATACGCCGACGGCATCCTCCACATCACGACCCGGCAAGACTTCCAGCTTCACTTCGTCCACATCGAAGACACACCGGACATCATGCGCCGGCTCGCGGCGGTCGGCATCACGACCCGGGAAGCTTGCGGCAACTCTGTCCGCAACGTCACCGCCTGCCCGCTGGCCGGCGTCTGCCGCACCGAGGCGTTCGACGTGACGCCGTACGCCAAGACGCTCGCGTATTTTCTGCTGGGCCACCCGGACACGCAGGATTTTGGCCGGAAGTTCAAGCCGGCCTTCTCCGGCTGCGCCAGCGAAGGGTGCGGTCTCGTCAAAATGCACGACCTCGGCTTCGTGGCCACAATGCGCGACGGCCAACGCGGGTTCGAAATGTACGTCGGCGGCGGCCTCGGACCGATTCCGTATCAAGCCAAGCTGTTCACCGATTTCCTGCCGGTCGAAGAACTCCTGCCGATGTCGCAAGCCGTCGGCCGCGTGTTCGCCCGGCTCGGCGAGAAACAGAACCGCGCCCGGGCGCGCATCAAGTTTCTGGTGGACAAACTCGGCATCGAAGAATTCCGCCGGCTTGTGATCGCGGAACGCAAGATTCTGCCGCCCGACGAACGCTGGACGAAAGTCCTGTCGTTCGACGAGAAACCACTGAAGCCGGCCAGTGCGCTGGATGGCGAGCGGCCCGACACGGCTTGGCTGGAGACGAACGTTTACCGGCAACGCCAGCCCGGTTACGCCGCGGTCACCGTCGCGTGCCCGCTCGGCGACATCACCACGACGCAAGCCCGGCAACTCGCCGACCTCGTCCGCAAGTACTGCGGCGAGAGCGTCCGGATCACCGTCGAGCAGAACCTCGTGTTCCGGTGGGTCACGGAGGCGGACTTGCCGGCGTTGCACCGGGACTTGAAAGCCCTTGGCCTCGGCGCGCACGGCGCCGGCACGATTCTCGACGTGGTCGCCTGCCCCGGCACCGACACGTGCAAACTCGGTATCGCCAGTTCGCGCGGGCTGGGCCGGGAGTTGCGCGAACGACTCGAAGCGAAGTTTTTTGCGATGGACGCTGCGGTGAAAGGGTTGCGGATCAAAATGAGCGGCTGCTTCAACTCCTGCAGCCAGCATCACGTGGCCGACATCGGTTTCTACGGCAACAGCCGCACCATCGGGAAGCACAAAGTCCCGCACTTTCAGGTACTGCTCGGCGGCCAGTGGCGGAACAATGCCGGCGCTTACGGCCTGGCCATCGGCAGCGTCCCGTCGAAACGGGTGCCGGACGTGGTCGCGCGCATCACCGAGCGGTTCGTGCGCGAGCGGGCCGGCGATGAAACTTTTCAGGCGTTCATCGCCCGCATCGGCAAAGCCGAATGCCGGGAAATGATCGAAGATTTGATGGTCGTGCCGGCGTATGAGCAAGACCCGAGCTTTTACAGCGACTGGGGCGATCCGCGCGAGTTCAGCATGGGCGACATCGGCATGGGCGAATGCGCCGGCGCGGTCGTCTCCGCGCTGCAATTTGAATTGAGCGCCGCTGAGCGCATGAATTTCGAGGCGCAACTGGCCCACGAAGCCGGCAAGGTTTCAGAAGCCGACCGGCTCGCGTACGATTCGATGCTTCAAGCTGCGCGCGGCCTCGTCCACGAGCAATGGCTCGACGTGCCGACGGATCCGGCAGTTGTCGTGAAAGAATTCAAAGGGCGCTTTGCCGGTGTGTTCCAGCCGTCGCTGGCGGCATATCTGTTTCGCCGGCACGAAGGCGCGCCGGCCACGACCGCCGAAGCGGCCCACCGGCTGATCCAAGAAGCGCAACTGTTCATCGAAGGCGCGCACATCTGCGGCGACAAACTCCGGCAACAGAAATGACCACCCATAAATTCGGTATCAAACTGTTCTTCACGAGCGCGACCAAACCGCTCAAGGATTTCATTCCGGTCTTTCACGGCTGGATTCAGCGCCAAGCCTTGCCGGGCCACATGCTGCTCGACGTTCACGACTACAGCCACGTCCATCACGGCCCCGGCATCCTGCTGGTCGGGCACGAGGCGAACATCAGCGTGGACGAAGCCGAAGGCCGGCGCGGTCTGCTTTACGTCCGCAAACAGCCGGCAACTCTGCCGGAGATCATCGAACACGCCCGGCAGGCTGTGAAGCTTGTGGGTGAGCCGGTCGATGAGAGCGGCTTTGAGATTTTCGTCAACGACCGGCTGGCGAACGTCTCCGCCAAGGATATTCCCGGCAACGCGACGCAGAAAGTGGTTGACCCGCGTGGGCGAGTGACGTTTGCTGTGAAGTTGTGAGCGTCCTGCCGGCACACAAATCGCATCCGCGCGTCTGGGAGAACTTTCAGTTTGTTTACCCGGTGCTGTCGCGGCGCAGCCACGGCATTTCCATCGGCATCAACACGAACCCGGATAAGACCTGCAACTTCGATTGCCTCTACTGCCAAGTCGATCGCTCGACGCCAGCAACGGTAACGAAGTTTGATCTCGCGGTCGCCGAGCAGGAGTTGCGCGGGATTCTGAAAGCAGACTTCTCGAAACACGCGCCGTTCGATGCCGTGCCAAAAGATAAACTGCGGATCAACGACATTGCGCTGAGTGGCGACGCCGAGCCGACCACATTGCCGGAGTTTTCGAAAGCGATCGAGATGATCGCGCGGGTCAAGCCGCCGGGGGTGAAGATCGTGCTGATCACGGATGCCGGCGGGTTGGACCGACCGGCTGTGAAACGCGGCCTCGAAATCATGGACGCCCACGATGGCGAAGTGTGGGCCAAGCTGGATGCCGGCACGGAAGAATATTTCAAGTTGATCAATCGGACAAAGATTCCATTCGCGCGCATCCTCAAGAACATTGCCGGCTGCGCCAGGGAACGCGCGCTTGTGATTCAGAGTTTGTTTCTGAAGGTTCGCGGGGAAGGGCCAAGCGCGGAAGAAATCGGTGCGTACTGCGCCCGGTTGCGGGAAATCAAGAACATCCGCCTCGTCCAAGTGTACACGCTCGCACGCAAGGCAATGACGGTTATTGACGGCGTGCCGGCCTGGCAATTCGTGACCGCGCTTTCCGATGCCGAAGTGGACGCGATCACGGAACGGGTGCGACGCGAGACAGGGTTGCCGGCCGAGAGTTTTTACGGCGGGTGATTTTTCTGTTGCCGGATGGCGGCAATTTCGTGTTTAATCCGGCTAAAATGCCAGACCCTACTGGCGGGGAGAAATCACAAAAATGAGTCAATATGGCTTAGAACACCACGGAATTGTGCGTCCGGGCAAAGTGCATTGGAATTTACCGGTCGCGCAATTGGTCGAAGAAGCGGTGCGGCGCGGCGAAGGCATGCTCACCAATAGTGGCGCGCTCAACGCCCTGACCGGCAAACGCACGGGGCGGTCGCCGCAGGACAAATGGGTCGTCGAACAAGCGGCCATCAAGGACAAGATTTGGTGGGGCAAGGTCAACCAGCCCATCGCCGAGGAAAGCTATCTCGCGTTGCGCCAAGAAGTGTTGGCGTATCTGCAGGGCCACGAGTTGTTTGTGCTGGATGGATTTGCCGGGGCCGATTCGCGTTACCGGATGCCGATCCGCGTCGTGTCGGAGTTTGCGTGGCACAGTTTGTTTGTCAAACAGCTCTTCCGCCGGGCGACGCCCGAAGAACTCAACGAACACGTGCCGGATTGGACCGTCATCAACGCCTGCAATTTTCTCGCCGACACCAAGAAGCACAAGCTCAACAGCGAAGCGTTCGTCATCATGGATTTCCAGCGCAAGACGGTGCTCATCGGCGGGACACAGTATGCCGGCGAGGTGAAGAAGAGCATCTTTTCCGTGCTCAACTACGTCCTGCCGCAAAAAGGCGTGTTCCCGATGCACTGCTCGGCCAACGTCGGCGAAGACGGCGACGTGGCCTTGTTCTTCGGACTGAGCGGCACCGGCAAGACCACGCTCTCCGCCGACCCGCAGCGCGGGTTGATCGGTGACGACGAACACGGCTGGAGCGATCAAGGTGTGTTCAATTTCGAAGGCGGCTGCTACGCCAAGTGCATCAAACTCACCAAGGAACGGGAGCCGCTCATTTGGGACGCGATCCGGTTCGGTTCGGTCATTGAGAACGTGGTGGTTGATCCCGAAACGCGCCGCCCCGACTACTTCAATGATTCAATCACTGAGAACACCCGGTGCGCCTATCCGTTGGAGTACATCCCGAACGTCGTGCCGGGGGGCACGGCGGGGCATCCGAAAGCGATCATTTTTCTGACCTGCGATGCATTCGGCGTATTGCCGGTGCTCGCCCGGCTCTCGCCGGCGCAGGCGATGTACCACTTCATGAGCGGCTACACCGCCAAAGTGGCCGGCACCGAAGCCGGCGCCAGCCGGGAACCGTCGCCGACGTTCTCGACGTGTTTCGGTTCGCCGTTTCTGCCGTTGCCGCCGCAGGTGTACGCGGAAATGCTGGCGGAAAAAATGCGCAAGCATCAAGTCCATTGCTACCTGCTCAACTCCGGCTGGATCGGCAACGCGTTCGGCCAAGGCCCGCGGATCCCGCTCTGGGTCAACCGGCACAGCGTGACCCACGTCCTAAACGGCACCATGGACCGCGCCACTTTCCGCAAGGACCCGGTCTTCGGATTCGAGGTGCCGACCGCACTGCCGGAATTACCGCCCGAGGCGCTCGATCCCCGGCAGGGCGCCAAAGACCCGAACGATTACGACCGGCGGGCCAAAGACCTCGCCGCCAAGTTCATCAAGAACTTTGAGCAATACAAAGGCGCTTCCGCGGAGATTCGCGCCGCCGGACCGAAGGCGTAATTCAGGTTTGGCTCAACCAGTTGGTGGGAACGGGGGCAACACTGTTCCCACCTTCACTTTTTCGTCGCGCTTGCGTGTCGCCAGCGGTTCTGGTTAACTACGCCACCGGAATGAATCGCTTACTTTCTTGTGTAACCGCTTGCGCGCTGGCGGCGTCCGCCGCCGTGGCGTCGCCGCCACTCATGGATGGTGTGGCCGCCATCGTGAACAGCAAAGTCATCACGTACAGCGACGTGCAGAAGTACGTCGCGCCGGTTGCGGAAAACCTCCGCCGCTCTTATGCCGGCCAGGAACTGTACGACAAACTGCGGGCCGCCCAACTCGACGCGCTGGACAGTCTGATCGACCGGGCGCTCATCATCCAGGAGTACACCGACAAGGGGTACTCCATGCCGCCCAACGTGGTGGACACCCAACTCGACGAGATCATCGCCACCGATTTTGGCGGCGACCGCACGGCTTTTATCAAAACCCTCCAAGCCCAGGACATGACCCTCTCCGAATACAAGGATCAGTTACGCGACAACACCATCATCCAGGGCATGACCAACCACAAGCTCCGCCAACAAATCGTCGTCTCCCCCTACAAAATCGAAACGTACTACCAAAAACACCTCGATGACTACAAAGTGGAAGATCAAATCAAGCTCCGCATGATCTTCGTCAAAAAGGAACCAACCCCACCGGCCACCGCCCCGGCGACGACGAACGCCACCGCCGAAGCGACTTCCACCAATGCCGTCGCCACCGCCGCGGCCCCCATCCCGCCCGCTGACCACCAGCGCGCGCTCGCCGAGGAAATCCTCGCCAAGCTGAACGAAGGCGACAGCTTCGAGAGCCTGGCGCGCGTGTACTCCGAGGGTCGCGAGGCCAAACAGGGCGGCGATTGGGGCTGGATTGGGCGCGATGTTCTGATGAAAAAACTCAGCGCCGCCGCGTTCGCGCTGGTTCCCGGCCAGCACAGCCACATCATCGAGACCGACGACGGCTACTACATTCTCCAAGTGGATGATTTCCGGCCTGCCCACGTCAAACCGCTCAGCGAAGTGCGCGACGACATTGAAAAAATTATCCAGCAAGACATGCGCACCACGCTCCGGCAGGAATGGCTGAAACAGCTTCGGGCCAAAGCCTACATCCGTAAATTCTAATGCGCGCATCCCGGCGCATCGGCATCACGTTGGGCGACGTGGCCGGCATCGGCCCGGAAATCGTCGCCAAGGCGCTGGCGTCCCGGAAACTCGACCGGCGCTTCACCTACGAAGTGATCGGCAACCCGCGTACCCGGCGCCGCGCCGACGCCGCCGACTGGATTATGGACGGCGCGCGGCGTTGTCTGCGCGGGGAACTCGCCGGATTGGTGACTGCGCCAATTACCAAGGAACTCGTCGCCCCCTGGCCCGGGCAGACCGAACTACTCGCCCACCTTTGCCGGACCCAGAAATTCGCCATGCTGCTTGCCGGTGGCCCGTTGCGCGTGGCGCTGGCGACCATCCACCTGCCGGTCCGGGAAATCGCCAAACAACTTTCCACCCGCAAAATTGTCGAAGTGATCGAACTCACCGACCAGTTCTGCCGGCGCCTCGGCATCCGGCGCCCGCGGATTGGCGTCGCCGCGCTGAATCCTCACGCTGGCGAGGGGGGGTTGTTCGGCGACGAAGAGAAGCGCATCATCCGCCCGGCCATCCAACGCACCCGCGCCACCGGCCCGTGGCCCGCTGACACACTGTTTCACAAAGCCTACCGGGGAGAGTTCGATGCCGTCGTGGCAATGTATCACGACCAAGGGCTCGCACCGCTGAAGATGATCGCGTTTGATACCGGCGTGAACGTGACCCTCGGCCTGCCGTTCCCGCGCACTTCGCCCGATCACGGCACCGCCTACGATATTGCCGGCAAGGGCGTCGCCTGCCCCGACAGTCTCATCGCCGCCATCAACCTCGCCGCCCAACTGGCCGCGCGAACTCCGCGCGTTACGCTTGCCGGTCGAAGAACGGGTTCTTACCGGTCACGCTGAGCGGAATACCAAGCGCTTGCTGCACTTTGTCACCGAAACACTTCAGGTCAAGGCAGGCCCGGCCGATTGAGTACATAATTCGATTATCGATATGAAACCGTCCGGCCACTTCCGCCGCCGAGGCGGCGGCAATGCCGAGATCAATGGAATTGAAAGCGCAGACACCGCCGGCCGCTTCGTGCTCTTCGCAGGTCGGTTTGCCGCAGAAACCGCAGTTCAACCCGGCGGTGTTCGATGCCACGCCGACAACCACCATGACGGGTGCGCTTTCGATATTGCCGGCATCCCGCGCGAGGCTGGGACGATTTTCCTTCTGCGCAATCTCCCGCATTGTGGCGACGACCCGCTGCTTGGTCGGCTCGTCGTCAATGGCGAACGCCTGGATGTTATCAATCCCGCGCGTCTTCGGCGCCGTCCGCGCCGCCGCCACCATCAACGCCGCCACTTGAAGCGCCGCTTGGCGTTCCAGTTCGGCTGACGTCTTCATCGCTGACCTAACATCTCGTTCACCTTCCGCATCACCGCAAACGCGTCGGCGACGTAGAGCACGTCGGTCTTGCCGCGCGCCCAACCGCAGTTGGGATCGAGATTGACCGCGCGGCGTTCGTTGACGAATCGCCAGCCGACCGCGTGCGGTTCCTCGCCGTGGCAACAGGTGGAAAGACCTTTCGGATGCCGGGGCGTCGCGCCGGTTTGCCCAACCTGATTCAGGTGACTCATGAACGGCAGGACGCTCTGTCCTTCCCCGCTTAAATCCACGAGTGACTTACTGCTGCCCAGTGACGCTTTCGCCAGATCGAGGAACTTCAAGATCAACTCGCCGGCCTCGTCGGTGTGCGTCTGGCCGTCGGGTTGTTTCTTCGTCCAACCGGCCCCGGCCACGAAAAGCAGTTCCGCGTCCGGGCGAATCGTCTGCTTGCCGGCCGAGGGCGAAACGACGCCCGTCACCTGCGTGCGCACCGCCGGCAACGTGGCCGTCACAGGGGTCACGGTTGCCGTCCCGGCGGCGCCTTGCCACGGCGCGTGGCAACCGGGATCAAGCGCGATGAACCACGGGCGCTGTGTCCGCGACAACACCGCTTCCATCCGTTGCCGGTAATACCAGCGTGTCACAGACAGTTTGCCGTCCGCGCCGCCAATGCCGGTCACGTGCGTGTCCGCGCGTCCGCCCAATCGGGCCGCCACGCCCGAAACCACCCGGGCCCACCGCGAGGTGTGCGGGACAATTACGACCGTCGCTTGCGCCGCTTTCGAGATTGCCTCCGCGGCGGCAGCGTCAGTGGCGTACCGGGCTTGCGTAAAGTCCGCGCCGTTGACGCCAAAGAATTTCGCCGCGCCGCAACCGGCAACCTGATTGGCGGCAGTCTGAACGTCCGCACCAATCAGACCGACGACAAGAGTGCCGCCCAATTCTTTGGCTGCACCCAACGCTTCGAGGGCTGGCTTGGCGATCGCGCCGTCGGCTTCCACGTGTGCGAGAAGTAAAACTGTTTCCATGATGTCTCCTCCTAGCCGGTGATCCACGCCACGATTTCTTTGGCGATTTCTTCCGGTGGCCTATCTTTCATGATTTTGGTTTCGCGGCGTTGTTTCGGCAGCGCGACGCTGGCAAAGGCCACGCCCTCCGCGCCGATCTTGGTGGGTTTGGCTTTTTGCAGGGCCGGCATGATGGCGCGCATGTTGGCCATGCCGACCTGCGGATTGTTCGGCGGCTCCGGCAGGTTGCCGGTCGCCCAGCCGAACACGGCGGGCGGGCTGGCGCACTTGGAAACCTGGTGTTTGCCACCCTCGACACGTTCGAGGATTTCCAGCGAGCCATCGGCTTGGACGGTGAGTTTGTCCACGCCCTGAAATTGGTCAGTGATGCCAAGCTTTTCGCCGACAAGCTGCAGTGTTGCGCCCGCGCCGCGTGAAGCGGATTCCCAACCGCCAAACACAAGGAGCTTGGTGAGGTCGATTCCCGGAATCGCCTTGATGGCGTCGGCCAATGCCGTGGCGATATCCGTCGGCTCGGTGAATCCGCTCGACGGCCCGTCGAGCGCCACCAATTCAAACGCCGCTTTCTGGGCAACGGTCATCATGACCTGTTGCAGCTTGGCTTTGGGGGCCAGACTGACCAACCACACTTTGCTGCCGGGTTGGCTCTTCGCGAGGTGCGCCGCCTCGAACAACGAGTGCCACGCCCACGGGTCAAGGACGGCGGGCAACATCATCTCGTTCTTCAACGACGGTCCGGTCGGTCCGCTGACCGGTTCCAACGTCTGCAATGGGTCCGGCACGATGCTGCCGCAAACGACAATCTGATAGGCTGTGCTCATCTAGTGGCTCCTTGAAAATATGCGCCACCCTTAATGCCCGACCCCTGCGCGGCAGGCAAGTTTTTAGTTCAGGAAAAGGCCGATTTGTTGACCCCATTCCCGGTAGGCCAACGGTGAAATCTCGCTCGGCTTGATTTCGCTGCGGCCGCCCCAAAAGACGTTGGTGTAGCTGACGGAGATGCCGGCTTCCTGGAGATGCGCGTCGATGGCGGCTTTGTGGGCAAGGAGTAGTTGTTGGTCCGTGCCGTGCGCCACGCCCATGATGTTGACGTTGTGGAACTCCGGGCCGCCTTCGCGCCAGTAGGCGTGGGTCATGATGTGATGCCGGCCGACTTCCCGGCCCGCGTCAATTTCCCGGCCCGCCGGCACCGCCCAGTGGAACAAGGCGTTGTACCGGGTCACCTCCGGGCGCACATGCTCCAGGAACGTGGAGAATCGTCCGATGATCTTGCGGCGGGTGAAATCCTCCGCCATGGCGAAAAACTGCTCGAGTGCCACACCGGCTTCCTCCGCCCGTGGCGTCCAAATATCCGGTACGAGTTCCTCGGGAGCGAACTCGCGCTTCAAGGCGGTCAAGACGCGCCACTCCAACTCCGTCAATTTCGTTTCGGTCACGTCGGTCACATCGGCCAGAACGTCGGCGCGGCTGCCGGGTGCGAGACCACGCCGCCGCACATGACCGACGCCCAGCGCGAACAACTTTTTTGCCGGCAACAAAACAAACCGTTGCGCGCCGGTCTGCCGGCAAAGAAACTCACAGTGTTTTGCCATCGCGAAGCCCTGCGGCACTTTCAACGTGGTCCACAGCCGGTACTTCGTTGGGCCAGCGTCCGTCGTGCGGATGACGACGTGACCGCTAAACGGGTCGCGTTGAAACATCCAATCAAACGCGGCGGTGAGTTTCTCTTCCGGCACCTGCCACGCAACCAGCGCACCTTGGGCAAGATTGGTGGCCAGTAAAGTTTGCCTGACCCGCCGAATCGTAGCGCTCCGCAGCATTGCCTGGATACGCTCGATCACGACCGGCAGTTCCACACCTGATTGCCGGGAAATTTCACCAAGTGGATCACCCTGAAAGCCCAGCAAACGATCTTCCGAGACGGCAAGGATTTTGGCGTTGATTGGGTCCGTGGTGGAAATAGGTGTCATTGAATCGCTTTCTCAATCAGAGCCCGCTGCGCCGCGCTCATCTTCATCTGCAGGGCGATCTCCCGTGCTTGTGGCGTCATCTTGTTCCATGTTTTCTGGATGATGCTCACCATTTTATCGGCGCCAGTTTTGCCGGTGGTTTCTTCAAATTGCATTTCCGGGTCGCGTGGGAAATTGCGTTTCCGGATCAAATCCTGGACACGTGCGGCTGTTCTTTCCGGGTAACCGACTTCCTGCAAAATTGGTCCCGCCCGTTGCGCGCACGGCAGTTCGTACCCGCGCCGGTCGCGCGCATTAACCGCGTCGATCCGGGAAATCGCCTCTTGAAACCACGACCGTTCCATGTCAAAAGAGGATAAAGCTTTCGGAAGGAGAACACAAACCGATGAGTGATCCCGTCAAAGTTGCTGAAGTCAGTGACCTCAAGCCCGGTGAGTGCAAGACCGTGGCGGTGGGCGAACGCGAACTCGCGCTTTGCAACGTCGCCGGTAAGTTCTACGCGATCGACAACATCTGCCCGCACCGGGGCGGCCCGCTGGGCGAAGGCGTGCTCGAAGGCCAAGTCGTCACCTGCCCGTGGCACGGATGGAAATTCGATGTCACCAACGGTTCATCCCCGGTGATTCCCACGGCGAAGCTGGATGCTTTTGAATGTGTCGTTGAAGGCGCCGACGTGAAAGTGAAACTCTAATGACTCTCAAATCCTCATGGGAACTGGCGCTGGAGCGCACCGCGAAAAACGCGCCACCAGCCACCAAACTCACCGACGCGCAAAAAGCGAAGCTCGCCGAGATCGACCGGATCTACAAAGCGAAAATCGCCGAGGAAGAGATTACGCTTCAGCCCAAGATTGCCGCCGCCCGCGCCAAAGGCGATGCTGAAGCCACGCAGAAGATTGAGGAGCAACTCCGGACTCAACTCGAAAGACTCCGCCGCAAGTGCGAGGAAGAAAAAGAAACTATCCGGCAACGCCCGTGAAGTTGCGTGTCTGCGCCCTGGTCAGCGGGGGGCTGGACAGTTGCGTCATGCTGGCTGAACTCGCCCGCCGTTACCGGCCAATTCACCCGGTGTACCTCCGGCAAGGATTCGTTTGGGAAGCCACGGAACTCCGCCAGCTGCGTCGCTTCTTGCGCCACGCGCCCACGCTCTCAGCCTGTCACGCTCCCGCAATTCTGACTCTTCGCGTCCGCGACCTCTATGGCCGGCACTGGAGCATTACCGGCAGGCGCGTTCCCGACGCGCACACGGCGGATCCGGCAGTTTATCTCCCCGGCCGCAATCTCCTGTTGCTCGCGAAGGCCGCGGTGTTCTGCGCCCGGAATCGAATCCCGGTCATCGCGCTGGGTTCGCTGCGCCACAACCCGTTTGCCGACGCCACGCCCCGGTTCTTCCGTGACTTTGGGCGGACGGCTGGCGAAGCACTCGGTTGCCGGCTGAAGATCATCGCCCCGTTGCGCGCGCTCACGAAGGAACAGGTCATTCGTCGCGGGCAGAACCTGCCGCTGCACCTCAGCTTTTCTTGTCTCGCCCCCAAACGCGGCCGCCACTGCGGTCGCTGCAACAAGTGTGCGGAGCGAAAGCGGGCGTTTCGGTTGGCGGGAATTCCCGACCGGACGCAGTACGTGAATTCCTGATTTTCCGCCAAATCAGGCTGCTGCCTTGTCGGCAGCACCGGCACGGCGACGGTGTTCTTCGGCTTCCCGGCGCATTTCACTCACGCTCTTAATCCGCAAGCGAGCGGCCCCCTTGGTGACGCGCAGCTTGACGCGCCGGCAAGTCGCGAGTCGTTTCTTGGCGGCGGCGATGGAACCGTTGGCCCGGTATTGTGGCAGCCATTGGGCTTGGGCCACCAACATCTCGTCAGTCATCTGCCAGACCTCTTCGGGGTTGCACACGGCACCAACGAGCGGATCGTGGAGCATCGCTTGTTTGAGCAGCTCCACGTCACCATGGACGGCAGCCTCTTTTGCCATGCGTTGCACGTTGATGCTCGCCTGACAAGTGGCCGCGCAGGCGAGCGGCAGACTGCCCACCGGGGTCATGTGGATGCCGAATTGATCCACGTACCCGGGCGCTTCGATGATGCAATCGGCCGGCAGATTGGCAATGGTGCCCTCGTTCCGCACATTGAAATGACCGCGATAAACACGCCCGGTCTCCATGGCTTCAATGATATAACTGCCGTGTTCGTGGCCCCGGTTCTGGGCGGTAAGCGGCGGCTTCTTCTCTTTCAGCCATTGCGGGAAATCGGTGGCGAACCAGCGCCGGCCTTCAGTGCAGTCCCGCAGGTAGCCGCCGGTTTCGCCGTAGATCCAACTCGATAGATCAATCCAGCGCCGAATCTCGTTGGTCCGTTTGCGGTACCACGGGAGGTACTCGGAGAGATGGCCGTTGGATTCGGTGGAGTAGTAACCGAATCGGCGCAGCACATCGATGCGGACTTTCTCAGTCTTGGAAAAGCGCGGATGGTTCTCGAAAGCTTTGAGTAATTCGGTGCTGTCGATTAACCGGTCTTTGTACCGGATGGAGACGTACCAGGTCTGATGATTGATACCGGCACAAATGACCGAGGTCCGCTCGTGGCACAACTTGGGATCATGCTCAGAGCTTTTGTCGCCGTGCAGGTGCGACAATGCCATGTCGATATGCCACCAGCCACCTTCGACGCCGTGGCAGAGGCCGACGCTGCGCACCCCACCGTAGTCGAATGCCGCCCAGGTGTTCATCGCCATCGGGTTGGAGTAATTCAGAAACAACACATCCGGTTTGCTCACCTCGCGCATGTCCCGACAGAACGCGAGAATCTGCGGGATGTTGCGCTGACCGTACATAATGCCGCCCGCGCAAATCGTATCGCCCACGCACTGATCCACGCCGTACTTGAGCGGAATATCAATATCGGTGCGGAACGCTTCCAGTCCACCGATACGGGTACAGTTGATCACGTAATCAGCGTCGGCGAGAGCCCGGCGACGGTCGAGGGTGGTCGTGATCGTCGCGGCCAGATGATTGTCGCGGATGTCCTTCTCGCAGAGCTGCGCGACCATGTCGAGGTTGCGGCGATTGATGTCGTGGAACGCAAACCGGGTGTCCTGTAATTCCGGCACCGTCAGAATGTCCCGCGTCAATCCACGCGTAAATCCGACGCTACCGGCACCGATGAAGGCCACTTTAATAGGCATGTGAAAAATCTCCTCTTGTAAGACTATCGTGCGGCGATGATAGGCGGATAGATGATCAATTCAAACATGTTTCATGGGATTGTTGTGCGTATTTGTGGTAGAATCTTGCTCAACGTCATGGCCACCAAACGATCTGTTCACATCAGCTTGTCGAGCACCAAGGGGTTCCCCGCCCACCGTTGCGAAGCGGTGACGATTGGGCACGCCTACGAAATTGACCCGCGTCGTTACTCTTTCGATAACCGAGTGCGCGAACATTTTTCACTGTTCCAATACACGTTGGCCGGCGAAGGATGCTTTCGCGGGGCGACTGGCAGTGACACCATTGCAATGACTCCCGGCCGTGGTTTTCTGGTGAACTGTCCCTCGGACACCGCGTACTGGTTGCCGGAAGGGCGCACTTGGGAATTCGTGTATCTGCTCTTCGTCGGCGACATGGCGCGTCATCATGTTGACCAACTCATCGCCGCGCATGGGTCGGTGTTCGAACTACCGGCCACCTCGTCGCCCATCGATCTTCTGCAACGCACTTACGCCGATGCGGCCGCCGGCATCGTGTCCGACAAATATCTGCTCTCGGCCCGCGTGTACCAGTTCTTGATGGAACTTTACCGGCAAGCGTTGCCATGTGAGCAGATGGTGCCGGCCATTGATCGCGTTGTACGCTTCATCGAACAGGACTACCGCAACCCGGCACTGAGCGTGGACGATCTCGCCAAGCGGGCTGGTTTGTCCAAGTTCCATTTCTCCCGGTTGTTCCGCCAGCAACTCGGAGTCAGTCCGTTCGTGTACGTCACCCAAGTGCGCATGAACAGAGCGCGCGACCTGTTGCTCTCGACCACGATGCCAATCAAACAACTCAGCCAGAGCGTCGGCTTCCGCGATTACTCCTACTTCTGCCGCGCCTTCCGCCACCACAACCGCACCACTCCCGCCGCCTTGCGTCGGGCTAAGCGGTGCTAACGTTGGCAGTCGTGGCCGCGCGCGGGGCGCCGCGCCAACCGGTGGCGCAAAGTGCTTGCAAGCGGCTGCGGGTCTTCGCATCATGCCGGTAGAAGTTATGCAAGACCTGATCCAGAAGGCCGACGTGTTGCTGGAAGCGTTGCCGTACATGCAGCGGTTCCGGAGTTCCATCTTCGTCGTGAAGTATGGCGGTAGTTTCATGGATTCGCCGGACGACAAGGTGCGGGCGGGCGTGGCGGCGGACATTGTGTTTCTCGAAGCGGCCGGCATCAATCCGGTTGTCGTTCACGGCGGCGGCAAGGCGATCACCAAGGCGATGGAGAAGTCCGGCATTCAAGCGACGTTTGTCAAAGGCCTGCGGGTGACGGACGAGGCGACCATGAAAGTCGTCGAGGATGTACTGTTCAACGTCACAAATCGCGACATTGTGGAGACGATCCAAAAGCTCGGCGGCAAGGCCCGTAGTTTCAATGGCCGGGATGTCTTCCGTTGCCGGCAGCTTGATCCTGATTTGGGTTACGTCGGTGCGGTGACCGGTGTTGACGTGGAACACGTGCGGAAGTGTTTGCGCGCCTCCGTGACGCCGGTGATCAGCCCGATTGGGTTGGGCGCGGATGGTCACGCCTACAACATCAACGCCGACGTGGCCGCCGCGAAACTGGCGATGGCCATCGGCGCGCGCCGGTTGGTGTTTATGAGCGATGTGCCGGGTTTGATGCGCGATCCGCAGGATGCCGGCACGCTCATCTCGCATTTGGAAGTGAAAGAGGTTGCCGCGCTGAAAGCCGCCGGTGTGATCGACAAAGGGATGATTCCGAAAGTGGACAGCGCCGTCGAAGCCGTGAATGCCGGCGTGCGCCGCGTGCACTTCGTGGATGGCCGGATTCCGCACGCGGTGCTCCTCGAAGTGTTCACCGACAAAGGCATCGGCACTGAGATTGTGCGGTGAGCCAGTCCTCGCGCATTCTTGCGCCCGACTGGTTGCGCGGGTTGGCTGTGCTGGTGATGGTTGAATGCCACGTTTCCAACGCACTGCTGGCGCCCCCGTACCGGCACGGTGCGTGGTATGAGACGCTGAATTGGCTGAATGGACTTGTCGCCCCGGCGTTCCTGCTCGTCAGCGGGATGATGATGGGGCTGAACCTGGAGAAACGCTGGGCGAGCGGCACCGGCAGACTCTGGCGTCGCACGGGGCAAATCTTTATCGTCGCGTATCTGCTCCATTTGCCGACGCCGTTCCTTTGGCAGTTTTTCGGTGAACGCGGATCGCATCTCGTCGAACTCTGGACGAAGATGGATATTCTGCAATGTGTGGCCGGTTCGTTGACGTTGCTGCTGTTGCTCAAGCCGGTGACGCAGCGACCATGGATTCATCGCTGGGTGTGTTTGGGGTTGGGCGTTGTGGCCGCGACGGTCGGTGCCTTGATTGACCGCGAGGCTGTCGGTTCGTCGCTGCCGGTCTGGCTGCTCAATTACGTGTGGCCAACCGGTGTTGGGAAATTTCCGCTCGTGCCGTGGGCCGGGTTTCCACTGATCGGCGCGTGGTTGGGGCCAGTGGTGTTTCGGGAAGCCAAACCTTGGCGGCAGGCGCTGGTCGCGGGTGTGATCTTTGTGATCGCCGCACAGTTCATGACCGGAACGCAGACTTATGACGCGGCGTTTGTGTTTGGCCGATTGGGGTGGGTGTTGGTGGCCTTGGCGGGGTGTTGTTTCTTGCAGGAGCCGGTGGCCGGAACAAAATGGATTTTGCAGTTTGGCCAGTTGTCGCTGTGGTCGTACACGGTGCATCTGGTGATGGTATACGGTTCGTGTGTGACGCTCGGGTTGGACACGTTGCTCGGGCCGAAGTGCTCGCCGATGGGCGCGTTGGGTTGGCTGATTGCAGTATTGGCTGTGACGGCGGCCATTGTCCGGTGGCGCGCAAAAACCTTGCAACAGAAGGCCGCAATTCGCATCATGCCCGCTTCACGATGAAAAGCAGCGAGATCATTTCATTATGTGAGCAGTACGTGATGCCGACCTATGGCCGGTATCCGCTGGCGTTCGTGCGGGGGCAAGGCGCGCGTGTGTGGGACGCCGAAGGGAAAGAGTATCTGGACTTTGGTGGCGGCATCGCGGTCAATGTGCTCGGTCACGCGCACCCGGCCCTCGCGGAAGCACTCAACCGGCAATCGAAAATTCTCATCCACACGTCAAACCTGTATCACACATTACCGCAAGCCGAGTTGGCGAAGCGGCTGGTCGAGCTGGTCGGAATTCCCGGCAAATGCTTCTTCTGCAATTCCGGTGGTGAAGCCAACGAGGCGCTCTACAAACTGGCGCGAAAATTCGGGCACGACGGTGGACGCTACGAACTTCTGACATTCACTAACAGCTTTCACGGTCGCACGCTGGCCGGCATCGCGGCCACGGGACAGGAGAAGGTGAAGAAAGGGTTCGAGCCGATGGTGGACGGCTTCCGGCATGTGCCGTTCAACGATCTCGACGCCGTCGCCCAAGCCATCGGACCGAAAACGGCGGCGGTGTTGTTGGAGCCGGTACAAGGCGAGGGCGGGATCGAGCCGGCGAAACCGGAGTTTCTGCGCGGCTTGCGGCGGTTGTGTGACGAGCGCGGGTTGCTGCTGTTGTTCGATGAAGTGCAGTGCGGCTTGGGGCGGACCGGCAGCTTCTGCGGTTTCCAGTCCATCGCGCCGGACGTGCGGCCAGACGGGATTTCGTGGGCGAAAGGTCTGGCGGGCGGTTTCCCGATTGGCGCGATTTGGGCGCGCGCGCCGTATGCCAACGTGTTGGGGCCGGGGACGCACGCTTCGACGTTTGGCGGCACGCCGTTGGCCTGCGCGGTGGCGCTGGCGGTGTTGGATACGATTGAGAAGGAACGGTTGATTCAGAACGCGCAGCGGCTGGGGGAATATCTGTTGGGGAAACTGCGGGGCGTGCCGGGCGTCAAACAGGTGCGCGGGTTGGGGTTAATGATCGGCGCGGAATTGACACAGGACAACAAGCCGGTCCTCGCGCGGATGGCAGAACACGGTCTGTTGGGTGTCGGGGCCGGGACGCACGTGGTGCGGTTCCTGCCGCCGTTGAACATCACACGAACCGAGGTGGATGACGCCGTGCAGCGGTTTGAAGCGGCGTTGAACGAGAGCAGCGCCGGCTGAGGCGCCGGCAAGACCCGCGCGGACGGGTGCGGAGGAGACTGTGAAACATCTATTGTCCATCGAACAACTCACGGCCAAGGAGATCGCGGAGGTCTTCGCGCTGGCGAAACGCCTGAAGCGCGAGCGGGGCCGGCACAAAGCCCAACCACTCAACGGTCAAACCTGGGTCCTGATCTTCACGAAAGCCAGCACCCGGACGCGGGTGAGTTTCGACGTGGGCATCCGGGAACTCGGCGGCGAATCCATTTATCTGGCCGGCAGCGAACTGCAAATGGGCCGGGGCGAAACGGTGGCCGACACCGCCCGGGTGTTGTCCCGCTACGCCCACGGCGCGGTGATTCGGACGTTTGCGCAACAAGACCTCGTGGAGTTTGCCCGATATGGGTCAATCCCGGTCATCAATGCGCTCACTGATGACGAGCATCCCTGCCAGATTTTGGCGGACCTGTTCACCATCACGGAGAAACGCGGTGCGGTGCAGGGCCGGAAGGTGTGTTTCATTGGCGATGGCGCGTGCAACGTCGCGCGCTCGTGGGTGGCGGCGGCGGCCAAAATGGAAATTGATCTGTGGGTCGCCGCCCCTAAGCCGTTCCAACCCGGCAACCCGATGTCTGCCCACGTGACCGAAGACATCGCCGCTGCCGCCCGCAATGCCGACGTGGTTTATACCGACGTGTGGGTTTCGATGGGCAAGGAAGCCGAGTCCGCCGAGCGCGCGAAGATTCTGGCGCCGTATCAAATCAACGACAACGTGCTAAAGCACGCCAAACCCGGCGCGTTGGTGATGCATTGTCTGCCGGCCTATCGCGGCAAGGAGATCACCGCCGCGGTCTTGGAGGCGCATCAGCAGACGATCTTCGATCAGGCGGAAAACCGGTTGCACGCGCAGAAGGCCATCTTGACGATCCTGGCGAAGGACTGGAACCGGTAGCGGCACACGGCTGTGGAAACCACGCTTGCAAAATCCTACGCACGTTGCCGGCAGATTGCGCGGCGGGCGGGGACGAATTTCTATTACTCGTTCTACGTGCTGCCGCGCGCGAAACGGGAGGCGATGTGCGCGATCTACGCCTTCATGCGCCGCAGCGATGATATTGCCGACGGCGCGGCCAACCCGGCGGTGGCGCTGACAGGATTGCGGACTTGGCGGGCGGAAGTGCGGCAGGCGTTGGAACAGCAGACCACAAATGAGCCGATCCTCATGGCGGTTGCGGACGTGGTGCGCCGCTACAACATTCCCCCCCGGCATTTCTTTGAGTTGCTTGACGGGACGGAGATGGATCAGACCGCCGCCCGGTATGCGACGTTCGACGATCTGTACCAGTACTGTTACCGGGTGGCGTCATGCGTGGGCTTGGTGGTGTTGCCGATTTTTGGGTACGAGAAGCCGGAAGCGTTGGCGCGGGGCGAGGCGTGCGGGATTGCGTTTCAGCTCACGAACATTCTCCGCGACGTGCAGGAGGATGCCCGGCTGGGACGGATTTATCTGCCGCTTGAAGATTTGCGGCGGTTTGGCGTCTCAGAGGATGACATCAGGCAGGCCCGCGCGACGCCGCAGTTCACCGAGCTGATGCGGTTCGAGACGAACCGCGCGCGGGAGTATTACGCGAAAGCCCGTCCGCTGGTCGGGTTGATCAGCCCGGACAGCCGGCGAACGTTGGGCGTGATGATGGATATTTACCGAGGGATTCTCGACAAGATCGAGCGGCGCGGGTTCGCGGTGTTGGACGGCAAGATCAGTTTGTCGGCGGCGGAGAAATGGGGCGTGGTGTGCAAGCATTGGTGGAGGTGACGGACAATGAATGCGCTGGTAGTCATGTTGTTTTTATTCCTGAAGACGGGCGAGAAATTCGCCACGCAGGACGTGGCCGGGCCGACGGTGGCGGAGTTGACCAAGTATGTGAGCGCGCAAGTCGGTGGTGTGAACTTCGAACCGCAGGTGATGAACGACCCCATCAAGGCGGTCGAATGGTGCAGCACCCACAAACCGACGGCGGGCATTGTGACCCCCGGTTTCTATCTCACGTATGCAAAGGCGCTGGGCATGGAGCCGCTTCTGGAGACGCACCGGCAAGGCGTGGACGCGGAATGTCAGGTTCTTGTTGCAAAAAGGGATGCCAGCGAAAAGCCAACGGATTGGACCGGCCGCACCGTGGTCACCACCCTGGCCGCTGAGGAGCATTACGTCCGGGCCGTGGTCTTGGCGAACAAGTTTGGCAATGAACTCCGTTTGCAGCCGACGGACGATAATGAGTCCGCGGTGTTTGATTTGGTGGAAAACAGTCAACAGACCGGCAACGGTGTGTTACTCGACGAAACCGCGTGGAAACTGTTCGCGGACGACGAGGAGTTGAGCGGGAAACTCAAAGTCATCTACCGGTCGGACGATCTGCCGCACGAGTTGGTCGTCGTCTTCAAGCCGAACGCCGCTGGGTTGAATGTGGAGAAACTCAAGATCGTGTTGAAGGCCCTGTCGGACAACGAGGAAGGCCAGAAGATTCTCCGCAGTATCCAAGTGACGAAGTTTACCGACGTCGATCAGGAGCGTTTGGAGAAAGCGCGCAAACTCTTTTATGGACAATAGGCTGATTATCGCGGTGGCCTTGGGCTTATTGGCGGTTGGGTGCTCAACCATTCGCTCCGTTCACGTGAATGCCGGCAAATCGGTCGCGCTGACGTCGGCCGAGGCGCGCCATGCCTTGGCGGAGGGACAGGCCTGGTACGACCAGCAGCCCCGGACCGTGCCGCGGGTCATGAATGCGGCGTTGGTGTTGGAACGGGCAGCGCGGACGCTGCGGGACGATTACGGCGCGCTCATCGAAGCGGCGCGGGCGTTGGCGTTCGTGGCCGAGAACGAAACCCGCCCCGCGATCCGCCGTGACGCCGCGCAACGCGGCATCGTGCTCAGCCGGCAGGCGCGCGATCTGCAACCCGACCGGGTGGAAGGGTATTACTGGTACGCGATCAACGTGGGATGGCTCGCCGATGTGGACCGCTCGTATGGTCTTGATGCCGTCGGCCAGATGGCGCCAGCCTTGAAGCGCGCGATGGAGATTGACGAGAAATACGACGATGCCGGGCCGTTACGCGTGCTGGGGATTCTGCACCTGCGGACGCCCGGGCCGCCGGTCAGCATCGGCAGCAAACGTCAAGGGCTCCGGTTACTCGAACGCGCCGTGGCGGACCTCCCGGATTATCCGGAGAACTATCTGTATCTGGCGGAAGCGCTGCGGGACAACAATCGGATGGCCGAAGCAAAAGCCGCGTTGGCCAAAGTTCTCAACGCCGCGCCGTGGCCGGACCGGCAGTTTGAGAGCGAACAGTGGAAAGCCCAAGCGCTGAATCTTCTCAAGGGTTTACCGCGCTGAGGGTCACGACTTCTTCGCCCGGGCAGGCAGCGGCCGAAAATCGTGCAGAACGGTGAAAAAACCAACCATGGCCAGAATCAAACCGAAGAAGCGCAGCGCGTTGTTGGGCAGCCGGTAGCCGACTGTCAACAGCGCGAGACCGACGACGAAAACAATGGCAAACGGAATCCGCTGGCCGGCCGGGTAGGCGGAGGGAGCCGGTCCCGCCGGCCCCGCGGGGGCGGGCGGCAACGTCGGCGTCGGGACCACCGGGACAGGGGCTGGAGTGGCGACTGGTTCGGTGGGTTTTGGCTTCGGTGATGACACCACCGGCACAACCGGTTTCGGCACCGGAACCGACGGGGCCGGTTTGCTGAGCTGGGGTTCTTTGGGACGCGGCGGCGGTGGCGGTGCCGGCACCACCGGCTTCTTCAATTCCCGCAATTCCGCAACCGTTGGAATCGAACGGGGCGGGCGGACAACAGGAATCCCGGGCGACGGCGGTTTGGGCATTTCCACCAGCACAGGGATTGGTTGTGTGGCTGGTTTGGGCACGGGTGGCGGCGATCGTTTGGCCTCACCAGGCTGAGGTGCCGGTTTCGACACAACGGGGATGACAGGTTTGGGGACCGTCGGCGCGACGAGTTTGGGAGCTGACGGCAAGACCGGTGTGGGCGAAGTGATCTTTGCTTCCGCCGGTTTAACCGGCAGCGCCTCTTTCTTTTTGGCTGCTGGCGCGACGACCGCGGCGGGTTGGGGCTGCGCGACCGGCTGCTTCTGGGACGGTTTAACTCCCCAGAAAGCTCGTAAGAACCCGCTCAGTCCGCCGGGCTTAGCCGCCGCCGGAGCCGGCGGAGTTTTCTTCTCGGCCGGTGATGGTTTGGCTTCGGCCAGTTTCACCGGGGCTTCCGTTTTCTTCTGAAGCGCGGACTCCGCCTGGGGAGCTGTCGATGGTGCGCTGGTTTTAACCTCCGGCTTGGCTGGAGCCGGAGGAGTGGCGGTCGCCGGCGATGGTTTGGCTGGAATGGGAACTTCGACCTTGGGGATGGACGGTTTGAAGGCCGGTTTTGGCGGAATCGGAACCGGGGCAATGACCACTTCCTTTTGGGCCTCCGGCGGCTTGGCTAGGGGGGGCGGTGGTTCGGCGGGTTTTGATTTCGGTGATGCCGCCACCGGTACGACCGGTTTTGGCACCGGGACTGACGGAACCAGTTTGCTGAGCTGAGGCTCTTTGGGCTGCGGCGATGGTTTGGCCTCAACGGGCTGAGTCGCCGGGACCGCCGCGGGTTTGGGCTGCGCGACCGGCTGCGTCTGGGGCGGCTTAGCTCCCCAGAAGGTCCGCAAGAATCTGCTCAGTCCGCCCTGTTTGGCCGGGGCCGCCGGAGTCGGCGGCGTTTTCTTCTCAGGCGGTGAGGGCTTGGTTTCAACCGGCTTCGCCGGCGCTTCCAGTTTTGGTTGCGGCGGGGTCTCCACTTTGGGGGTTGCTGGTGGTGCGCTGGTCTTAATCTCCGGCTTGGCTGGAGCCGGAGGAGTAGTGGTCACCGGCGGTGGTTTGGCTGGAATGGGAACTTCGACCTTGGGAATGGACGGTTTGCTTTCCGGTTTTACTGGCGGCGCGGAAATCGAAACCGGGGCGATTGCTGGTGCCGGTTTCTCAACGGGTTTGGTGCTGACCACTTCCTTTTTGGCCTCAGGCGGCTTGGCCGGGGGGGGCGGCGCGGCCGGAGCCGATGGACCGGGGCGAAGACGGATAACCTGTTCCTTGGGTGCCGGAGCAGGAGGAGCTGGTGCCGGCGGAGCAACCGTTGCCCTGGGTGGCGGGGCGGATACCGGCTTCGGCGGCGGCGCGGTGGGGACCGGAGCTGGGGCGCCTTCAAACAACAGTTCGACATCGGCCAGCCGCACATGATCACCGGTCTTGAGAACGGCTTCGGTCACGCGGTTGTTGTTGATGAACGTGCCATTCCGGGAATCGAGATCGCGCAGAAGGTAATGGTCACCTTGACAGGTGATCTCGGCGTGGTGCCGGGAGAGCAAGCCATCTTGAAAGCGCAGCACGCAGTCCAAGCCGCGCCCGATGGAGGTGCGTTGCTCGATCAAGTCGATGACCGCCCCCGCAAACTCACCCGATAGAATTCGAAGTTTTGCCACGGCTTGACCTTATAACATTCTCTGGGGGGATTGCCAGCCGTTAGACCGTCAGAACGATTTTCCCAAAATTTTTCCGATCAAGCATGTACTGCTGCGCCGCCGCCGCTTCGCGCAATGGGAAGACGCGGCCCACCACGGGCCGCAGCTTGCCGGCCTCGACCAGTCGCAAGACTTCCAGCAATTCGCGCCGGCCGCCCATGTAGCAACCCATGATCGTGTGCTGGCGCACATAGAGCCCGCGGATGTCCAGCGTCGTTTGCGGGCCGCTGGTGGCGCCGCACGTGACCAGCCGCCCGGCTCTGCCGAGACAACCGAGATTCTTCTGCCACGTTTCGGGACCGATGTGCTCAAAGATCACGTCCGCGCCGCGTTTGCCGGTAAGCTTGAGGACTTCCACGGCGAAATCGCATTGCCGGTAATTGAGCACATCGTCGGCGCCCAACGCTTTCGCCTGGGCCGCCTTTTCCCCGCTACCGACCGTGGTGATGATGCGGCCCGCCCCACACAACCGCGCAATTTGGATCGCGGCACTCCCGATACCCGAGCCGGCCGCCTGCACGAGCACGGTTTCGCCCGGCTTCAGTTGCGCGCGCGTCACGAGCATGTGCCACGCGGTCAGGAAGACCAACGGGATGGCTGCCCACTCCTCGAAGCTGAGCTTGTCGCTGACCGGCAGCACGTCGGTATGATGGGCTTTGGCGAACTCCGCGTACCCACCCTGCCGGCGCATGCCCATGATATCGAACGCCGGACTCATCGAATCCCAGCCGCTGGTGGTCCATTCGTCCACCGCGCCATCGGTGACGCCGGGCGCAATGATGACGCGTTGGCCCGGCTGCAACGATTTGACATTGGCGCCGACCGCCGCCACCTCGCCGGCGATGTCATTCCCACTGATGTGGGGCATTTCCATCGGGATGCCGAGTCCTTGCCGGACCCAGATGTCGAGATGGTTCAGCGCGCAGGCGCGCACGTTGACCAAAACCTGATCCGCCGCAATCCGCGGCTCCGGCACGTCCGTGTATTCGAGTTTGTCCAGTCCCCCATGTTCCCGAAAGATTACGGCTTGCATATGACCGGAAGATTACCAGAGACCAGTCACCGTGAGCCAGACCAGAACCACAACGACCAAGGCCGCAACCACCCACAGCACCCACTGGCGTCCCGAACGTTTCCCCGCCATTTCCCGGCGTTTCCATTCCTCATAGTCAAACTCCTCCGGAGCTTCGATGCCCGTCCCATCGTAGATTGTGTTGTCTGACCAGCCGGTATTCTCGTCCGAGCCACATTCCGGACACGCCTGGGCTTGGGCCGGCACTTCCGCGCCGCACACCGGGCATATGAAATCTTCGTCAGGCATCGCACTTGATAATCGGCGGCCAAGGCCGCGTATTCGCTTCGCCGGGAAGTTTGTGCGTGGCGTCGATGCCCATCTTGCTTCCCAAGCCCATCACGGGCGTGGCGTGATCGAGCACATCGGCCGGACCTTTCGTAAAAATGATGTCGCGCGCGGGATCAATGTTCGCACACAGCCGGAACAAGACCTCACGTGTGTCACGCACGTTCACCTCAGCGTCCACGACGATGATCATCTTCGTCAACATCATCTGGCCCATGCCCCACAGCCCATGCATCACTTTCATCGCGTGATACGGAAATTGTTTCCTGATCGAGACGACGACGAGATTGTGGAACACGCCCTCAGCCGGCAACGCGATGTCCACGATCTCCGGGAAGTTCAGCTTGAACGCCGGTAAGAAGATGCGGACGCTGGCCGTGCCCATGTAGAAGTCTTCCATCGGCGGAATGCCGACGATCGTGCTCGGATAAATGGCGTCTTTGCGCGCGACGATGCGCGCGACGTGAAACTGCGGATACGGTTCCGGCAACGTGTAGTACCCGGTGTGATCGCCGAAGGGGCCTTCGCGTTCAAGTTGCTCTTCGGGATCGACGTATCCCTCCAACACAAAATCGCAATCCGCCGGCGCGTCGCCGTACAATTCCACGGACTTCTTCCGCAGAAATCCTGCGAACACGAACTCATCAATCCCCTCCGGCAACGGCGCGGTTGCCGCAAACGCGTACACCGGATCGCCGCCCAACGCCACGGTGACCGGCATGCGCCTCTTCAACTCGACGTATCTGCGCCAATGCCGCGCGCCCGTCTTGTGCACCTGCCAGTGCATGAACGTCGTGTGCCCGTCGATCACCTGCATCCGGTAACATCCGACGTTGCGCGCGCCGGTGTCCGGATCCCGCGTGATGACCAACGGCAACGTGATGAACCGCTCCGCGTCCCCCGGCCAGCATTTCTGAATCGGCAACTCGTTAAGACTCCGCAATTCCGTTGTGGGGGCGCCATTCTTGGCGCGCCCGGGTTTGGCGTGCCGCAACTGCATCGCCGTCCCCAAGAGGGAAACGGCCTCCTTGAACGAGGTGGGCGGCTTGGCCTGCATCAGGCTCTGCAACTCCCGCGCGATGTCCTCGACGTCGTCCACCCCCAGCGCCAGCGCCATCCGTTTCGTGGAGCCGTAAGCGTTGATGAGCAGCGGGAAGCTCGAGCCCTTGCATTTCTCGAACAACAGAGCCTTGCCGCCGCCGGGCGACTTCATCTCCCGGTCGGCGATTTCCGTGACTTCCAACACCGGATCGACTTCGCCGGCAATGCGCTTCAGTTCACCGACAACTTCCAGCTTCGCGACGAAATCTCGCAGGGAATCGTAGGCCATACCTAGGGTTTATACACCACCAAGACATCCAGACACAAAGCCGTTTCGCAGTTCGTGCCGCAGCAACGCGCGACGTGTCATTTCGTCAAGTTGGAGCGGAAACATGGCGGCTCCCCGCGAGTCAAACGGCGATTTGCCGGGGTGTTGGGGTTGTGGATTGCCTGAGGTTCCGAATTGAGGCGGGGTCTGACCGCCGATCGCCGCGTGGGGATCGTCTATTCCGGCAACGGGGGCGCGACGAAATCGGAGAATGTCAGCTTTTCCATGTTCATCCCGGCTCATTCGCCCTTGTTGAACTCGACGTACTTCTCGGTCAGGTCGCACGTGAACATCGTGCAACGGCCGCGGCCCAGATGCATATGGATATCGATCTGGAACTCCGGCTGGGCGACGATCTTCTTCAGCTTCTCCACCGGTGTCCGCGCCGGCATCCCATTGGCCACGGCTGGCACGCCGTTGTAGGCGATCTCGATCTTGCTCTCTTGAACCTTCGCGGCGGAGTAACCCAAGGCATCCATAATCCGGCCCCAGTTCGGGTCGCCGCCGCACCAACTCGTCTTGACCAAGACCGAATTGCACACCGACCGCGCCGCAATCTCGGCATCCCGGTCGTCCACCGCACCGTCAACCGTGACGGTGATGAACCGCGATACGCCTTCGCCGTCGCGCATAATCAATTTCGCCAACTCCAGGCACACAAAACTTAACGCCTCCTCGAATTCCGTCCACACCTTGCCGGTCAGCGGTTTGTTACCGGCCTCGCCGTTGGCGAGCAGGAGGACACTGTCGTTGGTGCTCATGTCGCCGTCCACGGAAATCCGGTTGAACGACTGGTTCACGGCGTTCGTCAACGCCCGTTGCAGCGGCGCGTGGGTCACCGCCGCGTCGGTCGTCAGGAAGGCCAGCATTGTCGCCATGTTCGGGTGAATCATGCCGGCTCCTTTGGCAATACCACCGACGGTGATCAAGTGGTTGCCGGCTTTGAACCGCACGGCACATTCCTTCGGAAACGAATCGGTGGTCATGATCGCCTCCGCAGCCGCGTGTCCGCCGCTGGGCGACAACATGCCGAGCAGTTTCTTGATCCCGGCTTGAATCTTCACGCTCGGCAACCGCACCCCGATCCGTCCGGTGGAACACACAAACACCCGGTCTTCATCACAACCGATCCGCCGCGCTACCGCCGCCGCCATCGCCCGCGCGTGAATCATCCCGACGTACCCGGTACAGGCGTTGGCGTTGCCGCTGTTGGCGACAATGGCCTGCGCGGTGCCGGTATTGACGTGCCGTTGGTTGTACACCACCGGCGCGGCTTTCACCTGATTCGTCGTGAACACGGCTGCCGCAACAGCGGGCCGGTCCGACACGATCAGCGCCAGGTCTTTCGCGCCGCTCGCTTTGATTCCCGCGGCCACGCCAGCCGCCCGAAATCCCTTCGGGGCGGTAATCGACCCGCGCACTTTGGTAAACGGAAGTCGGCTCATAACAAACCAAGGGTCTCCTCAAACCCGAACAGCAAGTTCAAGCATTGCACCGCCTGGCCGGCGGCGCCTTTGGTCAGATTATCAATCGCGCTGCACACGATCAGCCGGTTGGTCCGCGGATCGTGCCGCGTCGAGATATCGCAGAAATTCGTCTGCGCGACGTTCTTCGTATCCGGCAATGCGTCCGTGATACGGATGAACGGTTCGTTCCGATAGAATTCCCGGTAAACCGCCAACGCATCAGCCGGTTTGATGGCGTCCATGAAGATCGTGCTCACAATGCCCCGGTTTAACGGGATCAAATGCGGCGTGAACGTAATCGTCGCCTCCAATTGCTCCTCGATTTCACTCAGATGCCGGTGCTTCGGAATCCCGTAAGGCCGCGCACTCTCGTTCACTTCCGTGAACAGATACTCGTCGGCCACCTTCCGCCCGGCGCCGCTCACGCCGCTCATGCTCGACACGATGATGTTCTTGGCCTGCTTCCATACCGGCAACACGCCAAGGATGATGCTCGTCGGATAACAACCGGGACAGGCGATGAGTCGCGCATTCTTGATCTTGTCCCGATAACGCTCCGGCAAACCATAGACCGATTCGGCGAGCAACGCCGGCGCGGGATGTTCGTGGTCGTAGAACTCCTTGTAGGTCGCTGCCGATTTTAGGCGGAAGTCCGCCGACAAATCCAGCACCCGCATTCCCTTTTGCAGCAAGCCCGGCGCGAACTCCGCCGCCACACCATGCGGCAACGCCAGAAACACCGCATCACCGGTAATGCTGGCCACGTTTGGTTCGACGAAGGTCGCGTTGATCTGCCCCCGAAACCGCGGGAACATGGCGGCAACCGGTTTGCCGGCGTATTGGCGCGAGGTGAAACAGGAAATCTCCACCCGTGGATGCTGCAGCAGCAACCGGATGAGTTCCTGACCTGAGTATCCGCTGGCCCCGACAATGGCGATTTTCAGTTTGGTCATGTGTCGAAAAACAACAAGCCCCGGATTATCAAACCCGGGGCTTGGCGTTGCAAGTGTGAAGTGGCTCTACCGTTTTGAGAACTGGAAGCGTTTGCGCGCGCCGGGTTGACCGTACTTCTTGCGCTCCTTCATGCGCGGATCGCGGGTCAACATGCCTTTGCTGCGCAACTCGGGTTTGAGTTCCGGCAATGCTTTGAGCAACGCCCGGGCGATGCCGTGCCGGATTGCGCCGACCTGACCCGCCGGGCCGCCGCCCGTCACGCTGACGGCCACGTCGAATTTCTTCGCGCTGTCGCCGAGCGCCAACGGCGATAACGCCAGATTCCGCAACTGGGAAACCGGGATGTATTCGTCGGCGGTACGGTCGTTGATTTGGACTTTGCCTTCGCCGGCGCTGAGCCGGACGCGGGCCACGGCGGTCTTGCGCCGACCGACCGCGGTAATCATTGGAGCTGCTTGTGCCATGAGTGGGTTACCTCGAAATTAAATCGTGACCGGTTGGGGTTGCTGGGCCGCGTGCGGATGAGACGGACCGGCGTACACCTTGAGTTTCGTGATGATCTGTCGGCCGAGCCGGTTGTGCGGGATCATGCCGCGCACGGCCCGTTCGATCAACCGCCCGGGATTGCGACCCGCGCGAATTTGTTTGGCCGACTGGATTTTCTCGCCGCCCGGGAAACCCGAGAACGTCATGTACTTCTTGGCGGTCTCCTTCTGACCGGTGAGCACGACCTTTTCCGCGTTGACGACGATGACGAAATCGCCTGTGTCCACGTGCGGGGTAAATGTGGGTTTGACCTTGCCGCGCAGCAGGTTGGCGGCTTTGACCGCAACCTTGCCGAGCACCTTGCCGTTGGCATCAATCAGATGCCAGCGCGGTTTCTGTTCTTCCTTCTTTGCAAAATACGTAGCCATAAATCTTCCGTACAGGGGCGCGTAAAGTATCGGACAGCGCTGGGGAAGTCAACCCTGAATCTTGTTCTTGCGCGGCGCGATTCCGCCCGCCATGATAAACGCTCACAATGTCCGCCTCGCGGTCGCGTGACCGGTAATCGAGCGTTGCCGGTTGAGCGGGCTCATGGTATCCTTCGTCGCGGGTTATATGGAACGCGTTGATGCCGGCGGTATTCTGGGAACGGGTGCGGAAACCGAACCCGCATTGCCCACAGAACACTCCAGTCAGTCCCCCGCCGTCGAAGACGCAAAGGTGTTTGCCCCGACCTTCCCATTGACGCTCGAAGAACTGGATGTCAGCCCGGATTTTCTCACGGAACTGGCGCTCAAGACGGTCTCCATGGAGCCGGACTGCACCACCGTCCGCATCGCCGAGCGCTTGTGCCTGGGCCAAGTGATCACCGACCAACTGTTGGAGCGGCTGTACAACGACAAGCTCATCGAGAAGAAAGGCGCGGTCAGTCTGCGCAACAACCGGTACGGCATGACCGAACGCGGTTGGGGCCGCGTTGAACAATTGATGGCGCTCAGCAGCTACGTCGGCCCGGCTCCCGTCTCGCTGGAGTTGTACACGGAGATGATTGTCAGCCAGGTCCGCAGCCGGCCCGCTGTGACCAGGGAGATGCTCGAACACACGCTGCGCGACCTCGTGCTCACCGACAAGATCAAACGGCGTCTCGGTGTGGTTGCCAGTTCGGGACGCAGCTTGTTTCTCAGCGGCCCGCCCGGCAACGGCAAGACCGCGATCGCCCGCGCGCTGGTGGACGCCATCCTCGGTGGCGTCTGGATCCCCTACGCCATCGAAGTGGACGGCCAAGTAATCCGCGTGTTCGACAAACACGTCCACCACACCATCGAACATCCGCAAAACAATTACGACAAACGCGGCCTGATCGTCCGCCCGCCGCTCGTCGTGGTCGGCGGCGAACTCACCATCCAGAGCCTCGATCTGATGGCGACCGACTCGCCCCGGTTTTACGAAGCGCCCTTCCAACTCAAAGCCAACGGCGGCGTGCTCGTCGTGGACGACCTGGGCCGGCAACGCGTCAGCGCCCGGGAACTCCTCAATCGCTGGATCATCCCGCTGGAATACCGGATTGATTACCTCACGCTCAGCACCGGCAAGAAGATCCAAGTCCCGTTCGAGCAGTTGGTGATTTTCGCGACGAACCTCAAAGACGTGGACCTGGTGGACGAGGCGTTCATGCGCCGCATGGGCTACCGGCTCTACGTCGAACCGCCCGACGCCGACACCTACAAGGAAATCTTCCGCCGCTACGTTCGCTTTGCCGGCTTAAGTTGCGACGACAACCTGCTCCGCCACCTTCTCGCCCGTTATCAGGCTGAGCATCGCAAACCAAAATGCTGCGAAGCGCGCGACCTCGTTCAGCGCGCCATTGACCTCTGCAAATTCGACAACCGCAACGCCCAACTCACCGCCGAAATCCTCGACGAGGCCTGGGAAAGCTACTTCGGCGGCACCAACTTCCCGCAGGCGGGGTAGAATCACTTCACAGTTTAGACGAGCCTGCTTTGTCGATGCGCCACAGACCCACGTTCTTCGGACTAGTGGCGTCAGCTACACACAGATAGACAACAACTCCGCAGCTCGCCGGCAGACCATTCAAAATATCGCTAGCATCCACAACTTTCTGTGATCGTGGGGAGATGTCGCGGGTCGAGATGCGCCTGGCGGCACCGGCTTCAGAGATCCGCAACAGGTGAACTGCGACACGGATGTCCGCTTAACAGGCGATCACGTTTCTTGTAAGCCTTCATGATGAGAC
>JBBISF010000031.1:0-30409 GCA_037441425.1 Verrucomicrobiia bacterium
GCAATCAATCACTTGCACAGACGGAATCAACTCGGATTAGTTAACGGCATTGAGCCTAGGCCGGCGCGCCGTCAGCTTCGAAATCGAAGTCGAATGGGCCGCGCGGACCAATGAGCGATCAGCTCAAGTGCCACTCCAAGACACCCATACTCCATAACTCCGTTCTTCACAGCCCCGGCTTGTCGGCTTCGGCGGCGCGGCGTTGCTGATCGAGGTAGCGGTTGAGGGCGTTCAAGTAGGCGAGAGCGCTGGCTTCAATGATGTCGGTGCTGCCGCCCTTGCCGGTGACGATGCGCCCGGCGAAATCCACGCGAACGGTGACTTCGCCGATGGCGTCCTTGCCGCGGGTCACGCTGTTGACGCTGTAGTCCACCAGACTGCCTTTGACGCCGGTAATGCGATCAATGGTCTTGAGCATCGCGTCAATCGGGCCGTCACCGGTGCCGGCATCGGCGATGGGTTCGTTCTTGCCGGCGCGGATGAGGCGGACGCTGGCCGTCGGAATCGTACCGGTCATCACGCCGAGATAGTCGAGTTTCCAGACCTGCGGCACTTCCGTGAACTGGCCTTCGACGATGGCGCGGACGTCTTCGTCATAGACACTCTTCTTTTTATCGGCGAGTGCTTTGATCTGGTCGGTGATCCGGCGAACTTCGTCTTCCTTGAGCCGGTAGCCCATTTCTTCGAGCTTCTTGCCGACGGCGTGGTGGCCCATGTGTTTGCCCCAGGTGAGTTCGCTGGAACGGCCCACATCTTCGGCGCGCATGATCTCGTAGGTCTCGCGATGAGCAATGACGCCGTGCTGGTGGATGCCGGCTTCGTGGGCAAACGCGTTGTCGCCGACAATGGCTTTGTTGCGTTGCACGACCATGCCGGTCATGTGCGAGACGAGCCGACTGGCCGGGAAGATTTGCCGGGTGTCGATCTGCGTCGTGAAACCTGCAAACGCATCCTTGCGCGTCTTGAGCGCCATGACGATTTCTTCGAGGCTGGCGTTGCCAGCGCGTTCGCCGATGCCGTTGATGGTGCATTCCACTTGCCGCGCACCGTTCTGGACGGCGGCAATGGAGTTCGCCACGGCGAGACCAAGGTCGTTGTGGCAATGGACGCTGATCACCGCGTCGTTGATGTTCTTCACGTGGTCGAAGAGGTACTTGATCAACGCGCCGAACTGGTGCGGCACGGCGTAGCCGACGGTGTCCGGGATGTTGACAGTCTGCGCGCCGGCAGCAATGACGGCCTCGGTCACTTGCGCGAGAAATTCCGGCTCGGTGCGACTGGCGTCTTCCGGCGAGAACTCCACGTCCTTGCAGTAACCGAGCGCGCGTTTCACACCTTCGACGGCGCGCTTGAGGATTTCGTCCTGGGCCATCTTGAGTTTGAACTGCCGGTGAATGGCGCTCGTGGCAAGAAAGACGTGAATGCGCGCGCGGTCGCCCGCCGGTTTGACGGCTTCGGCGGCGCGATCAATATCCTTGTCCACGCAACGGGCGAGGCTGGCAATGCGCGGGCCTTGAATCTCGTTGGCGATGGCTTTGACGGCCTCGAAATCGCCGTCGCTGGCGATAGGAAAGCCGGCCTCGATGATATCCACCTTGAGCCGGGCGAGTTGCCGGGCGACCTCGAGTTTTTCGCGGGTGTTCATGGACGCGCCGGGACATTGCTCGCCGTCGCGGAGCGTCGTATCGAAGATATAAACTTGGTTGCTCATGTTGTTTTACCTTTCATTTTAGCCACCGGCGCAAAGCGGGGGAAATAAAAAACCCACCCCGACTCGCGTCGGGGTGGGTTTCGTTAAAGCCTATCGCAGTCTTCAGCCCACCGGGTCCGACGCGGATCGGGCCGCCAGCAGTGCCAGCAATAGGTCGAGGCTGCGATTCATGTTGCCCGACATATAGCAGGTCGCGGACCGTTCGTCAACTAGCCCTTGCGACCGGCGATGCCTTTGGTGCCGCTTTTGATGGCTCTGGCCTTTTCGTGCGGGCGCAGAGCACGCACGGCGGCACCGGCGCGCCACATCTCGCTGTCGCGCATCGCGGCGATTTCCTTGGCGAGGCGGGCCGGGTAGTTCTTGGCGCCGCACACTTTGATGACGCGTTCCGCTTCCGCGCCGGTCGCCACGCGCTGGTAGAGCTTCTTGAACACCGGCAACACCGCTTTGCGAAACTGCGGTTTCCAGTCGAGTGCGCCGCGTTGGGCGGTTTGGGAGCAGTTGGAATACATCCAGTCCATGCCGTTTTCGTCCACGAGCCGGATGAGGGACTGGGTGAGTTCCTCGACGGTCTCATTGAACGCTTCGCTCGGGGTATGGCCGTGGGCGCGGAGCACGTCGTACTGCGCTTCCATGACACCGGCCAATGCGCCCATCAAGATGCCGCGTTCGCCGGTCAGATCGCTGTTGGTCTCGTGTGGGAACGTGGTCGGGAACAGATACCCACTGCCGATGGCGATGCCGACAGCGAGGCAGCGCTCTTCGGCGCGGCCGGTGGCGTCCTGATAAACCGCGTAGCTGGAGTTGATCCCGGCCCCGCTGAGGAAGTTACGGCGAACGTTCAGGCCCGAACCTTTCGGCGCGACCATGATGACGTCCATGTTCTTGGGCGGCACGACGCCGGTCTTCTTGTTGTAGGTGATCGAGAACCCGTGCGAAAAGTACAGCGCGTCGCCGGGTTTCATGTTCTTCTTGATGGTCGGCCAGACGGCGCGTTGAGCGGCATCAGACACGAGCATCTGGATGATCGTACCGCGGCGCGCCGCTTCTTCGACAGGGAAGAGCGTCTTGCCCGGTACCCAACCGTCCGCCACGGCCCGGTCCCAATCCCGCTTGAACTCCGGTGCCTGGCCGATGATGACGTGAAAGCCGTTGTCTTTCATGTTCAACGCCTGCGCCGGGCCTTGCACGCCGTAACCGATGACGGCGATGGTTTCGTTCTTCAATACTTGGCGGGCTTTCGCCAGCGAGAACTCTCGCCGCGTGATGACCCGTTCCTTCACGCCACCGAAATCAATCATAGCCATAATTCTGTTCTCCTTTTACTGGTTGATGTTCTGTTGCCCGCGAGCGCGGGATTATTTGCGCGGCATGGCGACTTTGCCCGTCCGGGTAATGTCGCGGATGCCGAACGGTTCCATTAATTCGAGGAACGCGTTCACTTTGGACTCGCCGCCGGTCAGCTCGACGGTGAGCGTTTTATGGGCGACATCCACGATTTTCGCGCGGAAGATGTCGCAAATCTGCATGACTTCAGGACGCGATTTGGCGTCCACGCCGACTTTGATCAACACCAGTTCGCGGTCCACGCACTCGCCTTCCCGGAAATCTTGGACCTTGATGATGTCCACCAGCTTGTTGAGTTGCTTCATGACCTGTTCGAGGACGGCGTCATCGCCTTTGACCACGATGGTCATCCGTGAGGTGGTTGGGTCCTGGGTGGGGGCGACGTTGAGGGTATCAATGTTGAACCCCCGCCCGCTGAACAGCCCGGAAATGCGCGTCAGCACGCCAAATTTGTTTTCGACGAGTACGGAAATAGTGTGTCGCATAAACCGGGAAGCTTATACGGGATTGCCGGCAGCCAAGCAACCCCATTGTTCTGAATGCTGAGGATGGATGTGTCATGGCCGTCACTTCGCCCACCACGCCGACCGCCGACTGTTTTCCATCGACGCTGGCGATGCTTGTGGTATAAGCGCCGCTTCACGCGAGGGAAAATTTCATGTCATTTGAATCAGGTTCGTTGGCGATGCGGCTGTTTTATCTCGGGCACGAGTTGCCGCAGGACGCACTGGCCCGGTTTGCCAAACAGGCGGCCCCACCGTTGACGTCCATCGGTACGGAGGCGACGCATGGCTGGGTGGGTGGCCGGCATTTGTTGGATGTGCCGATCACGGAGGACAACGCGTTCTACGGGGGCTATCTGCGGTTGGCATTGCGCAAAGCCGAACGCAAAGTGCCTATGTCGTTGTTGCGCGCGCAGTGCCTGTTGGAGGAAATGGCGTGGTTGCGGGCGGAGGGTAAACAGTTCGTTGATCGCAAGAAGCGCAGCGAGATCCGCAAACAGGTGTTGGCGCAACTACTGCCGACCATGCCGCCGACGTTGCAGGCGATTCCGTTCGTCTACGACCAGCGGGCGCGGTTGATTTATGCCGGCGCGTTGTCGGAGAAACAGACGGATGCGTTTACGTTCCACTTTCATCACACCACCGGCATCAAACTGATCCCGGTCAACACCGCCACCGCTGCCGCCAAACGCCACCGCGTGGATGTGCACGAGTGGTCGAAGACGAGTTTCTCGCCCGAAGTGCCGGACGAGGAGATGGAAGACACGCCCGGCCTCGATTTCCTGACGTGGCTGTGGTTCGCGTCCGAAGCGCGTGGTGGCATTTTCAAGAGCCAGGAGTTTGGCGATGTCGGTGTGCAACTCGAAGGTCCGTTGCTGTTCACCCGGTCGGGGGATGGCGCGCACGAAATCGCGTTGCGCAAGGGACTGCCGACGGTGAGCGCCGAAGCCAAGACGGCGTTGCTGGGCGGCAAGAAACTCCGTCGCGCCAAGCTGCTGATTGCGCGGCCGGACGAAGCGTGGTCCTGCTCGTTTGACGCGGAACTGTTTGTTTTTCGGGCGCTGCGGTTGCCGGAGCCCAAGGAAGCGCTGGAGCCGGTTTCGCGGTTTCAAGACCGGTTGCTCAAGCTGGATGCGTTTCAGGGTTTGATCATGGAGTTGTTCGACCGGTTTGTCGTCGAGCGATGCGACCGGAAGAAGTGGAGCGCAACGCAGAAGGAAATCCACAAGTGGGCGGCGGATCGTTCGATGCGGCGCTAAGCGCTCACTGTTCGTTCAAGTGCGCCGCCTCCTGTTCCCAGTCGGCGACAGTACGGGCCAAGTCTTCGGTGACGTGCATCAGCTCCCGGTTGACGGCGACGGCGCGGCCGGGTTTTTCGTAGGTTTCGGGTTTCTCCAACTCGGCGGTCAGTTCCTTCTGCAACTGCTCCAACCGGGCGACCTCTTTTTCGAGCGCTTCGGCGGCTTGCTTTTGCCGGTAACGCTCTTGGCGGGCTTCGGCTTCGCGGCGTTTCTGGTCGCGGAAATTGGTGCGCGGCGGCGTGTCGACTCTTTCAACCACCGGGGCCGGCACCGCTGTGGCAGCAGATTTCTCGAGAAAATATTGGTAGTCGCCGTGGTAATGCGTGAGCTTGCCGGCATCCACGTGGAGGACGTGCCGGGCGAGTTGCCGGATGAAATAGACATCGTGGCTGATGAAGATCAGCGTGCCTTCGTATTGCCTCAACGCGCCGATGAGCGCGTCGATGCTCGCCATGTCGAGGTGAGTGGTCGGCTCGTCCATCAGCAGGAGGTTGGGCGGATCGAGCAACAGTTTCACCAGCGCCAACCGGCTTTTCTCGCCGCCGCTGAGGACGCTGACGCTCTTGAACACATCGTCGCCGCGAAACAGGAACGAGCCGAGAACGGTCCGGACAAATTGTTCCGAGATGCGCTCCGGTGTGTCGAGCGCCGATTCGAGCACGGTGTGTTGGGGGTTCAGCATCTCCACCCGGTACTGGGCGTAGTAGCCGACCTTCACGTTTAAGCCCAACTCGCGTATGCCGGCCTGGACCGGCAATGCGCCCGCCAGCAGCTTCAGCAAGGTGGATTTGCCGGCACCGTTCGGGCCGACCAACACGATGCGTTGACCGCGTTCGGCGACGAAGTGCAGGCCGCGATACACAACGGTCTCGCCGTAGGCGTGATCAATGTCTTCCAGCGTGATCACCTTCAACCCGCTTCGTGGCGGCTGCGGAAACCGGAACTTGATTGACCGCGCTTCATTGACCGGCGCTTCGATCTTGTCCATGCGCTCGATTTGTTTGAGTTTCGCCTGGGCCTGTGAAGCTTTGCTGGCCTTGGCGCGAAACCGGTCGGCGAATTCCTGGAGCTGGTCGATCTTCTTCTGCTGGTTCTTGTACGCCGCCGCCAGTTGCTCCTTCTGGGCCTCGCGCTGGACGAGATACTCGTCGTAATTGCCGCGATACCGGTGCAGTTGGCCTTGCCGGATATCCACGATGCTGCCGACGAGATGATTCAGGAACTCCCGGTCATGCGAGATCAACAGGATCGCGCCGGGATAATTCGTCAGATACTCCTGAAACCACCGGAGCGCTTCGAGATCGAGGTGGTTGGTTGGTTCGTCGAGGAGCAACAGGTCCGGCTGTTGGACGAGCAAGCACGCCAGATATGCGCGCATGACCCAACCGCCACTCATCGCCTTCAAGGGCCGGTCGAAATCCCGTTCGCGAAACGCCAAACCGTGTAGAATCTGTTTGGCCTTCGGCTCAAGCTGGTGACCGAGAAACTCCGCGACCTCCGGGGAAACGGATGTCGCCAACGCCAACACCGTTTCGTCACCGACCGGTGCGGTTTCCTGAGGCAGATGGCCGAGAGTCGCGTTGCGCTCAATCTGCATTTCGCCTTCGTCCGGAGAGTCGTGCCCGAGCACGAGCGAGAACAATGTGGACTTGCCCGCCCCGTTCGGCCCGACCAGCCCGATCCGGTCGCCACGGTTGACCTGCAGCGTCATGTCTTCGAACAGGACGCGCGCTCCAAACGACTTGGTCATGCCTGAGATTGTCAACATGGAAGCCGCGCACCGTACACGACCGGGCGGGAAAAGAAAAGGCGTCCCGGTTGCCCGGGACGCCTTTCTGATGAAACTGGCTGCGCTTAGTAGCGGTTGCCGGCGAACTTGCGTCCACCACGGTCGCCGCCACCACCGCCGCCGAAGTTGCCACGGGGGCGGTCTTCGCGGGGCTTGGCTTCGTTGACGGTCAGGGCGCGGCCATCAAGTTCCTTGCCGTTAAGTTCGGCGATGGCCTTGGTGGCGTCTTCCTGCGAGCCCATCTGGACGAAGGCGAACCCACGGGACTTGTTGGTGAACTTGTCCATGATGAGTTCGCAACTGGTGACAGCGCCCGACTTGGCGAACAGCTCTTGGATGTCGCCTTCGGTGGTGTTGAACGACAGGTTTCCGACGAATAGCTTGGTAGCCATTATGTGTATTACTTTCTGCTGCGGCTAGGAGGTCTCAGTGACTGTTCCCGATTTCGGGTTTCGGACTGTCACCGAGCAACGTGGCCTGACTGACAATCTACCAATCTCACTGCGAACTGCTTCTATCTGCGAGCGGCGTGACAATAGGTGATTTCGGGGGGATAGCAACAAGATTATCAAAATATTTGCTGCCGCTTGACTCCGAATGCACAACGATCTGCTCTGCATACTCTTCCAGCGCGACAATTACCTCCGTTTTACAACGAAGTACGCCATGATCAGCAGTACTACCACCCCGCCAACGGCGAATAGCGTGTCCTGTCGCGTCCAGTTCGCGGTGATGCGGGACAGGGAGTCCGGGTGCAGGAGGCGCAGGTATTCAGCCATGACGGTTGGCAGGAAGTTATCACAAATGCGCGCTGATTGTGCGGCAAAGTGACGTTGCAGTTTGTTGGCCAACGCATTATAATGAGCCAGACGACGTGGCAACGGGACAAGGTATGAGCGATCATTCAGCCTATCGAAAGCGGCCGGGGGGCGATCCATTTGATTTTTCCGACCGCCTCGGCAGTCAGGAAAACCCGATGGAACTAGTGGACAAGCTAATCGCGTCTGCGCCGGAAGGCGATCCGTCCCGGGTCCACCTCTACCGGTTGCGCCAGCAGATTCAGGAACACGAAGTCACACTCGGCGAAGCCCGCGCCGCCATCGAGAAAATGGAGGAGGTCATCAAGAAGGTGACCTCCCCGGCCAACCGCATTGGCACATTCCTCGGTTTCCCGAAGAAGGAAGTGGCGCACGTGGCGGTCGGTGGCCACGATTATTATTCCAACGTTGACCCGCGCTTGGAGACCGGCAGCTTGAAGATCGGCACGCGCGTGTTGGTCAACGAAGCGTACGTGGTCGTCGGCGATCTCGGTTATGATCACCATGGACCGGTCGGCAAGGTGGTGGACGTGATGAAGGATGGCCGGTTGCGGATCGGTCAGGAGCACGGATTGCAGGCGGTGATCTTGCAGCGCAGCGGCGATCTGCTCGACGCGAAAATCAAAGTCGGTGACGAAGTGCGGATTGATCCGGCCTTCCGGGTGGCCATCGAGTTGTTGGCGGGTCCCGGCCAGCGCGAATACTATTTGGAGGACGTGCCGGAACTGCCGTGGACAGCGGTTGGTGGTCAACAAGCGGCGATTCAGGCGATCAAAGACGCCATTGAATTGCCGATGCTGCATCCGGAGTTGTTCTCCCGGTTTCACTACGCGCAGCCGAAAGGTTTCCTGCTGCACGGGCCGCCGGGCTGCGGCAAGACGTTGATCGGGAAAGCCACGGCGTTCAACCTAACCCGGAAACTCCGCGAACAGATGGGGCACGAAGTGCAGGAGTGCTTTATGCACGTGAAAGGCCCGGAGATCCTGAACATGTGGGTCGGTGAATCCGAGCGACAAGTGCGCGAGATCTTTGCGATGTGCCGGGAGAAACGGCAACAGGGGTTCATGCCGTTCCTGTTCATTGACGAAGCCGAATCCATCCTCGGCACGCGCCGCGCGGGCCGGTATGCGAACATTCTCTCGACGCTGGTGCCGATGTTCTGTTCGGAAATGGACGGCATCTCGTCGTTGCACGACGTGGTGATCATTCTCGCGTCGAACCGGGCGGATTTGATTGATCCGGCCATTCTGCGGCCCGGTCGCATTGACCGAAAGATCAAGGTGAACCGCCCGGATAAGGATGGTTCGCGCGAAATCATGAGCATTTACCTCAGCGCGGATCTGCCACTGGCCGATAAGCTGGAAAACCTTCTGGAGGCGACGACCAAGGCGTTATTCGCGCACCGGGACGAGAACAAGTTTCTCGAAGTGCAGTTGCGCAGTGGGCGCACGCAGACGTTGTACCGCGGCGATCTCATCAGCGGCGCGATTGTGGCCAGCATCGTTGAGCGCGCCAAGGAAATCGCCATCAAGCGCAGCATTGATTCGAAGAAGGACGAAGGTGTTAGTGAGGCCGACCTGCTGCACTCGATTGATTTGGAGTATTCCGAGAACGACATCTTTCCGCCGACCGACATCACCGAAGACTGGCTGAAGCTGTTGGATTACGACCCGGAAAACGTGGTGAAAGTATCGCCGGTTCATCAACGCACCGGCGCGCGTGCCCGTGGAGTCAGCACCGTGGTGTAACCCGGCCGCCGGAAAGGTGGTCATGCAACGCACGCTGGGAATTGAAACGGAGTACGGCATCACCGTGGACGGCGTGGAAACGGTGGATGTCGTCAGTGAATCCATCGCGCTGGTCCGGGCGTACACCGAAGTGATCCCGCCGACGCAGGACACGGCGATGAAGTGGGATTACACGCTGGAAGATCCGCATCAGGACGTGCGCGGTTTCCGGGTGGAAGAACTCCTCCAGGATTTTGACGAGCCAAAGTACTTCGTTCAGGATCAGAACCGGAAACTCAGTTTTCAGGAGATCAAGAGCGACCTCGTTCTCTCCAATGGCGCGCGGTATTACAACGATCACGCCCACCCGGAATACTCCACGCCGGAATGCAAGAGCCTGCACGACATCGTCGCGCAGGACAAAGCCGGCGAGTTGATCATCGAGGAATGCGTTCGCCGCCGCAACGTGCAGCTTGCCGGGAAGGGCGCGGGAGTCGTCAAAGTTTTCAAGAACAACACGGATTTTGTCGGCCACAGTTACGGTTGCCACGACAATTATCTGATGGATCGCTCGATTCCGTTCGATCTGGTGATTCGCGGGCTGGCGCCGTTTTTGGTCACCCGGCAGATTTATGCGGGGGCCGGTAAGCTCGGGTTGGAAGAAGACCAGAAGACGACGCCGGGCGTTTATCAAATCAGTCAGCGAGCCGATTTCTTCAGCGTGTTGGTGTCGATTGATACGATGAACCGCCGGCCGATCATCAACACCCGGGATGAACCGCACGCCGACAGCGACAAGTACCGGCGGCTGCACGTGATCGTCGGTGACGCCAATATGAGCGAGGTGGCCGGGGCGCTGAAGATTGGGACGACGGCGTTGGTGCTCGATCTCTTGGAGATGAATGCGTGCCCGATGAGCATCGAGTTCGCGGATCCTATCGCGGCGCTCAAGGTCGTCTCACGCGATCCATCGCTGAAAACACCGGTTGTGTTGGTGGACGGGCGGACGATTTTGCCGGTGGATATACAGTGGGAATATTACGCCGTGGCGGAGAAACGGCTCCGAGGCCGGGATGCGGATACTGATTGGGTTTTGATGACGTGGCGAACGGTACTCGAAGACCTCGGTCGCGACCCGGATCTGTGCCGCGACCGGTTGGACTGGGTGGCGAAACGCTGGTTGCTCGGCACGTTTGTGGAGGCGGAGCACTTGGCGTGGGATGACCCGTGGTTGCAGGCGCTCGATCTGGAATATCACAATGTTCGACGCGAGGAGGGGTTGTACGCCGAGTTGGTCCGCCGGCAACAGATTCAGCGGTTTGTGACGGATGACGATATCCGGCACGCGATTCGCCAACCACCGTCGGACACCCGCGCTTATTTCCGGGGCCGTTGCGTGGAGAAGTTCGCCCGGCAGATGAGCGCGGTGCAGTGGGATGAAATCGCGTTTGGCGGCGACAATGGCGACGAATGGGTGGTGCAGTTGTTGAACGTCTTTGACGACGCCGACGTGAAACGCTACAATGTTGCCGTTGACAACGCCGTGGATGTGGCGACATTACTGCGAAACTTGAACATCGAACGGAGGCAAACGTAATGCCCGATCAAGAGGTCGAATTTCCAGAACGCATCCACCGACCCACTTCGCCCGCGCCGTGGGAGAAAAAAGAAACGGACGAAGGCGGCCCGCGCCGGCCCGATGTTGACGCGCCTGATACCAAAGAATTGCTGAAGAAGATGCGGCGCGTCGATCCCAACCAAGCCCGGCGCTACCGGCAACGGACTGGCGAATAGCGCTTTCCCATTCGCGAATCCTTTTATGGATCAACCCACGCCATCCCCGCAGTTTCTGCACGATGGTGATTTTACTTCGGTGCTGAAGGCGCACGGCTACGAGATTGCGCCGCGGATTGCCGCCGTCGCCGCCAAGTTTGAAGGGGCGATCACGCACGCGACGACGGTGCTCGGCATCAAATACAAGGATGGCGTGTTGGTGGCTGGCGACCGACGCGCCACGGCCGGCAACGTGGTGATGTACGAGCGCGCGGAAAAGCTCATCAATGTGGATGAACATTCCATCCTCGCCGTGGCCGGCGTGCCAGCGGTGGCGTTCGAGATTGCCCGGGTGCTCGAACACAGTTTCAAGTATTACCTCCGCAGCCAGCTGCAAGAGATGAGCATGGCCGGCAAGGTGCGCTCATTGTCGAAATTGTTGCGGGAGAATTTGCCGCTGACACTGCAGGGCGTGGGCATGGTGGTGCCGGTATTCGCCATATACGATTTGGGTGCCGGCAAGGAAGGCGGCGGGAAAGTTTATTTCTACGACGCGCTCGGCGCGCAGTTTGAGGGTGTGGATTATTCTGCGAGCGGGAGCGGTTCGCCGGCGGTGCGCAGCGTGTTGCATTACGTGAATCATTGGGGCGGCAAACCGTTGGCGAAGATGAGTGAGGAAGAAACGTTGGTGGTGGCGTTGCGCGCGTTGGATACCGCGGCGGAGAGCGACACGGCGACGGGCGGGTATGACCGACGCTCGAACATTTTCCCCATCGTGCGCACGATCACCAAGGATGGCATTCGTGAAATCTCCGAATCAGAACTGGGACGTGTGTACCGGAGTGAAGTCTGATGATCGAGGAGCCATATCGTTGGGTTGAAGCCATCGGCAACCGCCGGGAGTACATTGAAGATCAGCTCCGGCAGGGCAGCCCGATTGTGTTGCTCAACTACGAAGGCGGATTGCTGTTGTTCACGATCAGCCGGGAAACGCGGAAGATTTTCGAGGTGTACGACCGCATCGTGTGTTCGGGGTTGGGCCATCCGGCGGACATCGAACGGATGCGGTTGGCGGCGATTGATCTGGCGCACATCGAAGGGTTCAACCGGGCGGTCAACGATGTGTCGCTGCGGCGGTTGGTGAATTTTGGGTTGAGTCCCGCGCTGAAGCAGGCGTTCGAGCACATTTTCGGCGCACCGTTCATCGTGAAGATGCTGCTGGCGGAGTTGAGCGATGACGCGGAGCACGATTTCATCGTGAAACTGGATTACGACGGCTCGTACGGACGGACGGAGATCGAGATGCGCGAGCCGTTTGACGTGTTGGCCGGGACGAAGGAAGCCGAGGAGCAGATGTTGCATTACCTCGTCGAACACAATGGGAACTCCAAGCGGTCGCTGGATGAGTCCTTGTGTTTGGCGGCGAAGAGTTGGTCGGTCGGCACGCGCCGGATTGAGCAGACCGAAGCGGCTGCCGCGGAAGAAGGCAAGACCGAGCAATTGCCGCCGGATGAGGAGTTGGTCAAGATTTTGAAGGATCATCTGCGTTCCCGGCATGTCGAAGCCGCCGTGATGGAGCGGGGGCGAAAGACGATCAGCAAGTTCCGGTTGCTCGATGAAAAAGAGGTTCGGAGCGCGCTCAAAGATTTGTGAACCGCATCGTCGGATTGGAAACCGAGTACGGCTGCCTGGTCGGCACGGACGACCGGCAGGGCGGACCCGATGCATTCCCCATCCGGGTTAAAAACCACATCTTTAAGACCGCCCGGCTGGGCGCGATTGATCTGCATTACCGGGATTACGAGGAACCGCCGGGCAACGGCGGTTTTCTGCTGAATGGTGGTCGGCTCTACCTCGACATGGGCCACATTGAGTATTCCACCCCGGAATGCCTGAGCCTCCGCGACATCGTGGCCTACGACCGGGCAGGTGATTATCTGCTGCAGCAAGCGTTGGAGGAAATGGGCGCGGCGGACCGGGTCTCGTTCCTGAAGAACAACATTGATCATCACACCGGTGCGACGTTCGGCTGCCACGAGAATTATCTGATGAAGCGCGGCGCGCAGTTCACGCCGCAAGTGTTGTCGGCGCTGCTGTCGTTTCTGGCTACCCGGCAGATTTTCACCGGTGCGGGCCGCGTCGGTCAGGCCAATCCGTTGGCGTTTGAATTTGATCAACACCGGCACGAGCGCGCGGTGCGGTTCCAGATTTCCCAGCGGGCCGATCATATCGTCAACGACATCTACCAATGGGTGCAGTTCAATCGCGCGATCATCAACGCCCGCGACGAGCCGCTGGCGGATTACCGGAAATACCGACGGTTACACCTGTTGATTGGCGACTCGAACATGAACGAGTTCGCGATCGCGTTGAAGATCGGCACGACGGCGCTGGTATTGGACTTGTTGGAGGAGGGAATCGTGCCGAAACGCGTCGGGTTGTTGGACGCCGTGCAGTCCACACGCGACGTTTCGCGCGACCAGGATTACCGGTGGGTTGTGCGCCTGGAGAATGGTCAGACGCGCACGGCGTTTGAGATTCAGCATTCATTTCTTGGCTTGGCGAAGAATTATCTTGCGGGCGTGGACCCGGAAACCGACTGGCTGCTTGGTGAATGGGAGGCGGTGTTGACCGGGTTGGAGAACGACCCGATGTCGCAGGTGGCCAAGGTGGATTGGGTCGCCAAGAAATGGATGCTCCAGATGTTCATGGAGGAGGAGGGCGTCAGTTGGGACGACCCGTGGCTGCAGTCGCTCGACCTCGAATACCACAACCTCGACCCGCGCCGGGGATTATATTTTGCGTTGCGCGAGCAAGGTCGCGCGGAAAGCGTGATCAGTCCCGAACGGCTGGCGGCCTGTGCCACCAATCCGCCGGCCAACACCCGCGCTCAAGCCCGGGGCATCGCCGTTCGTCATCTCCGCGATCAAACCGGCAACTACGTCATCAACTGGGATTCCATCGGCATTGATAACAAAGACCCGTTGATCATGGGCAATCCGTTTTATCCCTACGTCACCGAAGTCGCCCAGCTACTCGCCGATGATCACTTCACGCCGTAGCCTTGGCGAAGGCGGATGACCGCGGTAGTGGTTATCAGTTTCCCGAAATCTCTATCGGCTCCTGGTCAAATTGGCTGCGGTCTTCACGGAGCAACCAGGAATGGGACGCCACGGCCTTGCCTTTGCAGACCGAAACAATGAGGTAGGAAAGATTGGGCCAGGCGTGGTCAAGGTCGAACGGGGACGGTTGCGCCGCGACGTCGGGGTGCGAGTGGTAGATGCCGAGCACTTGCAGGCCGCGTTTGTCGGCGTCGCGTTCGATCTTCAGATAGGCAAGGGGATCAATGAGGTACCGGTTATGCGCGCTGTCGGCGCGGGTGTTGGGTGCCGGCGCCGCTTCGGTGACGACGCCGTCGTTTCCGAGCAGCACACCGCAGGCTTCGTTGGGGTAGCCGGCTGCGAGATGTTGATGAATCTGGGCCAGCAGTGGCCGGGAGATTTTCATGTGGCTTCCCAAAACTTTTCACTCTGATAGCGGCCGCCGCCGTCGGGGCAGATGGCCACAATGACGCCGGTTTGAATCTGGGCGGCGACCTGCAACGCCGCGCAGATGGCGGCGCCGGCACTGACGCCGACGTACATACCTTCTGCGGCGGTCAATCGCCGCGCCATCTGCTGGGCGGCTTCGGTGCCGACGGGCGCGATTTCATCCGGGAACTTCGGATCGTAAAGATCGGGCACATGGGAGGCGGTGTCCATGTGCTTCAATCCTTCGAGACCGTGGAATGGTCCGTCCGGCTGCATGGCGATGATCTTGATTGCAGGATTGAACTCGCGCAGCCTGCGGCCGGCGCCCATCAACGTCCCGCTGGTGCCGAGACCGGCAATGAAGTGGGTGACTTCGCCGTTGGTTTGCTGGATGATTTCCGGGGCGGTCGTTGCGTAGTGGGCCTTGGGATTTTCCGGGTTGCCGTATTGATCGGGATAAACGTAGAGCTCGGGGTGTTCCTGGTAAAGCTTCTGCACTTGGAAGAACGCGCCGTCGCTGCCTTCCGCCGGATCGGTGAGCACCAGTTCCGCGCCGTAGGCTTTGAGCAGTTTCTTGCGTTCGGCGCTGGCGTTGGCCGGCATCAGGAGTTTGCAGCGGTAGCCCCGTCGCGCGGCGATCAGCGCGTAAGCAATACCGGTGTTGCCACTGGTAGCGTCGAGGATGGTTTTGTCCTTGGTCAGCGTCCCATCCAACTCGGCAGCGCGGAGCATCCGGTAGGCGGGACGGTCTTTGACGGAGCCGCCGGGGTTGAACCATTCCGCTTTGGCGAAAATACGGACGCGTGGGAATTCCCTGCCGATTCGCTGGAGCGGGATGAGCGGCGTGTTGCCGATGCCGCGTAGCAACGGGTCAGGGTCGGCCGCCGGCAGTAACGGATCAAGCGCCATCAGTCCAGTCGGTTGCCTTTCACGGGAGACATTGTGTTGTGAGCGATAACAGAATTGCGCGGTGGTTGTTCAAAACCGTCCTGTGGTTGAACATAACCGTTTGCCATGAGACACCTCAGCGGTGGTTGATGACTTGCGCAAGCTGCGACCATTGCCAAACTGGTGGAGATGAGGGGATTTGAACCCCTGACCTCCTCGTTGCGAACGAGGCGCTCTCCCAACTGAGCTACATCCCCAGTTCACTGCGTGCTGCGACAATTCCAGAAACATCTTGGCAAGTCAAGTCTCGCAATCTCTGCTCCGCTGGCACCGGGCCTGCTTTTACTCTGGGCGTCATGAAAAGAAACATCACCAAATTACATGGCAGCAGCCGCCCCACCTTGGGCGATCTGATCACAACGGTCAACGAACTCACGCATGACCAACGACTTAGCGCGTTGGTGATTGCCGATATGATCAACACCCGGCAAGTGCGGCTGGAAGGCAATTATCACGGCCGCCGGGTCGTGGTGGCTTGACCTGCGTCAATTTTGCTGCACCCTGTCGCAGCTTCGACAATCGTGGAAGGCCCGGTTTTGGCTGGGCCTTCCTATTTTTTTGCCGAAAAACCTCATAATTAATCTCGACAACCGTCCGTCCGGTCGTTAAAAGCTCCCTTCCAAGGAGGTGGGAATCTTCCCATGACGAAAAAAGCATTGGGACGGGGGCTTGATGCACTGATCAGTGCCGGCATCACGCGCACCGTAGTCGCTGACGCGTCGCGTTTTGAAGTGCCGATTATGCCGGTCGCGTCTGTTCCGCCGGTTGAATCCGCGAACGAACCCGGCATCCAACACATCCCGCTCGAACAAATCGACCGCAACCGGTTTCAACCGCGTGCCGATTTCAATCAGGACCAACTCCGCGAACTCGCCGACTCAATCCGCCAACGTGGGGTCGTCCAACCGTTGCTGGTGCGTCCGCATCACGATGACGCAGCGGATGGCGCGGCGACGCTGCGATTTGAGTTGATTGCCGGGGAACGCCGCTGGCGCGCCGCGCGCGAAGCCGGTTTGACGACCATTCCGGCCATTGTCCGGAAAGCGAGCGACCAGGAAGCGTTAGAACTGGCGCTGATTGAGAATTTGCAGCGCGAAGACCTCGACGCCATTGAGGAAGCCCGCGCTTATCAACAGTTGGCGACGATGTTCCAGCTCACGCAGGAGCAAATCGCCGAAAAGGTGGGCCGCAGCCGCGCCGCGGTGGCGAACGCGCTCCGCTTGTTGAGTTTGCCGGAAGAGGTCCAGAAGTGGATTGCCGAAGGGTTGCTGAGTGTTGGTCATGCCAAAGCCATCTTGGGCTTGGCGATTGGCGAAGAACAACGGCTTGTCGCCGAGCGTGTGCTGAAGCGCAACCTGACCGTCCGCGAGACCGAAGCGTTGGTTGAGCACCTCAAAGGTTTGACCAAGCCGCAAGTCCGCTCGGTCGGCGCGTCGGTCAAGTTGCCGGAGATCGCCGCGTTGGAGGAACGTTTGCAGCAGCGGCTTGGCACGCGCGTGACCGTCCGACACCGTCGTGCCGGCAAAGGCCGAATCGAGATCGAATACTACAACAACGACGATCTAAGCCGGTTGCTGGGCATCATGGGGATTGAAAACCTCTAGCCAGCAACAGCGCGCCCGGCGGTATGAGGCGATTCACAACGGGCTCTTTGTCGGCGAAACCGCGCTGACGTTTGCGGCACTGGTTGTCTTCCTGTTCGCCGGCTGGTCGCGCGCCTTGGCGGACTGGTGTCGGCAACTTCTGATCAACCCCTGGTGGCACGTGGCGCTGTACGGCGCGGTTTTGGTGGTGGCGACCAAACTGATTTTCCTGCCGCTGAATTTCTTTGCCGATTACTGGCTGGAACACCGGTTTGAGCTTTCCAATGAAACGATGGCCGGGTGGGCGCTGGACGAAGCGAAATCACTCGGACTGAATCTGGCGTTGGGCGTTGTGGCTCTGGACGTCATCTATTTCCTGCTGCGCCGGGCGGGAGAATGGTGGTGGATTGGTGCGGGCGCGTTCTTCCTGCTTTTCGGCGTGGTGCTTTCGACATTGTATCCGGTGCTGATTTTGCCGTTGTTTTACAAGCTGGTGCCACTGGAAAACGAATCGCTCAAATCCAAGTTGGTGGTCTTGGCGCAGAAGGTCGGCGCGCGGGTTCTCGGCGTGTACCGGATGGGGATGAGCGAAAAGACCAAGAAAGCCAACGCCGCGTTTGCCGGATTGGGGCGTACCAAGCGGATCATTTTAGGCGACACGCTGCTGGAAAACTTTGCTGAGGACGAAATTGAGGTGGTCATGGCCCACGAGATGGCGCATTACCGGCATGGCGACATTTCGAAGATGCTGGGGTGGAGCACGGCGACGACACTTGTCGGATTTTGGATTTGTGATTGGGGATTTTGGGTGGGCTTACAGCGATTGGGGTTTGCCGACCGGGCAGACATCGGCGCGTTTCCGCTGCTCGCGCTGTGTTTGTTTCTTTTTGGGTTGGTGGTGATGCCGATTAACAACGCGTTTTCCCGGTGGCGGGAATGGAAAGCCGACCACACGGCGCTGGAGCTGACCGGCAACGCGGAGGGTTTTATCCGGGCGATGCGCAAACTGGCGCAGCAAAATCTGGCGGACGAGTCACCGCATCCGGTGATTGAATTTTTGCTGCACGATCATCCGGCGCTGGGCCGGCGAATCAAATGGGCGGAGCAATGGCGCGCAACCTGATCTTCGTGGCGTTGCTGGTGGTGGTGGGTTGCGGAGGTCCGCAACCATCGCATTTCCGGGTGAAAGACTTCAGCGGACAACGGGCGTACGCCCAGGTGGCGAAGTTGGTCAGTTTCGGTCCGCGGCCTTCCGGCAGCCGGGAGTTGGAGCAGTCGGGGAACTACATCATCGCGCAGTTGCGGGCGGATGGATTGAAGGTAGAGGAACAGACGTTCCGGGCCGGCACGCCACGCGGACCGATGGAGTTCCGGAACCTTGTGGCCAAAACCCGCAGTTCCCGGCGGAATAAGATCATCGTCATCGGGTCGCATTACGATACGAAGTGGTTCACGCATATTCGTTTTGTGGGGGCCAATGATGGCGGCTCGAGTTCCGGTGTGCTGCTGGAGTTGGCGCGGGTGGCGGCTCACGAACCGGATTTATGTTTTGTCTTTTTTGACGGCGAAGAGGCCATGCAGGACTACGGTCAGGAGGATGGTTTGTGGGGTAGCAAGTTTTTCGTGGAGTCGTTGAAGGCGGATGGGAAAGTGGGATCCGTGGAGGCGATGATCCTGTTGGACATGGTCGGCGACCGGGATTTGGGAATCACCATGCCGGCCAACAGCACGGGAAGCCTGGTGGAACAGGTGTTTCAAGCGGCGTCGTCACTGGGCTGGCGGGATTTGTTCGCGTACGGGCGTGGGGAGATTTTGGATGATCATGAGCCGTTCTTGGAGGCGGGGATCCCGGCGGTGGACCTGATTGACTTTGAGTTTGGCAGCGCTCCGGGAAGGAATGACTACTGGCACACCGCGCAGGATACGCTGGACAAGCTCAGTCCCCTCAGCTTGGAGGTGGCCGGGCGAGTGACGCTCCGGGTGGTGGAACGATTGCAGCGGCCGACCGCTCGTTGAATCGGCGTACGGCCTGCTCTACCTTGAATCAGAGATGGACGAGAAAGCGCACGTGCTGGAGCGTGTCCCGTTGCTGGCCGGTCTCGGCGGGGACGTGATGAAGAGCCTTGCGGAAGGCGCGGAGATTATCCCCTTCAAGAAGGGCGAAGTGGTGGTGCGCGAGAACGTTCCCGGCGATGCGTTATACGCCGTGGTTTCGGGGCGGTTGCAGGCTTCTATCCGGCTGGAGAGCGGCCACGAGCGCATCTTCGGCACGTACTCCAACGGCGATTACTTCGGGGAAATGCCGTTGCTCAGCGGCGAGACGCACTGGTGCGACGTCCGTGCCCTGAACGATTCCGTCCTGCTGAAAATTCCACGGGACCTGTTCAATGCCGTGGTGCGCCGCGACCCGCAGGTGGCGGCGAACGTGTTGGGACGGATGGGCCAGCGGATCAAGGAACTGCGCGCGGAAACGCATCGCGCCAAGTGCAGCACGATCATCGCGATCTTCAGCGCGCGGTCGGGGGCCGGCAAGACGACTTTGGCCACCAATCTCGTGGCCAGTCTCGTTCACGAAACGCGCGCGCCGGTTCTGTTGTTGGACTTCGGCGGTCGCCGCAGTCAACCCTTGGCGGGTTGCGAGCACCTGTTTTCGGGCGCCGGGCAGGCGCTCGAAGAATGTGTGCGCCCCACCGCGCAAGGGTATGATTGTCTCAACTTCGATCTCCAACACGATCCGCGGGAGGCGGAATTGATTGCGCCGTTGTTTGGCCGGCTGGTCACACAATACGAATACGTGCTGGTGGATTTGCCCAACCGCGTGTCGCCTTCGGTGGTCGCCTGCTTGCTGCAATCGGATCAGATTTACCTCGTGACCCGCTACGAAGAGGAATCCCTCGCCAAGACCCGCGAGTTGCTGCGCGATCTTGAAAGCCGCGCGGTGGCGGTCGTGCCCAAGATCAAGGTGGTGCTCGCCTCCGTGCAGGGGGCCGGCAAGCCGCACAGTGAAGAAGCCGAACAAAAACTGGGGCAAAAGGTGGTCTACCTGTTGCAGCGGATTCCGGCGTCGGAAATTGAACCGGACGGCGCGCCCTATGTGCTGCGGCGTCCGATGGAAGCCTACAGTTTCGTGGTGCGGCGGATGGCACGCGAACTGGGCAACGCCCTGGTGGGATTGGCGCTCGGTTGCGGCGCGGCGCGCGGGTTGGCGCACATCGGCGTGATTCGATTGCTGGAGCGTGAGCACATCGCGGTGGATGTGGTGGCCGGCAGTTCAATGGGGGCGTTGGTCGCGGCGGCGTGGGCGTCCGGCAAGTCCGCCGATGAAATGGAGGCAATTGCCTTGCGGGTGCGCGGGCGGCGCGCGTTCCTCAAACTCCTCGACCCAACATTTCCGGGGTCGGGCATTATCCGCGGCATCAAGATTTACAATTTCTTGCACTCAATTGTGGACGATTTGACGTTTGCCGACACGGTGATTCCGCTCAAGATTGTGACCAGCGATTTGAACACAATGGAAGAAGTGCTGTTTGAGCATGGCAAACTGATCGACGCCATTCGCGCCAGCATTTCGATTCCCGGCGTGTTCCGGCCCGTGCTCAACAACGGACGCACGCTCATTGACGGCGGCATCACCAATCCCGTGCCGGTCGGCCTCTTGACGCGCGCGGGCGTCTCGCGCATCATCGCGGTCAACACGATCCCCAACATTGACGAGATGAAAGAGCGCGAGCGTCAGCGGATCGAAGCCCGTCCTGACCGCGAAGGCCGGCCGCGCGAAACCGGGACCATCGTGGATACGCCGACGAGTATTATCAACATCTACATGCGGTCAATGCACGCGATGCAGTCGCGCATGGCCGAGCAGGTGTGCGCCACGGCGGATGTCGTGGTGCGCCCCATTCCACACGAAAGCGTGTGGTATGATTTCTATCACCCCGACCGGTACATCCGGTGCGGAGAGGAGGCGGCAACGGCCTTGCTGCCGCAACTCAAGAAACTGGTGCCCGCATGAAATGGGACCGGATGCCTGTCGCTGAACAACGCCGGATCCAGAACGAAAAACTGCATCATTTCCTGAACGAAGTGATCGTTCCGTTTAGTCCGTACTACCGGAAACTGTTTGCCGAGCACCGGATCGATCCGCGCCAGATTCGCACCGTCACTGATCTGAAACATCTGCCGTTCACCTCCAAGTCCGATTTGTTGCCGACACCGGCCCAACCGGAAAAATTCCGCGACTTCATCATCACCCCGGATCTGACGGTGCTCAAACATCGCCCGCGTGTCGTCGCGGAAGCGTTGTTCCGTGGACGCGGCGCGGTGGAACGGCGATTCGAGCGGGAATTCCGCCCGATCTTCCTGACGGCGACGACCGGCCGGAGCGCGGCGCGCGTCTCCTTCGTGTACACCGACCGCGACATGCGTATTCTGCGGGAAGCCGGCGCGCGCCTGATCCAGACGTTCGGCGCGACCACCAAGATGCGCGGCGTGAACATGTTTCCGTATGCGCCGCACCTCGGGTTCTGGCAGGTGACGATGGCCGGGCTGGAGTTCGGCATGTTGCTGATCGGCACCGGCGGCGGCAAGTTCATGGGCACGACCGGCAATGTGACGGTGATCGATCAACTCAAACCCGAGGCCATCATCGGGATGCCGACGTTCACCTATCACGTCATTCGTGAAGCCTGCGAACAGGGTAAACACTGGCCGCAGATCACGCGCGTCGTGCTCGGCGGTGAAAAAAGCCCGTCCGGGTTGCGCCGCAAAATAGCCGGCCTGCTTGAGCAAATGGGGGCGCGCGAGGTCCGGTTCTGTGGCACGTATGGTTTCACCGAAGCCCGGATGGCGTGGGGTCAGTGTCCGCTGCGTCCCGGTGAGCAGGGCGGTTATCATCTATTCCCGGATATGGGGGTGTTTGAGGTGATCGATCCCGAAACCGGTGCCGTCAAAGACGAAGGCGAACCCGGTGAACTTGTGTACACGCCGCTCGACGTGCGCGGCAGCGTCGTGCTTCGTTACCGGACGGGCGACTATGTGGATGGCGGGATCAGTTGGCAGCCCTGTCCGGATTGCGGCCGGACTGTCCCGCGAATTGAAGGCAACATTTCCCGCGTGTCGGGCCGGCAGGAACTGCATTTCGATAAAGTCAAAGGCGCACTCGTCAACTTCGATAGCCTTCAACATATCCTCGACGATGCTCCCGAGATTGCTGAATGGCAGGTTGAAATCCGCAAACGCAACAACGATCCGCTCGACGTGGACGAATTGATTCTCCACGTGGCCCTGACCGACGTGGCGCACCTCGGCGAGATCGAACAGAAAATCCGCACCCGGTTCCAGGACGAAATCGAAGTCACCCCCAACCGGATCGAAGTCCACCCGGTGGCGGAAATGGTTCAACGCATCAAACTGGAAACGGCGCTGAAGGAAATTCGCATCCTCGACGTCCGGCCCAAGGCGTAGCGCGACGGAAAAATCTTCCGGTGATTTTTCTTTTTTGGATTTGACAGGCGCATCGCGCTTCGTGTGACGCGCGCGCTCCGAAGAGTTCCCGGACGGTTCCGATCCACACCGCGCCGGCAGCGAACGGCACGGATGTCGATTTGATCTTCACCGCCGTTTCTCCGACCGGCGCGGCAGCGGGATTTACCAACGCCGATCTTCTTCCGAGCGGCGCGGATTTGATTCCGAACAACGCCGCCGAGCCTCCGAACGCCACCGCGGAGGCTCCGAACAACACTGGGAAACTTCCGAACAACGCCCGGAAGCCACCGCAAGACGCGGAAGAAGCTGCGGACACGATAGTTATGCAATTTCCGCGCTCGTCCTCCTTCGCCGAGACTTTGGCGGACAAGACAAGCGCGGCTACACCAACCCAAACCGATAGGAGATCACCAAGGGACGCCGCCGCGCCTGATCCCGCTGCTGGCTGGCCCAAAAGCTCGGTTTGTATTCTGTCTCGACGAAGTGTCGGAAAGCGCTGGCCTTCGCGACCACGGTACACCTCCTTGTTCGATCACCACCTCCCTGCGGGCACGGCCCCGTCCCCAGAAGAGAGAGAAAAAGGACCGTGCCTTTCCGAACGGCATCACAATGTAGGCCAAAATCTGATTGGCGACAGCCAACGCTAAAGAGAGAGAAGCAGCTAACCACCGACCGCTGCGGCTCCGTCAAGATCAACCATCACCCAATTCCATCGCTGGGGAAATTCTATTTTTTGGATTGTGCTGCATCTGTCAGCGAACTAGGCTGTGCACCGTAGAGAGAAGCGACCAATGAAATCGTTGGCGATGTTTGGATTTCTGCCTCTGTTGATCGGAGTCGCACTTGCAGGCGAACCAGTCGAGGCAACCGTCGCGACCAACGACGTTGATTTGACTGCACTGGCGAAGGATCCAACGGTGTGGCCGGGGGAGATCCGCCTGATGCGGGAATACTCTTTGCCCGTCTTGGTTCAGGGGAAAGAGGCTGGTTCAGTCAAACTCGCGATGGGCACACCACTGAAGCTTGTCCAAGCGCTGGGCGAGCAGATTCGAGTGGTTTACGGTGATTCAACGAATGTTATCCCGGTCTCCGTCAGTGATCTCGGCGCGCGAGTTGCCAAAGTTTGGGTGGCTCGCCTGACAGTTGGTGGTGTGACTTACGAGAACGTGCGCTGGGGCGCAGTCACCCCCTCCACTGTTAGCATCCGACACGCGGCGGGCATAGCAACAATTCCACTGGCAAGCCTGTCGCCTGATTTGCAGAAGCGGTTCGGGCACCTGCGTGAGTCACAGGGGTTAACTCTGTAGTCCGTAGTTTTTGGTCGTAGATTCGGCAGTCTCTGCCACGTCTTTGCCGGCGGACCCCGCATTGCCACCTTCGAGCCGATCAGTCCCTTCTGCGCCTTCTTCCAATACAACCGGTACATGGCCCCGCTCCGTCTTTGGCGAATTACCGGACTGCGGTCGGGTTTTGCGGGCCTGGGTGTGAGCGAGTTGTGTGAACTGAAGGTGTCTCCCATTGCCAAGCCCAACATTGTGTCCCCTTCGACACCGTGTTAGAGTGCCGAGAACTGGAATGGAACGCCTCGCGATCATTGAGGGGATTCGCACGCCGTTCTGCAAAGCGGGCACGGAATTGAAATCGCTGCCGGCCCAGGAGTTGGGCCGGTGGGTGGTCAACGAGTTGCTCGAACGCACCGGCCTCGATCCCGCCGAGATTTCCCAAGTGATTTTCGGCAATGTCGCGCAACCACCGGAAGCCTCCAACATCGCCCGGGTGATCGCGTTGCTGGCCGGCATCCCCGAACCAACTCCGGCTTATTCGGTCCAGCGCAACTGCGCCAGCGGGTTTGAGTGCCTCACCAGCGCCTACGAGAAAATGGTGGCCGGACAGGGCGACGTGTTCATTGTCGGCGGCACGGAAAGCATGTCGAACATTCCGCTGCTGTTTTCTCCGGCGGCGGCGGATAAATTCACCGCGCTCAACCGCGCGCGCGCGCCGCTGCAAAAACTGCAATCGGTCATCCATTTTCGGCCTTCGGACTTCCGTCCTCGGGTGGGCGTGGTGCTTGGCCTGACCGATTATCTCTGCGGCCTGAACATGGGGCAGACCGCCGAGGTGCTTTATAACGATTTCGGAATTTCCCGGGAGGAACAGGACACCTTCGCGCTCGAATCGCACCAGAAAGCCACGCGCGCCCGCGCCAAGCTTCGCGAGGAAATGCTGACGGTCTATCTCCCCAATGGCAAGTGTGTTCAGGATGACAACGGCGTACGCGAAAACCAGTCGCGCGACGCGTTGCAGAAGCTCAAGCCGGTTTTCGCCAAACGCAACGGCACCGTCACCGCCGGCAATTCCTCGCAGGTGACGGACGGCGCGGTGGCGTTGCTCGTCGCCAACGAACGCCGGGCACGCGAGTTGGGTTTCAAGCCGCTCGGCTACCTGCGCGGTTATGCGTCGGCAGGAGTTGAGCCGCCGCGCATGGGACTGGGGCCGGTGTACGCGATCCCGGCGGCACTTAAGAACGCCCACGCGAAGTGGAATGAAGTTCAGCTTCTCGAAATCAACGAGGCGTTTGCCGTGCAGGTGTTGGCGGTGGAACGTTTGCTGCGCGAGAAATTTGATCTGCAAATCAACCGCGACCTGCTCAACGTCAATGGCGGCGCGATTGCGCTGGGCCACCCGGTCGGCGCGAGCGGGGCGCGGCTGGTGTTGACGTTGCTGAAGGAAATGCAGCGCCGCAATTTGAACGTGGGCCTCGCTTCCGCCTGCGTCGGCGGCGGGCAGGGGACAGCTTTGGTGCTGGAAAGATGATGGACGCAATCCGACATGAGATTGATTCCGACGGTGTTGCCTGGGTGACGATTGACGACCCGGAGCAGAAGGTCAATCTCTTCAGCACGCCGGTGATGAACGCGCTGGACGGGGTGCTTGATCAACTGGCCGGTAACGCCCCGAAGGCCGTCATCTTCATCAGCGGCAAGACCGATGTGTTCATGGCCGGAGCCGACCTGAAAGAACTGGAAGCCGTGCGCGATGCCTTGCACGCCAGGGAATTGTCCGAACACGGCCAGCGTGTGTTCGGGCGGATCGCGGCGCTATCGGCAACCACGGTGACGGCGATTCACGGGGCGTGTCTGGGCGGCGGGTTGGAGTTGGCGCTGGCGTGCGACGTGCGCGTGGCGACGAATCATCCCCGGACGCAATTTGGCCTGCCGGAAACGCAACTGGGCATTATTCCCGGCTGGGGCGGAACGCAACGCTTGCCGCGGCTGGTCGGATTGCGGCGCGCACTGGAGTTGATTGTGGCCGGGCAAGCGGTCAAGGCGGACAAGGCGCAGAAGATTGGGTTGGTGGATGCGGTGGTGCCGCCGGTGTTGTTGCGTGATGTGGCCCGACAATTTGCGTTGGGCGAACGCAAGGCGCGCCGGCCATCACGGTTCTGGGAGAATTGGCGACCGGCTCGTCCCATCATCTGTCATTTGGCGCGGCGACAGACCCGGCGGCGGGTCGAGAATTTCTATCCGGCACCGCTGGCGGCCATTGAGGCGGTGGAAGGCGGGTTGGAGGCCGGAAAGCTGGCCAAGGGATTGGCAATTGAAGCGCAGATGCTGGGCGAATTGGCGGCCAGTCGCACTTGCCGGCATCTGATTCGTGTTTTCTTCCTCCGCGAGAAGCACGCGCATCTGGCCGTGCCCACGCTGAAACGGGGGGCGCGGGATTCGGTGAAGAAGGTCGGCGTGTTGGGAGCGGGTCTGATGGGGGCGGGCATCGCGCAATGGTGCAGCGCGCGCGGGCTGACGGTGCGGCTGAAAGACATCCAACCGGAGGTTGTTGCCGCCGGCATGAAACGGATCAACGAACTTTACCGGGATGGCGTGCGGCGGCGGAAGTTGACCGAGCCGGAGGCGCGGCTGGGTGTGGGGCGGGTGCATCCGACGACTGATTATACCGGGTTCGGGAACTGCGATCTGGTGATTGAAGCGGTGTTGGAGAAGATGGATGTGAAACAGCGGTTGTTGGCGGAGTTGACGCCGTTGTTGGGAAAGGATTGCGTGGTTGCGACCAACACGTCGGCAATACCGATTGATGATTTGGCGGCGGCGACCGGCAGGCCGGAGCGATTTGTTGGGATTCATTTCTTCAATCCGGTGCATCGGATGCCGCTGGTCGAGGTGGTGAAGGGTACGGCGACGTCGGCGGCGACGGTGGCGGCAGCGGTGGAGTTCGTGAAACAGTTGAAGAAGATTCCCGTGGTGGTGCGCGGGACGCCGGGGTTTTTGGTCAACCGGTTGTTGATGCCGTACCTGAACGAAGCCGGCGTGATGGCGGAGGAAGGGGTGTCAGTGCAGGCGATTGATGGGGCGATGCGGGCGTTTGGGATGCCGATGGGACCGTTGCGGTTGATTGATGAGATCGGCATCGAAGTGGCGCTGGAGGTGGGGAAGGAGTTGGCGACAGCGTATAGTGATCGCATGAGCATCGCGCCGATTTTGTCGAAACTTTACAGCGCCGGCCTGCGGGGCCGGAAAGGCGGCGCGGGATTTTATGTGTACCGGGGGCAACGGGAGCAACCCAATCCCCAAGTGCGGAAGATGGTCGGCGGCAAAGAGCGGATTTTCGAGCCGATCCAAATTCAGAAGCGGTTGTTGCGGAAAATGATTGTCGAAGCCCGGCTTTGTCTGAATGAATCGGTCGTCGAGTCCGAAGACGACGTTGATACCGGGATGATCTTCGGCACGGGTTTTCCGCCGTTCCGCGGCGGCCTCGTCCAATACGCCCGCGATGCCGGGGAGTGGGTGGTCGGATGACGCTGTCGATCAAACCCGATTCGCTTTCCGGCGCGGTGCTGGCCGCGGCGCCGGCGATGCTGGATCCGAATTTCAACCAATCGCTCGTGTATCTGGCCGAGCACAACGCCAAAGGCGCGCTGGGGGTGATCATGAATCGGCCGCTGGGGCGCACGCTGGGGGAGATCGCCAGCTCACCGGCGTTGCCGGCGGGACTGTTGGAGTTGCCGGTCTTTCTCGGCGGACCGGTCCAGCGGAGCGGTTTGGTGCTGGCAGTCTTTCATCGCGGGAAAACGGACGAAGATTTGCAGTGCGAACTGCATTCCGACCCGCTCACGTTGTCTGAGTTGCCGGCGGAGAAAAACTGTTGGGTCCGGGCCTTCCTTGGTTATGCCGGCTGGGGCAAGGGACAATTGGAGAACGAGCTGCAGCAAAACGCCTGGAACATCTGCGTGCCGCACACGGTGTTGCTCGACGAAAAATGCGCGCCTGATCTCTGGCGCGTCTTTGTTGGCGAAGATCAACGCTGGCGCAGACTCCTCCCGTTCCTGCCAAAGAATCCGGGCTTGAATTAGTTTCCACCGGCATCACGTGTTCGGGATCGGTTGATCAGAATCGATCAACAGCCAGCAGACCGCGGCAAAGACGTAAAAGAACGCGACGGTCATCAACGAGATTTTCCACGAACCCCACCAGTCCAGACACAAGCCCATCAACAGCGGCATTACCGTCCCACCGAGATTACCAAATGTGTTCATCGTCCCCGTGATGACGCCGGCATGGCGGCCACCAATCTCCAAACAGGCTGCCCAAGCCGGCGCGACTCCGAACGTGGCCAGACCCGCGGCGACGGCAAATAAATAGGCGGATGCCTTCGCATCCGGAGTCACAATGGCGAAAAACAAAATCCCTGCCGCCAGCGGCAAGCCGATCAACCCGGGAATTCGTCGCCCCCACCGTCGTCCCACCCGGCGGATCAACCGATCGCTGGCATACCCGCCGCCGGCCACTCCTGCCGCCATGCACAACAAGGGCAACATCGCCAACCAGCCAGTCGCCTTGAGATCAAACCCGCGCGCCTGGAGCAGATATTTCGGCATCCACGTTAGAAAAAAGTACCAGCCGTAAATGACTCCGAAGTACATCCCGCACAACAGCCACAACGACCGGCTCCGCAGCAAATTCCGCCACGGCACCCGCGGATGCGGCACGGGGGGATGCGTCCCGATGATTTGCAACTCCGCAGCGTTCACCGACCGGTGATTGTGCGGATCATCGCGGAACCACCAGTACCACGCCCCCGCCCAGACAAACCCGGCCAGGGAATACAATTCGAAGACGTGCCGCCAATTCCCGTGAAACGCGCCGAGTAGTCCCGCCGTCATCTTCTGTGTCACCGCGCCGCCCAACAGCGCAGTCATCACCGCCAGTCCGAATGCATTTCCGTGTGTCCGGTCTGGCAACCACCGCGAATACGCCCGCGACAAACCGGGAAACACGCCCGCCTCGCCGACGCCAAACATGAACCGCACGGCAAACAACGAGATGAATCCGCCCGTCCACCCGGTTGCCACCGTCATCAACGACCACCACAGGACCACACGCGTCATCATCAATCGTGGCCCGAACCGGTCCGCCAGCCAGCCCGCTGGGATTTCAAACAGTGCATACGCAAACGTGAACGAACTGAACACCAACCCCATCCGCGCATCGCTCAACCCGAGATCTTTCTGCATGAATGGCGCGGCCATCGAGATGCACACCCGGTCGAGGTACGAAACCGCCGTGACCGCGAGGGTGAACGCTAGGACACCGTACCGTGCGTGCGTGGGAGAGAGAACGGGCGCCGAATCGTTCCGAGAGCCAGCCATGCCAGAGAGGTTTATAGCGCATGGATGAGCAGGGGCGCAACCATAATGATATTGATTATGAGGGCGGCGACTTATCCACAAGGCGCTTTGCTCGGAAGAAGCTCCGCAGCAGACTGCGCGCGTCCTCTTCTTTGATCCCGGTCACCACGTCAACGGTGTGGTTGAGGCCGGGCGTGTTGGTGATGGGGAAGACGGTGCCGGCCGCGCCGGCGCGGTCGTCGCGAACACCGAAAACGAGACGTTGGACGCGGGAGAGAGTCAGGGCGCCGGCACACATGGGACAAGGTTCTTTGGTGACGAATAACGTGCAGCCTTCGAGTCGCCAGTCGCCGACCGCGTGGGCGGCTTGGGTGAGCGCGAGCATTTCGGCGTGGGCGGTGGCGTCCTTGAGGAGTTCGACTTGGTTGTAGGCGCGGGCGATGATCTTGCCGGCCTGGACGATGACGGCGCCGACCGGGACTTCGTCGGCGTCGTAGGCGAGCCGGGCTTGCCGGAGCGCTTCGCTCATGAAGTGGTCGTCGCTGGTGAGATCGATCGGGGGTGTCATCCGGGCGGATGGTAGCGGTTTTGCGTTGTCGCGACAAGCTGGCTGTGTCAAACCTGTGGGCGTGAAGAAGGCGGGGGCACTCATTTTATTGACGCTGGTGGTGTATTGGCCGGTGTTCACCGGCGGATTCATTTGGGATGACGATAGTCTGGTGACGCATAACGCTTTGGTGAAGATGTCGGATGGATTGCGTCGGATTTGGTTGACGACGGAGGCGCCGGATTATTATCCGGTGACGTATTCGACGTGGTGGCTGGAGTGGCGGTTGTGGGGGGATAATGCCCGGGGGTATCACGTGCTGAATGTGTTGCTCCAGGCCGGCAGCGCGGTGGTGTTGTGGTTGGTGCTGGAGCGGTTGCGGATTCCGGGGGCGTGGCTGGCCGCCGCGGTGTTTGCGGTGCACCCGGTGAATGTGGAATCGGTGGCGTGGATTGCCGAGCGGAAGAATACGTTGGCGATGCTGTTCTACTTGCTGGCGTGGTGTTCGTATTTGCGTTTTGAGGATGAGAAGCGCCGGCGATGGTACTGGCTGGCGCTCGGCGCGTTCGGGCTGGCGTTGTTGAGCAAGACGGCGGTGGTGCTGTTGCCGGTGGTGCTGTTGTGGTGCGCGTGGTGGCGCCGGGACCGGATCCGCCGGCAGGATTGGGGACGCAGTGCGCCGTTCTTTGCGGTGGCCGGAGTGCTGGC
>JBBISF010000032.1:0-12517 GCA_037441425.1 Verrucomicrobiia bacterium
ACCGTTTTCGTCGTCCTTCGTCACTTTTTGCGAGTTACCGGAGGTGCCCATATCTTAATTCGATTGGACTGGGCGTGCTAAAACTCGTCACGTTTGGTGGCCTCGGGTATTGGTGGATTGCTGACATTGTGTTGTTGCTCTTGGGAAAGATGAAGGACGGACATGGAGGGATCGTGCGGAGACCATTTTGAGAAATCTCGCTTGAGATAGTGGTTGTTTGCTTCAGCCGGCAAAATACATGGCCAGCCGTTTCGGGCCGTGCGCACCCATCACGAGGAGTTTTTCGACGTTGGCGGTGATTCGGCGAAGCTAGATGCCGAGTTCCTTGGCGACCTGTTTCCACGGGGTGCCGGGCTTGCCTTGGTTGCGCTTCTTGGCGGCGGCGAGTTCGCGGCGATCCTCCAAGTCTTCCAGCACCTCGCGCAGTTCGCGCAACACAGCTTTGCCGCGCCGGATTTGCAGGTCCAGTCGACTGCGGCTTGATCGCTTAGGCAAAACAATGGTCTTCACCGGTAAATATCCTTTCTGTCACCGACAGCATACACGATGATTTTGTTTCCTTCGAGTTCAAAGAGAACGCGGTGGTTGCCCACGCGGAGCCGGTATTCATTCTTCGAGCCGCGCAGTTTTTGCACATTGCCGCTCAGGTCGCGTTGCAGCAGGAAGATTCTGTAACCGATGGCACGACGAATCTCTCTCGGCATTGCCCGGAGTGCCACCTTTGCCTCGTCGATGATTTCGACCTCGTATTCCACGGATTACAAGCTCGCGTAAATGAACCCGGCCGCCTGGGCGGCGTGGCGGTCGACGAGGTTCTTGATGTCCACGAGGACCGGCGGACTCATCTTAGCCTTCAATTGGTCGAGAGTGATTCCGCGGAAGGCATTGTGTTTGTTGGCGACGAGGATGGCGTCCACGTTGCCGACTTTCTCGAACGCAACGTTGGCGATGCCGAAGTATTTCTTCACAGTCGGCGCATCCAGCAGCGGGTCGCAACCGAGGACATTCACACCGAAATCCTGGAGGTAGAGGATGGTGCTGTGGACCTTGCTGTTGCGGATGTCGGGGACGTTTTCTTTGAAGGTCAGGCCCATGACGAGGACAGTCGCGCCTTTGATCGGCTTGCCGGCATGGCTGATGGCTTTGATAACCATTTCGCCGACGCGGATGGGCATGGCATCATTGATCTGCCGGCCGGCGAGGATGACTTGCGGGTGATAACCGAGTTGTTGTGCCCGGTAGGTCAGGTAGTACGGGTCAACGCCGATGCAGTAGCCGCCGACGAGGCCGGGATGATACTTGTGGAAATTCCATTTCGTGCCGGCGGCGGCGAGGACTTGGAGGCGGTTGGTGCCGAGCAGCCGGAACTCGAAGGCGTCGCGGTCACCGGCGAGGATGCCGAATTGGATGTCGCGGAGATTGTGCAAGGCGGGGGTGCGGTCGAAGAACTTCCGCAGCTCATTGAAGGTGAACTCGGTGACCGGCGTGGTTTGTCCGCGAAACGAAAGTATCGGCATACGTGTTGCGCTCATTATCCGACCCGGCAGCCTCTCCCCAACGGTCGTTCAGCCTAGCGAACCCGCGCCGCGTCAGCAAGCACGGAGAAGTTGCATTTGGGCCGGCGGTCTGGTTAGAAGGGCGTATGCGTCGGCTGACATCACGCACTTGGGCGTTGCTCATGGGCATCCTCGTGCTCAATGTGGCGTTGCAGGCGCGCACATTCTTCATCGCCCATGTCACCGGCGACCAACGGTTGTACGTCGGCCTGGCGATGAAGCTCGTCGACCAGGGGTGGCCGGGGTACAACCTGCGGCAGATCAACGTGCGGCCGCAAGATGGTTTCGTGGAATTTTATCCGGCCCGCCCCGAGGACCGGCAGGGTGATTTACTGCGCATGCTGGTGGCCGACGGTACAACGTTCTACGATCAGCCTTTATATCATACGCCGCCATTGTTTGCCGCTTTGGTCGCGCTGTCGCATGCAACATGCGCGCCGCGCGACGGGGTCGTTGTGCTGGGGCGGGCGGGTGAGCAGGCGACGCCGTTTGGTCAACGGTTTGCGCGACAATTTTACGGGTGCATCGTACCGGTGGCATCCAGCGTCGTGCTGGTGCTGGCCACATTCGTCTTGGGTTGCCGGGTGGGTGACGAGGAGACCGGATTAGTTGCCGCGCTGCTGCTGGCGCTCAGTCCGGTGCAGATTCTGGCGGGGCAACGACTGTGGGCGGATTCCACGTTGGCGGCGTTGGTGACGCTTTCCCTGTTGTGTTGGTTGGCGGCGGCGGCGGACAACCGCCGATTTTATTGGGCGGTGGCGGCGGTTTGTTTTGGGCTGGCGTTGATGACGAAGATTGCGGCGTTATTCACGGTGCCGGCGTTCTTCGGGGGAGCGTGGTTGTACCGGCAGCGCAAGGTGTCGCTGGCGCTGTTCTGGGGGGTGGTGCTGGTGATCACCCTGCCGTGGTACGTCACGGTGTGGCGCACGTTTGGCACACCGTTGTACGCGCCGCAACAGCCGGGCATCAGCCAGTCGCACCCGTGGTTTGCGTTGATCAACCGGCAGCCGTGTGGACGTATTTGGCGGCGATTCCGTATCAGGTGCCGGTATTCGCGATTGGGATGTGGGGATCGGGTTGGGCGCTTGTACGAGGGCGCAAGGCGAAGGCGGAGACGGTGTTGGCTCTGACGTTTCTGGTGTGGCTGGTCGGTTTGACCGTCACGACGAGTCTGGATGAGATGGTCGGTCCTGAGCAGCGGTATTTGTTGCCGGTTTACCCGATGCTGGCCATTTTGACGGCCCAAGGAATCCACGCCGCGCGGTCGTGCGTGCGGGAACGAATCAACGCGCGGGTCGCCGGTTGGTTGCTGACGGCGGCGGTGGCGGGTTCGGTGGCCTGGTCGTTGTGGGTCATGTGGAGAAGTCGGCGATACGATGAAATCGTCCTCCCGTTTTGAGCCGCGGATAACCGGCGTGGTGTTGGCGGGCGGGCGGAGTGTCCGGATGGGGCGGGACAAGACGGCGCTCCGCTTGGACGGGCGGACGTTGGTGGAGCGGTGCGTGGCGGGGTTGGAGGAATGCTTCGGGCGGACGTTGGTCGTGCGCGAAGACGATGTGCCGGGGCTTGGGCCAATCGGGGGGTTGTTGACGGCGCTGCGACACGCGGAGACGGAGGCTTTGTTTGTCGTGGCGGGTGATATGCCGTTTTTGGATGTCGGGTTGATTCGCGGAATGTGCGCCGGGTGGGAGGCGGTTGATGCCGTGGTGGTCCGGGTGGGCGACCGGTTCGAGCCGTTGCACGCGTTATATCAACGCCGCATCTTGCCGGTGGTGGAGGAACAGATTGCGCGGCGGGATTACGCGTTGCAGCGGTTGGTGGGGCGGTTGACGTTGAAAACACTTTCGGAAACGGACTTGAGCCGGTATCCTGACTGGCAACGGTCGCTGTTGAACGTGAACACACCGGCAGATTGGGAAAGGATTGGTCATGGCCACGAAACGTAAATTGCCAAAGCGCTACCTGCGGTTTCAGCAGGAGTATCCGGAGGTGTTCCAGGCGTATGCGCAACTGGGGAGCGCCGTGCAGACGGCGGGGCCGTTGGATCACAAGACCCGCGAATTGGTGCGATTGGCGATTGCGGTCGGGATGCGGCACGAAGGCGCGGTGCGTTCGCACACGCGCCGGGCACTTGAGGCCGGCCTGAAACCGGCGGAGATTCGGCACGCGGTGTTGTTGGCGGTCACGACGCTGGGATTTCCCGGCATGATGGCGGCGCTGAGTTGGGTGGATGACGTGTTGGAGAAGGAATGATTCGGCACGATACGGTCAATGACGAGACAATGATTTCGCGGCGGCGGAGCGCGGGGGAAATCTTCCGGCGCGTGTTCGATTACCTGCGCCGGTATCCGGGGTACGGCGTCGGTACGATGATTTGCGCGGTGGTTGCGACACTGGGCGGCTTGGCGTTCCCGAAGTTGACGCAGTTGATGATTGACGGGCCGCTGAGGCAAGGGCGGTTGGACTTGGTGATCGGGATGGCCGGGGCGTTGTTGTTGGCCTGTCTTCTCCGCGATATTTTCAATTTTCTCCGCATTCAGTTGAACAACCGGTTCGAGCAGCGCGTGATTTTCGACATGCGGTGCGATTTGTACGACAAGCTGCAACGGCTTTCCGTCCGGTATTTCGACCAACGCGCTTCCGGTGACTTGATGACGCGGGTGATTGACGATGTGAACGCGGTGGAGCGCGTGTTGATTGACGGCATCGAACAAGGGACAACCGCGCTATTGGGACTATGCGGGACCGGGTACATGATGTTGACGTTCAACGTGCGGCTGACGGCGTGGTCGCTGGTGCCGTTTCCGTTGCTCGTGGCGGGCGCGGCGATTTTCACGACGACGGCCCATCGGCGTTACCGGGACCAGCGGGTGGCGGCCTCGGCACTGAACGCGTTGCTGCTGGACAATCTGCAGGGCATCCGGCAGATCAAAGGCTATGGGCGTGAACCGCACGAATTGAAGCGTTTTGAACAAAAGGCCGGAAGGCTGCGTGAAGCGACTCTCCGCATCATGGGGGCGTGGTCGGCGTATGCGCCGGCGATGGAGTTCAGCGCGTGGTTGGGGTACGTGATTGTGTTTTGGCTTGGCGGCCGGGCGGTGTTGATGGGGCAGTTGACGCTCGGACAGTTCGTGGGGTTTCTGGCGTATTTGGGTATGTTCTACGCGCCGATCCGACAGTTGCACGGACTGAATCAGATGTTCCAGGCGGGCCGCGCGGCGGGGGAGCGTGTGTTCGATATTCTGGACGCGCCGGTTGAACTCAGCGAGAAGACGAACGCCCAGGCCCTGCCGAAAGCGGGCGGCGAGGTGGTCTTTGAAGCGGTTGGTTTTGAGTACCGGAAAGAATTGCCGGTGCTGCACGCAATTGCGATTCACGCCCAGCCGGGGGAAACCATCGCGTTGGTCGGACCGACGGGGGCCGGCAAGACGACGGTCGTGAATCTGCTGGCCCGGTTTTACGATGTCACCAGCGGCCGGATTCTGGTGGACGGCCACGACATTCGCGATGTGACGCTGGAGTCGTTGCGTCGGCAAATCGGGATCGTTTCGCAGGAGGCCTTTTTGTTTAATGGCACAATCCGCGAGAACATTCTGTATGGCCGGTTGGACGCGACCGAAGCGGAGATGATTGCGGCGGCGGAAGCGGCCAATTGTCACGAGTTCATCATGCGGTTGCCGGAAAAGTACGATTCCCGGGTGGGGGAGCGCGGTGTGAAACTCAGCGTTGGCGAGAAACAGCGGGTCAGCATCGCGCGGGCGTTGCTAAAAGATCCGCCGATTCTGATTTTGGATGAAGCCACGGCCAGCGTGGATACGGCGACCGAAAAGTTGATTCAGGAAGCGCTGGAGCGGTTGATGGCGCATCGGACGAGTTTTGTGATTGCGCACCGCTTGTCCACCGTGCGCAACGCGGACCAGATTCTGGTGATCAAGGGTGGACGGGTGATTGAGCGGGGCCGGCATGAGGAACTCATGGCGCGGGACGGGTTGTACGCGCATCTGTGCCGGGTGCAGTCCACGGCGTTGACGATTGAGGAGCGGTTGGCGGAATCGGAAGCCGCTTAAGTCGTGGCGGCCAGAGCCGGGGAATCTTCGGTCAGGCCGATCTTTTCGAACACGATCGGCCGTAATTCATTGCTCAGGTTTACGCTGGGGACGCAGGCGTCGGCACGGAACATTGTCTGGGGCTGGTCGGTGATGGCAATGACCGGGATCGCGCCGGTGCCGTGGCCGGATTTGATTTGCTGGAGCAACACGGTGGCATTGGTCACGGGGGGGCGACTATCCAACACGATGGCATCGGGCAGCCCGCGTTCGCTGGCGTTGCCGACCTCGGCCAGCACCATGACCGTGGAACAGAGCAACCGGGGATGTTTGAGGGTTTGCAGGATCGGCGCGGCGCAGGTGACGTTGCGCGCCAGAATCATGACTTTCTTCAAGTCGCATTCGGTGCGGATTTGCATGACGATTTCCTGCATCGACGTGGAGCCTTTGGAATAGAACTGCCGGGCGCCGAGGGCCAGCGCTTGTTGAACGTCATCCGGCCAGGCGCGGTTGGAAAGAACGAAGACCGGGATGGAGCTTGCCTGGACATCGGTGCGCAATTCTTTTAACACATCAAACCCGCTCATCTTGGGCAACATCAGGTCGAGGAGCATGATGTCCGGCAGCAGGCTACGGGCGAGGGTCAATCCGCGTTCGCCGTCGGGCGCCACGGTGACCTCAAAGCCCTCGCGACCAAATTTCTCAGAATAAATGCGGGCAATGTGCTGGTTGTCTTCAACGAGAAGAAGCCGGGGCATGGCTAGCTGACCTCCAGTGCATCAGCGACTTTTTCGAGGACGGTGGCCACCCGGAATTCGCCTTTGGGGATGATGCCGTTGGCTTGGGTCTCCAACGCGGCGCGCTCCTTCGCATTGAGAACAATGCCGGAGAGGACAATGACCTGGACGTCCCCGAGCTTCGGTTCTTGGGAGATGTGGCGCATCACCGCCCAGCCATCCACGTCCGGCATCCGCAGATCAAGCAGGATCAAGTCGGGCGGATTGGCGGTCATTTTATCAATGGCCTGCTGGCCGTTGACGGCTTCGTCCACCTGATAACCTTCCTCTGTTAACGCGCACTGAAGCACTTCCCGGAAACCGTGATCGTCATCCACGATCAGCAGTTTCTTCTTGCTGGTCGTGGTAACGGTGCGGATGCTGCGGAGCACTTCTTGACGGTTGAGTGGCGCGGCTACATTGACGGGCGCGCCGGTATCGCTGCCGACAAAGATGGTGGGGATGTCTTTCGTCACCGGATCGGTCTTCAATTCCTGGAACACCTGCCAGCAGCCAAGGGAGGAGTTTTCGGCATCCAACAGCACAACCAGCGGGTGAAGTTTGCGGGCCAGCGCGCTGGCTTCCGCCGCGGACGGAGCGACGCGGACGGTGAATTCGGATGAGCCAAGGGCGGCCGCGAGCATATGCGCGATATCGGGATTTTCACTGACGGCAAGCACGAGGCGTTGTTGACCGGGGGGTTGATCAGGGACGGTGAGCGACGAGGCGATACACTTCCGCAACCGGCGAATCGCCGCGACCTGCTCGTAGTTGACCGGCAGGCCAAGGGTGACCGCCGTGCCTTTGCCGGGCGTGCTCTCGACGTGAATGGTGGCGGTGAGCAAATCCACCAGATGTTTCGTGAGGTACAGCCCCAAGCCGGTCCCTTCTTGATCCCGGTTGGCGGAGCCATTCACCTGGTAGAATTTCTCAAAAATCTTGTCGAGATTATCCGCGGGAATGCCGATGCCGGTATCTTTGACGGTCAACAGCACGTGCGGGCGTTTGCTGGTAAGCACGGAGGGTGTCGTCGGCGGGGCGGGGGTCACGGTGATGGTGACGGTGCCGCTGTTGGTGAACTTTATGGCATTGCCCAGGAGGTTGACCAGAATCTGTTTAAGTTTGCCGCGGTCGGTATGAATCCCGGAAGTTTCCGCAGCGACATGCGATTGCAGTGCGAGATGCCTGGTTTCGGCCAGGGGCCGGAGTTGATTGAAGACCTCGGCAACGAGATCGCGCAGATCAAAGGATGTCAGCACCAGATCGGTGCGCCCGCTTTCAATGCGGGACACATCGAGCAGGTTGTTGATGAGACCGAGCAGATCCTTGGCGGTGTCCTGAATGTATTGGACGGTCTGCGCCTGCTCTTCGCTGACGGCGCCGTAGATGCCATCTTGCAGCAACTCCGTGTATCCAATGATGGCATGGACGGGGGTGCGGAGTTCATGACTGACGTTGGCGATGAACTCCGACTTCAGCCGGTGCGCACTGGCGAGGTCGGGTGACGGTGATGGATTCTCTTGGCTCATGCGTGTTTGACAAACCACCCGGCGGTTCTAGCTGGTGTGCGTCAACACGGGGTGCTCGACTTCTTCCAGATTGATCGTGCCTTCAAACAATTCGGAGAACCCGCCGATGGCCGCGGCAATTTGCGGGGCTTTTTCGAGGCATAACCGGCAGAGCTTCTGACTTTGCGCGGGGTTGCGCTGGCAGAGTTCCGCCATGGCCATGATGACGGCGACATTGTTGTTGATGCCATGCCGCACCGTCCGGAGGTTCTGGTGCAGGGCGGTCAGTTGCTGTTGAAGTTGCTGTGTTTGTTTGTCTTGTTCGTTCATAATCTCTGGCTCGCTTTGTGGAGAAGGCTTCATGGCGTTCTCCTTGGTTCACCACCGTTTGTTACTGGTCGTGGCGTTGACCATGGCGAGGATTTTTTAAGCAGGGGTTATGCCACGGCGGGCCGGCACTTTTCGCTGGGAACACGGCGGGTTCCTGCTAAGCTGACCAATTCCGGTAGCACCAAAAATGTCCAAGCAAACGATCATTCTTGGCGGGGCCCGCCAGCATAACCTGAAGAACCTCAACCTGAGCATTCCCCGTGACCGGTTGACCGTGGTGACCGGGCTGAGCGGCTCCGGCAAATCCAGTCTCGCATTCGATACGATTTACGCCGAAGGCCAGCGCAAATACGTCGAAAGCCTTTCGATTTACGCCCGCCAGTTCCTTGAACAATTGCAGAAACCGGATGTGGATTTCATCGAGGGTTTGTCGCCGGCCATCGCCATCCAGCAGCGCACCGCCGCCACGAACCCGCGTTCCACGATTGCCACCACCACTGAGATTTACGAGTACCTCCGGTTGCTGTTTGCCAATATCGGGAAACCGCATTGTCACCGGTGCGGCAACCCCATCCGTTCGCAAAGTGCCAGCCAGATCGTGGACCAGATTTTGGGAATCGGCGAGGGGGCGCAGGTGCTGTTGCTCGCCCCGTTGGTGCGCGGTCGAAAGGGCGAGTTCCGCGACGTGTTCGCGCGAATCAAATCGGAAGGGTTCGTCCGCGCGCGGGTGGATGGCGAGATTGTGGATGCCACCGAGGCGGTCACCCTCGACAAGAAACGCCTGCACAATATTGAGTTGGTGGTGGATCGGCTCGTCATCGCGTCGCGCGGCCGGGCGCGGTTGGCGGACTCAGTGGAAACGGCCTTGAAATGGGGTGGGGGATTGCTGGTGGTGTTGTGGCGCGCCACCGCCGCCGACAAGGAATGGCAGGAGCGATTGTTCAGCAGTCAGAACGCCTGCCCGGATTGCGGCATCAGTTATGGCGAGTTTACGCCCCGGCATTTCTCGTTCAACGCGCCCGATGGCGCCTGCAAAACGTGTTTGGGCTTGGGTACCAAACAGGTCTTCGATCCCGACCTGCTCGTGCCGGATCCGAAGAAATCCATTGCCGATGGCGCGATCGTCGCGTGGCGCCGCGGCGGGCGCCGGTTGATCATTTATTACCGGATGCTGCTGCGCGGCTTGGCCAAACATTATCAGGTGGACTTGGAAGTGCCGTGGCGGGACTTGCCGGAAAAGATTCGCAAGGTGTTGCTTTACGGCTCGGGCGACGAAGAAATCGAGTTCACCTATTGGCGTAAAGGCGCGTGGCGAAAGATGCAAAAAGCGTTTGAAGGCGTTATTCCCAACCTCGCACGGCTCTACGAAGAAACCGACAGTGAATTCACCAAGGTTCGGCTTCAGCAATACATGCTGGGGATGCCTTGCTCAGACTGCAAAGGCGCGCGACTCCGTCCGGAAAGCTTGGCGGTGACCGTCGGCGACAAATCCATTGTCGGCGTGACCCGGCTGAGCATCGAGGAAGCACAGAAGTTCTTCAGCGGGTTGGCGCTCTCCGATTACGAACAGCGCATCGCGGCGGAAATTCTGAAAGAAGTGCGTTCCCGGTTGGGTTTTCTCCAAAACGTGGGGTTGGGCTACCTCACGCTCGACCGGCAAAGTGATACATTGTCGGGCGGTGAAGCCCAACGCATCCGGTTGGCGACGCAAGTCGGAGCCGGTTTGGTCGGCGTACTCTATGTGTTGGACGAACCGAGCATCGGTTTGCACCAACGCGACAACCGCCGGCTGCTGGATACACTCAAGAACCTCCGCGATCTCGGCAACACCGTGATTGTGGTCGAGCACGACGAAGACACCATCCGCTCCGCCGATTACATTGTCGATCTCGGTCCGGGGGCCGGCGTCCACGGTGGCGAACTGGTGGCGATTGGGCCGCTCGCCACGATTCTGGAAACACCGCGATCACTCACGGGCGCCTACTTGCGCGGTGAACTGCAAATTGCCGTTCCCAAAACCCGGCGCGCTCCCAAACGCGGTTGGGTCACCATCCGGGGCGCGCAGGAAAACAATCTGAAGAAAATCGACGTCGGCTTTCCGCTGGGGTTGATCACCTGCGTGACCGGCGTCAGTGGTTCCGGTAAGAGCACGCTGGTGAATGAAATCCTCTGCAAGGCGTTGTTCCGCCGGTTTTACCGGGCCAAGGACCGGCCGGGCGCGCACGACGAGATTCTCGGCGCGGAGGAACTGGATAAGATTGTGGTGATCGATCAGTCGCCCATCGGGCGGACGCCACGCTCCAACCCGGCCACGTACACCGGGGCCTTCAATCACATCCGCACCTTGTTCGCCCAACTGCCATCCGCGCGCGTGCGGGGATACGGGCCGGGGCGGTTCAGCTTCAATGTGGCAGGTGGTCGCTGCAAGACGTGCCAAGGCGACGGGATCATCCGCATCGAAATGCACTTTCTGCCGGACGTGTACGTGACCTGCGAAGAATGCGGTGGTCGCCGGTACAGCCGGGAGACGTTGGAGATCACGTACAAAGGGCGCAACATCGCCGATGTGCTCGACATGACGGTGGACGAGGCTGAGGAGTTTTTCCGGGCGGTGCCCAAGTTGCGGGATGTGCTCCAAACGCTCCAGGATGTGGGGCTGGGCTACCTCAAGATCGGCCAACAAGCCACGACTCTGAGCGGCGGCGAGGCGCAGCGCGTCAAGCTCTCGGCGGAGTTGGCCCGGAAGAGCACGGGGCGCACGCTCTACGTGCTCGATGAACCCACCAGCGGTCTGCACTTTGCCGACATCGCCAAGTTGTTGGAAGTCCTCTTCAAACTACGGGAAGCCGGCAACACGCTGATCATCATCGAACACAATCTGGACGTGGTGAAGTGTGCCGATTGGATTGTGGACCTCGGTCCGGAAGGCGGCGAGGCCGGCGGGCAGGTGGTTGCCAGCGGTCCGCCCGATGTCATCTGTGGCGTTCCCGCGTCGCATACCGGTCAGTTCTTACGACCGTTGCTGGAGCAAAAACTCCCGGCAACTGTTGTCTCTTAACCCTCGGTTTTGTCGAGGATCTCGATAAAGCGGGCCGGATCAGACGCGTCGAGGAGTTGCTGGCGCACGGTGTCCTGGCGGAGCAGGCGGGCGAGATTGCCCACCACGCGTAGGTATTCCGTGACCATTTGCTTGGGCGTGCCGATCAGGAAGATCAGTCGGACCGGCTGGCCGTCCTTGGCTTCGAATTCAATCCCCTCCGCGCTGCGGCCCACCGCGACCAGAATCTCGGTGCATTGTTCGGTTCGCGCGTGGGGAATGGCAACATCGTGGCCCAGCGCGGTGTTGCTGACGCGCTCGCGTTCGAGGATTTCCCTGAAGAACGCGTCGAAGTTGGCGATCCGTTGGTTGGTGTTCAGCAACGTGGCCACTTCGAGCAGCGCGTCGTTCTTGCCGTGCGCCGTCAGTTGCAGGTTGATGCATTCGATTTTCAACAAGGCCGCAATGCGCGTCAGGCCGGCCTTTTCGGGTTTAGACATTGGCTCCACTCCATTTCAATTTTTGTCTCAAGATTTCAAAGTATGAGTGCCCCCGGCGAATCACCAGGCGCACCGTTTTATCTGCGCGGCGCACTTCCACCTCATCGCCGACTTGCAGGCGCACTTGCACCTGACCGTCCACGGTCAATAATAACTCGCCCGCGGCGTCGGCTACGATACAACGAGCCACGGCATCATGTCCGGCAATGACCGACCGATTACTCAGCGCGTGGGGACAAATTGGTGTCACCACAAACGCCCTAGTTTCCGGCATCAAGATCGGCCCACCCGCACTGAGCGAATAAGCCGTGGATCCCGTGGCGGTGGCGAAAATCATGCCGTCGCAAACGTATTCTGTCAACAATTCACCGTCGAGCACCAGCCGCAGCCGGACAATCCGCGAGAACGCGCTCCGGGAGATCACGGCGTCGTTAAGCGCCCGGTGGGTCTCCAGCCGCTGGCCGTTCCGGATGAGCGTCGTCGTCAACGTATGCCGGGTGCTGAGGTTGTACTCGCCCCGCAATACCTCAGTCAGTGTCGAACGCAAGTCTTCGGCGCGAACACTCGTCAGAAAACCGAGGTTGCCCGCATTAATGCCGAGAATAGGCGTTTCAGAGTCTCCCAACTCGCGGGCGACCCGCAGAATCGTGCCATCGCCACCCAAGACAGCGACGAGGTCAGCTTCCCGACCGATGTCAGAGAGTTTCCGGGCTTCCTTCGGGCGGCCTAATAACTCCGCCGCGGCCGGGTCGAGGTGAGTGGTC
>JBBISF010000032.1:12527-29402 GCA_037441425.1 Verrucomicrobiia bacterium
AGGCCCTGCTCTTGGAGGCAACGCAACAACTCCAGCAACCGGTCGCGCGATTCCGGTTTGCCCGCGTGGGCGGCAATGCCGATGGTTTTCATGGCTTGCGCAAGGCGATGAGAAATTCTTTGTTGCCGGCGGGGCCCAGCAGGGGTGATTCCGTGACGCCGATCAATTCCAAGCCGAGTGTGCCAATCGCGAACGCGCGCATTTCGTCCACGATACGTTGATGGACCGTGGCATCCCGCACCACGCCCCCTTTGCCAACCTCTTTTCGGCCCGCTTCAAACTGTGGTTTGACGAGCGCCACCAGGCGTCCGCCCGGCTTCAGCAGGGCGACGATGGCCGGCAACACCTTCTTGAGTGAAATAAAAGAAACGTCCACGCTCGCAATCTCCACCACTTCTTGTAACGCAGCGACGGTCAAATTGCGAGCGTTACAATCGTCGTGCACGATGACGCGCGGGTCCTGCCGGAGCCGCCAATGCAATTGCCCTTTGCCCACGTCCACGGCGTGCACCCGCGCCGCGCCGCGCTGCAGCAGACAGTCGGTAAATCCGCCCGTGGACGCGCCGACGTCCAAGCATATGCAACCGGTGCATGTGATGGCGAACGCATCCAAAGCCGCCTCGAGTTTATGACCGCCACGGCTGACGTATTTCTCGGCGGCCGTCACTTCGATGGGCGCGTCTTCCGTGGCGAGATCGCTGGCTTTGCCGGCTAGTTGGCCGTTGACACGCACGGCACCGGCGAGGATCAATCGTTTGGCTTTCTCGCGACTCTCCGCGAGTTGCCGGTGGACGAGCAACGTGTCGAGGCGAACCCGCATGTTTCGCAGAAGAATTACGCCGATTGAACGCGCATGCCGTTGACAATCCGGAATTTTTGGTCGGCGCCGGCGCCGCGGTTTTGGTTAACGAGCAACTCCTTCACGCGCGCGATGGCGGTCTGGGAGTTCAAGCCGTACTTGTCCTCCAGATCTTTGTTGCTGGTGGCGTGTTCGATGAACCGGTCGGGCCAGCCCACGCGCGCAACCGGCGTGGCAATCTGCAGGTCTTCGAGTGTCTCGATGACTGCGCTGCCAAACCCGCCGATCAACACGTGGTTTTCAATGGTACATATCGCTTTGGCGATGCGCCCGTATTTCTCGACCGTTTCCACATCAAGCGGTTTGCAGAAGCGCGCGTTAATGAGCGCGACGGACAGACCGTCGGCCTGCAAGGCTGCCGCCGTTTCGTGGGCCATTTTGCCGACCGCGCCGTAGTAGAAGATGGCGACATCCGTGCCGTGTTGGAGAACTTCCGCCTTGCCGATGGGGAGCAGGGCGGGTTGCTCCTTGATGGCGACGCCTTCGCCGGGACCGCGCGGATACCGGATAAAGATCGGGCCGTGATGTTGGAGCGCGGTCCAGATCATGTCGGCCAGCTCGTCTTCGTCTTGGGGGGCCATGAGCGTGGCGTTGGGGACGCACCGGCCATAGGCGATGTCGAAGACACCGTGGTGCGTCGGGCCGTCGTTGGCGGAAAGCCCCGCACGATCCATGCAAAAAATCACGTCGAGATTCTGCAGCGCCACGTCGTGGATGATGCAGTCATAGGCGCGTTGGAGGAACGTGGAGTAAATGGCGCAAACGGGCCGGTAGCCTTTGGTGGCGAGACCTGCGGCGAAAATCACGGCATGTTCTTCGGCGATGCCGACATCGAAGAAGCGGTCGGGCTTGGCTTGGTGGAGTTTGGCGAGACTGGTGCCGCCCGGCATGGCCGCGGTGATGCCGAGAAGTTTGTTGTTCACTTCGCAGAACCGGACCATGGCGTCGCCGAACACATCCTGGTAGTTGGGCGGCGTGCCTTCTTTTTTCGGCGGCGATTTGCCGGTCGCAATGTCGAACGGACCGCAACCATGGAACGTGGCCGGGTCTTCAACGGCCTTTTCGTAGCCTTTGCCTTTCTTGGTAAGCACGTGCAGCAGGACCGGCGTCTCCTGCCTCTTGGCCCATTCCAGCGTTTCGATCACTTTCGGCAGGTTGTGGCCGTCCATTGGCCCGAGGTAACGCAAACCAAATTCCTCAAACATGATGCTGGGCACGAGGATGCCTTTGACGGCTTCCTCGACCTTCTGTTCGACTTTGGCGATATCCGGTCCCAGGCGCTTGATCATCTGCTCCAACTTCTGGTGCGCGGCCTGATACCGGGGGTGGGTGACGATCCGGTTCAGGTACTCGCTGATCGCCCCAACGTTCTTGGCGATGCTCCATTCGTTGTCATTGAGAATGACGATGAGTCGCTTGGTGGTGTGCCCGATATTGTTGAGTGCTTCGAGCGTGATCCCATTCGTCAACGCGCCGTCACCGAGGATGCACACCACATGTTCCGATGATCCGTCCAGGTCGCGTCCTGCCGCCATGCCCAATGCGGCGGAGAGCGCGGTGCCGGCATGACCCGCGCCAAAACAGTCGTACGGACCTTCCGCCCGAAACGCGAATCCCATTGGCCCGCCGGTCTGCCGAATCTTGGCAAATGCTTCCCGGCGACCGGTGAGCAGCTTGTGGACGTACACCTGATGGCTCACGTCCCATACGAACCGGTCGGTTGGACAATTAAACACCCGGTGTAACGCGATGGTCAGTTCGACCACGCCGAGATTCGGGCCGAGATGACCGCCGCTCTTGCTGAGGACGGTGATCAGTTCGTTACGGATCTCCTGCGCCAACGTCTGCATCTGATCCGGCGTGAGCATCTTCACATCCGCCGGCTTGTTGATCATGTCCAAATAACGACCCATCGCTTACCTCCTTGGTGACGATTACAACAACTTACCTTCGTTGTCGGCCTCGTCGTCGGGTTGTGCTGCATCTTCAGGCGCGAACGGCTTCAACTCCACCGAGCCATCCGCCTTCTTCGTCAACAACTCGATCTTCTTCTCGGCTTCCTCCAACTTCTGACTGCAAAACCGCACCAACTGCGTGCCTTCCTCATACTTCTTCAGCACAGCGTCCAGCGGCAACTCCGCCGCTTCCATATCCGCGACAATCTTCTCCAGCCGTTCAATGGCCTGCTCGAACGACAACCCGTCGTCCTTGGCTTTGGTGACGGTCAACTTCTTCGCGCTTTTCATTCGGAATTAACCGCACACGCTACCACAGAGCCAACGCCGCCATCAAGCATCCATTCCCGCAGTTTCACCGTGTGGAATGTTGGTCCGACGAAACGACCGACTCGAATTCGCCATCAGTCACCAGCGTGCGGACCGTGTCTCCGGGTTTGACCGCGTGAACGACTTTGACCAGCCTCCCGTTAGCCAGCCGGGTGATACTGTAGCCGCGGGCGAGAGTGGACTTGGGGCTGAGCAGATCGAGTTTGCCGCGGGCGACGTCGAGACGGCGACGGGCGTCTTGCCGGTAGCGCGCACAAGCTGACGCGAAATGCTGCGAGTTGGCTGCGAGCCGTTGATGCCAGTTGGCAACGAGGACTTGCGGGCTGAGGAGTTTGAACTTCTCGCCGAGCAGGTTGCTGCGCGTCCGGCGTTGGCCGAGGGCGTCGGCGGTGAATTGCGAAAGCCGGTTCTGCAGGTCATCCACGCGCTGCTGGTATTGCCGGGTGATCTCGGCAGGTTGCCGCAAGACATAACTGCCGGCGAGTTCGGTAAAGTGTTGACGCGCCACGGCGACGTGCAGCCGGAGGTCTTTGCGCAGGCGCTGCCGGTAGTCGGCGAGCTGGCGCTCGAATTCCTGCCGGGCTTTGACAACGAGTTCGGCCGCCGCGCTGGGCGTGGGCGCGCGCAGGTCGGCGACGAAATCACTGATGGTGAAGTCAATTTCGTGGCCGACGGCGCTGATGGTTGGAATCCGGGAACGCGCGAGGGCGCGGGCGACGATTTCCTCGTTGAACGCCCAGAGGTCTTCGAGCGCGCCGCCACCGCGCGTGACGATGAGTACATCCACGAGGTTGCAGGCATTGAAGTAATCGATGGCCCCGGCAATCTCCTGCGCGGCGCCTTCGCCCTGGACGCGGACGGGATGGATGATGATGTGGAGGTTGGGGAAACGGCGGTTGACGATGTTCAGGAAATCGCGGATGGCGGCGCCGGTGGGGGAGGTGACAACGCCAATGTGTTGCGGCAAAGCCGGGATTGGTTTCTTGCGCGCCGGATCGAAAAGCCCTTCGGCGTGGAGCCGGCGTTTCAGTTCTTCAAAGGCGAGCTGGAGCGCGCCGACGCCTTGGGGGAGGAGTTGCCGGACAATGAGTTGGTATTGGCCTTGCCGTTCGTAAACACTGATGTCGCCGAACGCGACCACGGCCAGACCATCCGTGAGCTTGAAGTTGATCTTGCCGGCAGCGTTGCGGAAAAGAACGACCGCCAGTTGCGCGTTGGCGTCTTTGAGCGTGAAGTAGGCATGGCCGGAGCCGGGGACGCGGAGGTTGGAGATTTCGCCTGCGATCCAGACGTCGGGGAAGTTGGACTCCAACTGGCTTTTGATCCGCCGGGTGAGTTCGCTGACGGTGAGCGGTTTGGCAGAGATGGCGTTGGGCATCGGCTATTTCAGGTATGGCTTGATGCGCGTGAGCTCGTCTTTGGCGAGGGCCTTGTAGTAATCGTCGGTGACCCAGGATTTAGGCATCGCGAGCGCGAGCGCAAGTTCGGCTTCGGCCTTCTTCCATTGCTTGGTGTCGGCGTACGTGATGCCGAGTTCGGTCCGATGCGCCACCCGGTCGGGCGCGATTTGCACGGCCTGTTGGAGGTAGGCGACGGCGTTGTCCATGGAGGAAGCCGGGAACTTGCCGTAGAAGAACTCGGCGAACTTCTTCAGCAGCCAATTCAGTTGCGACATTTCCCGGTTCCAGATACCGAGCACGTGGTAGGCGAGGTCGTCGCGCTGATCGAGTTCGATGGCGCGGGCGGCTTCGGTCTTGATTTCGCCAGCCAGTTGCACCTTGCGTTTGCCGCCTTCGAAGAGGGCGAGTTTCCCGACCGTGATGGCGAGCGCGGTGTGTCCCCGGGCGTCTTTCTCATTCAATCGCACGGCGGCTCGCGCGAGTTTTTCGGCTTCGACGTAAAGCGGTTTCTGGTCGGCGGGCTTTGCGGTCAGGGTGCCTTTGTCGCACAAGGCCCGCGCCAATTTCCAGTTGGCAGTGTAATCTTGAGGTTCGAGAGTGTGGGCTTCCCGGTAAGCGGTGATGGCCGCATCGAGGTCGAACTGCTTGAGCGCGACATCACCGGCACGGAGTTTTTCAGTCGCCTTTAACCCGGCGAACGCCGGCAAGGCGGCCAACCAGACGATCAACATCCACGCGCTACGGCTCATAATCTTCGGTCGGAAATTCCGGATGGATGATCGGCCGATAACCTTTTGGTGCGGGGACCGGGAACGTCACCACTTCATAGACGCCGACGACTTCGCGCCAGAACCACCGGCCGATTCCTTTGCCGACGCCGTAGGTGCAGCCCGCGCCGCCACCCTGTTTATCGGTGACCTTGCTGATTTGGTTGGGCACTTCGACGATGCCAAAGAGCACGTTGGCAAATCCGCGCCCCAGTTTGCGGAAGGCGTTGTTGTCACGGTGAGCTTCTTCGTTGGTTGCCCATACCGGTAGCGTAAGGGCGAGGGTCAATCCGCATACGAGCCAAAGTAGTTTGCGGTTCATGGCGGCAGTGTACCGGAAGTCGCTGGCTTGCAAAAGGTGAAAAATGCCGTAATCTCGACGCCGTGCAATTGGCGGGCAAAACGGCGTTGGTGACGGGGGCCGCGAAACGGGTGGGGCGCGAGATCGCGCTGGCGCTGGCGGATCGCGGCACGAATGTCGTGGTGCATTACAACACCTCGGCGGCAGCCGCCCGGCAAACAGTGGCGGAGATTCAACGTCGGGGCGTGACCGCGTTGGCGGTGAAAGCCGATCAAGCGAATGCCCGGCAAGTGCGCGCCGCGGTGCGGCGGGCGATGCGGCAATTCGGGCGGATTGATGTGCTGATCAACAGCGCGGCGGTGTATGTCCGGACGCCGTTTGCGAATCTCACCGAGCGCGATTGGGATTTTCATCTCGACGCGAATTTGAAAGGGCCGTTCCTGTTTGCCCGGGAAGTGGCGTGCCACATGAAGACCGGCAAGATCATCAACCTCGCCGATTGGGCGGTCGAACGGCCTTACCGGCAGTACTTGCCGTATTTGGTGTCGAAAGCCGGAGTGGTGGGGTTGACGAAAGCGTTGGCAAAAGAACTGGCGCCGCGGGTGCAGGTCAATGCGGTGGCGCCGGGACCGGTGTTGTGGCCGGAAGGTTTTTCGGCGGCGGAGAAGAAGAAGGTTGTAAATTCCACACTCGTCAAACGGATCGGCTCGCCGCAGGATGTGGCGAACGCCGTGTTATTCTTGTTAGAGGGTAGCGATTTCATTACGGGTCATGTGTTGGTGGTGGATGGCGGACGATTGCTGGGAGACAGCCATGTATAAAGTGACGAAGCATATTGAGTTTTGTTACGGGCACCGGTTGCTGAATTACGAAGGGCAATGCCGGAATCTGCACGGCCATAACGGGCGGGTGGAGGTGGATTTGGAGACGGCGGCGCTCGACGAGCGCGGGATGGTCGTGGATTTTGCCGACATCAAACGCCGGATCAAAACGTGGATTGATGAGACGTTGGATCACCGGATGTTGTTGCATCGGGACGATCCGGTAGTGCCGGCGTTGCAGCAGGGGAAGGAATTGTTTTTCCTGATGGACGAGAATCCGACGGCGGAGAACATCGCCAAACTGATTTTCAATTACACCCGTTCGCAGGGGTTGCCGGTGGTGGAAGTGCGGTTGTGGGAGACGCCGAGTTCGTACGCCAGCTACCGCGGGTAGCCTTGACAGCCAAGGGGTGTGGATTAGAATGCGTTTCGAACGGCGGTCTCATAACCAACAAAGGAGGGTACGCATGAAAGTGATGAGCGCAGCGGCAGTGGCCGGACTGTTGATGCTGTCCAGCACGGTGGTTCGAGCGGACAAACCAGCAACGGTCGGCGAAACCAAACCGATCCAATTAGCGCTGGTCGCACCGGACCTGCAAATGGTGCCGGAAGACAACAACATCAGCGGGTTGCGTCTCGAGGTGTACGGTCGCAACGCGAATGTAAATGGCGTGGATTTGGGATTCATTCATGCCGCCACGGGTGACTTCAACGGCGTGGCCATCGGCTTGGTGGACTTGGTCGGTGGACACATGCACGGCGTGCAATGGAGCTGGTTCTACAACCAGGTCAAAGGTGATGCGATTGGCTGGCCCAATGCCATCGTGAACTATGTAGCCGGCAACGTGAAAGGCCTGGAAACCGGTCTTGTCAACCTGACCGATGGCGACGGCTGTGGCGTGCAGATCGCCATTTACAACCGGGTGGGCCAACACATCTCCGGCGGCCAACTGGGGATCGTCAATCGCGCCCAATCCGTCAAAGGCCTCCAGCTCGGGATTGTCAATCTGACGACCGAGATGGATGGCATTCAAATCGGCATTTGGAATCAGATCGATTCCAAGGAAAACTGGAAGGTCATTCCGATTGTGAACTGGAAATTCTAAATTCCGGAATCCAGAAATTGAAGAGGACGGCGTTCGCGCCGGCCTTTTTCTTTTGTGGGATTGCCCCGATTTTTTGTACACCCTGAGAGATGCGGGGGTTGCGGTTTAGTTGACATTGCTTTCAAAGTCCAGTGGTGTTTGATAGCCCAGCGCACTGTGACGGCGTTGGCGGTTGTAATAGCCCTCGACGTACGCGCAGAAGTCCCGGCGCTTCCAGTCCTTCAGGGCCGGATAGCTGACGCCGAGTTTGCGGGCATGGGGTGCCGGGACGACCGCGGCGCAGCCAGTTCTCGACGGCTGGGCGCTTGAACGCTTCATCGTAGCGTTTGGGACGGGCGGCGCGGCTGGCTGCCCCCATGGGGGCCAAGAGGGGGAGAGGATTGGGTGTTAGGCATGATTGTTCCTGTGTGTGTAGCGCACCGCCTTCAGGGTGTCCATCAAAGTGGGGCAGGTTCAGAAAGTGCGTTCTCGAGTTCATTCAATCCGGCAGCCGCGATTTGCGGAGGCGTGCGACGCCTGTCGGCGCAAGATTGGTGAACTGCGCAAGGAAGCTCGCGCGAGCCTCAACGGTTAGGCGAGATCAGGGCACGGCCGGTTGTTGTTGGGTCAGGCAGTGAAACGAACCGAGTCCCCAGATGAGGTTGGTGCTGTCGAGCAACACGACGCGGCGGCCGGGGAAAAACGGCTGGAGAATTTCCTGGGCGCGGGCGTCATTGGGTGAATTGTAGGCGGGCATGACCACGACGCCGTTGGCGATGTAGAAATTGCAGTAGCTGGCCGGCAGCCGTTGACCGTCGAACTCGATCACCCCGGGCATCGGGAATTCGATCACGTCCAGTGGTTTGCCGTTTTCATTCTTCATTTTCCGGAGCCGGTTAAGATTGTCCTGGAGCGGGCCGAAATTTTCATCGGTCGGATCTTCTTCCACGGCGGCGACGACGGTGTGAGGATTGACGAAGCGCACGAGGTTATCAATGTGCCCGTCGGTATCGTCCCCGGCCAGGCCGCCTTCGAGCCAGAGGATGGTGGTGACGCCGAGGTAATCTTGCAGATATTTTTCGATTTGCGCTTTGCTGAGACCGGGATTGCGATTGGGATTGAGCAGACAGGACTCGGTGGTGATCAGCGTGCCTTCGCCGTTGACCTCAATCGCGCCGCCTTCCATGACGATGCCGGGTTGGAACAACGGCACCCGCACGACCTTGGCGATGCCTTGCGGGACAACGTCATCAAGGTCGAACGGCGGATACTTGCCGCCCCACGCGTTGTAGTCCCAGTCCAAGGCGACCAACGGGTGGCTGGTGCGAGCTTTGCGAGCGCCCAACACGGATTCGTGCAGCAGGAATGTTGGACCATGGTCACGGCACCACGGCTCGTTGGTCGGAATATCCTGCAGTTGGATGTTGAAATGGGCCACGCCGTGAAATTCCAGCGTGCGTTTGACTTCGTTGTACATCAGGTCATCGCCGACGTTGATGTTCACCTTTTCACATGCCGCGAGGGTCCGCACCAGCTCCACGATGGTGGGAATGATCTGACCATAACGCCCGGGGAAACTCACCCCGTCGCGGCGCGGCCAACTCAGCCAGGTTGCCGCGTGGGGATGCCATTCGGGCGGCATTCGGTAACCTTGTTCACGCGGGGTTTTGCCGGGAGTGGTCATGCGTCGAGGAATCGTTCGGTAAGCGCGGAGTAGGCGTCAATCCGCCGGTCGCGCAGGAACGGCCAGTGTTGCCGGGTGGATTCGATCGCGGACAAATCACATTTGGCCAGCACGATTTCTTCCCGGTCGTGATGACCTTGGGCGAGGATTTCGCCGAACGGATCGCAAATGATTGAGCCGCCCCAAAACTGGAGTTTTCCTTCCCGCCCGATCCGGTTCGGGGCCGCAACGAAAACGCCATTGGCGATGGCATGCGCCCGATGCATGGTCACCCACGCTCCGTAGTGTTTGACGCCCCACCGTTGTTTTTCGTTGAGATGCCAGCCGATGGCGGTGGGATAAAACAGGATTTGCGCGCCCTGGAGCGCCGTCAGCCGGGCGGCTTCGGGATACCATTGATCCCAACAAATCAGCGTTCCGAGCTTGGCCTGCCGGGTCTGGAATGCTGGAAACCCCAGATCGCCGGGCGTGAAGTAAAACTTTTCGTAGTACAGCGGATCATCCGGGATGTGCATCTTCCGGTATTGGCCGACGAGTTTTCCAGTGGCGTCAAACGTCACGGCGGTGTTGTGGTAAACGCCGGCCGAACGGCGCTCAAAGATCGAACCAATCAGCGTGACCCGTTGCCGGCGCGCGACGGCGCTGAGCGCACGGGTGGTGGGGCCGGGAATGGATTCGGCGAGTCGGAAATTGTCGTGATCTTCACGTTGGCAGAAGTACCGGGTGCGAAACAATTCCGGCAGACAAACAATCCGCGCCCCGCGGCGGACAGCCTGGCTGATCAACGTCGTCGCCTTGTCCAGATTGTCGGCCGGGCGAGGCCCGCACCGCATCTGAATGAGCGCAATCGTGGTCACCGCCGGTTGACGATGATGAATTTCTTGCAATGCTTCAAGGAATTTGTTTTTCTGCGGGTGCGCGATGCATTTTGTTCCGTCAAAAATTTTTTTCACCAAGGGCGTGGGCGTACACAAGCACGAGTTGCGCGCGTTCGAGTTGGCGTTGCGCGATGCCGGCATCGAGAAGTGCAATCTCGTCCACGTGTCGAGCATCCTGCCGCCGCGCTGCAAGATCGTCTCGCGGAAACAGGGTGAGCCGTTGATCCAGCCGGGCCAGATTACGTTTGCGGTGACGGCCCGGTTGAGCACGAACGAACCGCACCGGTTGATCGCCGCGTCCATTGGCTTGGCGCAACCGGCGGACGAGAACGACCACGGTTATCTCAGCGAATGGTACGCCTACGGCCAGAACGAAGCGACCGCCGGCGATTTTTCCGAGGAGCTGGCGGCGGTGATGCTGGCTTCGACGCAGGGGATTGAGTTCAACGAGGACGCCAGTTGGGACGAGAAGGAGAAGGTGTACAAACTCAGCGGCAAGATCGTCCGCACCAGCAACATCACCCAGACCGCCGTCGGCGATTCACGCGGGTGGTACACGACGGTGATCGCGGCCGGCATCATGCTTTTCTGAAGTGACCGGTTGCGTTCAGGAGCCGCGGCGGTATTATAGGTCATCGTGAAGAACGACATGATTCAAATTCAAGTGCGCGGCGTCTTGCCGACGCCCAACGGGTGCGCGGTGTTTGTCGGCAACGACGACAAGACGTTTGTGATCTATGTGGACCACGGCGTCGGCGCCGCGATCACGATGTTCATGCGGAGCACCCCGAAGGAACGACCGCTGACGCATGATTTGATCGCCAATATCTTTACCGGCCTTGGCGCGCGCGTCGAAAAAGTTGTCATCAACGATCTCAAGAACAGCACCTATTACGCGCGGTTGATCGTCCGGGTCGAGAACGAACTGGGCAAGAAGATCCTCGAAATCGACGCTCGTCCCAGCGATTGCATCGCGCTGGCGGTTCAGCAGAAGAGTCCGATTTTTGTCGCCGGCAAAGTGTTCCAAGCGGTCGAGGACATGTCGGAAGTTCTCAAGAAGATGAATCAGGAAGAGGGCGAAGGTTTCACCACCCCGGAAGCCGGGGAAGAAGACGAGCCGGAAGAGGAATAGTCGCCGCCTAGTTCCGCTGGCCACCACGGCTTTTCCACGCGGTAAACCCGGATTGAGTAGCCAATCACCGTCACTGGTTTCATTTTCAACAAGGGCGCGTAAAACCGCCGGACAGTGTCGTTGGCATAGACTCCTTGAAGCTGCGTGACGCTGGCAGCCACGTAACATGGAAAATCCATGCCGGACACAATTTGGTCATCATCCGCAAAAGGTGCGGCGGAGAGATGGCGACAGACGATGTGGTAGTAAGCGGGGTCGGCAGTTCCAAAGTAGCTCAAGTAAACAGAGGGGATGTGGTTGTTCTTCATCCAACGCGCCAACCCTTTGAGGTCTTGTCCCCAGTCCAGATTTGAATCAACCAGCAACCGGTAGCCGTTGGCCGGCCCGCCGGCACAGATGTTGAAGAACGCCAGACAATGCGGGTAGCAACTCATCAATTCCAAGGAACTGGCGGCGAGAATCAATCCGACCACGACGCTTCGTCGGCGTCGCAACAGTTCTGCGACCGCCTGACCGCCAAACACGAGCAGCAACGGATAAATCGGCAAGAGATGCCGGAGACCGATGTCGAGTTTACTGGTCATGCCGGCCAGCAGGAAAAATAGAGACGGGACGAGCAGATACAGGGCGGTGCTTACGAACCCGGTGCGGCGGCAAAGCCAGAGCACCACCGTCCCTGTCCACAGCAGCAGCAGGCTGACCGGGGTCTTCACGAGAATGGCAAACGGGAAGTAGCACCACCAACCGCTCTGACTGTAGTGCCCGGCCAGAAAGGAAGGGCGGATTTCTGCTTTGGTCTGACCTTCAAGGAAGCCGCTGGCGTAGGCGCCGGGTAATAGCCGATGACGGTTGCTCCACTCGACGATCGCGGCCAACTGAGGTGGCGGAGGATTGGCGCGCAGCACCGGTTCAATCCCTTGACCCAATGGGCCCGGCGCGTAGCGAAATCGGTAGGCCGCCCAAATGCCACCGTATCCGGCCAGCAACAGACCGATGATGAGCAGCAACCCGGCAATCCATTTCCGTGACCGGCCCAGTTGTCCTGCCCGTGCGCGCCAGCGCCACCGCCATGGCGATCGGGTCAGGCTGTGAATGCCCAGCAGCATGGCGATGCTCGGAATGAGGAGGACCGCCGAAAATTTGCTCACCAGCGCGAGCGTGAAAAACAGCGCCAAGCCGGCAACGTTCCCCAGATTGAGCCTACGCGTGGTCCGCCACAGGAAATAGATCGCGCCGAAGAAGAAACAAACGAGGCCAAAGTCGGTCGTCACCAAGCGGGCATGGCTCAGGATATTCGGTTCGAAAGTGTACAGGGCCAGGACCACCATTGCGGTGACACCGCCAAACAACTCGCGCGTCCACGAGAACACCAGATAGCCCAAAAGCACGCCCAACAGCACGATCATGAAGCGCGCGCGGTACAGCAGCCGGTCCGCATCGTTGTCGTGATAGAGGAAACGCAGGCCGAATTTCCATTGGTTGAGTTTTGTCCAGGAAACGACATTCGTGTCGCAGTGAACATCCGGCATCGCGAGCAATGGCAGCGCGGCCCACATGCGCAATACAGGCGGATGTTCTGGATCCACCCGGTAATCTCCGAAGCGCAGCGCGGTGTAACCGGCGGTCAGATGAAACGGCTCATCCCAAGTCGCGGACTCGCGTACGTAACTGTTGACCGTCAACGCGATGAAAGCGACCGTGAAAATGCCGAGCACTGCGGGAATGCGCATGCGCCGGAGGATGGCTTTCATGACGGCCAGTCTAAACGCTCTGTTCGGTCGGGGCAATCAAGGGTGGATCCGGTAGAGTTCGTAGTGCGCGCCCGTTGTGAACGGGAGGACAACGAGCCGTTTGGCCCGAAGGGGCAGCGGTTCTGGATCGGGTTGAGTCATCCATTGGTTGCCAAATTTGATGACCAATGGATCGGCACGGAGTAACAGTCCCGGGCGGTGGATTGTCCCTTCGTAATAACACACTTTTTCAGAAGGCAGCCCGTGTTGTTGATAGGTGCGCGGGTCAATCTTCCCGAAGAACAACAAGTGCGTGTAGAAATACGGGTGAAACTGTTTATCCACCGACAGCGCCAATTTCCCTTCCGGGGTCACCGATAATGGCAGCACCGAACCTGAAAGGTAGAAGGTTTCATTCGTACCGAGGCGTTGAAAGCCCGCTTCGATGGCATCGGTAAAATCGGCCAGCAAATAGCCGCGGGCCCGCTGTTGATAGTCGCCGAAGTAGTCCCAGAGATAATAACCGGTCTGCGCCACGGCGATCAGCCCCAAGAGGATTAGCGCCGATCTGCCAAAATGCAACTTCCGGACAAGATGGTACGCCCCCATCACCCCCAGCAAAGTGAACGTGAGAATGCCGTTGATGCATCGCGTGCTGTGGAAGTGATCCACTGTCAAGGCGGCGGGGATCGGATAAATGAGCAAACTCACCAGAACCAGCCGGTAGCCGGGCTGCGTCCGGGCAAAACGAATGGCCCACCACAGCCCGGCCAGCACAACCGGTAGGAGCGATAGCACCAACTCACCGCCGATGCCGGTGTAGTGACGCAGATTAGAGTCGCCCTTCAGAAACAAGAACTGCGGGCTGAAATACTCCGCATACCGGACCATGAAGCGACCGATGACCTCTTTCCTTGAAGCCGCGTGCGCAAAGATGCTGATTCCTTGGAAACGGGACGTCAGCGGTTCGGTCGAATGCCCGAGGCTGATGAGCATCGGGAGTGTCACAACCGATAAAGTGATGAGGAACGTCAACAGGATTCTCCATCGTCGGCGCAAGAGGGGGAGGCTGACCAAGGCGAAGCCGGCCAGATATAAAGCAGCCAAAGGTCAGGCCGTGTGGTAGGCATACAAATTCATTCCCCAGGCCAATCCGGCGGCGGCAGCAAACAAATGTGAGCGTCGCCGACAGGCAACCAGGATGAACCACCAACCCAGCGTGATTCCCAAGAGCATGGCCGCATAGCCGGCGCACATGCCCGGTCGCACCGGGAACGTCCACGGACTCAAGGCGAACAAAGCTGCCCCAGCCAAAGCGGCCCATCGGTTGCGACAATACTCATAGACCAAGCCGGCAAAGGCCCCTGCCGTCAGTAGCAGGAACACCGCGCTAGGAAATCGCACCGCCCATTTCCCCAAGCCGAAAGCTTTAATTGATAAAGCCGCCGCATAGACCATGAGCGGCGATTGTTCGTATTCCCCAAAACTGCGGAAAAACACCGGCCAGCGCACGCCGTATTCATCGGCCCCGGTCCGAACGAGACAATAAGCGTTGTAGCCGACGGAACTTTCGTCGTAGAAAAAACCGGGCGGGACCGCATCCAACCGATAGAGGTGAAGAAAAGCGACGATAGCAGCCACCCCGACAACTGCCAGCCAGAACCAGCCGCGAGAGGGTGGCTTCAACCTACAGCCCCAGGTTGTCGCCGAGGTCGGGTTTCTCGCCGGAATCGAGGATGATCTCGTGGACGGTCTTACCGGCCGGGATCATCGGCAAGACGTGCTCGGTGTAGGGGACGACGACGTCCAGCACATACGCTTCCTTGGCGGCCAACATCCGTTCCAGCGCGGGCCGCAGTTCGCGCTTGCGGACCACGCGTTCGGCTTTGACGTTGAAGCCCCGGCAAATCCCCACGAAGTCCGGATAAACGTTGTGCGGGTTCTGCGGGTCGCCGAGATAGGTGTGGCCGCGGTTCGACTGGTAGAACCGGTCTTCCCACTGCACGACCATGCCGAGATGCTGGTTGTTGAGGATGATCGCCTTCGCGGCAAGGCGTTCGATGTGCGCCGTCGCCAGTTCCTGAATGTTCATGACGAACGAGCCATCGCCGTCAATGTCCACGACCTGCGTATCCGGGCAGCCCGCCTTCGCCCCCAGCGCCGCCGGGTAGCCGAACCCCATCGCGCCCAGACCCGCCGACGTGATGAACGTCCGCGCGTGCTTGAAGTTGTAATACTGCCCGGCCCACATCTGATGTTGGCCGACACCGGTGGTGATGATCGCCTCGCCTGCGGTCAACTCGCTGAGGAGTTCGATCGCGTACTGCGGCATGATGATCTCTTTCGTGTCGCCGCCCAAAAACTCGCGGACGTACTGCGACTTCAGCACCTCGTCGGTGACATGGTACCGGAACGGATACTTCGCCTTCCACTCGGTGATCTGTTTGTGCCATGGCGCGAGCTTCTTGCCTTTGACCACCTTGTTGAGTTCGCGCAAGGCATACTGGATGTCGCTGACCACCGGCAGATGCACGACCTTGTTCTTGTTGATCTCACTCGCATCAATGTCAATGTGGACAATCGTCCCGTGCTTGCAGAACTCGCGGACGTTGCCGGTCACCCGGTCGTCGAACCGGACTCCGAACGCCAGCAACAAATCCGCCTTATCCACGGCGAAATTCGCGTAGGCCGTGCCATGCATCCCCAGCCACCGCAACGACAGCGGATGCTCCGACGGCAACGCCCCGATGCCCATCAACGTCGTCGCGACCGGGATATTCGTCTTCTCGGCAAACGCGCGGAGTTCGGCGGCGGCGTTGGCGGAAATGATCCCGCCGCCCGCGTAGATCACCGGCCGCTCGCTCTTGTCGATCAACCCGGCAATCTCGTTGACCACGTTCGGACTGATCCGCTTGTCCACATTGTACCCGCGGAGATTGATCGTGTCCGGGAACACCGGCCGGCAATGCGATTGTTGCACGTCCTTGGGAATATCAATCCAGACCGGCCCCGGCCGCCCCGTCGTCGCGATATGAAACGCTTCCTTGATCACACGCGGGATGTCCTCGACGTTCATCACCAGAAAACTGTGTTTGACGATCGGCACGGACACGCCGAACACATCCGTCTCCTGAAACGCGCCTTTGCCGATCATCGCCCGCGGGACTTGGCCCGTGATCGCGATCACCGGCACCGAATCCATGTACGCGTCCGCGATGCCGGTGACCAGATTCGTCGCGCCCGGGCCGCTCGTGGCGAGACAGACGCCCGCCTTGCCGGTCGCCCGCGCGTAGCCGCCGGCGGCGAACGCTTCGCCCTGTTCATGCCGGGGCAGAATCGTGCGAATCTTCTTCGACCGGGTGAGCGACTGATGCAACTCCATGCTCGCGCCGCCCGGATACCCAAACACCACCTCCACGCCTTCCAATTCGAGGCATTTGATGACAATGTCCGCGCCGCGCATCGAGCCGGGTTCGCTGATCGCGCGGGCAGCAACAGTTTTGATTGTGGTCTTGGTCGTATTGCTCATAAGCGTATCCCTGATTTCAAAGGCCGCGCATCATACCATCGCCCCCGGCGGGCATCAATGCCCGAAATTGTTTCCGGCTGACCGGGGGCGCAACTCGACATTGCCCCGGTCTTGTAACGCCAGAGTGGAGCTACGCGGCGCGCCGAGCGCCGCGTTAGCTCCCACGAATTGTTAGCCTTTAGCTTTCTCCTTCCGCTTCATAAACCACTCAAATCTGCGACTCAAAACGAAGATATAGTCGGTAATGGCATGCACGAAGTCGAGGACGTCTCTTGCGTCTTCTTGGGCGACTCTCTCGGCTGAGGCGTGCGCTGCCAAATTCCGCACTTTTCTCAACTCATCTCCCCAAGTCACGGATGTCCGCTTAACAGGCGATCACGTTTCTTGTAAGCCTTCATGATGAG
>JBBISF010000033.1:0-28147 GCA_037441425.1 Verrucomicrobiia bacterium
TCATTAAACTATAACCAATTGTTGCTCTGGCCTTTATGAGCGGACACCCGTGATCGGCATTATTTCTGTCAGCGGCAAAATGCGGGGTGAGGGTGGTTATGCGAACTGATCGAATTCAATCCCGGCGGACCGCGTCGAGTTCGAGTTCGAAGAGGAGGTCGCCCCGGCAGATGGTGGCTGACATGCACGTGACCGGCAGATTGGGCAGGCCGCGCGACTGGCAATCGGCGGTGAACCGTGGCATGTCCGCCAGCGACGTGAAGTACGCCACCGCCCGGGTGGTGTCGGCCCAAGTCATGCCGCGCGATGCCAACAGCGCTTCCACCACCTCCATCGTCAACCGAATCTGGCCGGCCACGTCCCCCGGATGCGCGGTGGCGCCCGTGGCGTCAATGCTCGCCGTGCCGGAGACATAGAGCTGGCGCTGCCCCGGCAACTGCAGTTCCACCGCGCGGCTGAAGGCGCTGTGATAGGCCAAGGCCGGACATTGCCGCGGCGATGGGACGGCGAAGACTTGCATCCGGTCGGAGTGCGGTTTGACGGCCAACAAACCGCCGGTCAGCGCCGCACCGGCCGGGTTGGGCAGACCGATTCCGGTGCTGGCCGGCACGAGTCCCCGAAACACGCCCCGCTCCTCGAAAAAGGCGTTGCGGACGGCATTGAACTCGCCGTACCAGTCGAGGATCGCGTCGAGATAAAACCAGGTGCGCACGACATGGGCGAAGGTCAGGCCCTCGTCTTGCAGGACGGCTTCCATGCATTCGAGAAGATCGCGCGCCTGGGCGGCCCGCGACCGGTTCAGATCGCAGGGCAACAGGTCCATCCGTGAAAAGAACAGGGCGTCGGTTTCCGGAATCGGTCGGGGAGTGCTCATGGTTGAATCACCTCAAACGGGATGGCCGGCAACGCCCCCACCGTGAACCGCCGTCCGGGCGCGCCGGGGGGCGGCCGGCGCGCGGCGGTGGCTTGGACGATCAAATTGCCTTTCCGGCCGGGGCTTATTTTCGTGGCGTCAGCGCGCAGCATGAATTCCGTCGGCGACACGGTTTGGAGGGTGACGCCGTCCGGTGGGTCCGTCAGCTCAAAGGCGATCTGGTTGAGGAACGGACCGCCCGGCAAACTCACTTGGACCCGCGCCGCGCCGCCGCCGGGAATCTTGACCGGCAGGGCGCTCAGGATTCGCGCCGTCTCGGCCGGGCGAAACCGGCCGATCACCGCCACGTCCCATTCCTGCGCGGGCACGAGATGCCGGTAGGCAAAAGCCTGCATCATGTCCTCGGCCGGTACGGCGGCGTGGACGATCTCACGGCCTTCGATCATGGCGCGGCCTTCCAAGTGCAGACGCAGCCGGCCGGTGGGGGCGGTGGGCGGCGGAGTCAAGGTGAGTTTGACCTGGTCTTGGTTGGCGGGAATGGGCGTCGCGGTCAGCTTGAACCCGGCGGGCGCGTCCTTCAGGGTCAGCGCGATTTCCCCGGTGAATCCGTCTTGGCGCAGCGCGTAAACGGTCAGGGGCGCGCTGGTGCCGATCCGGACGCTGAGACTGGCGGGCACGACCCGCAGTTCAAAATCGGGACGGGGCGCGCTGAGGCGCAGCCGGTAACTGTAGGCCCAGCCGCCGTTGCGTTGCGCGTCCCAGAGGGACAGGTAGTAGCGGCCATCCGCCGGCAAGGTGGCGCGCAGATAGGAATCGGCATGGTGCGTGTTCAATCCCGAGCCTTTGTCCTCGTGATCGTCATTGAACGCCAGTTGGTGGCCGGTGGCGTCGGTGAGCTTGAGAACGGAATCCAGCGGCGACTCGAGCCTTCGGGCCATGACTTCCGCGACGATTTGCTGGCCGGCCCGGCCGTCAAAGCGGAACACGTCCACATCACCGGGCGGATCGCAGCGGCCGTTGATGATGATCGGCAGCGCGACCGGCTGGGCGGTTCGCGGCGAGTTGTTTGGTTCCCGCTCGCGGCACTCCGGCAATGTATCCACGAGGAACGGCAGCGGGTTGGAAAACCATTGCTGGTTGCGCACGGCAATCGGATACGTGCCCGGCGGTGTTTGTTTGAGGGAGAGGTGGAGTCTGGTGACCGGTAGATTCCAGCCCCGGACTTCCACGGTCGCGCGCGTGCCGGCCCGGCCGCCCAACGGGAACAGGCTCGCCAGAAACGGCAGCTCGCCCAGGGCCACGCGATAAACAAAATCCTCGCGGCCCCGGTAGAGCACGTCACGGATCTTAAGCGTGTACGCGCCATCTTGGGGGATCACATAGTGCAGCACCGGGTCGGGATGAAACCGGTAATGATCATCGTACGCCAGCTCCTCGCCTTGCGGATCGTAAAGCGTCAACGCGGCCTGGAACCAGCCCGGCACGGCATCGGCCAGATACGGAATCAACTCCCGCGCGCTGGTGGCGACCACCAGTTGCTGGCCGCGCCGGGCCGGGAAGCGGTACCGGGCCACGCCGCCCGGCAGAATCTGGCCGTTCACGGTGGCCGGCAACGTGATGGGCAATGGCGGGGTCTCGGCGGGGACTGGATTCACACCCGGTCGCGGGAACGGCGGCTCGGCAGCCGCGTCGGGTTCCGGTTGCCGGAATTCCGGCAGTTGGCCGACTTGGAACACCAACGGGTTTGACAAACCGAGCGGCGTGCCCAAACGCAACTCGCGGTTGCCCGGCACCGCGTTGGTGGCAATGGTGATCGCCACCGGCACGGTCTCCGCAATGGCCGGGTTGGCGCGCAGTTTGGCGAACGCCGCCAGTTTCTTCCGGATGGCGAGAATCTCCTGCCGCGCGGCCGCGTCCTTCGGTTGTTTGCGCAATTCCTCCAAACGCTGGCGCAGCGCCTGGGCTTGTTTCGGCGTCAGTGACGGTTCGTGTTCGACCACGACCGCTTGCACGTCGGGGCCGGTCACGTAAATCTGGTCCGCACCGTTCAAGTACTGGCCGCCGATCACCGCTGCGACGGTCGTGCCCTGGCGTCCGCCGGCGGGATAAACGTAGCCGATGTGCGGTTCCCGCTGCGCCCAGGCCGCCGGCGCCACCGCCAACCACATCAGAAGCCACCGGTGCCGATTCACCATTTAGATGATCTCCTTGAGAATCCCGGCGCTGGGCACGTGTTCGGCGGCGGTGGGCATCACGCGGACATCGAGACCCTGCGGGTGCGGCAGGCGGGCGTGGGGATCAATGCCGAGCAGTTGATAGAAACTGCCGATGAGGTCGCAGGGGTAAACCGGCCGTTCTTTCACCTCTTCGCCCTTCGCGTCGGAGGCGCCGACTACGCGCCCGCCCTTGAACCCGCCGCCGGCCACGACGTGACAGAACACTTTGCCCCAATGCCCGCGGCCGCCGTTCCACGGAGCGGCCCAATCGATCTTGGGTGTCCGGCCAAATTCGCCGCCCCACCAGATGATCGTGCTGTCGAGCAGGCCGCGCGCGGCGAGGTCCTGCAACAAGGTGGCCATGCCCTTGTCCAATTCCGGCAGTTGGCGGCGCATCGTGACGAAGTTGTCCTTGTGCGTGTCCCAGCCGCCGTAGTTGATGGTGATGTACGGGACCCCGCGTTCCACCAGCCGCCGGGCCATCAGACAGGATTGGCCGAACTTGTTGCGGCCGTACCGGTCGCGCAAATCGCTTTTCTCGGTCGCCAGATCAAACACCTTCGCGCCGTCGCCGAGAATCATGTCGTACGCTTGCTCCTCCGACCGGGCCAGCGCCTGCAACGAGGCGTCGTCCGGCAGGACGTGTTCCAGCGTGTTCAAGTCCTGCAGCAGCTTGCGCCGGTGGCGTTGTTGTTGGTCGGTGATGCCTTGGGCCACGATGCCTTCCACCACAAACCGGCTTTGCGCCGGATTGCCGCCCGTCGCGAACGGTTTGTAACGCGCCCCCATGAACCCGGCCTCCGGAAACCGCCCTTGCGGCTCGGTCAAGACGATGTACGGCGGAATCAGTCCCTTGTAGCCGGCATCGTAACCCTTGAACAACGAGACCACCGCCCCGACGCACGGATACACGTCGCGCTCACCGGGATTGCGGCCGGTCTGCACGATGTAGGCGGCGGTTTCGTGGCCGTTATTCCCGTGGGTCATGCTGCGGATGATGGTGTACTTGTCCGCCTCCTGGGCCAACAACGGGAGCAGTTCGCAGATGCGAATTCCCGGCACGTTGGTCGCGATCGCTTTGAGCGGGCCGGCGTAATCGTTGCCGGCTTCCGGTTTCGGGTCGAACGTGTCGAGGTGAGACGGGCCGCCCCACATCCAAATTTGGATGACCGCTTTGGCTTTGGCTGGCGGCAGCGCCGCCCCCGCCGACCAACGCAGCCGATCAATCAGCAACAGCCCCGCCGCGCCGACCAGCGTGCGGCGAATGGCTTCCCGTCGGGTCATGGGGGTGTTCATCTGCTCAATGGCGGTATTGAAACTCGGCGGTATTGATCAACGCCCAGGCGAGATCCAAGCCGACCCGCCGGTTGTCGGCGTTCGCTTGCCGGTAGGTGGCGACGATTTTCAGTTCTTCGTCCGTTGGATAGCGCGAGAGTATCGTCAGATACAGCGCGTCCACCAGCGCCCGCGGCGGCCCCTTGGTCTGCAGCAACGCGCGGAGCTTCTCGCCCTGCTCCAGTTTGCGCTGGATGTGACTCGAATTCAGCAGATGCAGCCGCTGGGCGGCCGACGGCCGATTGTTACGTTCCGATTCCAAACCGGTGTCGCGGGGCGAGCGCCCGAACAATTCAAGAAACGGACTGCTGATGCTGGCGTCGGCCAGCGCGATCGTGCGCTGGTCCTCGGGGATGAACGTAAACGGTTCCGGGATCGGACTGGAGTAGCTTTCGGTGGTGCCGGTGATCTGGTCCAAGGCATCAATCAAGACCTCCGCCTCCAACCGGCGGACCGGGTAATAGGCGAACTGCGCCGCGGCCGTCGGCCCGGTTGTCCGCGGCACGCAGGAGAGTTGGTAGGTCCGCGACTTCAGGATCAGCCGGTAAATTGCCTTGAGATCGTAGTGCGCCGCAATCAATTGGCGCTCCAGATAGGCCAACAACTCGGGGTTGCTCGGCGGGTTGTCGGGCCGGATATCGTCCGGCTCCTGAATGATGCCGCGATCCAGCAACCACGACCAGATCCGGTTCACGATGGTGCGCGTGAACCACGGATTCCGCGGACTGATCAGCCAGTCGGCAAACACCGCCCGCGGATCCCGGTCGGCGGGCAGTTGGATCGCCGTGCCATCCGGGAAGACGGCGGCGGCGGGCGCGTTGGTCTGGCCGGTATCCCAGAAGACGATCTGTTCCTTCCATTCCGCCGTGGACTTGTAACCAACTTGCGCGAAGAACGCCGCCATTCCGGCCAGCCGCTCCGGCGGCCACTTATCGGCCCGCGTGCCCATGAAGGTCAGCGCCACGGCCTGGGCCAGCGCGGGCGGTTCCTTGCTCTGGACGGCCCGGTAGAAATTGACCGGCGGCACGCGGAAATTGCTGCCGCTGGAGGTGAGCAGTTGCCGGACAAACTGGTCGTACGGCCAGTTGTTCCGCAGCGCGGTCCGAATCCAGCGGTGATACGCCTGGACCGCGTTGGGCCAGAGGTTGATCGGGAATTCGGACTTCACCCGCAACAGATCGGCCCACTTCAGCGCCCAGTAATCGGCAAACTCGTCGCGTGCGAGCAACTGGTCGATGAGCGCGTTGCGTTTGTTCGGGTTCCGGTCGTCCAGAAACGCGCGGACTTCTTCCGCCGTGGGCAGCGTGCCGATCACATCCAAGTACACCCGCCGGATGAATACCGTATCCGAACAGAGCGGCGCCGGCTGGATCCCCCAAGCCTGCCACTGATCGGCCACGAGTTGATCAATCGTGGTCGCCGCCGCCAGCCGCCACGGATCTTCAAACGGATTGACACGTGGCTTCGGCCAGTGGCGCGCGACCGGTGCCGCCACTTCCTGGACGATGTTGGTCGGACTCGCCGGTGCCGGCGGCGGGGCCGGTTTTTCAGGCGCGGGCTTCACCACCGCGGCCGGGGTGACCGGTTCCTGACGGGCCGTCGCCTTCGGCGCCGGAGGCGGAGCTGGCCGGAAAAAGTCGAGTTGATTTGTCGCCGGTGGATTCGCCAGCGCCAGCCGGGGGGAAGTAAAGACATCCGAGCCGACAGGAACGGTTTTCACCACTGGCGCAGGTGCCGGTTTGGTGACGACCGGCTGGCGGGGCGCGACCGGGACGGGTGCCGTTTGGCGCCGGGCCCATAACCCGAGCACGGCCACCCCGGCCGCCAAGATCAAGACGGTCGCCGCCACAAGCACACCGACCCTCCGTTTGGGGCGGGGTGGCGGTGGGGGGGGCGGTTTCGGCGCGGTCATGCCGGGGACGGGCGATGCTTCCGATTCAAACCGCATTTCCACCAGACCGAAGCGCAACCGGTCGCCATCGTGCAATTCGGTATCGCGAATGGCGACCTCGTTGACCTGAGTCTGGTTGGTGGCGTTGAGGTCGCGCAGCCGGTAGGTCGGCCCATCCCGCACGAACATGGCTTGATAGGTGGAAATTAAACCATCGGTCAGGCAAATCAGGTTGCTCGGCGCGCGGCCAACGGAAATGCGTTCGCCACGCAACTCAATGACTTTGCCTTCTTGGGCACCCGACAAAATATGCAGCCTCGCCATGGCGCTGGGCCAACACTCTTTTCAACACCGCCGACCTTAGCAAGTTTCCCGCGGGAAGTCGCGCTGATTGGTGGCGAAGAACAAGGGGTCAACTCTTGACCTAAACAGTAAACACCTCCCTGTTCGCTCCCATCGATCCTGCGGGCACGGCTCGGCCCCCGACAAGAAAGAGAAAAACGCGCCGTGCTTTTCCGACTGCGACCTATGTAGGCCGCAACCGGCTTAACGCCAGCGACTCACAAAAAGAAAGAAGTAACCCGTCGCCACCGTTACGAGCCCGACGACCGTCAGCCATCACCCAATGCGACCGTTGGGGAAATTCTGGGAATGTTGGTTTGACAGGCCGGGCGGAGGTTTGCTAGACATTTCTCGCCGCATAGGCCCCTTACGAAAGGATTTCTGAGCCGTGGCAAAGGTCGTCATCGAAAACGTCTGCAAAATCTATCCCGGCGGCGTGAAGGCCGTTGATAATGCCAACCTGACCATCGAAGACCGCGAGTTCGTCGTGCTGGTCGGCCCGTCCGGCTGTGGTAAATCAACCACCCTGCGGATGGTGGCGGGACTGGAAGAAATCAGCAGCGGCGACATCTACATTGATGGCAAACGCGTCAACGATGTTCCGCCCAAAGATCGCGACATCGCCATGGTGTTCCAGAACTACGCGTTGTACCCGCACATGACGGTCTATAAGAACATGGCGTTCGGCCTCAAATTGCGGAAATATCCCAAAGAGGAAATTGATAAACGGGTCCGGGACGCAGCGCAGATCTTGGGGATTACCGACGAGCAGCTCGAGCGCAAGCCGAAAGCGCTCTCCGGCGGCCAACGCCAACGCGTCGCCGTCGGGCGCGCCATCGTCCGCAAACCGAAAGCGTTTTTGTTCGACGAACCACTCTCCAACCTCGACGCCAAGATGCGCGTCCAGATGCGCACCGAGATTTCCAAACTCCACAGCCGGTTGCAGTCCACGATGATCTACGTCACCCACGATCAGGTGGAAGCCATGACGATGGGCGACCGCATCGTCGTGATGAAAGACGGCCTCATCCAGCAGGTCGCCAATCCGATTGAGCTGTACGACAACCCGCAGAACATGTTCGTCGCCGGCTTCATTGGGTCGCCGCCGATGAACTTCTTCAAGGGGCAGATCCAACAACAAGGCGGCGGATTGGTTTTCGTCGAGAACAGCAACGGCAAGCCCGGCATCAGCTTCTCCGTGGGCGATGAGTGGGCCAAGCGCCTCGCCGGCTACCTGGGCAAACCGGTGGTGTTCGGCGTCCGGCCCGAAGCCATCAAACACAGCGCCGCCACCGCGCCCCAAGAGCGGACCGTGAAAGCCACCGTGGACGTCGTCGAGCCGATGGGGGCGGAAATCTTCCTGCACCTCACCAGCGCCAGTCACACGTTTACCGCCCGGGTGGATGCGCATGACACCTCGAAAGTCGGCCAGCAAATCGACATGATCTTCGATCTGCGCAAGAGCCGCTTCTTCGACCAGCAGACCGAACAGACAATCGTCTAACCCGGCAGGGCGCGTGTCTTCGCCCGATCTCAAACTGCCGCTCCGCCGTCCACGGCGGATGATCCGGATGGCCGGGACCATCGCGATTCTCGGCGGCGGGCTGATGGCGGTGCTGGGCGTGACGCGCTTCGCATCACACTTGCAAGGACGCTCCTTTGTCGTGTATTGGAGTTGGTGTTTCCTGCTCGCGGTCGCGGCGATTCTGTTGGCCATGGTGGACCTATGGTTGTTGCGCCGGGCCTACCGGCAAAGCCGGCGTGACTTGTTCGCGCGGGAATTCATGACGAAAGAATTCAGCGAACGATTCCGTACCAAACAACAGGAGAATCGCCCCCGATGAAAACCGCCCCGCAACTCAAACAATTTGCCGGTTTCTGGACGCTGACCGGCCAGCCGCTTGGCGCCACCGAATGGAGCGCCGACGAAAAAATCCGCCGCGCCCAAGCTGCCGGTTTTGATGCCATGGGCGGCGGCGCCATCCCCGAAATCGCCGCCGCCGTTCATGCCGCGGGCATGGATTACATTTGCTACATCGACGCCAACGACAAGACTTACGCGGATCGGATCGAAGCCGCCGCGGCGGTCCGACCGGCCCGCGTGAATGTCCAACTCGGGGATCACGACACGCCGCCCAGGGTGGCCGCCAAAACGTGGGGCAAAATGATGAAGCGCGCCGAGAAGATCGGTCTGCCCATTGACCTCGAAGTCCATCGTGACACCGGCACTGAGACACCGGAGAAAACCCGGGAGATTGCGCGCCTTTACAAACAAGCGACCGGCCAGAAATGCCGGTTCTGTTTCGACTTCTCCCATTTTGCTGTCGTCAAGCATATCGCCCCGCCGTTTGCGAACCGGTTGCTGGACCATCCCGACCTCATCCGTCTTTCCCGGCAGATGCACTTCCGGCCGTTCAACGGCCATCACTGCCAGGTTCCGTTCACCGATGGCCGTGACAATCTCAGCCCGGAAGGCAAAGACTACCTCGACTTCATTGACGCGTTGTTCGCGTGCTGGTTGAAAGGCGCGAAAGGCGGCGAGGTCCTGTACGTCTGTCCGGAGTTCGGCCCGGTCGCCCACGGCTACGGGTTGAGCACCTTCCCCAACGTCTGGGAAGACGCCATCCGGCTGCGCGCCGAAACCGAAAATCTCTGGCAGAAGAACCTGGCGCAGTGGAAGCGTTAGCGCCGCAGTCGCGAAATGGCCCAGGCGGCATGTTCGCGCACCAACGGTTCCGGATCCGACACGGTTTGCTCCAGCGCCGGTAAGGCGGACTTGTCGCCACGATTGCCCAACACGACGCAGACGTTGCGGAGAAACCTCCGGCGTTTCAGCCGGTAAATTGGCGTGCCGGCGAAGAAGGATTGGAACGTCGCTTCATCCCACGCAAGAAACTCCGTCAAGACCGGTAACGCGCGAGGCACGATGACCGGCTTCGCGAACCGATTCCACGGGCAGACTGCAAGGCAGTCGTCGCAACCGAACACCCGGTCGCCGATGAGCGGTCGCAGTTCGACGGGGATACAGCCTTTGAGTTCGATGGTCAGGTAGCTGATGCACAACCGGGCATCGAGCCGGTACGGCGCGATAATGGCGCGCGTCGGGCAGACGTCGAGACAGCGCCGGCAGGTCCCGCAGTACTCTTTCTCGGGTTGGTCTACCGGTAATTCCCGATCCGTGAGCACGACGCCGAGAAACAGCCAGTTGCCAAGTTGCCGGTTGATGAGGTTGGTGTGTTTGCCGATGAACCCGATGCCGGCGCGCTGGGCGAGATCACGTTCGAGGATCGGCCCGGTATCCACGTACCATTTTGCGTGACCGCCGACGAACTCGGCGAGTTGCTGGAGTTTTTCGCCCAGCACGTCATGGTAGTCGCGCGCGCCGGCGGCATACCGTGCCACCGGGTGCGACTTGCCGTGAAAATAATTCCTCCCGACGACGATGATGGATTTGGCTCGGGGCGTGATGCGTTCCTCCGCGCGGCGGGCCATATACGTCATCTCACCGTGAAATTGCCGCGTGAGCCATTCTTGAAACCAACCGGCATGCGGCGGCGCGGCGCCAGTGGTGATGCCGACCAGGTCGAAGCCCAATTCAATGGCCTTTTGCTTGATTGGCGCGGTCAAGCTCACGACACAACTTCTCCAGCGAGGCGGCAACATCCAACCCGTCGAGGTTGACGGTAAGTTGGGCGGCGCGTTGATAATGAGGCACGCGCTCTTTGTAGAGTTCCAGGAAGCTCATCACCGGATCTTCGTGGTTGATGAATGGCGGCAACCCGCCGCGCAGTACGCGGACGAACATTTCTTCGGGCGAGACTTCCAGATACACCACCCGTCCAATCCCGCTGAGCAACTCCCCGACCCGATCATTGAGCATCGTCCGTCCGCCGAGCGCCACCACGTGCGGATCGCGCGCGTCATTCAGTCGGAGGCACAAATCGCACACCACTTGCGACTCCAGTTCCCCGAAATATCTCTCGCCCCGGCTGGTGAAAATTTCCCGAACACCCATCCACGCGCCGGTCTTGCACACCTGGAGCTCCTCGATCATCCGATCCACATCGTGGAAGGGGCATTGCCACCGCGCCGCCAACGCCGCGCCGAGCGTGCTCTTGCCGCAATGTTTCATGCCGATGAGGATGACGTTCATGACCCGCCGGCAATCGTAACACGCCGGCTACTTTTTAAACATCGCCTGAAACGCGCGGTGTTGCATGTAGTGGTCGAGTAACAGAATCGCCGTGAACGCCTCCGCCACCGGCCAGACCCGCGGAACGATCGTCGGGTCGCGGCGCGTCACCGCCGCGAGGTCTTTGTTTTCCAGCGAAACTTTATCAATCGTGTGCTGCGGTTTGGCGATGGTCGGCGTCGGTTTGACCGCGAGACGAACGACGATGTCTTGGCCGGTTGTCAACCCGCCGGTGATGCCACCGGCGTTGTTGGCACTGAACCGCACCTGGCCGTTCTTCGCCGACATCTGGTCATTGTCCTGGCTGCCGGTCATGTCCTTGACCGCGAAGCCGGCGCCCGACTCGACCGCTTTGACCGCGCCGATGCTGAGCATCCGGCCGAGTTCGCCGTCGAGCTTTTTGAACACGGGCTCACCCATGCCGGTGGGAACGCCGGTGGCCACCACTTCCACCACGCCGCCGCTGGAATCGCCTTGCTTCATGATTTCAAGGATGCGCTCGTACATCGCATCCGCGGCAGCGAGGTCGGGGCAATTCAACTTCGGATGGATGCCGTATTCCTTGCGGATGGCATCCTCATCCCAGTGAATCATCTTCTTGTACATCTCCGGCACTTCGCGCTCCAACTCCGCCAGCACCGCCATCTTCTGCAGCATCCGCATGTCCGACTTGAACCTGCCGGAGGTGAAAACCCAGTTGTAGACCGGGTCGTTCTTCCAACGCATTTCTTTATACGCCGCAACCTTGGGCCGGATCTTCTCAATCGGCCAATCCGGCATCCGCACGCCCGCCGCTTCCTTCACGTAGCCGGTCACCTCGATACCGTGATCTTTCAGAATCCGTTTCGCCACCGCGCCCGCCGCCGCAATCGTCGCCGTGTACCGCCCGCTGAAGAAACCCGCGCCGATGGAATCGTCCCACTGCCCGTACTTCACGTACGACGCATAGGAAGCGTGCCCCGGCCGCGGCGTCCGGTTCGTGTCCCGGTAAGCGATGATGTGCTCGGCGTGCCGGTCGAGGTTCGGGATCAAAATCGTGAACGGCGTGCCGTTGGAGAAATGCGCGTTGTGGAACCCGGTCATCGTGTCGTCGCAATTCTGCCCGGTTACGATTACCGGCACGTCCGGCTCCCGGCGCGGCGAAGTCAGTTCGCCCTGACCGGGCTTGCGCAACAGCAAGTCGCGATAAACTTCCTCCTCGGTGATGAGGTAACCCGGCGGCACGCCCTGCAAATGCGCCACCAAAGTTTCCTGATACGAGCCACCGGCCACGGTGACCTTGAATAGTGTTCCGATATCACATCCGAGCATGAGGTTGTCTCCTTCCGAAAGTGTGCGCGTGTCTTGTAGCCGATTCGCGAGCAAAAGCCAACCGAAAGACGCCCGGTGGAGCGGCGCTTGAGACAAGCTTCAACGTGCGCCGTCACCGCCGCCGCGAACTAGTGCGGCTCGTCAGTGTCGGCAACGGGTTGCCGGGGTCGTCCTCCGTTTTTCGTGCTGGGTGTGATGCCGGCGGTTTCCAATGTGAACGGAGGTTTGGAGCTTGCCTTTTGGTCGGCGGACGCAACAATAGGCGCTCTTTATGGCAGCCAACACGAAACAAACCGATTTTCGTTTTTCCCAGCAATTCGAGCCGGATGTGTTTTGGGAACAACACAGTCGTCAGGTACTCGGCGGACTTTTGGCGGTGATTGCCATTGGCCTGGTGATCTTCTACTGGCAACGCCACACCACGCGGCAAGCGGAAGAAGCGGCTCAACGCTTGGCGACGGCCCATGACGCCGGTACGTTGCAAGCCATTATTCATGATTACCCCGGGAAAGAGGCGGCGACGCAGGCCGAGTTGCGATTAGCCGATCTCCAGTTCCGACAAGGCCAATATGTCGAGGCGGGGAAACAATATCAGGCGTTTCTTGACCAGTTTCCGCAAAACTCCTTGGCGCCGTCCGCCCAACTCGGCTTGGCGGCCATTCAGGAAGCCCAGGGCAATTTCCAGAAAGCCCGGCAGCAGTATGAACGGCTGGCGGCGGTTTCAGCGGATAACTACACCGCGTTACTCGCCAAACAAGGGGCCGCCCGATGCGCCGAGGCAATGGGGCAACTCAAGGAGGCCCGCCAGATGTACGAGGAGTTGATGGCGCAAGCCCAGGGCACACCTCTGCAAGGCGAAGCCTATCTGCGGGCGGCCATCATTGACCGCGAGCTGCCGGCGGCCAAACAATAGGATTTTAAGCCTGAGCGAACGGGAGGCAGAGGGCGAAAAAAAGATGATTTTCCCGCTTGACGTTTTTCCGCGTGGTTCCCTATAGTGCCCGTAGCTGGGAAGTACTAGATGCCTGAGGGGGTGGGGAGGAAATTTACCCTGAAAGGCACGAGCCAACTGGCTTGAGTCGTACGGAAAGGAGGAGACGACGTAGCGAAGGATGCGCGGATCAACTTTCCGAGGTGTCTTTTAGGGAAAGATTTTGAGGCGTTGGGTAGAACGCCTGCCGGAGTTTGCGGCAGGATCGCCTCAATAGGATATTGGAGCGCCCGGACGGGCTTCAAGAGCAGCGAACGCAAAACAATAGGAGGATACAAGTGAAGAAAGTATGGCTGATTGTAGCATTGGCCGCCCTTACGGGTTCGGCCGTTCGTACATTCGCCGATGTTCAGAATATCCGTCTCAGCGGAGATATCCGTATCCGCGGGTATTATCTGAACAACGCAGGCGATGCAAACAATGGTGATGCTGCGTTTATTTCGCAGCGGACCCGTGTGACTGTCGAGGCCGACCTCGAAGATCACGTGCTGGTCGTCGTCACCCTCAAGGCCGAAGGGCTTTGGGGATCCGACAATCAACCGACGACTAACTCAGGCGCTGGTAGTTCCTTTGAGGATGGGTCTGGCAGTGCCATCAACCGGAGCTGGAGTGTCGGCCTCGATGAGGCCTATGTGCAGTTTAACGAGATCTTTTATTCGGCAGCGACACTGAAGATTGGCCGTCAGTACCTGCATTATGGTCGCGGCTTGATCATCAGCAGCGCCGAACAGGAATATAACTATGACGCGGCTCGTCTTGTGTGGGACGCGTATCCGTTGACGATTGACGTCGTCGGAGCGATGCTGGCTAATAACCAAGCATTCCTCCCGGATAGCCCCAAGCAAACCGGCTCTACCCCTGGCAGCGCAGACTTGCTGTTCGTCAACGCGCGCTATGAGCTGAGCGACTCCGCGATCAAAGATGTGGAAGCGTATTTCGGCTACGTGGCCCACGGCGTATCGGGCAATGTCCAGAGCAGCCGGATTCCACCGACCGTCTTTGGCGCTTCGCCGATGATTATTGGCCTGCGCACCGACATCACGCCGATGGACAGCCTGAATGTCTGGGCGGAAGGCGCCTATGAATTCGGCGCGGATGGAACGTTTAGCAAGACGATCAGCGCGTTTATCGCGAACGTGGGCGGCAAGTTCACGTTTAAAGACACCAAGTGGACGCCGGCCGTCAACGCGAACTACATCTATGCCTCCGGCGGTGGTTCAGACGGCAAAGCGCAGTTCCGTCCTTGGTTTGACTATACAGAGGGCTACAATGGCTATCTGTTTGCCCCCGCGCTGTCGAACATCCACATCTTCAATGTGGGCGCATCTGTAAAGCCTGCGGAGAATACCACCTTGTCCCTTCAGGGTTATTACTACATGAAGGCTGACAAGGATTCGATTGCCGGAAGCAACTCGAATGCTGACTTCGGTGGTGCCGGGTTCACCGAACTGGGCAACGGTGTTGGCAAGCGTGACTTGGGCTGGGAAATCGACAGCATCCTTGGCTACGACTACAGCAAGGATGTCCGTATGCAACTCGTGTACGGCATCTTCCTGCCGGGCCGCGACTACCGGTTTGCCGGTTACAGCGTGGCCGCCCACGAAGTGCGCGCGGAACTCAACGTGCGGTTCTAATCTAATCGCATAACGCAGTTACTCAAAAGCCCTCCGGCGCAAGCCGGGGGGCTTTTTCTTTGCGAAACGCCACACAAACTCAGCGTATGCGGCTACAGAAATACAGCGCGCTAAGGGGAGGCAGGGTGAGGCTCAGTGAATGGGAGCGGCTGTGCATTCCGATGGCATCGGCCTCGAACCCACCGAAATTACCGAGACCGGTGCCGCCGTACTGAACCGCGTCGCTGTTGAGGATTTCCTGCCAGAACCCGCCCCGGGGTACGCCGACCCGGTAATCGTGGCGCGGGATGGGAGTGAAGTTGCAGACGACCATGATCAGATCGTCGGAGGTGGCCGGTTTGCGGAGCAGGCTGATGATGCTGTTCTGCCAATCGCTACAATCAATCCACTCGAAACCATCCGGGTTGAAATCCAGTTCATGCAAGGCCAGCTCGGCCCGGTACACGCGGTTTAAATCGGTCAGCCAGCGTTGCAGGCCCGCGTGGGTTTCGTACTGCGTGAGATGCCAGTCGAGACTCGTGTCATGGCTCCACTCGTTCCACTGGCCAAACTCACCGCCCATGAACAACAGTTTCTTGCCGGATTGGGCGTACATGTAGCCGAACAAGGCCCGCAGATTGGCGAACTTCTCCCACTCGTTGCCGGGCATCTTGCCAATCAACGAACCCTTCTCGTGGACCACCTCGTCGTGCGATAACGGCAGGGCGAAGTTCTCCTGCCAGGCGTACAGCATCCGGAACGTCAGATCGTTGTGGTGATGCTTCCGGAACACCGGGTCCTTCGCCATGTAGCGCAACGTGTCGTGCATCCACCCCATATCCCATTTCAAGCCAAACCCCAGCCCGCCGATGTACGTCGGGCGCGACACCATGGCCCACGACGTGGATTCCTCGGCGAACGTCTGCACATCCGGATGCGCTTTATAGACTTCCTCGTTGAACCGCCGCAGAAACGAGATCGCCTCCAGATTCTCGTGGCCGCCGAATTCATTGGGAATCCACTCCCCGTCTTTCCGGGAGTAATCCAAGTACAACATCGAAGCCACGGCGTCCACCCGGAGGCCGTCCACGTGGTACTTGTCGAGCCAGAACAACGCGCTGCTGATCAGAAACCCGCGCACTTCGTGCCGGCCGTAGTTGAAAATGAAACTCCGCCAATCCGGGTGAAACCCCTTCCGCGAATCCGCGTGCTCATAAAGATGCGTGCCGTCGAAATACCCCAGCCCGTGCGAATCGGTGGCAAAATGCGACGGCACCCAATCCAGAATCACGCCGATGTCGTGCTGGTGCAGCACGTCCACCAAGTACATGAAATCCTGCGGCGTGCCGAACCGGCTGGTCGGCGCGAAGTACCCGGTGGTTTGATACCCCCACGAGCCGCCGTAGGGATGTTCCATCACCGGCATGAACTCGACGTGCGTAAACCCCATCCCCTTCACGTACTCGGCCAGTTTCGGCGCCAGTTCCCGGTAACTGAGCGAGCGGTTGCCTTCTTCGGGCACGCGCATCCACGAGCCGAGATGGACCTCATAAATTGCCACGGGGGCATCCAGCGCGTTGTGGTTGGCCCGTTTCTTCATCCATTCCCGGTCGCCCCACGTGTAGTCGAGGCCCCAGACAATGGACGCTGTTTTACGCGGCGTTTCGTGGTGGAACCCCACCGGATCCGCCTTGTCCACCCGGTGCCCGTGGTGTTGGGAAATGATGTAATACTTGTAATGCGCGCCGGCGCCGATGCCGGGAATGAACCCTTCCCAAATCCCGGACAGCGCCCGCGGCCGGAGGGGATGGCTGGCCTTGTCCCAGTGATTGAAATCGCCCATCACACAGACCTGCGCGGCGTTCGGCGCCCACACGGCGAAATATGTGCCGGTCAGCCCGTTGTGGGCGAGCAGATGCGCGCCCAGTTTCTCGTACAACCGGAAATGCGTGCCCTCATTAAACCAGTACAAATCGTCGTCGGTCAGCAACGACACGTTGTAGTAAACCGCTTCCGCCCGCGGAGCGGCGGGTGTTGGGGATTTTTTCATGGCTTGACCACGCGCCGGCATGCTAACAGACGCCGTGCGAGACTGCACGCACGTTTATGGATCAAGGCGCGGAGATTTTTGATGTGGTGGACGACCACGACCGGGTTGTCGGTCAGGCGTCGCGCCGCGAGGTGCACGCCCGGCGGTTGAAACATCGCGCCGTACATGTGTTGGTCTTCAACCCCCGCGGCGAGTTGTATCTCCAGAAACGCGCGGCGACCAAGGATTCCTTTCCCGGGTGCTACGACTCCAGCGCGTCCGGCCACCTCAGCTGCGGCGAGGACTACGATGCCTGCGCCGTGCGCGAGCTGCACGAGGAATTGGGATTGGTAATCCGCCCGGCTCAATTGGAGCGCCTGTTCCAAATCCCCGCCGGCGTGGAAACCGGGTGGGAATTCGTCTGGGTGTACCGGTTACGCACGGACGCGCCGTGCCGGCCCAACCCCGACGAGATCGAGTCCGGACAGTTCCTCCCGCTGCCCGCCATTCGCGCCGACATCGCGCGGCAGCCCGACCGCTACGCGCGGAGTTTCATCAAAGTTTTTGACGCAGTCGCGCGTTTCGGCTAGAAGTGGCGCGAACCGAATGGGAACGCCTGAAACTGCCGTGATGAAACCCGCCACTCGCCTCCACGAGATCGTGGCCGGTTTGTATGAATGGTCCAGTTTCCACCCGCAGTGGAAAGTGGAGTTCAACAGCCACGCGCTGCGAACCTCCGCCGGCGTCGTCTTCATTGATCCCCTCCAACCCGGCCCGGCGGTGTTGAAAAAGCTGACCGCGCTCGGCGAGCCGTTCGGTGTTTTTCTCACAAGCGCCAGCCACGAGCGCGACGCGGGTTGGTTCCGCAAACATTTCGAGATTCAAGTGTACGCCCACGAGAAAGCCAAGCCCGACTGCGACATTCAACCCGACGTGCTCGTGCTCGACGGCGAGAAATTGCCGGGCGGCGTGAGGGCGGTTGCTTTGCCGGGCAGCGGGGCCGGAGAAACGGGCTATTACACCGAGCTGGGGGGCGGCATTCTGCTGCTGGGCGATGCCCTGCTGCATCTGCCGAAACAAGGTCTGTCGTTGCTGCCCGAGCAATACTGTGAAGATGTCCAACAGGCGCGGCGCTCGCTGGCGCGGTTGGCCGACTTGCATTTCAAAGTGATGGCGTTCGCCCATGGCGCGCCGATCACCGTCAACGCCAAGCGTCAGTTCCTGCAGTTTTTTGAGGAAACGAAGAAACAAAAGAAGAAATCATGACCCAACAGAAAAACAAGATCATTAAACGTCGTCGTCGGCTGAGTTATCTGCGCCGGCTCAAAACGCGCCGCAAACAGAAGCCCGCCGCCGCGTGAGTGGCTACGCCGCGGCGGACGCCAGTCCGAAATTCCGTGCGCACAACTCCTGGACGCGGCCCAATTCCTCGTCCGTCAGGTCGGGGGTGTCGGGCGCGGCGGCGAACTCGGAGAGTTGCGCGTCGTTGTAGATGTTCGGCAGCACCGAACCGCTGTTCGGCTCGGCGAGAATAAATTTGATCGCGGCCTGGCCCATGGTCCGGCCCGTGTCGGCGGTGAGAAACTTCAGCTGCTCGACTTTCTTCAAGCCCTCCACCAGCCAGGCTTGCCGGGCCGCGTCGTCTTTGACCCGGAAGCTGCGGTGATCATCCTTGCTGAAAGCCGTCTGCTCGGAATATTGGCCTTCGAGCAGCCCGGAGCTGTGCGGCACACGGGTGAATACGCACACGTCCCGCTCCTCGGCCGCAGTAAACATCTTCTCGCCAATCATCTGCTCCAGCAGGTTGAAGATGATTTGCACGTGCGCGCCGCGTTCACGAATCGTCACGAGGCCTTCCTCGATTTGCCGCACGTGGATGGCCGGTCCCAAGGCCACGCCGAAACTGCGAATCTTTCCCTCGTCCCGGAGTTGGTGCAACGTGGCGAACAGCTCGTCATCGCGGATCGCGTCCAACCGGGGATTGTGCAGTTGATACAAGTCGATGTGATCGGTTTGCAGGCGCGCCAGACTGTGTTCGCAGGCGCGCCGGACGAACTGGGGCGACCAATCATGCGGGCGTTCGCGTTGGCCGGGCTGGACCCCGGGATGACTGTAGAAATCGTAGCCGAACTTCGTCGCGATCACGATCTCGTCGCGCCGCCCGGCAAAGGCCCGCGCCAACAACGTCTCGCCTTTGCCGTCGCCATACACGTCGGCGGTGTCGAAAAAGTTGATGCCGAGTTCGCGGGCGCGCCGCAGCAGGCGTTCGCCCGTGACAAAATCGTCTTCGGGCACGCCCCACATTTTGGTGCCGACCGTCCAGACACCAAAGCCGACCTCGGAGATTTTTAGCGCCGTGCCTTTCAGCGACCGGTATTTCATGGCGGCCAAAATACCGCAAAGCGACCGCCATCTCAAGCGCCCCATTTTTCCGGTAACCATCTTTTCAACTTGGCCCGCTTCCGTTCCTCCGGTAATATGGCGGCGGTCAAGATGCCCGAGAGCACGAATAGCGCATTCAAGGAATGGGCGGTGGTAGTGGACGCGTTGGGCAACGGCGAACAGGTGTTGATTCTCCGCAAGGGTGGCATCCACGAACAACGCGGCCAGTTCCGTGTCGAACACCGGCAGTTCTGGTTGTTCCCCACCCGGTACCACGAAGCCGCCACCTCGGTGATTCCCTCCAAACGCGCGGCGCTGCAGGAGCTGGCCGGCCAAGCCCGCGCCGACACCGTGGCGATTCAGTTCTTCGCGGAAGTGACGGACGTCCACTACCTGGCCAGTCGGGAAGGAATCCGGCGCCTGCAAGGCCAGCACATCTGGAGTGAGCCGGTGCTGCAACAACGGTTTGAATTTGGCCGCGAACCGGGGTTGCACGCCTTGGTGGCGCGCGTGTCCGCCCTGCCGGCTCCTGTGCGCCTGCCGTGGCGGGAAGCCTACGGTGGCTGCAAGAGCTGGGTCGAACTGGAGCAGCCCCCGGCCGTCACCGCGCTCACGCCCGCGCTCGACGAGCTTGCATTTCAACAACAACGCGCGCAGATTGCGGAGTTATTATCAGCTTATGGCCTCGCTCACCTATAAACGACCCAACGAAACCGACGTGACCCTCGTGATCGGCAGCAAACCACTCATCGTCGGGCGCGTCGCCGAATCCAACCTCGTCGTGCACGATTCGTTTGTCTCCCGCGTGCATTGCGGCATCGGTTTTGTGGACAATCAGTACACCCTTAAAGACCTCGGCTCGACCAACGGCACCTACCGCAACGGCGCCCGCGTGTTCCAGTGCAACCTGACGCCCGGCGACAAAATCCAGGTGGGCAACACCGCCTTGCTTTTTGATATTGATAAAACCTCCGGCAACGCCATCCTGCGCCAGGCCCAGCAAATGGTGGCCCCCAACGGACCGGCGGTCACCGCCCCGCTTCGCCCCCTCGGCAAGCCGGTCGCCCTCCCGGTGCCCAAGCCGACGCCGCCTGCGGCTCCCGGCGTCCAGCCGACATGAACCGCAGCCTCTGGCGGTGGGGGAACATCCTCAGCTTGGTCGTTTTGCTGGCTGGCACATCCGTCCAAGGTGGACCACCGCCCGCTTTGACACCGTTCGCCAAGGGCATCCTCGAAAAGGTGGACTTGGCCAACCGGCAATTAGTCGTCCAGATTGACGGGAGTACGCACACGTTCCATTGGACTGACCGCACCTACGTTTTCCGCGGCAAAGAAAAAATCACCCCCGCCCAACTCAAAACCAACGACGTGGTTGCACTCCGGGTGGACCGCGGTCCCGGCGGGCAGCTGATGATTCGCCGGATGAAAACCTATCCCGCCGCCCGATGAAAAAAGTTCTCGTCCCGCTTGCGCCCGGCTTCGAGGAGATTGAAGCCATCACCGTCATTGATATTCTCCGCCGTGCCGGGATGGAGGTTGCGGTTGCCGGCACCGTGTCCGGCCCCATCGAAGCCTCCCGCAAGACCAAACACCTGCCCGACTGCACACTCGACGAAGTTCGGGCCGAAGATTTCGACCTGCTCGTCCTGCCGGGCGGCCAGCCCGGCGCCAACAATCTCCGCGCCGACCCGCGCATCAAAAATATCATCGAAGTCCTGCGGGCCAAGAACCGGCCAATCGCCGCCATCTGCGCCGCGCCGACCGTGCTCTCCGCCTACGGCCTGCTGGCCGGCAAGACGGCCACGAGTCATCCCACAGTCCGCGCCGAAATCGTCGCCGGCAAAGTGAGCAACGACCGCGTCGTGGTGGACGGCCCCGTTATCACCAGCCAAGCGGCCGGCACCGCCATGGAATTTGCCTTTAAGCTCGTCGAACTCCTGTGCGGCCTTGAAACAGTCGCCGAGGTCAACAAAAGCGTGCTGGCAAAGTTATAGGACAGTCAGTACAATCCGGTCCGTGGCGAGGCGATTTCTTCCGGTGGCGCTCACGGTCGCCGGCTCGGATAGCGGCGGCGGAGCCGGCATCCAAACCGATCTCAAGACGTTTCATACGCTCGGCGTGTTTGGGACGAACGCGATCACGTGCATCACGGCCCAGAACCCCGCCCGGGTCAGCGCGGTACAACCGGTGCGGCCGGAAATTGTCGCCGCGCAGATGGCGCGGGTTTTCGAGGCGTTTCCTGTGGGTGGGGCGAAAACCGGCATGTTGTACAACCAAGCCATCATGGAAGTTGTGGCGGACGAGTTTCGGCGGCGACGCCTGAAGAAGCTCGTCGTCGATCCCGTGATGGTCGCCACCAGCGGCGCGCTGCTGCTGAAAAAGGATGCGGTGACGGCATTGACGAAGCGCCTGTTCCCGCAGGCGTTGTTGATTACGCCGAATCTGGCGGAACTGGAAGTCTTGTCCGGCAAGCGACCGCGGACTCTGGCGCAGTTGCGTGACGTGGCGCGCGAGTTGGCGGAACGATTCGGGGTCGCCTGCCTGGCAAAGGGCGGACATCTGCCGTTGGCTGGGCGAGTGACGGATGTGTTGTATGATGGCCGGCAGTGCCACGAGTTTCATTCGCGGTACGTGCGCAACATCCGTCCGCATGGCGCGGGCTGCACATTCTCGGCGGCGATTGCGGCCAACTTGGCGTTGGGACACGACCTTGTGGAATCCGTGGCGCGCGCCCGGCGGTTTATCTCCCAAGCTTTGCGCGGGGCAACCCGTGTGGGCCGGTATCAAGCGTTACGAGTATGAAACGGCCCCTGACTGGATTGGTGATTGTTTTCGCGCCCGGCATCTGGGCGGGATCGTTGGTCAATTGGTCGGTGGAAAGTCTGGCATTCGGCGCAGCATTGGCGCTGGTCGCGTTTCTTGTTTTTCAGGGGCGCGCGTGGTTGCTGCTCGCGGTTTTTATGACCGGCATGGTGGTTTGCCGGGCGGCCAACAGCACGCCGTCACCGCGCGACGTGGCGCGGCTCCTGGGGAAGCAGCCGCAACGGGTCAGCCTGCGCGGGGTGGTGGATTGCGACACCGCGGGACGGCGGAGCTTCGAGTTGCGGGTGACTGCGGTGCAACGGGCCGGCCGCTGGTGGACCGCGACGGGTCCGGTGTTTGTGTTGGTCAAGGCCGACGCGCCGGCGGCGGCGTTGGGCGCGCAGTATGGAGATTTGATCGAATGTTCGGCCTGGGTGCGCGCGCCGGAAACACCGCGCAATCCGGGGGAATTGAACTGGCGGCAATGGTTGGCCCGGCAACGGATTCGTCGGTTGGCCACGATTTATCGGGACGATCCGTGCGTGGTGCTGGCCCACGACTGCGGGAATCCCGTGTGGGCGTGGTCATTGCGGTGGCGGGATCAGTTTGAAGTGGCGTTGCGCGCCGGGCTGGAGAGCGAACCGAAGCTGGCCGGCGTGTTGGCGGGGATGGTGATCGGGGAACGCGCGGAGATTCCACCGGAAACGTACGCGGCGTTTCAACGCACCGGGGTGTTTCACATTTTCTCAGTGTCGGGCTTGAACGTGACGCTGGTGGGCGCGGTGGTGATGGTGGCGTTGCGGTTGTTGCGCGTGCCGCGGCGGTGGAGCGGCCCGGCCTCGGTTCCGGTGCTGTTGTTGTACGTGTTGGCGACCGGCGCGCGTCCCGGCGCGATGCGCACCTTTGTTATGGCGTGTGTGCTCTTTCTGGGATGGGCGTTGGTGCGCCCGGTGGATCTGCTGAACAGTCTGGCGGCCGCGGCGTTGGCGATCTTGGCGTGGGACCCGTTGCAGTTGTTCGACGGCGGATTCATTCTGTCGTTTGCCGCCGTGACGGCCTTGGTGGTATTGACGCCGCCGATTGAAACCCGGCTGGGACAATGGTTGGCGGTTGATCCATTCGTACCGGTAGAGCTGCAGTCGTGGTGGCGACGGCAATGGGAGACGCCGCGGCGGTGGCTTATCCGGGCGGTCGCGGGGTCACTGGCGGCGTGGATCGGGTTGTTGCCGTTGATGGCGGTGTATTTCAATCTGTTCACTCCGGTGAGCATTCTGGCCAATGTGGTGGTGATTCCCTTGCTCGGCGTCATTACCGGCTTGGGAATGTTGGCCGGGGCGGCGCAGGGCGTGTGGCACTGGCTGACGTTGACGCTGAACAATGCGAATTTTTTCCTGTTGGGCGTGATGATCCGGTCGGTGGAGTGGTTGGGGCGGTGGCCGCATGGATATTGGTTTGTGACCGCGCCGCCGGGTTGGTGGGTGGCCGGGTACTATGGGGTGCTGGTCTGGCTGACATGGCGGTGGCGGCGGTGGCGGGCCCTAGTGACAGTGCCGGCGTTGGGGTTGGCGCTCTGGTGGAGCGGTTCACCGGTGGATCAGACCGAAATCACGATCCTCGACCTGAACCGAGGCACCGCGGCCTTTGTGAATCTGCCGGGGGAGCAGCATGACTTTCTGCTGGATGGCGGCGATGATTTTGGCGGCACGCGGGTGCTGTTGCCGTTCTTGCGAACCGCCGGCGTGGATCGGCTGGCGGCGGCGGTGTTGACGTGCGCCGACAAGGGCCATGTGGCCGGCTTGGCGCAGGTAGCCGAGAAGCTGCCGGTGGGCGAAATCATTTATGCCGGCACGCGCGGTCGGTCCCGATTTTACCGGCAATGGGTGGCGGCCACCACCGGTCGGTTTCCCACGCGGACGTGGCGCGCCGGGCAGGCGTGGGAGGTGACGCCGCAGTTTCGAGCGCAGGTGCTCCACCCGCCGGCAATCATCACGTCGGCGCGGCGGGAGGATAATGTGCTGGTGCTGCGGTTGGAGCACGGGTCGACCCGGGTGTTGTGGATGTCAAATGCAAGCGCGGAGGTGGAGCGGACGTTGGTGGCGTCGGGACAGGACTTGCGCGCGCAGGTACTCGTGCGTGAAGGCAGCGGCGGCGAGGATTCTTGCGGCGCGGAGTTACTCGCCGCCGTGCAGCCGGAATTGGTGGTGCTGGCGACCCATGCGTGGCCGCTGGACCGGGCGCCGCATCCAAACTTTCTCGGGCGGCTCAAGGCCCGCGGGATTCGGTTGTTGCGCACGGCAGAAGCCGGGGCGATCACCTTGCGGCTGCGCCGCGATGGTTATGACGTTCGGACTTGTCTCGCACAGGACTGACGAACATACTGTGCGGCCGTGATCGCCATCACCGGGGCAACGGGATTTGTTGGTCGCGCCATCGTGGCCCGGGCGCGCGCGGAAGGGTTTTCCATTCGCGCGATTGTGCGTGAACCGAGTCGGGCACGATGGTTGACAGAACAATCCGGCGCGGAGTTGTTTCACGGCAATGTGTTGTTTGGGCCGACGCTGGAGGGCGCGTTTGCCGGCTGCAAGTGCGTGATTCATCTGGTCGGCGTCATCAACGAATGGCGGGAAAACACGTTCGAGCGGGCGCACACTCAAGCAACGATCAACGTCGTGGACGCCGCCAGTAAGGCCGGTGTGAAACGGTATCTCCACATGAGCGCACTGGGCACGCACGCGGACGCGGCCAGCCGGTATCATCAAACGAAATGGGCCGCCGAGGAAGCCGTCCGGAAGAGCGGATTGGCGTGGACGATTTTTCGGCCTTCGGTGATCTACGGGCCCGGTGACAAATCCATCAACACACTGGCGAAAATGGTGCGCTTGGCGCCGTTCGTGCCGGTGTTGGGCGACGGGCAGTCGAGGATTCAACCGGTCGCAGTGGAGGTGGTGGCGCGCGCGTTCATCGGGGCGATCAAACGCGACGAGACCGTCTGTCAGACTTATGATCTGTGTGGGCCGGCGGCGTTTTCCTGGAATGAGCTTTACGACAAGCTGCTGGCGGTTCAGGGGCTGCGAAGAAAACCGAAGGTACATCTGCCGCTGGGATTGGCGCGGGTGCAAGCGTTGTTTTTGGAGAAAATGTCCCAATATCCGCCATTCAACCGTGAGATGATCACCATGTCCCGGGTGGATAACGTCGGCGATCCCGGACCGGCGGAACGGGCGTTGGCGCTGACCCAGGAGTCATTCGACGAGGGGATCGCGCGGTATTTGAACCACTAAAACAAACACGGGGAACCCGTGACGGGTTCCCCGTGCGTGAACTGCAGATTTCCCGTACTACTTGGACTTTTCCTACTTCTCCGCTTTGGCTTTTGGCGTTTTGACTGCCATCGCGTGACACGTCAGCTTGCCACCTTGTTCGGTGTAAGTGACCGTGACCTTTTCGCCCACTTTCAGATCGGCCATCGCCGCAGCGCCCGTCACTTTACAATCCGGGGCGCACTCGAACGTCTTGGATATTTCCTTCTGGTCCTTGCCCATCTTCTGGATGGTGCAGGTGCCGGCCTTGGCGTCAACGGCCGCAATCGTGCCCGTCCATTCATGCTTCTTGGCTTTGCCTTCTGCCGCACGGGCGACCGGCGCGATTAGTGCGACCGTGACCGCCGCGAGGGTAACGAGTGACAACGCACGGAACAAACGACGACTCATGGATAACCTCCTGGTTGTTGAGTTGCTTTCCGAACGACTGCCCGGCATTGTAGTCACGCCGGCCGTTGGGCACAACTCTAAAAAAGCGTGTCGCCCACGGCCTTTTGGCTTGATTCAGCCGCGCAACCGGGAAAGAATGCGCGCCTGATTCGCTTTCGTTAAACCCGAGTATTTCTGAGGAGCTTCTATCATGGGAGTCGATGCCTCGAAGGTGCGGACAGTTGTCGTGGTGGGCCACGCAGCCAGCGGTAAAACGTCGCTGATTGACGCGGCCCTGTTTATCTCCAAAGCCGTCAACCAACACGGCCGGGTCGCCAACGGCAACAGCGCCGCCGACTATCTGCCCGACGAAATTGACCGCAAGATCACCATCCACGCCAAACCGTTGTTCTGCGAATGGGACGGCCACTCGGTGTGTCTGCTCGACACCCCCGGCTTTGCCGATTTCTACGGCGAAGCCGTCGCTGCCGTGCATGCTGCTGACGCCGCCATCGTGGTGGTGGATGGCATCAGCGGCGTGGAAGTCGGCACCCGCCGCGTGTGGAAGCTGCTCGAACATTTGCAGAAGCCGCGCTTGGTGTTCGTCACCAAACTCGATAAGGAGAACAGCGACTTCTTCCAATGCGTCGAACAGATTCGCTCCGCGTTCGGCAAGAACTGCGTCCCGTTTGAAATGCCGGTCGGCAGTCAGGCCGGTTTCTCCAAAGTGCTGAATCTCCGCACGACGCCCGAGGCCGAGGTTCCGGCGGAGTTACGCGAACAGTTTGCCGCCGCCCACACCAGTCTCGAAGAAGCGGCCGCCGAACAGGAAGACAACCTTCTCGAGAAATATCTCGGCGGCCAGAAACTCACGATGGATGAAATCACCCACGGCACGCATACTGGCATCGCGCGCGGCGCGATCGTGCCGATCTTCTGCGGCTGCGCCGAAAAGGAAATCGGGATGCGGCAGTTGTTGGGCGGCGTCGCGGCCCTGCTGCCGGGCCCACTGGAACGTGGCACCGCGGCCACCGACGACGGTGGCAGTGTGGAACTGAAAGCCGACGGCCCGTTCAGCGGGTTGGTGATCAAGGTGACAGTGGATCCCTATGCCGGCCATCTGGCGTTTGTCCGCGTGATGACCGGGGTGTTGCGGCCCGACATGGAGGTCGTTAACGCCACCCGGGGCAGCAAGGAGAAGATTCCCCAACTGATGCGGTTATCCGGCAAGACGCAGACACCGGTGCCCCAAGCCGGCCCCGGTGAAATCGTGGCGCTGGCCAAGCTCAAAGACACGCACATCAACAACACGCTGTGCGACCCCGCCCGTTTGGTGAAGTACGCGCCGATGAAGTTCCCGCAGCCGGTTTACAGCGTGGCCGTTCATCCGCACACGGCGAAGGACGAGGAAAAAATCAGCACCGCGCTGCACCGGTTGGAGGAGGAAGATTCCACAATTCGTAGTCACCGCAATCCCAGTACCAAAGAGTTGGTCATTGCCGGGATGGGTGACATTCATATTGCCGTGGCCGTCGAGAATATGAAACGCCGGCTCGGCGTGAACGTGGATCTGAGCACACCGAAAGTGGATTACAAAGAAACCATTACCGGCCGCGCCGAAGGTCATTACAAACACAAGAAACAATCCGGCGGTCACGGTCAGTACGGTGAGGCGTATATCCGCATCGAACCGCGGGAGCGGGGCGCGGGCTTCGAGTTCGTCAACGAAGTCGTCGGCGGCGCGATCCCGCGGAACTTCATCCCGGCAGTCGAGAAAGGCTGTGTCGAAGGCATGCTGACGGGCACGGTGGCCGGGTTCGAGGTGCAGGACGTGCGCGTCACGGTCTATGACGGCTCATACCACGATGTGGACTCCAACGAATTGAGCTTCAAGATTTCCGGTCTCCACGCCTTCAAGGACGCGATGGCCAAGGCCCGTCCGGTCCTGCTCGAACCGATCATGAGCATCGCGGTTTACATCCCGGACCAATACATGGGCGACATTACCGGCGACCTCAACCACCGGCGCGGGCGCATCATGAGCGTGGACGCCACCGACGGGATGCAGGTGATCAAGGCCAATGTGCCGCAGGCCGAACTCTTCAAGTACGCCAGCGAACTCCGCTCCATGACCGGCGGCCGCGGCAGTTTCGAGATGGAATTCAGCCACTACGAGCAGGTGCCCGCCAACGTCGCCCAGAAGGTCGTTGCCGAAGCCCAAGCCGCCAAAAAAGCCCAGCAAGAAGGGTAACCGTACGCCAGATTACCGGGCGTCAGCCCGTGCGCTCGTCGTGGTGGGAGCACCCTTCCGGGCGCGACCGGATTTCGGATTGCGGGCGTTCCGCCGGGCGTGTTCCCACCCGGCCCAAAAACATTCTCCACCAACCGTCGGGGACAACCGGAGAACTTCTCCATTTTACGGAGCTGACCCCAACACCTTCCCCACGCATCATTTGATGCCGTACTTCTGCTTAAGCGAC
>JBBISF010000034.1:0-28075 GCA_037441425.1 Verrucomicrobiia bacterium
ACGCGCGTTTCCCTTCGCGTCAAACCGGAGCCGAGAACAAGCGCCGCTACTCTGACTAATTCCGCAAGGACTGGATTGGCGCCGGGATGCGACCGCCGTGGTTCACAAACGCGGCGCTCGCGCCGGCATTGCGAACCTCAATAATTGTTGCCGAGCCGAACAACCCGCCAAATTCCACCTTCTCCCCGACCTTTGCGCCGGGCACAGGAATCAACCGCACGCCGGTGGTCTTGTTGTTCACCATGCCGATGGTCATTTCGTCGGCGATGATGGCGGCAATGGTTTCGGGCGGTGTATCACCGGGAATGGCAATCATATCCAGCCCGACGGAACACACGCTGGTCATCGCTTCCAGCTTTTCCAACGAGAGATGTCCGGCCGTGACCGCCTCGGCGAGCACAGCGTCTTCGCTAACCGGGATGAACGCCCCGCTCATGCCACCGACGCTCGACGACGCAAACGCCCCGCCCTTCTTGACCGCATCCGTCAGCAACGCCACCGCCGCCGTCGAACCGGGCGCGCCGATTTTGCCAATGCCGAGCGTCTTGAGAATTTCGCCCACGCTGTCGCCCACCTTCGGCGTCGGCGCGAGCGACAAATCCACAATCCCAAACGCCACGCCCAACGCGCTCGCCACTTCGCGGCCCACCAACTCCCCGACGCGCGTCACCCGGAAACTCGTCAGCTTGATCTCCTCTGCCAGTTCGCCGAGCGTGAGTTTGTCGCCGAGTTGCAGGCGGCGTTTCAACGCGCTGGCCACCACATTCGGACCGGACACGCCGATGTTGACCGCCGCCTCCGGTTCGCCTTCGCCGACGTACGCGCCCGCCATGAACGGATTATCTTCCGGGATGTTGGCAAAGATCACCAGCTTCGCGCAACCAAACCCGCGTTGCGCCTTCGTCGCCTCCGCAATCTCCAGCAGGATGCGCCCCATCTCCGCAATCGCGTCCATGTTCACGCCGGCCCGGGTGGAGGCCACGTTCACGCTGGCGCACACGCGTTTCGTCTGACTCAGCACCTGCGGCAAGGCCCGCATCACCACGGCGTCCGACGGCGTCACGCCCTTGTGCACCAACGCCGTGAACCCGCCCACCAAATCCACCCGGCAAGCCGTCGTGGCTTCGTCGAGCGTCTTGGCCACCGCGACGGCGGCGGATTGACCGTGCCCCGCCAATAAATGCGACGCCGGCGTGATCGCCAACCGTTTATTCACCACCGGAATGCCGTACTTCCGGCCCGTCTGATCGCACGTCTCAACCAACCGGCTGGCCCGGCTCAAAATCTTATCGCGCAACTTCCGGCACAGCAAATCCACGCTCGGCGCGGCGCAATCATCCACGTTCAACGCCAGCGTCACCGTTCGCACGTCGAGGTCTTCGGCGTGCAACATCTGGATCGTGGACAGAATTTCGTCAGTGCGCAGCATGAGCAGATTCCCTTTCTGTGACCGGAGTCAGGCGAAGCTGGTTCGTGGCGACAAAGATGTTCTCGTGCTGGAGCTTGACCGTGAAACTCATCTCCGCGGCCACATGCTCCAAATCGGCCTGCAACATCGCGATGTCCTGCGCCGCCGGGATCTCCAACTGCCCGATCAAAATGAAATCGTCACCTTTCCGCTGGCAATATAGATCGAGGATGTTGATGTCTTTGCCCGCGAGATACTCCGTGAACCGCCGGACAATCCCCGGTTTATCCTTCCCGAATGCCGTCAGAACGAACCGGCCCATCGCGGCGTCCGACTTCTCCGTCGCCGACGGCGTAAACGGTCGGACGTGCACCTGAAACCCCGACGCCTCCTCGCCGCGCACTTCCGCCGCGAGCGTTGCCGGGGCGACCGCCTTGGCGAAACTGACCACCATGATCAACGTGAAATATCCTTCCACAACCGTCTGACTGCATGCGTCAATGTTCCCGCTGTGTTGTCCAACCGCGCGCGTCACTGCGGCGACGATGCCGGGATGATCGTCGGACAACACGTTCAAGACATAAGCATGAGGAAAACTCGGCGTCATGTTGATTGGGCGCGGATACTAGCGCCCAAGTTCCCTGTTGGCAACACCGGTGGCGCAAGCATCACAATCTACCGCCCTCGTCTCGCGCCAGTCACTCGTTTGACGCCCCGCCGCGGCTTTGCTAGTCTCCGGCGAATGGCAGACACGCTGGTCATCAACGAAATCTTCTACAGCCTCCAAGGGGAGTCTTCGTGGGCCGGGTGGCCGTGCGTCTTTGTGCGATTGACCGCCTGCCATCTGCGTTGCGCGTGGTGCGACTCTACTTACTCGTTCAACGAAGGCCGGCCGATGAAGCTGGGCGACGTCATCATCAAGGTATTGGAGCACAACTGTCCGCTCGTCGAGATTACCGGGGGCGAACCCTTGCTCCAACCGAACGTGTTCCCGTTGATGACCCGCCTCTGCGATCTCGGCAAACAGGTTCTTCTGGAAACCAGCGGCACAGTGGATGTCGCGACGGTTGACCCGCGCGTCGTCAAGATCATGGACCTGAAATGTCCCAGCAGCGGGGAGTGCGCGCAGAATCGTTACGAGAACCTCCGGCACCTCGACAAGAAGGACGAACTCAAGTTCATCATCGCCGACCGCACCGATTACGATTGGGCGAAACAACAACTCGCCGAGCATCAGGTCGCCGGCACGGTGTTGTTCTCGCCCGTCTGGAACAAGCTGCCGCTCAAAACACTTGCGGAATGGATTCTGGCCGATAAACTGCCGGTCCGCTTGCAGACCCAATGGCATAAATACATCTGGGGCCCGGACACCCGAGGAGTTTAATCAGCATGTCGCTTCGAGTCATCATTCAACCCGATCAAATCGAGAACTGGATCACCGCCCGGCAAGGCACGCCCGCCCGCAAACGCGGCACGGATGCCGACCTGCAAATCCTGTTCGGCCCGACCAACGGCAACCACGAGAAGCTCGGCTTCGATGAATTGATCGAGACGATGCGACTACACCACCTCGTTTTTCTCGTGGACGAGGAACCCGGCAAGACGTTCCACCAATTTGTCGTGCGTGGCTGATCAACTTCCACTACTCAAGACCCGCATTCCCGGGCCTCGCTCCCGCGCGCTCGCCCGGCAACTCCACCGTTACGAATCCCGCAACGTCACCTACGTCTCCGCCCGCTGGCCGATCTTCTGGAAACGCGCTGCCGGCTGCAACGTCTGGGACGTGGACGGCAATCGTTACCTTGATCTGACCGCCGGCTTCGGCGTCGCCAGCGTCGGCCACAGCAACCCGCGCGTCGTCGCTGCGATTCGGCGTCAATCCCGGCAACTCCTCCACGCGATGGGCGACGTGCATCCCAACGAACTGAAACTGCGCCTCGCCCGGGAACTCATCGCGCTGACACTGAAGTCTCCCGCCCGTGTTCTCTTCGCCAACTCCGGCACGGAAGCCGTCGAAGCCGCCATCAAGACCGCCACAATCCACACCAAACGTTCCCGCATCATCGCGTTTACCGGCGCGTACCATGGTCTCACCTACGGCGCGCTCGACGCCACATGGCGACGCGACTTCCGCTGGCCGTTCGCCAAACAACTCGGTCACTTCGTCGATCATTTCCCGTTTGGTCGCGTACCGAAAATCACCGCACCCGGAAAGTATGCCGCGGTTCTCGTCGAACCAATCCAAGGTCGTGGTGGCATCGTCGTGCCCCCGGATAGCTTTCTGCCCGGACTGCGTACGTTTTGTGACCGGCATGGCTTGTTATTGATCTTCGACGAAGTTTATACCGGCTTCTGCCGCACGGGCCGGTGGTTTGCCGGCGAACACTGGAACGTGCAACCAGACATCGTCTGCGTCGGCAAAGCCATGGCGGGCGGCTTCCCTATCTCCGCCTGTATCGCTCGCGCGGACGTGATGGATAGCTGGCCGGTATCTGAAGGTGAAGCAATTCATTGCCGATCAAAGGAAGGATAACCACCAGGCGGTGGCAGCGCTGACGGTGGAGCTGGCCCGGCTGGACAACGACATCGGCGCGCTAAAGGTGGTGACGGTTGAGCACAACGCCTTGATGCTGGCGGCCATCACCGAGATGAAACGGCTCAAGCTCGACCAGCGCGCCACCCGGCTCGGGGAATATCTTCGCACCCGTTTGCCGGTACGCGGCAAAGGATTGATGCTGGGGTTGCCGGTGGGTAACGCTCCGCGTTTGTGCGAGAAACTACTACAATGCGGCGTCATCGCCCTCCCGGAAGGCACGCATAACGAAGTGCTCGGCATCACGCCGCCACTGGTCATTACCGAGCGCCAACTGGACTATTTTCTGAAGCAACTCGACTGAACACGATCAACTCACCCACTCGCGCAGGATACCGGGCGGTCAGCGCAAAACCGTGTTCGGCAAGCGTCGTCGGCAATTGAAGATCATCGTCATCCCGGTAAACCACCACGTCGCAACGACGCGACACCGCGTCTGCCAGCGTGCGCTCCACATTTTCCAGGCCGTTGGTGGCGAATGAGTGGATCGGGATGACTTCCGGCGACCAACCAATTTGCTGCATGATCACCGAATAACCGTAAGCGCACTCCATGTTCCCCAACAGCAGTCGCGCGTCCGGGTGTTTGGCGCGAATATCCGTGAAGCACTGCTCATACGGGTACCAACGTTCATCCGAGTTTCCCCACGCGGCACGGTCGCCGTGCCGGTCAACCGGACTCATCAATAGATTGGCGACCAAGAGAACGCCGACCGCTGTCGCACCGAACAACACATTCTCCTGCAAGAGCCATGTCAGTCCTTCCCATCCCAAAACGATAATCGGCGGCAGCAGCAACAGGTTGAATCGCGCCATGCCAACGTACTGCGCGTTATCGCCCAACAGGAACATCTGTTCCACCACGAACAGCCCGCCGGCAACCAGAACCAATTGCCACCGTCCCTTCCGCCAAAGCACAACGCATCCCAGAATTGCCAGAACGATCAGAACCCCGGCTTGCTGCCATAGATAACCAAGGTTCGACAACCATAAGGACGGCTGGAGCAGATTCCCCCATTGCGCGGCATAAGGCCGTGCCCCACCCGACTGCCGGATCCACAAATAGAGCAAGGCCGGTCCCAGCGCGCAGAACCACATTACAATCTCACCACCCAAGTCCTGCCAACGCCGCACCCGATACGCCATCCGCAGCACCAGCAGACTTGCGATCAATGGGATTGCCGTTTCCTTCGTGAATCCCATCAGCACAAGCGCCCACCACGAGAATCTCCGGCAGATGTTCGGGAACGATGTTTCCAACCAGTGACGGCTATCCAGCACCACGACGCACGCCAACACCACGAGCGGCAGTTCCAGATAAACAATCGTGCCGTGGTACAAGATGTCCGGGATCGTCGCGATTCCCCACACCGCCAGACAGGTCAACAATACCGGCACCCGACGCCATCGCCGGTCGCCGCCGAACACCAATCCCAACGCAAACACCGCAAGTAATGGCAGCAGCCGGCTGGTCTCATTGGAAAAGATCGTCCGTTGCCAGTTCCCACGCTCCAATCCACCAAGGAAAGCCGACACCCACGATTCCGCAGCCGGGAAGCGAAACACCCGGTCGCTTGTGTACGGGTTCTGCAGCAGCTTCGCCGAGTACATCCACGGCGAGCAACATGCCTCAAACACCAACGCCAGCACGCCCACCGCGTACATCACACCCTTGCCCTTTGGCTTCCACCACACCACCGCAATCGCCAGCGCCAACCACACAACGCCCATCGCAATGACTGTGCCGTGCGTACTCAAGTCCCGCAGCATCAGCCACCGGATTTGAATCGAGATAACGTGAAACACCTCATCGCCCCCGTAGGCCAAGTCCGCAAGCCACGAGCGCAGATAGGCCGCGAGAATCAAACCCCACCACACCAGCAGGAACATTGCGGACGGCATGAACTTCTTCAGCCGGAACTGTCGCCCCCACGCCAGACACAGTCCCAGCCATAGACAGCCGAATGCGACAAAGAAAATCTCCCATCCCAAAACCGCCGGCGGACGGAGGTAATAACAAATCGGATTCAGAAGGAAGGCGCACGCATACACCACCGCCGCCAGCAATCCCATCGCCTGAAACTTCTGGGTGCGCAAGAACTCCCAGATCAACATCCCGGCCAGAAACAGCCGCACCGCGTCAACCGGCACGAACACGTAAGCTGCTAGCGCAACCGGTAGCCACGCCTTTTTCAGCAGTTTGACAATCCCAGCCACAACCCGCATGATAGCGTTGCTGTCGCGGAAAACCAGCAATGAACAAAACCGCATTTGAACTCCAGCCCCGTCTCCTCGCGCTCATTCGTCGCGGGGTGGACACGCCAACCACCGATGCCGAGTTCAACGAATTGGCGCTGGAGGTATTCGCCTTTCAGTCCACACATAACCCGATCTACCGGGCTTACTGCGAAAATCTGCGGACCACCGTTCGGCATTGGAAAGAGATCCCGGCAGTGCCGACTTCGGCGTTCAAGGAATTTGAGATCGCGTGCTTTCCGGCAAGCGAAGCGGTCGCGGAGTTTCACACCAGCGGCACGACAACTGACAAACCGGGTCGGCATTTCTTCAAGACGCTGGAGTTGTACGAGGCGGCGATCCTGCCGAACTTCGCGGCGCATCTGTTGCCGGATGGCGTGCGACTACCGATGATAATTCTCACGCCGTCGCTGGCCGAAGCGCCGCATTCATCCCTGACGCACATGATGGAGGTCGTAGCGCTGGAATTTGGTGCGCGTTGCGTGTACCAGATGCCGGAAACGCTCCCTGCCGATCAACCGGTATTCCTCCTCGGGACGGCGTTCGCTTTTGTCCATCTGTTTGAAGACTGCGAATCACAGGGCCGAAAATATTCATTGCCGACGGGCAGCCGCGCGATGGAAACAGGTGGATTCAAGGGCCGGACTCGCGCAGTGGCAAAACCCGATTTGTATGCGATGTTTCAGCGGTATTTGGGCATCCCGACGGAACGGGTCGTGAACGAGTATGGCATGACAGAATTGAGCACCCAGTTCTACGATGCGACATTGCGCCTTGGCCGGCGCTCCGATGTGAAGACCGTCCCGCCGTGGGCGCGGGTATTGGTGGTCAATCCGGTCACTGGCAAAGAGTGTGCTCTCCATGAACCGGGGTTAATCCGGGTATTGGATCTAGCGAACTTGTGGAGTGCCATGTGCCTGCAAACCGAAGACGTGGGAGTCGCAGTTGAAAACGGTTTTGAGATCCGTGGTCGCGCGGCCGGCGCGTCGGTGCGGGGCTGCTCGTTGACTGCCGAAGAATTACGATCCCGATGAGCGCCACCGTCCAACAAATCCGCGATGCCATCAGTCAGATGTACGACGCCCGCGAACGGCTGCTGCCCCATCGCACCACCGAAAAGATCGTCGCCGCCCTCGCCCAGACCGCCGCCAACTGGCTCAACCCCGAATACCCGTGGCGGCTCAGCGCCTATCAACACGCGCCCGGCTACACCGGCTATTCCGAACAAATGATCTCCCAGGCGCTCGACCTGACGTTTGGCTCGCTCACCGCCGCGTCACTCGGCGAATTGTTGGACCGCGAACTCGGCAACCGCCGGGTGCTCGACGAATTCTGTCTCGCCGGCCGCGTGAAAACCCGGGCGTGCGGCCCGCGGCTCATCACCCACATCTTGGGCGGCAACATCCCCCAACCCGGTATCTTCAGCATCTGCTGCGGCCTCCTGCTCCGTTCCGCCAACCTCGTCAAAGTCTCCTCACACGACCCCATCTTCCCGGTCCTCTTCGTCGAGTCCCTGCGCGAAGTCGATCCCGAACTCGCCGCCTGCGTGTCTGTCGTCGCGTGGTCGCGCGACGACATGCCCGTGACCCAGACCGCGTTGTCCGAATCCGACGCCGTGATCGCCTACGGCGACGATCAAACCATCGCCACGTTGCGCAGTCTGACGCCGATGCACGCGCGGTTTGCCGGTTACGGTCACAAAGTCAGCTTTGCCGTCATCGCCAAAGAAGCGATGACCACCGAGAACGTACCGGCTTTGGCCGAAGCCGCCGCGTTCGACGCCTCCGTCTATGACCAACAAGGCTGCCTGTCGCCGCACGTCTTTTATGTTGAGGAAGGCGGCGAACTCGGCCCCCGCCGATTCGCGATGGCACTGTCCGAAGCGATGGCCGCTTACCAAGCCGCCGTCCCGCGTGGCGCGCTTTCCGCCGAAGAAGCCGCCCAGATGTCCACCGTCCTGACCGGTTACCAATTCCGCGCTCAAGTGGACAAACGCGTTGCCGTCTGGACCAGCGGTTATCCCACGGCGTGGGCGGTCATCTACGACGACGACCCGACCTTCGCTCCGTCCACACAGAACCGGCTGGTATTCGTCAAACCGACCGATGGTTTCAAGCGCGTCCTCAACGCCGTCAGCCGGTTTGGCGCGAGCATTTCCACCGTCGGCATCGCTCCCATCCACGAACGCGCGATGGGGTTCGCCAACGACCTCACCAAACTCGGCGTCCACCGCGTCTGCCCGGTCGGCATGATGCAACGTCCCCCGCTCGCCTGGCATCACGACGGTCGCCCCAACCTTGCCGACCTCGTCCGCTGGATGGACGTGGAATGATTTCAGACCGGAAAGTTTAACCACTGATTACGCGGATTAAACGGATAACATCAGTGCGATCCGTGTCATCCGTGCTTCAACCTCCGGGTTGTTTGCTGGCTCACAGATTGATCGGGAACTCGGCCACGGCATCCAACGTCGCCGTCACACCGGACCCGCTGAAGTGGAGCTTGTAGTACTCGCCCTTCCGGACGACGAACGTCAACGTCTGCCCGTGCGTCGCGTACCCGGAACTGATGTCCACCCGGAACCGCCCGCGGATTGTCGTCGGCGGATCGTTGGCATCGGTCAAGGCGTCCACCATGCCGCTGCACGGCAGTTGATTGGTCAGGATCGTCACCCGGGCCATGACCATGACATCGTGCAACAGGCTCGGTTGCCGGACAGTTTCCAAGGTGGCGACACCGGCAGCGTACTCGCCGCTCCGGGTATCCACGTATTCCTGCGTGGTGCCGGCATCCAATTTGGCTTTGTCGCCGGGTTGAAACAGGTGGGCTTCCGACGCCATGAATACCGGGTCGGTTTCGGTCGCCGGCGGCGACCCTGGCGTGGATAACATCTCACTCAGGTGGAGCACGTCGTATTCATGATCGCGCAGACGATTGGCTTGGTGCTGGCTCATAAATCATCCTTTTGATTAACCGTTGTTCTCGTTTCCTCACGGTGCCGCGGGGCGCCCTTCCCAGGGCCGGAGCATAAGCCCCGGCCCTTCCGGCCGACACTGGCCGGTGTGACTTACGGCCACGGGACCGGTTCGGTGGCGTCCCCGTTCTTCTTGGCGGGGACGGCATCGTTGACCACGAAGCCGAAGTCACTCAGCGCGCGCGGATTGGAGTGGTTCAACCCCACCAACACATCGCGGCTGGCGCGCACGAACTCCGTCAGTTCCGGCAACAACGCATCGCGCTTCTCGGTGAAGCTCTCGCCCTGCCGATGCAGGTCGGTGGCTTGCACGTCGTAACTCGCCGCGTCGCTGATCTTCTGGCCCATCGTGGCCCAATCCAGGGCCTTCAAGGGCGAAGCGTCGCCCAACTCAGTATTCTTGGCCGCGATCTTCACGGCCAACGTCAGGAACAACGTGGGATTCTTCGGAATCTCGATACGCACGTCTCTCATGTTCTCACCTCCCTTCCTGATTGGTTGCTGAACGCATCATGACCGGGTAAACGAGCACTGTGTCTGCCAGAAACCGACCGCACCCGGTTGCGCGACTATGATTTGGGGTCGATTCCGTGTTCACAATGACTTGCGAAAAATCATCCCGGCAGCGCACCCGCCACCGCCGACCACGCCGATTGAACCGCCGTCGTCGGATCCTCAAGTTGCGTCAACGGTTCCTTAACAATGCTCGTCGCCGACTCAATCGGCGACGACGAAACCTCAATCGCCGTCAACGCCGATCCAAGATTCGTCGTCGGCGATTCAATCGCCCACGTCGCCACTTGAACCTGCGGCGACGCCGATTGAATCTACAGCGGCTTCACTTCTTGCCGGCTGGACCACGATGAAGGATTTTGCGAGGAAAACTCAACCTTTGGCGAGGGATTACCGGTTGCGGTCAACCACAGTCGGGTTGGCGTTGGCGAAAGTTGCAGAAATGCGAATCCCGACGCACCGGAATTCACCACGGAGGTCGCATGGAGCAAGAAGCCGGAAGATGGAGGGCGCGGCTCCTGTCGCGCCGCAGCCGGAAAGGGGATTCTCACAGGAGGCAACTGAGGCAACAGAGGGCGCAACAAGTGAATCCCCCTTCGTTTCCTTCATAAACCTCTGTTCACGCCCGGGTCGGTTAACTCCCCGCCAACCAAAGTCCGCCGGTCGAAGCAACCCCGGGGAGCGGGGACCTACGGCTTGAGCCGCACCCGATAGAAGTAGGCCGGGGAGTTCGTGGCACTCGTATCAGTGTAAGTATTCGTGGGCGGTGTGGCGGCAACACCGTTCGTCAACGTCAACACCGTGCTCCAACTCAAGTCCGTATCCCGTTCGACATCGTAGAACTTGCCGGCCACGCTCGACCACTGAATGACAAATCCGCCGCCCGGATTCGGCGTGACGCTCGTGATTTGGAATACGGAAGAAGCATCCGTTGGGATTGTACCCGCCTGATATTCTTGAAGATTGCTCATGCCATCGCCGTCAGCATCGTCTTGGGCGCGGGACATGTCACCAGATTCCGCATCGGTATGGCCGAAGTACTGCAATCGCCAACAGTCAGGGACTCCATATCCCTCGCTGTCGAAAGTGGAGGGAGAGACCACAGCAACGTACGAAGAATCAGAAACCCCAAAGGAGTTTGTTGCCGTGATGCGGTACTGATAGGAACTCCCGCAGCCCACGTTTCCATCTATGAAATTCGTTGTTCCGGCCCCAACGGTAGTCCACAAACTGAACGTGCCGCCGTTCAATGACCGTTCAATGATAAAGCCCGTCGCATTCTGCAAACTGTCAAACCAACTCAGGCTGATTTGATAAGACGAAATTGCCGATGCGATGGTGCCTGCCGGTGGTGCGGGAAGCACCGTCGTTGGAACAGAAGCAAACCGGATTCTATTAGCCATGCTAAACTCATTCACCGTGCCGGCAGGATCAACGAGTGCGTACACATTTACGGCGGCACTCGTGAACGTCACACTTGAGACATCCCAGGAAAAACTGGCGTCGTATTCTGCTTGAGGGGCAAGCGCACTGATGGGAACGGTCGCGAGCAATGGCCCATTCGTGGCATCTTGGTGGAATTCGACGCTCACGGGAACAGCACTAGGAATAACGCCAAGATTCGTCACCCGAGCGCTAATCACGCGATTCGTCACCGACGGCGTCAACACGGTCATGCTGTTGATGGCTAAATCCGGCAGCATGACAGTCAGGCTGGCTGTGTTATTGGCCCGGTTCCGATCCTCCTGCACTTGTGCAGGGTCAACGGTCACATAAATCGCATGGCTATTTGTTGTCGCCGGGACAACCCACTGCACTTGCACTACCGCATTGCTGCCGGCAGCGATGACCCCCGCCACTGTTTGCGTGCTGCCAATCATCACCCCGCCACTGGAGGGATCGCCGTCGAAGAACACGGCCTGAGTGTTTGTGACGGCCAATTCGCCCATGTTGTGAACGACTGCCGAGATGTTGACCGTCTGTGTCGGTACCGGGTTCGGCGTGTCGAGTTTAATGTCACCACTGCCGACCGCCAAATCACCGCCGATCAGGTAATTCATAAACATTAAGTCCACTTGGCCGAACTGCGGCACGTTGTTCGTGTCGTACGAAATCGCTACGCGGTCATACGCCATTAACAATGCCCCTGTGTCATCATAGGCGGGGCTAAACGACCGCTCCAATTCGTTCGTGTTGTTCAACAGCCGCAACGGCTGACTCCACACACCCAACGTCGGATCCCAGTTTACCAGGAACGGGTCCGGCCCACTGCCATCCGTCGCCAAGTCTTCCCACACCATCGACACCTGACCGGCCGGCCCCGTCACCAGCTTAAAATCCTTCTGCGAAGACGACCCGCTGAGCGTGGCCACAGCCGTGGCGTTGGACAAATTCAAGTCGCCAACCCGCATGACGATATTGCTGCCCTGATACCACGCCACCAACAGCCGACCGGTGCTGTCGTACACCGCCTGCGGCTTGGCATTCTGCACGCCATTCGAGGTCAATTGCGTCAACGCGCTCCATGCCAAATTGCTGAACGTCGCTCCATATAACTGCTCATCCGTAGGCGTAGATTGGTCATCATCGCCGTCAATCACTGCTAGAAACACTCCATTGCTGCCATCAAATGCCACACTCGACCAAAGCAGCATCCCCGCATTTGTCGTGATTGGCCCGACATCATGCCAATTGCCTCCGTCCCAAAGTCGCGAATTGACTGTATTGGGCGTACCTGTGGCCCCCAGCAGGCTATTGCTGGGATTGCTGATCCACGTCAACAGCGCTTGCCCATTCGGTGCGGCAGCCAATTGCGGAGTTCGATCCAGATATGAGTTCTGCGTCAAATTCGCGGATGTCCAAACCCCGTTGGAAGGATTAAACCATGCAGCGGCGATTTCCAATCCCGCTGCCACATCTGTCAGGCTCGCACCACTGGCTAAAGCCCCTTGCTCGTTTTCCCACACCGCCAGCGCCGAGCCGTTCGTGAATACCTGTACGGCGGGGTGAAAATCTGCTGTTGCATCGTCCCAAACAGAAGTCGGGTTGGACCATGATGCTCCATTCCATTGTGACCACACCAATTCCGTTCGGTTTTCGTCCGACCGAACCGGGTTGTCCCAAATCCACAGCAACATTTGGTTCGTCCCATTCACCGCAAATGCCGGGTCAGAATAAGGAAAGATATTAGCTTCCATTGTGCTGACCGTCGCCGGCTGAGAAGATAATTGCGTCAGGGCCAGCCGGTGGGCAATCGCCCCATTATTAAAGACGGCATATGATTTCTTCAGATAATTGCGTGACAGCAATTTCCATTGTGAGGCGATCGGCGCATTCATTTGCTGCACCAAAGACCGAGTCACCTGCGCCTGCGATGCCGAAGCCGAACAGCCGGTCAAGCACCATGAATAGTTGAGATTAGCTAGATCCCAAGTGTGAATCCAAGTCACCAGTCGGACGCCCCCTTCCAACTGAATCCCTAACGTCTGTAGTGTCGGTTGCGCCGGAAATTGCAGAGTCATGGTCGGCCCACCACCGATATAGCCTTCAATCGCCATAACGTCTGCTGCACCGCATCCCGCAATAAAATCGGCTTGGGCGGAGATCGGAATCGTCCCAGCCACATTGAGATACCCGTTGGGATTCCACCCTGTGATTTGTAGGTTTGCCCCCACGTCCAAATTCACAGACCCGCTCACGTAAATGGGCGGGCTAGCCCAAATATAAGACGGCAGTGTCTGACCGCTGCCAGCAATTGCGACATTCAGAAGGCCGGACCAATTCCAAGTCGCCGAAGTTTGCGAATAGGTCCACCCAGGACCGCCCGATACGCTGGGGGTGAAGGTGAACCCGCCCAAGTTTAAACCGGAATCGGCCCCGTCCAAGGTCCACAAAGCGGAGCCTGTTCCATCACCGCCAATTTCCACATCCGGGATCAGGGCCGAAGCAAAACTAAATGCCTTACCGGTAAACCCCGGGATCGCGTCGCCGTTGCTATCATTCGGAACTTGGTCAACACCTTCTTGGAGTTGCTGGTCGAATGTCCAAATGCTTCCCGGTATCGTGCCTTCATTATTAGCATTCAAATAAACCAAACTGCCCCCAGCAAGTGTGTCCGTCGATGGCAACAGCAATGCCGCCGGAACCCCCAATGGCGGATTGATCACATCAAAGTTTGCCTTGTACGGCAGTGATGCCGTGCCATCTGCCGAGATCGCCTTCACTAGCAACGTACCGCCCACGCCAAAATCAGTGCCGACATTGGATGTTTGTGTCGCTTGTACACCCGACTGCGTTCCGTTGGGCGTGATGAACTGAATCGTGCCGGACGGATGACCGTTCCAGTCAACGCTCGCAGTGAAGTTCTGGCTCAACGACACCCCGTTCAGGAAATAGGCATGTTGCATCCGACTGCAATAGGCCGAAGTCACGTCCTGAACGATAGGATAGCTACCGGTATCCAGTGTGTTCACCGTCACCGCTGCCGAGTCTGCCGATAAAGTGCCGCCGGCTGTGACGCGGAACTTCACTTGGCTCGACGACCGGTTGTTATAATCAGCTCCCGCATTCCATGTTACTTGTCGGCTGTTACCCGGTGTAACCAGTGAACCATTTGCCGGTGTGAACGACGTAGCCGGCAAATTGAACGAAGTCCCGTTGTTGGTGGACACCGCGACTGAAACTGCCAGAGAGTTTCCTTGCGGGTTTGCGAGGTCATAGAAGATGTCCACCAGTTTCGTGCCTTCCCGCTGAGCGGCACGCACGTTGAGAACACCAGAGGGAATCCAAATATCCTTTCGCACGGCAATTGACGAAGCCCTAGCAGCACTGTTGTCGGGGAACGTCACGGTCGCAAATAGGCCAAGGTCTGTTCCGGTTGTAGTGAATCTTGAGATGGTGCTGTTACCACTATTGACAACGTAAAGGTTTCCGTTGCTATCAAACACAAGTCCACTGGGGGCGTTCAGTCGGGACGAAGTAAAATGGCCGATTTGAGTGCCCTGAGGCGAATACTTCTCAATGGTATTATTGTTTTGATTCGCGACGTAAACATTGCCGTCCTTATCAACCGCCAACCCCTCTGGATGATTCAGGCCGGTAACGAAATTCCCAAGGTCAACTCCAGTTGAGGAAAAGGCTCGAATAGTCCCGGCGCTCTCGTCGCTCACATATAGAACTCCATCGTGACCAAATGCCAGACCTACTATGCTGACTGGTCCTGATACAAAAACACCCATGTTAGCCCCAGTAGGCGAATACCTCGTTACCAAGTGGGTCCCGGAGTTGCCGACGTACAAATTCCCCAGCGAATCAAAGGCCAGACTCCATGGAGCATTGATCCCTGCCGAACTGTCTTCATAAGTGCCAAGTGATACGCCGAGAGGCGAATACTTCCGGATTTTCCAATCGCCGTTGCTTGCGACGTACAGATTCCCGCTGGAATCGAATGCCAGGGAGGTAGTGCCGCACGTGACAACGGCGTCGGCATATGTGCCCAGGTTGTTTCCAGCTTCGGATATCGCAACTACCTCGTGAGAGCAATACGCCGTCACATAGAATGTGTCCGCCCATGCTCGACTGAAGTTACTGCTCTCTTGGGTTATCAACAGAAGTGAGACAAACAGACCAAAGCGCAGATTTCTCATATACTATCCCGTTTGCTGAGGTGTTTTCCCCATCGCAATTTTCATGTTCCGTGAAGGACAACAAGCGAAACTGCGCAAATTCGTTGTTCAGTCCTCTCTCTATCCCTGTTTCAAATGGGGCGCTTCTCCGCCACAATTTTTACTCCCGCAGCCCCTTTGCGGGCAACACAATTCCTCTAGCAAATTCTCCGATTTTTTCCGGGGTGAGAAGTGCGCCGCCGAGCCGGGAGCACGACCCGATTGAACAGGAGCTAACAGCGAACGGAGCGTGGAGAAGTTTCCCTGGCACAACCTCTGTTCTTTGCCGCCCGTGACCCCTCGGCGTTTGCGTGCCCGCTTCTCGTCCGACTCGATTTCACTGCGTTTCGGCTCCCGTTGCCTCCTGTAACCAACCGGCCGCTTCCCGGTCTTCCCGCTCTCCCTGTTCAATGTCCCAGCACGGTTCGCCGGGCTCGTGCTACGTAGCGGGCTACTTCGCAGAGTAGCAAGGCTCACCCTCCAGCCTCAGTCCTCAGGCGCGAAGCGGATGGTTCCATTGCCGTGACGGGCGCACCGTTTCGGACTTGCGCCCCCATCGAGGGAGGAGCACACTCGCCCCCGTGAGGCTTTTTCGACAGTCCCGTTCAGCGGAAGAATGAACCGATGTAAGAAAGAATGGCCGGGGGAGTTGGGTTACTGCAATTGTCTGCTCGTGATGATGTCGCGGACCGGTGTCGCCAACGTGGAGCTTGCGTCGGACGCGCCGGTGCCGGATCTCGAACTGTTGGCGCGGGCGCGACCGGAGGTCGCCGCCTGGCTCCACGCGCAGGAGTTTGATTATGCCGCGCTCGACCCGATGATCGTCATCGAGGCGCTGTCGCAGTTGACCGGGCTTCCGCCCCTGCACTGTGGGACGGCCAGCGTCGTGTTTTTTACTTACGATGTCCAGGAGAAGGATGGGTCGCTGGTGCTGAAGTATTTCAGTCTGCACCGGACGCAATTCTTGGCGTCCACGAGTTTGCGGGTGCAGTTGGAAGGGGCCGACCCAACCAGTGGAACGAACCAAGCCCCGCGTTGGTGCGAGGGTCTCACTGGCTTATCTTGAGCCGACAGAGGAAACATACTGGGGGTCAACTCCGTAAAATGTAAAGTTCTCCAATTGTCCCCGACGGTTGGTGGAGAATGTTTTTGTGGCTGGGTGGGAACACGCTCGGCGGGCGCGGCCACACCGGCGGCAAGTCGGCTCAGTGTATCCCCCCCCCAGCCGCAAACAATCTCGCCGGCCTCGTCCGCGGGATGGATGTGGAATGATTCGAGCTCTGGTGACCGCGCAGAATTCCGAACGTCGGGCCGCCGACCTGTGTCAAAGTGATCCGGGCGGTCTTGACCGCAGCGGTCCGGTGAGGTATTGCGAGCGATTGTTTCCGGGGAGAAAATTGTTCTCGTGGCTGAAAACGAACAAATGATGCAACGAAAGGACGTGATGATTGCCGGCTCCGTCGGGTTGATCAGCGGCGGCACGGGGATTTTCATCGTTCGCGGACTGGGCTTGATGCTGAGTTACGCGTGGTCATTCGCGATGCCGGTTGTGATGGCGCCGCTGTTTGTTCTCGGCATTTACCTCGGCGAAGTCTTCTCCCGCCGGTGGAAATTCCTCAGTTCATTCGCCCGTTTTGCGGTGATCGGGTTTTCCAACGCGTCGGTGGATTTTGGCATCCTGAACATTTTGGTCAGCAGCACCGGCGTGAGTCGGGGGATTTACTTTTCGATCTACAAGACCATCGCGTTTATCGCGGCCTTGGTGAACAGCTATTTCTGGAATCGGGCCTGGACCTTTGAAGTGAAGCAAAAGAAAAGCGCGGGGGAAGCCGCGCGCTTTGTGCTCGTCATCATTGGCAGCTTGTTGATCAACGTCGGCGTATCGTCGCTGATTGTGAACCTTGTCCCGCCGCCCTTTGGTCTGACAAACCGGTTATGGTTGAATATCGCTTCCGTGGTGGCCGTGCTGTTCGGATTGTTCTGGAATTTTATCGGCATGAAAATCTTCGTCTTTAGCAAGGTGGAGCGGGCCTTGCTCGAAGAAGCGTTGTGAGTGGCATCAGCCCGTCAACGGGCCGCGCCCCTACAATTCCAAAAAATTCGCCAGAATCTTCTTTCCGTCCTGGGTGAGGATGGATTCGGGATGGAACTGAACGCCCCAGATCGGCAACGTCTTGTGCCGGACCCCCATGATCTCGCCTTCGGGTTTGGTCTCCGCCGTGATCTCCAGGCAATCCGGAATCGTGTCGCGTTTGATGATGAGGGAGTGATACCGGGTGGCGGTGAACGGGTTGGGCATACCGGCAAACAACTCCCGGCCGTTGTGATGGATCAGCGAGGTCTTGCCGTGCATCAACCGGCCGGCGCGCACGACTTCGCCGCCGAAGACGTGGCCGATGCATTGGTGACCAAGGCAAACGCCGAGCGTGGGGATGGTCGGGCCGAAGGTTTTGATGATGTCGTTGGACAGTCCGGCTTCACCCGGCGAACAGGGGCCGGGAGAAATGAGCAGCCGGGCGGGTTTGAGCGCCCGGATCTTGTCGAGGGTGATCTCGTCGTTCCGGTAGACCTGCATCGTCACGCCCAACTCGCCGAGGTACTGCACGAGGTTGTACGTAAAGCTGTCGTAGTTGTCGATGACCAGCAACATGCGGCGGGCAGCCTAGTCAAACCGCGCCATCCGACCAAGTCAAAAAAACACGCGCAACTGCGAGCTTGCCGGATGGCGGGCGGCTGACTATTCTCTGCCGCCATGAAAGTCCTGATCCGCCTCCTTTCGCTCGGCGCCTTGCTTGGCGCGTTTACTACCGCTCCACTGTGGGCGGCCAATTGGGAAACCTGGGAAAATTGCCGGTACGTCGCCAACCTTGCGAACCGTGGCGATGTGTTCCATATCCGGTGCGGTCAACGCGAAGAAGTTGTCCGACTCTATGCGGTTGCCGAATCAAATGCTCGCGCGGCAGCGAACTTCACCCGCGAACAACTCACCGGCAAGGCGTTCCAGGTTGTGACGTGCCACCAGTCCGCGGATGATGCCGGAGCCGTGTACGCCTACGTGCTCATCGGCGCGCATGACCTCGGCCAAGGGCTGCTCGCCCACGGCTTGGCGCGCGTGGCCGGTCCGCGCCCGGCCCGGCCGGGTGTTTCGTACCTCAAACACCTCGGCGAACTACGGGACGCGGAGGCGCAAGCCCGCGCGCAAGGCCGAGGTCTGTGGGCGGGTGCGGCCGCAAGCAATCTGGTCCCGCTCGACGGGTATCGGTTGAGCACCGGTAAAATCCGCCACAATTCCAAATGCCGGTATTTTGATCTGAAGGGAAATCAGCCGTGCGGTCCGAACGACGGCACGCCATGCAAGTATTGCGGCGGTTGAGCCGCCGTCGCTGCTTTTCGCTTGCGAGGCCGGCGGCACTGGGGCATCGTAAGCCCCATGAATGAATCGTTGCCGCCGTTGCACCCGACCCCTGCCGCATCGTCACCCAAACGGACCGGGTGGATCGTCTATGCCGTCATCATCACGTTTCTGCTGTTCGTCAGTTTGCTGACGAACCTCATTTTATTTGGCCTGATCTTTGGCAGCAGCGAGTCCAGCTTGACGACGCGGCGTTCCCGGCTGGAGGAGCAGTTCGTGGACGGCGATGCGAACGCGCGCGACAAGATTGCGGTCATCTATCTGACCGGCGTGATCACCAGCGCCGGCGAAGGCACCGGGTCGGACGACGGCATGGTCAGCCTCATCAAGGAGCAGTTGCGCACCGCGGTGGATGATCCGCGCGTGAAAGCCATCGTGCTGCGGATCAATTCCCCCGGCGGCGAGGTGGTGGCGTCGGACGCCATTTACAATGCCGTCGTGGCCGCGCGCGCCGTCAAGCCGGTGGTCGCCTGCATGGATTCCGTGGCGGCTTCCGGCGCGTACTACGTGGCGGTGGGTGCGAATCGTATCGTCGCCACCGACATGACGATCACCGGCAGCATCGGCGTCATCATGCAGACGTTCACGTTCAGCGGTTTGATGCAGAAGATTGGCGTCGAAGCGCACACCTTCAAATCTGGCAAGTACAAGGACCTGCTCAATCCCACTCGCGAACCGACTCCCGAAGAAGAGCAACTCGTCCAAGGCCTCATCATGGAGGTGTACAACAAGTTTGTCGGCATCGTCGCCAAGGAACGCAAGATGAACGTGCAACAACTTAAGGACGGTTTAGCCGACGGCCGCATCCTGTCCGGTCGGCAAGCCAAAGACGACGGGTTTATTGATCAGATTGGCTACTTCGACGACGCGGTCGCGGCAGCCAAAGATCTGGCCAAGATCAAACAGGCCAAGTTGATTCGTTATCTGACGCCGTTCAGCTGGCGGAATCTCTTTCGGTTCAGCGCGGAAAGTCGTCCCACCAAATTGCAACTCGAAGTGGCCCCCGCGGAACTGCGCCTTGAAACCGGCACGCTCTACTTTCTGCCGGCGTATTTGTACCGGTAATTGTGGCCGCGATCGTCGACCGTGGCTATAATTGGTCCACCTTGCCGCCCCACGAGAGGACGGTGGCCAATCCCTTTTCCTTTTCCGCCGCGGCTTTGTCGCCGGCGCGCATGTAGTACATGGACAAACTCGTGTGCGCCAGCATGTCGTTGGGATTGATCGCCACCGCGCGTTGACCGGCTGCGATGGCCTCCGTCAACTTGCCGGCACGCAGATACGCCATCCCCAACGCGTGCCACGCGTCGAAATAGTTGGCGTCCAGCGCCACGGCCTGCCGGTACAATTCGATGGCCTGCGCGAACTCCGCCGCCGCAAACTCGCTCATCCCCTGTTCGTAGAGTTCTTCCTTCGTCATCCCAACTCCATGATGACATCCACCAATCCCGGGATCGTGTGCACCGGCGCCTCGGCGGCAATCGCCAATCCGTTCTCCTGGGCCGCCTTCGTCGTTTGCGGTCCGATGCTCACGAAGCGCATCGCCGGAAACTTCGCCCGCAATGCCGGCACCTCCACCAACTTGCAGAAATTGTTCACCGTGGATGAACTCGTGAACGTGACCAAGTTCGCGCCTTCCTCCAACAAGCGTGCCCGGTGACCGCTCCGGTCTTCCGGATCCGGCACGGTTTCGTAGGCGTCGATGTCATCCACAATCCCGCCCAAGTCTTCCAACCCGCGCGCCAGCCGTTCATCCGCCAGGTCCGCGCGCGGCAAGAGGAAGTTCAAGTTCTCGCACGAGATGTCCTTGTGAAACTGCGCGAGCAACGCTTCGCCGGTGAATTCCTCCGGCTGCAAATTCACCTCCAAATGCAGCGCCGCCAATTTCGCGGACGTCACCACCCCGATGGCCGCAATCTTCAGCGCGCCCAAGTCCCGGATGTCTTGGTGCATCTTGAAGAACTCCCGGAAGAACGCCTCCACCCCGTTCGGACTCGTGAACACCAGCCAGTCGTACGTCCCAATCGTCTTGATCGCCTCCCGCAACGGCGCGAGCTTCTGCGGCGGTTGAATCCGGATCGTCGGAATCTCCAACACATCCGCGCCGAGTTCGTTGAGTTGCCGGACCAGATCGCTCGCCTGCTCCCGGCTCCGCGTCACCACGATCCGTTTCCCGAACAGCGGTCGCTGCTCGAACCAGTTCAACGTCTCCCGCAACCGCACCACCTCGCCGATGATCGTCACCGCCGGTGGTTTCAACTCCGCCTTGGCCGCCACATCCGCAATCGTCGCCAGCGTCCCGGTAATACTGCGCTGTTGTCCGGTCGTTCCGCGATGCACCATCGCCACCGGCGTTTCACCGGGACAACCATGTTTCATCAACTCCCCGGCAATCACGCCAATCCGTTCCACACCCATCAAAATCACGCGCGTCCCGAAAAACTTCGCCACGCTCGCCCAATCCACTTGGGATTCCGGTTTGGTCGGGTCTTCGTGCCCGGTAATCACCATGAACGCCGTGGCCACCGCCCGATGCGTTACCGGGATTCCCGCGTACGCCGCCGCCGCAATGGACGAACTAATCCCCGGCACCACCTCAAAGGGAATTCCCGCCTGCCGCAACTCCTCCGCGCCGCCGCGACCAAACACATACGGATCGCCCCCCTTCAACCGGCACACCACCTTCCCGGCCTTTCCCTTCTCCACCAGCAATACATTCGTCTCCTCCTGCGTGAGCGTATGTTTCTTCGCCATCTTGCCGGCAAAGATCAATTCCGCGTCCGCCCGCGCGTTCCGCAACAACGCCGGGTTCACCAGATTGTCATACACAATCACGTCCGCGCGTTGGAGACACTCCAACCCGCGCACCGTGATTAACCCGGCATCCCCCGGCCCCGCGCCGACGAGATAAACTTTGCCTGTCTTGTTCACGATCAAATTATTTCACCTGCGGCGGAAACGCTCTGTCCGCGAAGCTTTGCTGCAATTGGCGGATGAACCCGTCAAGCTCCGCAGACGAAAGACTCTGGAATACGTATTCGGGAATCTTCTCGACATGCACTTCCGCCAGCAGATACGAGATGATCGCCGGGTCCAAACCGCCCTCCTTCCGTTGGGCGTCCGGCAGGTGGGCGATAACGTCGTGCCCCTGTTTCTGGAGAAAATACAGATCAATCAAGTCCTTTACCTCTGTTCGCCCGGCCAGCGTGCACAGCTTGTTCGCGATAATCTCCCGCATTGTGTCAACGCGTATCGTATCGAACTGTTCTTTCTGCGGATCGACTTGTGGAACTCGTTCAATGACAAAATCCAGAATCTCCCTCCCGCCGTCGCGCATGAGTTCAAACCGCTGAAAATCGGGACTGGCGATGAGATTCCGGCATTGCGCGCCGATGCCCGCGGCAATGCCGAGAATTTGGTTCGTCAGCGGATGCCACTCCACAACGTCCGCCTCGGTGGTGAAGAAATCCAAGTCGTACGATAACCGATGCTCCAGATAAAAAATCCCCAACGCCGAGCCCCCCGTCAGGAAAAACCTCTGCGTCCGTGCGAAGAACGGTCGCAGGAAATCGCGCTTGAGTGGCGTGAGTGCCTTAGAGTTTTCCCAATTCATGCCACGTGTGCAGAATGTATTTCCAAAACGCTCGCCGCCGCCCGAGCATCGGTTCAAGGTCGGCTAACCGCGCGCCGACTTCTTGCGGTGTGAGAAACTGCCACACATCCGCCGTCGCCGCCTCGCGCATGATCCACGCCGCAACCCGCGCCCACTCGCGGCCGGTCCGTGTGCGTAACTCCTCACGAATCTGCGCCGTCGTCAGCGCCCGATCCCACGAGAAATACGGAATCTCGTCGTTGCCGAATGCTGGTCTCATTGGCGGTCACACTAACGGAAAGCTGGTGACGAAACAAGCCGACAGCTGACACAATCACCACGCAGCTAGGATTTCCCGAACTTGCCGCCGTAACGCTCCCAAAGCCAAGTGGTCTGCGTACCGCCAAAGAAATCCAACTTGTCGTCAACGAGCACAATCCAATACTCGAATGTGCCGCTGATCGAAGGCGCGTAGGACCACATCTTGACGCGCTCATCGAGAAGGACTACGCATTGTGGAGTTCCTATGATCCGTCGGACTTGCGCTGACGACATGCCGATATGGAGGTGAGAACTGGCGTAGGAATCTACGCGAGAAAAATATTCATCCATCTTTGAGTAATCCTCGTGCCGCAAGTACTTACGAATGGCGGATGTTTCCCGGTGCTTAGGCCATAGCGGTGCGGAACATGAGACGCAAAGGGCAGCCACCAACAAAAGGATCGAATTTCTCACAAGAGTTGCCTGGCCAACCGTTCACCCAACTCACGCGCCTGCGCTTTCGAGCCGGCGACTTCACCGCGTTTGGTTGCCGGCTCGAACTTTGCGCCGATCAGACGCAGCGTTTCGCCGGTGACGATTGCGTGGCCGGCATAGGGTAATTGGCAGCCGCCACCCATTGCTTTGAGGAAGGCGCGTTCGGCTTCCGCACAGAGCAGCGTGTCGGCGTGGTTGATGACGGAGAGAATTTCTCGTGTCGCGAGATCGTCTTCCCGGCATTCGATGGCGACAATCCCCTGCCCGACGGCCGGAATCATCACCGCAACATCGAGCGGGTAAAGTTGGGGCGACAAGCCAAGTCGTTTAATGCCGGCCACGGCAAGAATCAAGGCGTCGAACTCGGGGAGTTTGCTCAGACGCGTGCCGACGTTGCCACGGATTTCCTCAACCCGCAGGTCGGGGCGTTTGGCGAGCAGTTGGGCGCAACGGCGAATGCTGCCGGTCGCGACGCGCGCGCCTTGCGGGAGTTCATCAATCGAGGTGTATTTCTCCGAGATGAACGCGTCGCGGGCATCTTCGCGCGGGAGAACTGCACCGACGGTCAGTCCGGAGGGCAAGTCAGTCGGCAAATCCTTCAAGCTATGTACGGCGATGTGAATCTTGTCAGCAAGGAGTTGGTCTTCGATTTCCTTGGTGAACGCGCCTTTGCCGCCGATGGCGAGCAGTGAGGCGTTGAGAAACCGGTCGCCGCTGGTCTTGATGATTTGTCGGTCGATCTGGATGCCGGAATGCGCCTGGCGAAGATAACCGGCCACGAGTTCAACCTGTGCCAACGCCAGCGGACTGCCGCGCGTGCCGATGGTGAGCGTTTTCATGTGGCGTGCGCCGGGTCGCCGGCGTGACCGCTTCCGGCAACGTACTTTTCCTGGAGGCGGGCGTCGTTCTTTGTGAACCATTCCGCCAATCGTTCCGTATGCCCGGCAATCAATTCACGGCAGGCCGCCACCTCGCGTTCGCGGGCGGTGACGTTCTCCTGGGCGATCTGCTGCAGGTCGTCAATGTCGTAAAGATACACGTCATCCAAGTCGCTGCAGGTCCGCTCGACGTTGCGCGGCACGGCAATATCAATCAGAAACAACGGCCGATGCCGGCGCTCCTTCATCAACGGGACCAGCTTGGCGTTCGTGATGATCGGGTGCGGCGCCGCGGTGGCGCTGATGACGATGTCCACCGACGGGAATTCCACCGGCCATTGATCGTAGGAAATGGCCCGACCGCCGAGCCGACTGGCCAACGCCTCGGCGCGTTCGTGGGTCCGGCTGCACACGATGAGCGTTCCGGCTCCGCGACTGCACAGCGCCCGCGCCGTCGCTTCGCTCATCTCCCCCGTGCCCAGCACCATGACCGTGCATTCGACGAGGTTGCGGAAGATTTTCTCCGCCAGATCAACCGCCACCGACCCCACCGAAATTGATCCGCGGCCAATGGCGGTGGTCGAGCGGATTTGTTTCGCGGCCGCGAATGCCTTTTGAAACAACCGGTTGAGGGCAATCCCGGTCGCGCCGGTTTGCAGCGCCGATTCGTAGGCTTCCTTCACCTGACCGAGGATTTCCGTTTCCCCCACCACCATCGAATCCAAGCCGCACGTCACCTCAAACAGGTGTTGCATGCACGCGCGATCATGGTGTTCGTAAAAATGCTCGTCAATGCTCTGATTGAGTTGATGATGTTCGTGCAGAAACCGGCGGATGTTGGCCGTCACTTCGATTCCGCCGGCCAGACCGTAGATTTCCACGCGGTTGCATGTGGAGAGAATGGTCGCCTCGTGCAACCCGGCGACGCCGAGCAGCCGCCCGGTTGCGGCGGTCAGCCGCGCGCGGGGCACGGCCAGCCGCTCCCGCACTTCCACCGGCGCGCTGCGATGATTCAGGCCGATGACCACCAGATTCACGGTGTTTTCCCCAACAGACTCACGCCCCAGAAGGTAATCAATACGAAGGCAAATGACGCCATGGCACCCAGCGCCACCCGCCGCCCGCGCCACGACCAGACGCGGTGCGCCAGCAGCAGACCGGCATAAATCAGCCACGTCGCGACCGCCCAGACAATCTTGGGTTTGGTCCAATGGCCCACAATCCGGTACGACACCACGCCGCCCACCATGCCGAGACTGAGCATCACGAACCCCAGCATCAGCAACCGGAAATTGATGACATCGAGCTGTTCGATGGACGGCAGGAGGAGGAAGGACGGACTCAAATGCCGGGACTTGAGTTGCCGTTCTTGCACCAAGTACATCACACCCGTCACAAACGCGAGCGCAAACGCCCCGCACGCCAGAATCGCAATGGCGGCATGAAACTCGATCCAGGGATTGCGGGTCACCGGTTCCGCGCGCGGTACATCCGTGGCAAACAATAATCCTGTCGCGCACAGCACGAACGCCACCGGCGCCGTAAACGCGCCGAGAAACGACACCCGGTACGATGTCCCGATCAACAGGAAAAACAAAACCGCCGCCCACGCGATGAAGGCGTTGACCTCAAAAAGATTCGTCAATGGACAGCTCTGCACCGCCCGGCCGCGCAACACCAGAAACGCCGTGTGCAGCACGAAGCCGGCAATCAGCGACACGTAGTTCGTCCGATGCAGTCGCGTGGCGTCGCCGCCCGCGCGCAGCCGGCGGATGGTGAGTACGCAACTCGTCGCGTAAAACACCTGTGCCAACCAGAGTAGTAATCGGTCAATTGCCACGATGGCGAGGATAGCGGTGACGGAAGAACACTTCAAGCTCCTGTCGCATCCGTTTGGCAAGTGCCGGATTCGCGCCGCCGGTGGAAATGGCGATCTGCAAACTTCCCCGGCGCGCCAGAGAAGGCACAATAAAGTTGCCGGCCGCCGGTGGAGCGACGCAATTCACCAACAACCGCCGCCGGTGCGCTTCCCGGCAAACGCGTTCGTTCACCGTCAGATTGTCGGTTGCTGCCACCACCAACCGCGCCCCCCGCAAATCGCCTGTCCGGTAGCGCCGCCGCAACCACGTTATCTTTTTCATCCGGCGAATGGCGGGAGTCGCTATCGGACTAATCACCGTCACCCGCGCGCCCGCCTTGCGCAGCGTGCCAATCTTGCGCGTGGCGACTTGGCCGGCACCGACGACGACAACGGGTTGGTCCGCGAGATCGAGAAAAAGTGGGTAATGTTTCACCGCGTCTCTCCCATACCCCAAAACAGGCACGGGATGCAACCTGCCAGTTCACTCCGATGTGGCTGTCATCCTGAACGAAGTGAAGCAGAGCAAGGCGAGACGCTTTTGAAGTCGCCGGGCAATTCCCATCCATCTGGACGGCAATCGTGATGTCCGGTTTCAGACTCGCATCCAGCCGGATGATCCACCGGGACGAACCAGCAAACGTCGTCGAGTGCCGGCAGAAGTTGCCGGTCGTTAATTATTGCCGGGGTTACCGGAGAGATCGACCAGAAGGCCGAACTCTTTTTCAAAGACGAGTTGCAGAATCTCGTCGCTGCCGTCCGGCGAGATTGCCCAGCGTTTGCCGTCCGCCGACTTGCCGATGCAAACGCCTTCCCGGCCCTCATACCGGCCTGCGAGAATCAAGACGCGGCTGCCGGTGAGGTCGCTTTTCTTCGGCTGCGGTATGCGGTTCATTTGCTTTTCCTTCGATCAATCTCCACCATTTCAGTTGTCACAACTTGGTTTGGGTTGATCGGCAGGTCTAGCTGCGCCTCAATGCGCACACGTCCGCCGTCCTCATCCTCAATAGCAATAAACTTGATTTTGTCGTCACCGTCGTCTTGCCATTCGGGTTTAATTCTTACCGTATCGCCCTTTTTGATTTTCATTGAATGAGTTTCCTTTAAGGCATCCGAATCGTCATTTCGCATTCAACTGTCGCTGTATTTTCTCAACACATCTTGCCGATGATTTCACGAGTTCGTGTCCCCAGATTCTGACAACTCGCCACCCATTTCGACGCAACGTCTGATTCACAAGACGGTCGCGGCGACGGTTCTTGGCAAGTTTCCTTCGCCAAAATGCCCGGTTGGTTGCCGGCATGGTGGCATGCTGGGGACAAGAGTGCCAGAAGCAGCCATCCACGAAGACCGCAACCCGCGATTTGCGAAAGATGAAGTCCGGTTTGCCGAACAATGGCTGATTGCGTCGCCAGCCGGTGACGCCACACTTGCGGAGCAAAGTCGCAAGCGCGAGTTCGGTCTGCCGGTTGCCGCGCCCGCGAATTCGCGACATCACTTCCGACCGCTTCCGCTTGGTGAAGACATCAGGCATTGGCCGGTTGCCCGTACCGCTTGGCAAGTTCAACACGTCGCGCGGTCTCGTCGGGAAAGTGGATGGTCATCCGGTCGTACAGTCCGGCCCATGCGGCATCGGAGCAATACAACTCTTCGTCCGCCAGCTTGCCGACGCGGGCGCGACGCCACGCCTCCGCCGCGAACCGTTTCAAGACGCGCGGCCAGCCGCTGTCTTTGCTCCGGTAGCCATCGGGATGAAACCCCGGATACAGGTACGCCAGCGAACACCAACCAAATTGATAACCACTATTGAGACGCGAGCGCTTCGACATCAGCCAGAGCGGTCGGCAATTCAGTCTTTTTCAACTCAAAAAGCGCGACGCCTTCGTCCATCTCGAAAACTTCCAGATAGAACTTCCCGTTGTTTCCTGCGTACACAGTTTTGCTCACGCCTCCATCATGTTCACTTAGGGCGTGAGTGCCGAGAATCCTGAGTCCTAAACCTCTGGAATCGAATAGTCTTTTCATAGCTTTCCTTCTTCAAGTTGCCGGTACTTACTTCTCCACGAAGACATGCTGATTGTGATACTCAAGCAGAGACGGATCTGGCAGGAAGCGGTGCTGACCTGAACCCTTAAAACTGGACAGTTTGCAGAGTGAGTCTTGGCCGATAAAG
>JBBISF010000035.1:0-27801 GCA_037441425.1 Verrucomicrobiia bacterium
TCTCATCATGAAGGCTTACAAGAAACGTGATCGCCTGTTAAGCGGACATCCGTGCGGTACTATATCAAAAAAGGCCGTGATTTTACAGTCCACTTCGGAAATACTGCGGCACCATGACAACCCCCGACAGACTTGAAGAAATTTTCCGACTGCAACAAGAACTCAACCTGCGCATCGGCGTGGACACCGCCCACATGACCGATGAGCAACGCCAGCAATGGGTGCTCAACTACTGCCGCGCCATGACCCAGGAAATCGCCGAGTTGACCGACTGTGTTCCGTGGAAATGGTGGGCCAAATACCAGAAGTTCGACAAGCAAAACGCCCGCGTCGAGATCATTGATCTTCTCCACTTCCTCATCTCTCTCGCCCAAGTTCTGGGGATGACTCCCGCCGACTTCTACGAAGCCTACACCAAGAAACACCAAGTCAACCTCGCCCGGCAAGACAGCGGCTACCACACCAAAGACGAACACGACAGCCGGCATATTTGACCAACATCCGCCGGCGGGAAACCACCGAGACACAGAACACACCGAGGAGCGGGATGCGGCCTTCCATCAGCGGCCAATTGCCGCCCTGACCCCTCGGCCCTCCTTCGTCGAGTGCGACCGCCGCCACAGTTGATCGCGCTCCGAACCGGTTGCCATTACCCGACTCTTGTGATGGCTGCCCGAGGTGCTACACTACGCTTCGTGACGCGGATTCTCATTTTCAGCATCATCGTGTCGTTCGCCACGCAGGCGGCGGACTTGCCTATGACGGTGCAGCAGCTCATCCCTCAGCTTGGCGCGCGGAAATTTGCCGCTCGGCAAACGGCGCAGGAATACCTCGCCAAACTTGGCGATGCGAATCCCGATGCGGTGCTCGCGGATTGTCTGCGGGCGTATGCCCACTCGAAGGATCCCGAAGTCACCACCCGGCTGCGGGACGTGATGCGGCAACTGGTCATCACCCACATCCTCAAACGGCCGCGCGGATTTCTCGGCATTCATATGACCGCGGTCGGCGCACCGGTCCAGCAGATTTTTGTCGGCAACGGCCAGATGCAGCGCATCATCGTGGACGGGCCGGACATGGTGCGCGCCGATAACGGTATTCAAGTGGTCAACGCCACGGCGGATTCCCCGGCCGGGCACGCGGGCGTGCAAGCGGGCGACGTGATCACCAAGATTGACGACGTTGATCTGTCCAAACAACCCAATCCGCAGGTGTTGACGACCTATGTCCAGTCCAAGAATCCCGGCACCACCGTGAAACTCGTCATCCAGCGCGGTCAACAAACCCAGACCCTCCCGGTGGAATTAGGCAAGATGCCGGAAAATCTCATGGAATAAGTCGATCCGCGCCTGCAGGACCCGGACGCGTTCTTCGACGATTGGTTGCGCGACGCGCTCCAGAAGCAAGAAGCCGAGCCGAAAAGCAATGCGCGCTGATCTACCCCACCGCTATGGGGATTGTTGGAAAGCTACCGTGACCGGCACGGAGTTGGTCGCATCCGGGTCGCTGATCCAACCCACAAATGGCGGGTCAGACTGATTGCGAGTCGCCGAGGGTTGCGGGGTGTAGTTGAGAAGTGTCATTTTCGAAAGCAGACATACGCCGCGCACGCGTAGCACATCGCCGCCCGGCCCGAGCCGTCCCAATGCCAACGTCTGCGCGCCATCCCGCCCGGTACGGATGCTGACCGGGCGACGCTCCCGTCGTAAAATCAATACGGTTTTACCGGGGGCGAGCGGTTCGTCGAGTTGCACCGTGAGGATGTGGTGCTGCGCATCCCTGGGGTCGGTGCGTTCGGTGAACGATAACGGCGTGCCGTCCAGCGTGTAGAAACCGAGTAACTCGTTGCCCCGGCCGCCACTCTGTCGTTCCAAGCGCTGGAGCGGCTCGAAGCCGGGGTTCTTCAACTCATCGTCCAACCAGTAGATGGCGGTCTTCGGGTCATCGGTCAGTTCCACCAACTCGATGGAGCGGAGGCGCAACCCGTCGCGCGTGGCCGTTTGCCGCGCCAACCGCAACAGTTCGCCGAATTGTTGCCAACTCTTTCGCGGTAACGCCGGGCTATGGCATTCGCGCATCCCGAACAAGGCCGGCTGTTGATGAAAGGCCCGCCACGCCCGCCAGCCGGAAAATCCGACCAAGCCGGCCAGCACGATCAGCAATAACCAGCGGGCCCATTTCACGGCGCGGTGGTCTGCCAGTTGGCCATCATGGCGTACCAGTAAGTCAGTTCTGCCGTGTTCCAAGCGCTGTACGGCGCCGCGTGACCATCGGCGAACAGGATGTTCTCGACGCCGAGATGATACGGTGGAAACGTCGCATCGTGACCGGAGAAGCCGGACTTGTCCTGGGTCTCGTTGGTGGGATCAATCTCTTGCGGCGGACTGAGGATCAAATCCTCGCCCAACATGATGAACGCGCAGGGTTGGGTGATGGCGCGCGTGTCCACAGTGTACACCTGCCCGTTCGTCGGCCCGCCGCCGTAAACGAAAGCCGGCAACAAATCGAAGTAATAGTCCACCGGCAACTCCGGCATCCACGAAGGCCGGCCGGGATCGAGATAGAGTTGCGTCTTCTTCACGTACGGGAACAGCGTCCACGTCCAAGCTTGCACGCTGTTGGTATCGCCCCACGTCGGAAATGTGCCGCTCAACCCGGCCATGCGCCCGCCGTTATCGCTCAGGTACAACTCGATGCCGACGCCGAGTTGATGCAGGTTGCTGGCGCAGTTGATCGCCCGCACCCGGTCGCGGGCTTTCGCCAACATCGGCGACAGCAATCCGGCCAAGATGATGATGATGGCGATCACCACCAACAACTCCAGCAACGTGAATGCGCGGCGGCTCACTGCGGCACTCCCTTCCCGGCGGCAACGGCCACCGGATGCTGCGCCGAAGCTTGCGGCTTGGGATGCCTGGCGGCCGGACGGATTTTACTCTTGAGCTGCCGGAGCTGGTTGTTCATTTCCCGGCTGTCCCGTTCCAACGCCGCAATCTGCGCCCATTGCTGCTGTGCCCCGGGATAACGTTCGTCATATTCCGCGCGCATCTGGCGGATGGATTCCCGGGTCACATCGAGCTTCTCTTCCAAGGCGGCCATCTCGGACAAATCCGGCTCCGGTCCCCGGGGCCGCAACACGTACAACGCCCAAGCCGCGCTCAGCAACTCTTCCGGCGCCGGCTCGTAATACTTCCGGTTGCGCGCGGGCCGGCTCCGGAGCTCCGACCAATCCGCCACCGGCTCAAATTGATACTGACCAGCCAGCCGGCCCCGCCAGCGGCGCAAACCATCCTCATTGGCGATGAGCGCAATGGTCCGTCCGTCCGCGACCTGTTGGGCCAGCCGCGCCCGCTCCAACGCCAGCAGTTGACTGTCGTTTTTCGGGCCGAGGAGATTGGCGATGCGTTGCGCTTTCTGGCGTTGGAATGGATGCGGTTCATCATCCTTCAACACGTCCAATGACCGCGCAATCGCGCCGCGGTCGTACGTCTCCTGCGCGTACAACCGGTAGTCGCCCAGGAACTCCACGTAGTTGAGCAGGCCGGCATTCGCGTAGATCACCGCATTCGTCGGCAACGCGGACATCACCGCGACGCTGGTTTGCCGGTTGAACACCAGCCGCTCCATCTGTTTGGCCAACAGCTCCCGGCCGTCATGCAGATTGACCGCCGCCACCAACAACACATACGCGCCGGTCAACACCGATCGCCTCCGGGGCGTGGCGGCCAACGCGCCTTCGAATAACGCCAGCGCGCTCACGATCAACGGCGGAAACACGCTCACAAAAAACCGCACGTACCCCGGGCCTTCACCGCGCGGCGCCCAATAATACGCCGAGTACAACAACAGCGACGGCACCGCCCACAACGCGAGAAACACTGCCCGTCGCCGGTCACGCGTGCCCAGATAGAGCAACCCGACCAGGCCCAGCGGGAATAACAACAGCAGCCCGTTGTCATCCATCCGGGTGAGCATCAGGTTCCAGTTATCCTTGAACCACTGCCAGCCAAACCCGGTCGCCTCGCCGCACAAACTGTAACCGCTGGTGAAGATTGATCCGTACGCCACGACGTGTTGCATCAGCAGCGGCAGCAACGCCACCACCCCGGCCACCAGCATGATCAACACTTCCCGCCCGCAATGCGGACGCCGCCAACGCCAAACGATCGTCGCCAATACCGGCAACACCAGCAGCGCTTCGGTGTACCGGACGCTCACCGCGTAGGCGGCCAAGGCGCCGCCCAACAACGCCCGCCACCAGCCACCGCGTTGGCTCCATTCCCAGACGAAATACATGCCCCAAACCGCGAAACACAGCGACCCGGTATGGCTTAAACTCGAAAGACCGAAGTAGTCGTGCAGCGGATTGGTCGCCAACAAGATCGCGGCAAACACACCGGCCATATCGTCAAGCAGCGCCCGCGCAAACAGAAATATGCCGAACACCGCCAGCGTCGCCAGAATCGGGTTCACCAGAAACGTCGCCGCCGGCCCGCCCAGTTTATAGGCCACCGCCACCAAGGCCGGGTAGCCGATGGGGTATTTTGCGTAGTACACACCCGGTTCGGTTTCTACGCTGTTGCCGCTGACAAACTCAAACGGGTCGGACGTTCGCTGGGCGAGGTCGCCGGCCACGGCCAAGCGTCGGCCGGAAACCACGTACCCGCTTTCATCCACGCCGTTGAACGCGGGTACAAAATAACCGCCATCATCGTCACGAACAGGGCCAGCCCGGCTGTCAGACTGATGGCGCAGAAGCACCGTGAACGGAAATTCGTCTCCATGAACGCTTGCTCAGACAGATAAACACCTGTCTGCCTCTAAAGTTGCTGGCACCGACTGGAACAACATTTCAATTGCGCGCTGTTTTCCAGACCGAGCAACCGCTTCTTCCGAGCCAAACCGCCGCGGAAGCCTCCCAACGAACCGTCACTCGCGACAACCCGGTGACACGGAACAATCACCGGCACCGGATTCGCCCCGCAGGCCGTGCCGACCGCCCGCGTCGCCCGTGGCCGGCCAATCTGCCGGGCCACCCACGCGTAACTCCGCGTTTCCCCGTATGGTATCCGGCAAAGCGTCCGCCAAACGGCTTGCTGGAACTTCGTGCCGGCCGACAAGTCGAGCGGCACACTCCAGCGCATGCGTTTACCAGCGGCGTAGCTCTGCAGTTGTCGTTGGAGGGCGCGGCTCCAGCCGCGCCGTTTCGTTGATACCCTGACCGGCCTGTCGCCAAACCGTAGCGCCGTCAGGCCCCGCGCTGAAAACTCAGCATGGAAGATCCCAAGCTTGGTCCGAATCGTCACGCCGGTACTCTCGGGCCTTCGCCGCCTTGCCGCAAGCGCGAATACATCGAGTGGTGTGATATTGGGGTGACCGGGGCGAACACGGACAATCTGCTGCGGGTGCTGTTCGTCGGCGATTCAATTACCGCAACCGGCGCGTCCGTTACCAGTCAATTGGGTGCGCGCGGAGCTTGTCACGCTCTGCCGGTCTGTTACACTACCGGCCCGTGACACTGCGAACGCTCGGCGTGATTCCCGCCCGTTACGGCGCGCAACGGTTTCCCGGCAAACCGCTGGCTCTCATCGCCGGCCGCTCGCTCGTCCACCGCGTTTATGACCGCGCCACGCGGGCTAAACGTCTGGACAAAGTCATCGTCGCCACCGACGACACGCGGATTCTCGAAGCAGTCGAAAAGTTCGGCGGCGACGCCATGCTCACTTCTGCCGACTGCGCCACCGGCACGGATCGCATCGCGGAAGTGGCGCGGGCGTATGAGAGTGAGTTCGTGGTCAACATCCAAGGCGACGAGCCGTTGCTCCGCCCGGAGATGATCGATCAACTCGTCGAAGGGATTCAGAACGATCCCGCTTGCCGGATGGCCACGCTGGCGCGCAAGATCGAATCGCCGGAAGTACTCACGAATCCGAACGTCGTCAAGGTCGTGATTGCCGGAACGGGCAACGCCCTGTATTTTTCCCGCAGTGTGATTCCCTACGCGCGGGATGGCGGCGAGGTCACACGGTACAAGCACTTGGGGATTTATGCGTTTCGCCGGGAGTTCTTGCTGGAGTACGTGCGCTGGCCGCAAACCGATTTGGAGAAAACCGAGAAGCTGGAGCAGTTGCGCGCGTTGGACAATGGCGTGGCGATCAAAGTGTTGGTGACGCCGTATGATTCCATCGGGGTGGACACCCCGGCGGATGTGAAACTTGTGGAGGAGATTCTGAAGGCCCAATGAAATATATTTTTGTCACAGGTGGGGTGATCAGTTCGCTGGGGAAGGGTTTGACCGCCGCGTCGCTGGGGACGCTGCTGGAAAGCCGCGGACTGTCAGTGACGCTGGCGAAGTTCGATCCGTATCTGAACGTCGATCCCGGCACGATGAACCCGTTCCAGCACGGCGAGGTCTATGTGACCGACGACGGCGCGGAAACCGATCTCGATCTCGGCCACTACGAACGGTTCACCCACGCCAAGCTCAGCAAGCTCAACAATCTCACCAGCGGCCAGGTCTATGCCCGGATCATCGAGAAAGAGCGGCGCGGCGATTACCTCGGCAAAACCGTCCAGGTCATTCCGCACGTCACCAACGAAATCAAAGACCGCATCCGGGCCGTCGGCAAACAGAGTGGCGCGGACGTGGTGCTCATCGAAATCGGCGGCACGATCGGCGACATCGAAGGCCTGCCGTTCCTCGAAGCCATCCGGCAATTCGCACTGGAAGTCGGCCCGCAGAACGCGCTGTTCATCCACGTCACGCTCGTCCCGTACATCCGCGTGGCCGGTGAGATCAAAACCAAACCCACCCAGCAAAGCGTCGCCAAACTCCGCGAGATCGGTATCCAACCCTCCATCCTGATTTGCCGGAGCGAGAAGCCACTCGACAAAGACGTACGCGCCAAGATTTCCATGTTCTGTAACGTGCCCGTCGAAGGCGTGATCGAGGAACTCGACGTCGAGAACTCCATCTACGAAGTCCCGATGGCGCTGCGCCGCGAGAACGTGGACGAACTCGTCTGCCGGCATCTCGGCCTGACCGGTACTCCGGGCAACATGAGCGAATGGGAAGCGATGCTCGAACGCCTCATCCGGCCCACCCACAAAGTCCGCATCGCGGTTGTCGGCAAATACATCCAGTTGCAGGACGCCTACAAGAGCCTCTACGAAGCGCTCAAACATGCCGGCGGCGTCAACGATTCCGCCGTCGAGATCGTTCGCGTGGACGCCGAGAACATCGAACGCAACGGCCCCGACAAATATCTCAAGGACGTGGACGGCATCCTCGTGCCCGGCGGTTTCGGCAACCGAGGCATCGAAGGCAAAATCACCGCTGCCCGGTACGCCCGCGAAAACAACGTCCCCTACTTCGGCATCTGCCTCGGCCTCCAAATCGCCACCATCGAATTCGCCCGCCACGTCTGCGGTCTGGAGAATGCCAACTCCACCGAGTTCGACCCCAAGACGCCGCACCCGGTCATCTGCCTGCTCGAAGAACAAAAAGGCGTGGCCGACAAAGGCGGCACGATGCGCCTCGGCGCCCAACGCAGCAAACTCCAACCCGGCACCAAAGTCCACGCCCTCTACGGCAGCAATGAAATCAGCGAACGACATCGCCACCGCTACGAAGTCAACAACCAGTACCGCGACCGGTTCATCAAGTCCGGTATGATCGTCGCGGGTCTGTACACCAAGTTCGATTTGGTGGAACTCATCGAACTGCGCGATCACCCGTGGTTCATCGCCTGCCAATTTCACCCCGAGTTCCAATCCAAACCCGCCCTGCCCCATCCCCTCTTCCAGGGTTTCATCGCCGCTTCCCTCCGCAAGAAACAGAGCACCAAGACGGCTGAGATGGCGGTGAATGTCTAGGAGAAGCGTTTTATGGAATTGGAGAATGGAGAAAATTACGCCACATGGCTCACCAACTTGGTGAAGGATGAATACGACAATGAGACGCGGGCGGCAAAGAATACCGGTCATGCGATCAAAGTCGAATGCGCTACAGGATTTGGCATTTTGACAATCATATGGATGCAAGGTGGACGCAACAATCTCATTCGCATGGAGGTTCTACAGGCCGACAAGTCTCGATCCCTTATTATTACAAGGGCTGAACAATGTTCGTTCATGCTTTCGAGGTTCACACCGAATGAAAAGGAAAAGGAAATCGGGTTCACTGTGGGGGATAGACAACAGCCGACTGACAGATAAGAGATTCCGCTATGGCCTATGAATCCGTAAAAATTCGCGAACTGGTGGAGCGCGCGGTGTCGCACACATGGAGCATACCGGAATTCCAAAGAGGCTTTGTCTGGAAACCGGTTCAGGTGCGCGATCTGATCGAATCACTCTGGTTGGACTATCCGATTGGAAGCCTGCTCGTCTGGAACAGCCAGCAGCCGACACAGGAACGGGTGGTGACCGACGCGCAACGCCCGGCACTTTGGGTCGTTGACGGCCAGCAACGCACGGCTGCGCTCTGCATTTTGTTTGGACGGAAGCCGTACTGGTGGTCCAGCGCGGAGGAATGGGAGAAAGTTCTGCGTAAGTACGACATCCGGTTTGATATTGATGCGAAAGAGCCACCATTCTTCTGGGTAGCGAACGCAGCCATACGCAAGGTGAAAGAACCACGCTACATCCCGGTATCGAAGCTATTGGTCCTTGATACGCAGAGAGACAAGGATCAGGCGGCCCTACAAAGCTCCGCCAAAGAGATCAAGCTGCAAGGTCTGTGTGATGGAATGGACGCAATGGAGGTCTATACGCGACTCGACCGCGTGCGGAAGATTCGTGACAAAGATTTGGTGACAATCACGGTTGATCACGAACTGGAGGATGTCGTTGAGATTTTCTCGCGGCTAAACAGCCGGGGAACTCGCGTCACAGAGGCGGATATTTACCTCGGCGTGGTTGCCGCCCGCGCACCCGGCTGGGTGCGGAGTACATTCCTGCCGTACTTGGGGACTCTTGGCGATGCAGGATTCCGAGTCAATCCCAACTTGTTGTTCCGCACTCTGACAGGAGTGGGCGTGAAGAAAGTCCGCTTCAAAGAAATCGACGACGACTTTTGGAATCAGGCGAGCATTTTGCCCCATTGGCAACGCACGACGAAAGCGTGGGAGAATCTGGTTTCGAAGTTTCGCGAATATGGAATTCTGAGCAACGATCCCATGCCAACCGAAGCGGCGCTTGTAACGATGGTGGCCTTATCTGACAAGTTCCCGGGCGACTCGTTTGAACCTGCTGTGTACTGGTTCTTACAAGCATCTCGGTTTGGCCGGTACAGTGGTTCAAGCGCAACATCAATCGAAGAGGACCTTCGCGATTTACAGGACTCAAGCTCCTTGCTTGTGGCTGTACAGAAACTCGTGCGACGATTCACACACACTACGGCTTTGGAGACGGAAGACTTCTTGCGTGACTATGGCGATGCCCGTTTTGGCCGGTTTCTGCTTTACCTGCTTGCATACCGGAACAAAGTGAAAGACTGGGACGACAAGGGCAACCGAATCGGCTTTGAAGGAGTTGATCTTCTCGCCGACTTCCGCCCGCAGTGGCATCACGTGTTTCCGAGGAAGTTTTTGGAGGGAAAGATCAACGGGGATAAGATTGACGCCCTCGCCAATATCGCAGTCATCGGCCCGACCATCAACATCCGTATCAGTGCCAAAGACCCCATGGACTACGTCAAACGGTACAAGATTGGTCAGGACAAGCTCACGCAGCAGTTCATCGGCGAGGACATCACGCAGGTTTCCGTTGAGTATTATGAAAAGTGGCTTAACAACCGAGCCAAGACACTTGCTGATGCCGGGAACGCGTTTCTGTTGTCCATTGGGAAGGACGTTTTGAAGTAGTTCGCTAGGTCGCGGCACGCCTGCCGGGGCTATGCTGTTTACGAAGTTGCCGATCTGAAATCAACCTTGCTCACGCTCTCCGGCGAATCTATTATCGCCTTGTGAACGAGGCCGATATCCAGAACTTGGTGCAGACGCTGGTTCAGCGGTACGACGCCGAACGTGTCTTTCTGTTTGGTTCGCGGGCGACGGGCAAGGTGGACGACGACAGCGACGCCGACTTGGTCGTGATCAAGGAGACATCATTACCGTTCTTCGACCGGCTGCGCGAGGTGGCCAACGTTTGTCGCTGGCGCGCCGCGTTTGACGTGCTCGTTTATATGCCGGCGGAGTTTGCCGAGATGAGCCGGACCAACTCGTTCATCCGCGACGAGGTCCTGTCCAAGGGACGATTGCTGTATGAACGAGCCGGCTGACCGCCGAGTGTGTTGCCCTATCGCTCGCCCGCTTGCGGAGGTCTCTCAAACGGGGTAAGAATAAACGCATGAGTACGAAAGAAATTGCCATTCAGAGCCTTCAGGAACTTCCGGACGACGCCGCTTGGGAAGACGTTCAGGAACGGATCAATTTCATCGCCGGAGTGCGCAAGGGGCTCCGGGAACTCGACGAGGGCAAGGGTGTTCCTCATCAACAAGTCCGCGAAGAGTTCGCCCAATGGCTAACCAGTTGATCCGGTCACTGACCGATGTTGAGGATGAAATGCTCGTGTTCAACGTCAACCGGTCCGGCTGCGGAGCTCTACAACTCGCCTGCTTGCGCCAGCAGAAGATGCTGGGTTTCTTCATCCAGCCAGAAACCAGCCGCCAATAACTGATCCAGTGTTTCCCGCAAAGAAGGCAGCAGTCCCTGCCGTTTGGCACGCAGCAAGATGCCGCCGGTGCCAGTCATCGTCACACGATTGAGTCGGGCAATTTGCCGGCCCAAGGCGTCATCCATCAGAATCAAACAACCCGGATTGCGGACCGCCAGCGCAAGCACTTCGGCTTCACCGGGACCGAGGTCGGGGACGTTGAACGCGGGCGCATCGGCGGGAAGGTGGGGCTGCTTCAACCAGTCGTGGTCCTGCAACGCTGGCACGTCGTGTCCCTGCGTTCGCCCCAGTTGAAGCTCTGTCACCACTGCCGGTGGAACCTGCACCTGTTGATACAACTGGCGCAACAACGACAGTCGTTGAATGCGGTGCAGGTACAACAACGGGGTCGTGTTGGAGATGACCAACCGCTCAGGCATTGGCGGCGTCCTGTTCCACTTCAGCAGCGGTCAGGCGAAAAGCGGGCACCCGGTAGCGCGCCGCTGCTTGGAGAAACTCAACGCGGGAAAGTCCGGCCAATTGCGCCGCGCGACCGGAGGTCAATCGGCCCAGCTCATACAGCTTCATAGCCGCCGCCACGCGGAACTCAGCAGAAGCCTCTGCCGAGTTCTCCTTCAGACTGACCAGCACTTCGTCCGGGCATTCCACGGTAATTGTTGTCATCGTCTCTCCGATGCCGTTAGCCTACTCAATGTCCCTCGCTCCGTCAACGCTTGTCACCCGCACTTCTTCTGCTAAACTGCGCGCGATGAATTCCATCCGCGTTGGCAAACTCACGCTCGGCGGCAAGGGCGCGCCGTTGTTCGTCATCGCCGGTCCCTGCGTGATTGAAGAGGAAGCGCTGGTGCTCAAGACGGCGGAGACGCTGGCCGGTATCTGCGGCGACCTGAAGTTGCCGTTCATTTTCAAGGCGAGTTTCGACAAGGCGAACCGCACGGCGGGCGACAGTTTTCGCGGGCCGGGGCAGTGTGGCGGACTGAAGGTGCTCGCCAAGGTGAAAAACACGCTCGGGGTGCCGGTGTTGACGGACGTCCACGAAACCAGCCAGTGCGAATCGGTCGCCAATGTCTGCGATGTGTTGCAGATCCCGGCGTTTCTTTGCCGGCAGACGGATTTGATTCAGGCGGCGGCCAAGACCGGCAAGTGCGTGAACGTGAAGAAAGGCCAGTTCCTTGCGCCGTGGGACATGAAGCACGCGGTTGACAAGGTCACGGCGGTCGGCGGGAAGAGCATCCTGATCACCGAACGCGGCAGTTCGTTCGGTTACGGGAATCTGGTGACGGATATGCGGGCGATCCCGATGATGCAGGAATTCGGCTGGCCGGTGGTGTTCGACGCGACGCACAGCGTCCAGATGCCCGGTACGGGCCGCGTGACGGGCGGTGATCGGCGGATGGCCCCGGTGTTGGCGCGGGCCGCGGTGGCGACCGGGTGTGACGGCGTTTTCTTTGAAGCCCATCCGGATCCGGACAAGGCTAAAAGCGACGCGGCGAATCAGTTGCCGTTGGCGCAAGTGAAACAACTGCTGGAGACTTTGTGTGAAATCCACCAAGTCGTCGCTCACTAAACGCTTCAAGCGAGTTCGGTGTCTCTTGCTCGACGTGGATGGTGTGCTCACGGATGGGAAACTCCATTTCGACGCCCAAGGCGGCGAGATGAAGTCGTTTGATATTCAGGACGGACACGGGATTGCGGTGGCGCGAAAGGCCGGGCTGCTTGTCGGATTTGTGTCGGGTCGCCCCTCGCCCATCACGGAGCGACGGGCCAAGGAGTTGGGCGTGGAGGTTGTGAAGTTGGGACCGGTGAACAAGTGGCAGATGGTCGAGGAGATCAAACGGCAACACCAACTCGCGGACGAGGAAATCTGTTTCGTGGGCGACGACTTGTTGGATTTGCCGGTGTTAAACCGGGTGGGCGTGGCGGTGGCGGTGGCGAACGCGGTGCCGGAAGTGAAGGCGGCGGCGCATTACGTGACGAAGCGTACAGGCGGATCGGGCGCGGTGCGGGAGGTGGTGGAATTGTTGTTGAAGGCGCGCGGGGCGTGGCCGGGGATTGTCGCCAAGCACATCGCCGTGGGTTTGTTTGCCGGTTTGCTGGCATTTTCCGCGTGGGGGGAACAACCGAAGTCGCCGGTCCCGGCGGTCACGGGGTACATCGAGAAATTTGAAGTGCCGGAGCGGGACGAACAAGGTAATCTGAAATGGAAACTGATGGGCGATAAGGCGCTATTCAACGAGGACGGTTCGATGACGGTGTTCAATATGCGCGCCGAGTTTTTTACGAGCAACCGGGTGGCGTTGGTATTCACCACCCCGGTCTGCCAACTCGATCGCGCCAACAAACGCGGACACACGGACGCGCCCGTCCGCCTGGCGCGCGATAACGTGGTGATGACCGGCACCGGCGCGGATTGGGATGCCGACACGGCGTCGTTCATGGTGCACAGCAACGTGCAGGTGGTGATTACCGGCTCGGTCACCAACGCAATGCAGATGGGATTATCACAATGAGACTCTGGCTGGCGCTGTTCATCTTAACTTCCACGGTATGCCGCGCCGAAGAAGCCGCGACGAATGTCCCCCCGGCCGCGACAACCAATGCCGAACCGACGGTCGTCACGAGCGAGCAGTTGAGCGTGGATTACGCCAAGAACATCGGCGTGTTCGCAGGCAACGTGCTGGTGGTGGACCCGCGGATCACGGTGCGCTCCGACAAGATGACAGTGGAGTTTGGCGACGTGGCGCCGACGAACGGCACAGCCAACGTGACCTCGCGCACGATCCGGAAGATTACAGCGGTCGGCGGTGTGGTCATCGTTCAAGGGGCGAAGAAGGCAACCAGCGATGAGGCCGTGTACACGGCGGCGGATGGCAAGGTGGTGTTGACCGGTCATCCCCAGGTGGAAAGCCCGGACGGCACGGTGAGCGGCGACAAGATCACGTTTTGGAACAATCAGCGGAAGATGTTGGTGGAGTCGTCCTCCCGGTTGGTAATCTTCCCGGAAGAGATGAAGCCAAAGGACAAGACCGAAGAAAAGAAGCCGGAGGGATCCGCGCCATGACGGAGAATGGCAATCACGCGTTGCTGCGCACCGCCGGGCTGGTCAAGCAGTACGGCGGACGCACGGTGGTCAACGGCGTGGATATTCAGATCAAGGCCGGGGAGATCGTCGGGTTGCTCGGGCCGAACGGGGCCGGCAAGACGACGACATTTTACATGACGGTCGGCATGGTGCGGCCCAATGCCGGGCAGGTGTTCTTTGCCGGCGCGGATGTGACGAAGTTGCCGATGCACAAGCGGGCCCGGCTGGGGATGGGTTACTTGTCGCAGGAGCCGAGCGTGTTCCGGAAGTTGACGGTGGCGGAGAATATCCTCGCGATTTTGGAGACAATGCCGCTGGACGCGCAGGAGCGGAAGTTTCGGCTGGATTATTTGTTGCAGGAATTGGATATTACGGCGTTGGCAAAGAACAAAGCCTACACGTTGAGCGGCGGCGAACGCCGCCGATTGGAGATTACCCGCGCTTTGGCGACTGGACCGAAGCTGTTGTTGTTGGATGAGCCGTTCAGCGGCGTCGATCCCATTGCCGTGTACGAGGTGCAGCAGATCATCACCGAGTTGAAACGCAAAGGGCTCGGCATTTTGCTCACCGACCACAACGTGCGGGAGACGCTGGCCATCGTGGATCGGGCTTATCTGATCTGTGAAGGCAAGGTCGAACGCGAAGGCACGAGCGAGTTTTTAATCAATGATCCCAAGAGCCGCGAGCTGTATCTCGGTCCGCGGTTCAGCATGTAAAGGAGCCCGACGATGGAAATCACAGTGACCGGCCGGCACGTGGAAGCGACGCCGGCTTTGAAGGAATATGCAGCGAACAAACTCGACCACGTCAAAGTCGAGTTTCCGCGCGTCTTAAGCGCGCATTTCATTCTGGAAGTGGACAAGTTCCGGCAAATCGCGGAGTTGGTGTTGGTGTGTGGCAACCACATCACCATTGAGGCCCGCGAGGTGAACGACGATTTGTACGCGGCGATTGACAAGGTGGTGGACAAGGTCGCCCGGCAACTCCGCAAGTACAAAACCCGGATGCAGAACCACCGGCCCCGCGCGGCGCAGCCCGTCCACGTGGACGAGCATGTGTTGACGCACGATCTGCACGAGGAAACCGGTTCGCACCGGGTGGTGCACACGGAGAAGTTTGCCATCAAACCGATGTTCGTGGACGAAGCGGTGCTGCAACTCGAAATGTCGGAACGCAACCAGTTTATGGTGTTCCTCAACGCCGAAACGGAAAAGGTCAACGTGCTTTACCGGCGCAAGAAGGGCGATTTCGGATTGATTCAACCGACCCTGGCCTGAAACCAACCGCCATGGCTCAACCTTCCATCCCCACCGTCACCGTCGAACAGTTCTACCTCGACAACGCCGAGGCGTTGCAGTTGAAACTGGTCGCGGGCGGGGCGGGTCTTGCCCAGCGCATCCACGAAGGCTCGGTGAACCGGCCCGGCCTCGCGCTGGCCGGATTCTTCGATTACTTCGCCTTCCGGCGCGTGCAAGTGATCGGCGGCGCGGAATGGCGGTTTCTCAAATCCCTGGGCGAAGCCGAAGGGCTGCGGCGCGTGGAGCAGATGCTCGGCCGCAAAATCCCCTGCCTCGCGTTCTCGCGGAATTTGAACCCGTGGACCGCCATCGAGGCAGCGTGCGACCGGGCGCAGGTCCCGTTGTTCAAAACCAAGATGGTGACGATGAAGTTCATCAACGCCGCCACCATCGCGTTGGAGAACGAGTTTGCCCCGCAGATCAGCGAGCAAGGTTCGATGGTGGACATCCTCGGCGTCGGCGTCCTGATCCGTGGCGAAAGCGGCGTCGGCAAGAGCGAGAGCGTGCTCGCCTTGCTGGAACGCGGCTACAGCCTCGTCAGCGACGATGTCACCCGCATCCGGCTGGTGTCAGGCCGGGAGTTGATGGGCACCTCCTCCGAAACCACCCGGTATCACATGGAAATCCGCGGACTGGGCATCATCAACGTGCCGGCCATCTTCGGCGTCGCCAGCGTCCGCTCGGAAAAGCGCGTGGACCTCGTGATCACGCTCAAAGAATGGAATCAGGTTGCCGAAGTGGATCGCGTCGGCCTGGAACAACAGACCTACACCATCCTCGGCATCGCCCTGCCGCACATCACCATTCCCATCCGGCCGGGCCGCGATTTGGCCCGCATCATCGAAGTGGCCACGCTGGATCAGAAACTGAAAAGCCTCGGCCACAACGCCGCCCGGGAATTCAACGAACGCCTCATCCAACGCATGCGCAACCCATCCGCGCCACGATTATGACCATTTTTCGCCAGACACCCGAATCGGGCGGCGCCCAAGTGGCAACCAAGGAAGTGACCGTCATCAACAAACTCGGCATTCACGCGCGCCCGGCGGCGCTGTTTGTGAAAGTGGCCAGCAAGTTTGATAGCAGCATCATTGTCGAACGGGAAGGCGAACAGATCAATGGGAAAAGCATCATGGGCTTAATGATGCTCGCCGCCGGGGCGGGTTCTCAGTTAAAGTTGATCGCCGAAGGGCGCGACGCGGAGGACGCGGTCGCGGAGTTGGAGAAATTGTTCCAACGAAAGTTTGACGAAGAATGAGCGGTAAAACACCTATGGAACGCACCTTTCAAGGCATCGGCGTTTCGCCCGGCGTCGCCCGCGGCACGATCTACGTGTTCAGCGTCGCCGAAGAGGTCGTGCCCGAATACGACGTGAAGCCGGAAGACGTGGCGCGCGAGCTGGGCCGGTTCGAGCAAGCCCTGATAGCCACCCGGCAACAGTTGCATGAACTGCAAGCGCGCATCGCCACCGGCATCGGCTCCGCCGCGCCGTCCAGCATCCTGGAAGTGCACCTGTCCCTCACCGAAGACCCGGCCTTGATCGAGCAGGTGACCGCCCGGTTGGAGTCCGACATGAAAAACGTCGAATTCGTCTTCCACGACGTCGCCCGCAAATACATCCGCACCATGCAGGAATTGCCGGACGAGTTCTTCCGCGAACGCGCGGTGGACGTGCAAGACGTGACCCGCCGCATCCTGCGCAACCTGCTCGGCCGCGAACAACGTCTGCTCAGCAATCTGCCGCCGGACACCATCGTCCTCGCTTACGACCTCGCGCCGTCCGACACTTCCGCGCTCGACCGCGAACACGTGATCGGGTTCGCCACCGACGTCGGCAGTCACACCTCGCACACCGCCATCATGGCGCGTTCGACAGATCTGCCGGCGGTCGTCGGCCTGCACAACGCCAGCGAGCACGTCCACGATGGTCAGATGGCCATCCTTGACGGTTACAGCGGCACCCTCATCGTCGAACCGACCCAGCAAACGCTGTTCATCTACGGCCAACTCGAAGTCAAACGCCACAGCCTCCAAGAACGCCTCGACGGACTGCGCGACCTGCCGGCGGAAACCCTCGACGGCCATCGCATCGCCATTTCCGGCAACATCGAACTCCCGGACGACGTCCCCGCGCTGAGCCGCGTCGGCGCCGAGGGCATTGGCCTGTTTCGCACCGAGTTTCTCTACCTTGAGAAAGACGAAATGCCGGACGAACAAGCCCAGTTCGAGGCCTATTCCAAGGTTGCCAAGGGCGCGCATCCACACGCCGTGATCATCCGGACGCTCGATCTAGGCGGCGACAAACTGCCGGCGGGCGAAAAGATTCCTTCCGAGAGCAATCCGTTCCTCGGTTTGCGCGGCATCCGGTATTGCCTGGCCAATCCGGGGATCTTCCAAACCCAGTTGCGCGCCATCCTCCGCGCCAGCGCCGACCGCAATGTTCGCATCATGTACCCCATGATCAGCGGCGTCGCCGAAGTCACCCAAGCCAACGAACTGCTCGAAAGCGTCAAACACGATCTCCGCCAAGAAGGCCTTCCCTTCGACGAAGAGATTCAAGTCGGGGCGATGATCGAAGTCCCTTCCGCCGCGCTGACCGCCGAGATGTTGGCCGGCGAAGTGGACTTCTTCAGCATCGGCAGCAACGATCTCATCCAGTACACGATGGCCGTGGACCGCGTCAACGAACGCGTCGCCAACCTCTACGAACCAACCCATCCGGCAATCTTGCGGTTGATCCGCAACTGCGTCGAGTCCGCCCACAACAACGGCCTCTGGGTCGGTGTCTGCGGCGAGATTGCCGGCGACCCGATTTACGTGCCGTTGCTGGTCGGCATGGGCGTGGACGAACTCAGTGTCGGTGCCGCCAATCTCCCGCGCATTAAAGAAGTCATCCGCCGGCTTACCTACCGGGAAGCCCAGGAAGTCGCCGCCGCCTCGTTGCACACCAATAACGGCTGCGATGTCCTCGCGATGCTCAACGCCCTCATCCAGCGCATCGATCCCGATCTGCTCGGCTAACCGATAAACGGCTTGAGCTTTGCTTCTTTGTCGGCTAATGTCTGGCCACTGAGCGGGTCTAAACACATGAGTAAACGCTATCTCTTTTCGTCTGAATCGGTGACCGAGGGCCATCCGGATAAGGTGTGCGACACCATTTCCGACGCGGTGCTGGACGCTTGCCTCGCGCAAGACCCGCATAGCCGCGTCGCCTGCGAGACGCTGGCCAAATCCAACCTCGTCGTCCTTGCCGGCGAAATCACCACCACCGCCAAACTCGATTACTGCAAGATCGTCCGCGAAGCCATCCGCGGCATCGGGTACACCAAAGACATCGGCGAAGTGTTCAACGACGAGGATTGTCAGATTCTTTGCGCCCTCGTGAAACAAAGCCCCGACATCGCCCAAGGCGTGGACGCCCGGGCTGCCGACGGCAAAGCCACGGCCGAACAAGGCGCCGGTGATCAGGGGTTGATGTTCGGCTTTGCCTGCACCGAGACGCCGGAACTGATGCCGGCCCCGATCATGTACGCTCACAATCTCGGCAAAGCGCTCCGCGACGCCCGCAAGTCCGGCAAGATCAAATGGCTCCGGCCCGACGGCAAAACCCAGGTCACCGTCGAATACGAGGGCTACAAGCCGGTGCGCATCCATACCGTTGTCATTTCCAACATGCACGCCGCCGACGTGAAGCACAAAGAAATCGCCGAAGTGCTCACCGAGGAAATCATCAAGAAAACCATTCCCCACGATCTACTCGACAAGAATACCCGGTATCTCATCAATCCCACCGGCAAGTTCGTCGTCGGCGGCCCGCAAGGCGACAGCGGTCTGACCGGTCGCAAGATCATCGTGGACACCTACGGTGGCATGGGCCGGCACGGCGGCGGCGCGTTCTCCGGCAAAGACCCGAGCAAAGTGGATCGCAGTGCCGCGTACATGGGCCGGTACGTCGCGAAAAACATCGTGGCCGCCGGCTTGGCTGAGCGGTGCGAGATTCAGTTTGCCTACGCCATCGGCTACCCGGAACCGGTCAGCGTGCTGGTGGACACTTTCGGCACCGGCAAGGTGGATCACGAAAAGATCGAGAAAGCGGTTCTCGCAGTTTTCAGCTTCAAACCAGCCAACATCATCAAACAACTCAACCTGCTCCGCCCGATCTACAGCAAGACGACCAATTACGGTCACTTCGGCAAAGTGGACGGCGACACGTTCACCTGGGAAAAGACGGACAAAGCCGAAGTCTTGAAGAAAGCAATCAAGTAACGATCATGTCAACGACCACCCTTTCCCCGGCGCGCTCGAAAACCAGCGCGCACAAAGAGGATTTCAAAGTTCGCGATCTCGCGCTCGCCGATTGGGGTCGCAAAACCATTCAAGTCTCCGAGCACGAGATGCCGGGACTGATGGCCATCCGGCAGAAGTACGGCCCGCTCAAACTGCTCAAGGGCGTCCGCATTACCGGCTCGCTCCACATGACCATTGAGACGGCGATTTTGATCGAAACACTCGTTGAACTCGGCGCGTCGGTGCGCTGGGCGAGCTGCAACATTTTCTCCACGCAAGATCACGCCGCGGCGGCGGTGGCAAAAGCCGGCATTCCCGTGTTCGCGTGGAAAGGCGAGACGCTGGAAGAATACTGGGATTGCACGCTCGACGCGCTCACCCATCCCGGCAACAAAGGCCCGCAACTCATCGTGGACGACGGTGGCGACGCCACGCTGCTTATCCATAAAGGTTACGAACTCGAAGACGGCAGCGATTGGGTCAACACCGAGAGCGCCAGTCACGAGGAGCAAGTGATCAAGAATCTGCTCAAGCGTGTGCACAAGGAACGCCCCGGTTACTGGCACAAAGTCGTCAAAGACTGGAAGGGCGTTTCGGAAGAGACCACGACCGGTGTGCATCGGCTCTACCAAATGCTCGAAGCCGGCAAGCTGCTCGTCCCGGCCATCAACGTCAACGATTCGGTCACCAAATCGAAGTTCGACAACCTCTACGGTTGCCGGGAATCGCTCGCCGACGGCATCAAGCGCGCGACCGACGTGATGGTCGCCGGCAAAGTCGCCTGCGTCTGCGGTTACGGCGATGTCGGCAAAGGCAGTTCCCATTCACTCCGTGGTTTCGGCGCGCGGGTCATCGTCACCGAGATTGACCCGATTAACGCCCTGCAAGCGGCGATGGAAGGCTTCGAAGTCAAAACCATCGAAGACACGCTGGGGACCGCCGACATCTACGTCACCTGCACCGGCAACTGCGACATCATCACGCTCGAACACATGGCCCAGATGAAGGACCAGACCATCGTCTGCAACATTGGCCACTTCGACAACGAGATTCAGGTGGATCGCCTGAACAAAGCGCCCGGCGTCAAGAAGCTCAATATCAAGCCGCAAGTGGACAAGTACACCTTCTCCGACGGCCACAGCATCTACCTGCTCGCCGAAGGCCGGCTGGTGAATCTCGGTTGCGCCACCGGCCACCCGAGTTTCGTCATGTCCAACAGCTTCACCAATCAATGCCTCGCCCAGATGGATTTGTGGGCGAAACGGGACACCAACAAAGTCGGCGTCTATTGCCTCCCCAAGAAGCTCGACGAAGAGGTTGCCCGGTTGCATCTCGGCAAGATCGGCGTCAAACTCACGAAGCTCACCAAGAAGCAGGCCGACTATATCGGCGTCGCCGTCGAAGGCCCGTACAAGCCGGAGCATTATCGGTATTGAACTGATAGGAAATCGCTTTTCCGAAGGCCTCCGCAGGGGCGCCAGCAGGGGGGTAAAGAATCCGTGGCGTGGCCCGCCGGCGCAGGCGCGCTGCCTGAAGTTTTCGGATGGAATGCGCGGCTGGCTTGGCAAACCCACGGGCGCGAAATGGTCGGCCATAAAAACGCCTTGCGCTGTTTTAGAGAAGCTGCTACGGAGATTCACGTGACCATCCAAACCAATCCTCATTCGTACTTCCCGCACTTTTACTCCGCTACCGAGCATTTTGCCCGGCGCTTCGACAAGCTGGGCCGGCAACTCGCGTTCCGTGGTCGCACCGCACGTGAAGCCGCCGCATGGCAACGGAAACTGCGCGCCAAACTCATTCAAATTCTCGGAGTCGACACGATGCAGCAGCCGGCCCGGCTTAAACCCAAACGGCACAACCGGGAAGACTGCGGCAGTTATTGGCGCGAGGATTGGACGATCTTCACCGAGCCGGATGTGCAGGCCACTTTCTATCTGTTGCTGCCGAAGAATCTTTCACGTGGTGAGCGTCGTCCGGCCGTGCTCTGCCCCCACGGACACTCTTCCGGCGGACGCTTCTCGCCGGCTGGGAGAACCGACATTGAAGCCATCCGGAAACAAATCGAGGTTCACAACTACGATTACGCGGTGCAATTGGTGAAACGCGGGTTCATCACCTTGGCGCCCGACGCGCGCGGCTTTGGTCAACGCCGGGAACCAGCGATGCAGGATGACAAACTCAACCCGGACCTCTTTCTCAGCGGCTCCTGTCACTCGCTGGCGCTGATGGCTTATCCCCAAGGTCAAACCGTGGCCGGCATGTGGGCGTGGGATTTGATGCGGCTCGTGGACTATTTGCAAACGCGGCCGGACGTCGATCCCCAGCGGATTGGCAGCGCCGGTCTTTCCGGTGGTGGCTTGCAGACATTGTATTTCTCTGCTTTAGATCGGCGCGTGAAGGTGGCGGTCATCAGCGGGTATTTCTACGGCGTCAAAGAATCGCTGATCCGGATGGCCTCCAACTGCGACTGCAATAACATTCCTAACCTCTGGAAGTACGCTGACATGGGCGACATTGGTGGCCTGATTGCCCCGCGGTCCTTGCTCATCGAAACCGGCGACAAAGATCCGCTCAACGGCGCCACCGGTTTGGCCAACGTCAACTCGCAAGTCGGTTATTCGCGGAAGGTCTACCGTGCGCTCGGTGTTGGCAATCAGTTAGCCCACCACGTCTTTCCGGGTGAGCACCGCTGGTGCGGCGAACGCGCCATCCCGTGGCTTGAAGAGAAGCTCCAATGGCGGGGCTAAGCGCGCGTGAGTCGCAGCAACTGAACTGAACTGATAGGAAATTGCTTTTCCGAGGGGCTCCGCAGGGGCGGCAGCCGGGCGGTTAGGCGTTGCCGCCGGTCACTTGCCGGCCGCCTTCTTCTCCTCGACCAGCACTCCACTCAGCGGGTCTTGCACGACGGCGTCCCAAGCCAGTTCCTGAAGCAGCTTGTTGAGCTTTTCCTCGTTGTCGCCGAGCTTGGCCGATTTGAGCTCCTCGGGCACGGGCAGACCCACCGGGCTGCGGCGATACATCACCGCGTAGTTGCAGTACGCCACCACCACGCGCAGCGGCGCCGTCCCGTGGCCCAGCGCATCCGTGAATAGGTCATTCTGCGTCTTGAGGCCCGGAGCCTGACCCGCAACGACCTTCTCGCGGAGCGCGATGACGGCGCGGTTCGCCGGCACCTCGTACAGCACCGTCTTTCCGAACTTCTCGTTCAGGTCGCGGATGAACTTGTCCATCTCCTTGAAATACGGTTCGTGCCGCTTCCGCAGTTCCGCGATGGTGATCGCGTTGTGGTCCACCTGCTCGGGCGGCTGGGTCGTCGGCTCGTACACGTCCCACCGCAGCCAGATCGGCTGGACCAGGACGCGGATGTCCTTGTTGTGCTCCAGGGCCAGCTTCGTGAAGTTCTCGATCCCGGCATCCGGCAGGAATAACGGTGAGAGCGTCAGCACGTCCACCTTGCCGGTCTGGAGCGCCTTTTTGGCCGCGTTCTCGTCATCGGGGACGTTCCAATGCTGGATGACCTGCGAGCCGCCGATGACCGAGACGCCGACCTGCTCGTGGCCGTCGATCTTGGCCTTCTTGCAGAGGTCGACCAGGATGTCCGGGACCCAGCAGTGGAAGCTGTGCGCGCAGGTGAAGACGCGCTGCCCCTTGGCGATCGGCTCGGCCAATTTGATCTCCTTCTTGCTGTCTTGGCCGGTGGCATCCCTACCAGCCAATGTGACTTGAACCACTGTGGCACCTTGTGCGAACCGGCTACCGACGGTGAGCGCGCTCGCTGCCAATAAACTTAATATACGAACTGACGATTTCATTTCTGGTCCTTTGTTCCCGAAAATTATTGGATGGATATGCTCGGGGTTCATGGCCATCAGAGGCAGATGGCTACCATACCGTTTTGAATTATGCAAATGCTATTTGACCGTCAAAAAACTCGGGGGACGAAAAACTGGTAGGAAATTGCTTTTCCGAGGGGCTTGGCATGGGCGCCAGCAGGGGGGTTAAAATAATTGGAGCGCGGGCGGCTTGCCCGCGAGTTGGAACGCGCGGACGAGCCGTCCGCGCTCCGTTCCAAAATGAGCTTGGTTATGAACGCGGACATGGGATATTCCACCCTAGAAACCGATGAAAATACGCATTTAAGCAATCCGTGAAACCCAATTCCATCCTCTGCCTCGTTCTCGTTTTGAGCGGCGTCTTGTCCGGCTGTTCCGGCATGCGAAACCGAACGTCCGCTGACGTCCGGCATGAAGGGGCGTTGTTCAGCAATCAGGAGGCCGTTTGTCTGAAAAGCGACGACCCGGCCCGGCCTTGGAGGCTCAAATGGGCGTTGACGGAGGAGACCTGGAATACCGGCGAACTGTTTTTGACCGTGCATGAGCGACGAAGTGCAATCTCCCCGGATTATGATCCCGAATCCACCGCGGCGATTTTTGTGAAGGCGGGCGGCAAACTGAAACTTTTGAAACGGCTGGAGGCGACAGAGCACGTGTCGCATTTTCTCAAACCCACGGTCGTTTGGGCGGCGGTGAAGGGCGAAGATCGGGAGCAGTTGATCCAGATCACAGAAGAGTATTACGGCACGGGACACCTTACCGAAGAACATGTTTTTACGACCGTCGTGACGCCGGTCAGCGACTTGAAATTTGCGCCCGGCCTGAAGCTGGATGAAGTTGAATTTGTTCCCGCGGATGCATTATTCAAGGAACGTCTCGCCAAAGGCGAGGGCGTTTGGAAAGGCGTGACCAGCACTTTCACCGGCCAGGGGCTTTATTTTGACTTTGCCATCTGGAAGGACGGCGATGGCAACTGTTGTCCCAGCGCCGGGAAAGTCGCCGGCGCTTACAAACTCGAACGAAAGCCCGATGGCGGGTTGCGAATTTCAATGGACACCTGCAAACGTGAACCGGTCCAAGAGACGGAATGAGCATGAAACTGGAAACAATCCTCTGCCTCGCTCTCGTTTTGAGCGGCTCGTTCGTGGTCTGTTCTGCATTTGCCGCGGCACAGGAGCCGGCGCCCGTGCTTCGGGTCGTCATCAAACCCTCCAAGTCGGACGTCCGGGTCAAAGAGACATTCAAGGTCGCGCTCCGCGTCGAGAATCCGACCGCGAGCAATCAAACCGTGCGCGTGATGAATTGCAGTTGGGACGAGGAATGGCAAAGCAGCAATACCAACGTCAGTTGGATCGGTTGGGGTTGCACAAAGAACTTTGCTGTCGCCGTCGAAATCGCTCCCGGTGGCGCATACACCAATCTATTGACGATGGTCGTTATGAATCCAACACCCGCCACGGAACCGGGTTTTCGCATGGGCTTCACACCCATTGGCGGCAAGACGTTGTACTGGTAGGAAATTGCTTTTCCGAGGGGCTTGGCATGGGCGCCAGCAGGGGGGTTAAAATCCGCCGGCATCGTGTCCCGGCGGGGCCGGAAATACCGGGTGTTGGACAGGACGCCGAGATGATGGCCGCCACCGATGGGCGGTTCCTGTCCCCAGCCGGCGTTGTCCAAGCGTTTCACGAAGGGGCGTTGCGTCAACCGTTCATGGTCGGTGGCAAAGAAGAAATCCAAGCCGCAGAACCGCACGCGCTCGGAGTTTTCGGCGACCGAACCCCACCCGTCACTGTGGAGGGTATGGGTATGGATGTCCACGAGACAGACCGGTCGGCCAAAGAGTTTGCGGGTTTCCGCCAAGCGCGCGGCCTGATCCTGCTTGTAGAAATTCATCAGGGCGGCCAGCCGCTCCAACTGCATCCGCCGCCGGGCCACGGGATGCTGCGCGTACCACGCCATCTTGTTGTACCACCGGGCCAACACGGCCTGGCGGCGTTTCTCAACGGCGGACAGTTTGCTCATGGTTTTCCGTCAGTCGTACTTGGCGGTGGCCGACAAGGGATGCGGCACACCACGGGGCGGGCTGGCGAGATCGAGCGCCACGACGGGCAGTAACCGGTCGGGTGTGGACCGGGGCAGGCCGGGCAGAAACACGCGATCGCCCACCTGCCGGAAACGGACGGCGCGTCCGGTCGCCAGCAGCCGGGCGGCTTGGACGCGATTACCCACGCCGGCCACAACCGTTTGTGGACCGTGATAGTAGTGCAAGGGGACATACACGCGGCGCCCGCGACTGGTGGAGAGTTTCTGATCGGCGTAGTCGAACGGATGCGGCGCGGTGCCGCACACGGCTTCGCCGTTCCGGCGCATCCAAACGCCAACCGATTTCAACAACTTCACGGCGGGTGCCGGGATTGTGCCGTTCGCCTGCGGCCCGACGTTCAACAGAAAGTTCCCGCCATTGTGGCAACACGTCATCAAGTCGAGCACGATTTGACGCGGCGTCTTCCAGTCGTCATCACCGGAATTGTAGCCCCAACTGCGGTTGGTGGTCAGGCAGGTTTCCCACAACTTGCCGGGATCGCTGATGGTGTGGCCTTCAGCCGACATCACGTCCTCCTCTGTGCCGCACCGGCTGCTGATCAAGATGTGGGGTTGCCACCGCCGCATCGCCGCATTGATCTGCGCGCAGTCCCACGTCTTGGGCGGCGGGCAACCGTCGTAGAAGAGATAATCAATTGGACCGTATCGGGTCATCAACTCCTGCAACTGCGCGTGGACGATGTCCACGAACCGCCGCCAACCGCGCGGGTGTTTGCGCGGCCCGTCAATGAACCCGCGGTCACCCCAGTCCGCGACCGAATAATAGAGGCCGACACCGAGCTTCGCTTGCCGGCAGGCGGCGACGTACTCGGCCACGAGATCGCGCCGGGATTTGAAGTCTGACACCTGGGTGTCGAACAGCGCAAATCCTTCGTGATGCCGGGTGGTCAGGCAGGCGTAGCGCATCCCGGCATCTTGCGCGAGCGCGATCCAGTCGCGCACGCAGTCCGGGCCGGGACGAAAGCGCCGGGCGAGTTGCCGGTACTCGGCGAAGGGGATGCGTTCGTAGCACAGCGCCCATTCGTGGCGGGCGAGGATGGAGTACAAGCCGTAGTGGATGAACATCCCGTAACGCCATTCGCGGAAACGCTTTGCCGGGAACAGATTCATCGGACCACCCCCGCCATACTGGGGTGGACAACGTCGAGCCTGGCTGCATTGTGTGAAGTGATTTCTTGATTCATTATGATTCTCCGACATCCTACGCCGCGCAAGCTTCTGTAATCGCGGATCACCTTGTTGGGGGCACGACTGGTGAGTTCATGTCGGACAGTTGTATCCCTGCCCAGATTGGCTTTAAGTCAGCCGGGATGACATCATCGACCTTAACAAATTCTCCTTTGCGCGCAGCCGCGTTGGCAACATAACCGATGACCTCGGCGGCAAAGGCCTGCTCGACCGTGGTGATCGGGCTGGCTTGGCCGTTCATCAGATCGACAAAATGCCTGACGACACCGGGGCCGCCGTTGTAATGAATCTTCTGGTAATAATCGAAATGATACTCGCCAAGATTGCCGTAAGTATCATAACGCGGCATCAGAGTAATCTTCCCGGTATAACTGGTAGGAAATTGCTTTTCCGAGGGGCTTGGCATGGGCGCCAGCAGGGGGGTAACGCATGTTCTTCGGAAACCGCGGCCTTACCGCCACGCATCCGGGCACGAATCGTTGTCAACGAACAGCGTCCCCTCCTTTTCGAGCAAAATGCTCGCGGGCACGAGCGGGTCGGGCCGCGTGCATGCCACCAGCTTCGTGAGAATATTTTTTTTTAGACCGAGCGGCACTATGGTGAATATGTACCGTGCCGAAATGATCGCCGGTATTGTCATGGTAATCCCTTTATCCGGGATAGAACCGAACGCTTTGAAGTTCGGGTCATCCATCAGTTGCCGCTTCGACTGTTCCGCTACATCAACCAGACGAACCCAGCGCGCATCCTTGAAATCGGCTTGCCCAGGCTCGTTCAGCGCCAAGTGCCCTGACGTGCCGATTCCCTGGCACATAATGTCGATCGGAGCGGCGCGCAGGGCCGTTTCATACCGTCGGCATTCCGCTTCCGGATCGACGGCCTGCCAGTCGACGAGGTTCGTTTCGCGCGGTCGTACTTTTGCATACAGCTCCTGCGTGGTCTGGAAACCGCAGGTGAATTTTTCTGGAAGGCGCAGGTGCCAGAAGTCGTCGACGTTAAAGGCAACTACACGCGACCAGTCGATGTCGCGCCGCTCCGACAGCGCATGGTGAAACGTGGACTGGCTTTCCCCTGCGGCGAATACCCACCGTACAAGCGGTTGCTTTGCGAGCAAGCGGTTGCACGTATCCGCGACGGCCGTGGCCGCCGTCCGCCCGAGATCCGCATTCGATATGCACCGCACAATGCGCGTTTTGCCGAAATATTTTTCCACCGGTGTCATGATAGTACCTCCCGGAGATTGTGCTTCCAACCAATTAATATCAATATAATAATTTCTCACGGATGTCCGCTTAACAGGCGATCACGTTTCTTGTAAGCCTTCATGATG
>JBBISF010000036.1:0-25995 GCA_037441425.1 Verrucomicrobiia bacterium
GCTCGGCGGCGCCCACCGCGATTACGACACCACGGCCGCCAACTGCAAGAAGGTCATCCTGAAACATCTCGAGAAACTCCGGGACCTCAAGACGGCCGAGCTGCTCGACGCGCGTTACAAGAAATTCCGCAAGCTCGGGGAAACCGCCCGCGCCACCGCCACACCTCGCCGCCGGACCGCGAAAGCCGCCGAAACCGCCGCTGCCGCCACGAATGCCGGCTAATTGTCTCTATCGCCCGTCTTACTCCTCGACATCCAGACGGATGTGCAGATCACGGAGTTGCTTGGCTTCGACCTCGCTCGGGCAGTTGGTCATCAAATCCACGGCTTTGGCCGTCTTCGGGAAGGCAATCACGTCGCGAATGTTATTGGAACCGGCGAGAATGGCGCAGAGCCGGTCGAAACCGAGCGCGATGCCACCGTGCGGCGGCGCGCCATACCGGAAAGCTTGCAGCATGTAGCCGAACCGGTCCTGCGCCACGTCTGGCGGAATTTGCAGAACTTGCTCGAACACTTTCTTCTGCACATCCGGTTGATGGATCCGGATTGAGCCGCCACCCAACTCGACGCCGTTGAGCACAATGTCGTAGTGCTGGCCCCGCACTTGGGTCGGTTCGGTATCGAGCAACGGGATGTCCTCCGCGACCGCGGCCGTGAACGGGTGGTGCGTGGCAAGATACCGGTTGGCGTCCTTATCGAAGGTGATTAACGGAAAATCCACCACCCATAAAAAGTTCCAGCCAGCCCGCTGAATCTTGAGCTGATCGGCCACCACCAGCCGCATCCGGCCCAGCACTTCCCAAACGACCTCGCGCTTGTCCGCGCCGAACAAAATCAAGTCACCTTCCCCAACCTTGAGTTTCTCCTGCAGCGCCTTTTTCTCGGCCTCACTGAAAAACTTCACAATCGGCGATTTCCATTCACCGCCTTCAACCTTGATGTAGGCCAGCCCTTTTGCGCCAAAACTCTTCGCGGTCTCCGTAAGCTGCTCGATCTGCCCCTGCGTCGCGCACGCGAGGCCCTTGGCGTTGATCGCTTTCACCACGCCACCGGCATCAATTGCCATGCGGAACACCTTGAACGTGCTTTGCCCGAATTCCTTCGTCAGATCCACCAACTCCATACCAAACCGAGTGTCCGGCTTGTCGCTGCCGAAACGTTCCATGGCCTCTTTGAACTGCATCCGGGGAAACGGCGTCGGAATCTTCTCCCCGCGCGCCGCCAGCCACACCGCCGCGAGCAAGCCTTCGATGGTGCGATACATGTCCTCGCGCGTGATGAAGCTCATCTCCACGTCGATTTGTGTAAACTCCGGCTGCCGGTCCGCCCGCAGGTCCTCGTCCCGGAAACATTTCGCAATCTGGAAATACCGCTCCACGCCGGCGACCATCAACATCTGTTTGAACTGCTGCGGCGACTGCGGCAGCGCGTAAAACTTGCCGGGATTCACACGCGACGGCACCAAGTACTCCCGCGCGCCTTCCGGGGTGCTCTTAAAGAGGATTGGCGTCTCGACTTCATAAAACCCGTTCGCGTCGAAGTAATCGCGCACGGCTTTAGCGGTGCGGTGCCGGAGTTTGAGATTGTTCGCCATGCTCGGCCGGCGCAAATCGAGATACCGGTACTGCAACCGCAAATCCTCATTCGCCAATTCGTCGAGCTGAAATGGCGGCGTGTCGCTGGGATTGAGAATTTCCAGTTTGTGCGCCAAGACTTCAATCTCACCGGTGGGCAGCTTGGCGTTTTCCGTGCCGGCGGGCCGCGCCCGCACCGTACCTTCGACGGCGATCACAAACTCATTGCGGAGCGACTGCGCGAGTTCCCACGATGATTTGTTGTGTTGCGGGTCGAACACCACCTGCGTCAGCCCTTCCCGGTCGCGCAAATCAATAAAGACAATGCCGCCATGGTCGCGCCGCACATGAACCCACCCGGCTAAATCTACTTTCTGCCCCACGTGCGCCGCGCGCAACTCACTGCAATGATGTGATCGTTTCATGAAATCTTCTTCGCCAATTCGCCGATGCGGACCCGCGCCTGCGTCTTTGCGGCCAAATCTTTGAGCGTGACCTCGCCGCTTTTCCATTCGTCAGGCCCGATAACCACCGCGTACCGCGCTCCCAGCGCGGAGGCCACCTCAAATTGCCTACCCACCTTCGCCGGTGAAAGCGCGTAGTCTATCGCAATCCCGGCTTCGCGCAACTCATGAATCAACTTCAGCGCGTCCGCCCGCAACGATTCATCGGCAATCACCACGTAACCGTCCACCCCGGATTCACACTGCGGCAGCAAACCGCGGTCTTTCAGCAATTCCGTCAACACCACATCGCCCATCCCGAAGCCCAACGCCGGCAAGTCCACGCCGCTGACCTGTTTCAGCAAGCCGTCATACCGGCCCCCGCCGGCAATGGCGCGCAGCGCGCCTTTCCGGTCGTGAATCTCCCAGACGATGCCGGTGTAGTACGCCAGCCCGCGGACGATCTTAAAGTCCACCGCGCAGAACCCGGCGAGTTTCCCCAGTTTATCCAACACTTCCCGCAAGTCGTCTTGGGGAAACGCCAGCACCGCGTCAACTTTCGACGTGATCGCCGCCAATTTCTTCCGGGTTTCCTCCAGCGGTTCGCGCTCGATCTTATCAATGACCTGGAACGCTGCGTATTGCTGTTCCTCTGGAATGCCAAGTTGCGTGAAATGTCGCTGCCAAGCCCGCCGGTCGGAAATGCGCACGACAAAATCCTGTTCGGTCAGACCGAAGCTGCGGAGCGTATCAATCGCCAAGGCAATCAACTCCGCGTCGGCGGCCACGTCGGTTTCGCCGATGATGTCGGCGTTGAACTGGAAGTGTTCGCGCAACCGGCCGCGCTGCTGTTTCTCATACCGAAAGAGTTGCGGGACGGCGAACCATTTGATGGGCTTTTTGTAATCCCGGTGCCGCGCCCCGACCATCCGCGCCAGCGTGGGCGTCATTTCCGGGCGGAGCGCTACTGCCCGGTCGCCTTTATCGGTGAAGTTGTAGAGTTGCCGGACAATCTCGTCGCCCGACTTCTTGGTAAACAATTCCAGCGGCTCCAGCGGCGGGCCGTCGTATTCCCGGAAACCATAACGCCGGGCCGCGCTCCGCCATTTGTCGAAAATGTCGCGGCGCAACGCCAGTGACTCCGGATAGAAGTCACGAAATCCGGGCAGCGCATTCATCCGGGTTTTGTCCGTTCAGGCCGGGGGCGCGGGCGGTTGCTTGATCTTCTGCGTCAGTTGCAGAACCTGCTCGCGCATTTCCTTGCCGGGTTTGAATTTCACCACGGCCCGGGCGGGGATTTGCACGTCCTTGCCGGGATCGTTGGGATTGCGGCCCACGCGCGGTTTACGCAACTTCACTTCAAAGACGCCGAAGTTGCGCAGCTCCACCGTCTCGCCCTTGATGAGCGCTTCGGTGACGTAGTCGAGTGTTTTCTGCACCACCGCCAGCACGTCCTGCTGGATCATTTGGGTTTCATTGCTGATCCGAATGACCAAATCTCGTTTCGTCATGGTTTCTTGTCTCCGTGTTCCTGTTCAACTGTTCGATAAAGCTTGGGAACCCAATCGTCCACCAGCCGATAGGCTCCGTATAACGCCAGCAGCGCCACTATCACGATCACCAACGGGTTGGCAAACACATTTCGCAGACCGAGGCTGAACGAACTGATGGTCGCCAGTTGCGCCTGCCGGCCGCGCAACCGCCCCAACAACGCCTGTAGCCACAGATAAAAGCTGTGCCATTCATTCGTTAACCGCTTGTCCCCGCCTTCCGGCAACTCGCGCAGGGCCTGCAAACTGGGCACACTGTTCAGCAACCGCAATCCTTTGTCACTGCGGTCGCCTTCGGTCCCCAAGGTGGTCATCAACACCTCGTGCTCCTGAGCAATCACACTCTTCAACTCAAGAAATGCCGCTTCCTCTTCCGCCGTGAAGTTCTCATCCTGGAAACCCCGATCCAAAAACTGACTCAGTCGTTTCCATTTTTCGATGAAGGCTTCGACGCGAGCGATGTTTTTTTCAAGTCTGCGGTCGCGCATCCAGCTGCTCTGCTTTCTGGGTCGCCACTGTATGTGAGCGGGTTGCCCACCGTCAAGGCAAATGGCCTGTGCCCAACGACTTCAGCAATCGGCGCGCCGCCTCCTGCGCGCTTTCGACATCCCGGTCGCCAAACCGCACCACCCAAACCTTTTCTCCCCGCGGCTCCCAAATCGGCAACGAATTACTCCCGAACAACGCAATGACCGGCGCGCCGACCGCCGCCGCCAAGTGCGTGATGCCGGAATCGTTGCCGACAAACAAATCACAACGTTCCAACACCGCTGCCAATTCCACCAACTTCAACCCGCGCACCAGCTTCGCCGCGCGTGGCTCCAATCCGCCCATCAATTTCTTCACCGCGACCTCGTCCGCCTCGCCCTGAATCACCAGCAACTTGGCCTGACACTCATCCATCAACCATCGCCCCACGGCGGCAAACTTCGTCGGTGACCAGTTTTTCTGCTCGCTCCCACTGCCGGGATGAATCGCCACGCACCGCCCTGTCCCCAGCTCCGCCAGATAACGCGTCGCCAACGTCCGGTCCGCTTCGTTCGGATGCACCCGGGGGCAAGGTGATTCCACGTAAATCGCCAACGCGTCCAACGGTTTGCAATAATGCGCCGCGGCGGGCAGCGTTGTCGGCCGTGGCGAAGCCTCGATCAACTGCTTCACGCCGCACCGCCGTACATTGCCGGCAAACACCCCGTCCGGATCGAACAAATAGGAGATCACCAACTGAAAACTCGCGAAGTACTCCATCAGTCCCGGATCAAGCACCGCCTGCGGGATGAAGAACCCGGCCAGCGGCTTCGCTTCAATCGTCCGCGTCGCGTCCGCGTAGTACCGGCCCCGCGCCAGTTCCGTGATGTGGGGATAGCCTAGCACCTCAATCTGGGCCTCCGGCCACCGCTCACGCAACGCACCCATGGCCGGCAACGTCATGATGAAATCCCCAATTGCGCCCCCGCGCACCACCAGTAACCGCGGCTGCTTCACGGCGGAATTTAAACCGACCTCACGCGCCGGCGCAAAAGAAATGTGGTCGAGTCGCCCAGCTTAAAGTCAAAACGCCGGGCCGGTTGTCTTCAGCTTCCCGTTGAAGAGCATATCGGCGCCACCATTGCCGCTATTGACGGGATCGTTGAGCACGCCGATCAGCGTCCCGGAAATACCGGTCACCGCGCCACTCGTTCGATCCGTTTTCAGCTTCGCCGTCAATTGCAGATCGCCATCGTGATCGGGCACGCCGTCGCTATCCCAGTCCATGTCCACCATTTCGAGGTTGGCGTTGAGTTGCTTCCCGGCAATAACGGCCATCCGGTAATTTTCCAGCAACGATTGCGTCCCTGACAACGTCGGATCCCGGTCCACCTGCGTGGAAAGATCCGCGCTCCATTCCTCGATCCCCACCAAGTGCGCGTTCAGATCGACATACAGAACGAGCCGGTCTCCGGGTATCTTGACCAGATTTTGGTCGGTGATCTTTGTGGTTCCCGCGTCGGTCTGCACCGTTGCGGTGAGCGCGATTGGGAAACGCTGCTTGGCGGCCCAACTACTGCCGGCGCTCACGAAAATTAGTACAACCACGACGAACTTCTTCATTGCTTGCTATTGTCCCTTCTCCCCTTCTTCGCGCTGTCTTGCTAAAGCACCAAAGCTGCCACTCCCCGCGCGACTGGCAAAGATTTCAATTTTCTCAGTGGCGCAATCGCTTCGCAGCGTTGGAGCGCCGATTTCTCATCCGGGCGGGGTCTTTTTTTGTTTGCCTCACACAAGGTGAGTCATTATGCAGTTCCACGCTATGAACTCATCCAACGACATCGGTCTGATCGGCCTCGCCGTCATGGGCGAGAATCTCGCCCTCAACATTGAAAGCAAAGGCTTCTCCATTTCCGTCTTCAACCGCACCGTCGAGAAGGTGGACAACTTCATGAATGGCCGCGCCAAAGGAAGGAACTTCTACGGCGCGCACTCCTTGCCGGAGTTTGTCCAGTCTCTGAAAAAGCCGCGTAAGATCATCATGCTCGTCAAAGCCGGTAAGGCGGTGGACGAGTTGATCGACCAGTTGATTCCCGTTTGCGAACCCGGCGACATCCTGATCGACGGCGGCAACAGCCATTTTCCCGACACGATCCGCCGCACCGCGTACGTTGAGAGCAAAGGACTGCTCTACATCGGCACCGGCGTTTCCGGTGGCGAAGAAGGCGCGCTCAAAGGCCCGTCGATCATGCCGGGCGGCAGCCCCGCCGCGTGGCCGCACGTCAAACCGATCTTTCAGAAAATCTGCGCCCAGACCACCGACGGCGAACCGTGCTGCGACTGGGTCGGCGAAAACGGTGCCGGTCACTTCGTGAAAATGGTTCACAACGGCATCGAGTACGGCGACATGCAGTTGATCTGCGAGGTTTATGACCTGATGAAACGCGGCCTCGGCCTGACCAACGCCGAAATGCACAAAGCGTTCTCCGAATGGAACGAAGGCGAACTCAACAGCTATCTCATCGAGATCACGCGCGACATCCTCGCGTACAAGGACGAGGAAGGCAAAGAAGTCATCGACCTCATCCTCGACGCCGCCGGCCAAAAGGGTACCGGCAAGTGGACGGTCGTCGCGGCGCTCGACGACGGCATGCCGCTCACGTTGATCGGTGAAGCCGTGTTCGCGCGTTGCCTGTCGGCCGTGAAAGAAGAACGCGTCGCCGCCAGCCAGCAGATTCCCGCGAAGGTCAAACCGTTCAAGGGCGACAAAGCGAAATTCGTCAACGATCTCCGGCAGGCGCTTTACGCCTCGAAGATTGTCAGCTACGCGCAAGGCTACCAGCTCATGCGCGCCGCGGCCAAGACCTACAAGTGGAATCTCAACAACGGCGGCATCGCCCTCATGTGGCGCGGCGGCTGCATCATCCGCAGCGTGTTCCTCGGCGACATCAAGAAAGCGTTCAAGCGCAACCCCGACTTGGTGAACCTGCTGGTCGACAAATTCTTCAACAAAGCCGTGTCCAAACGCCAAGCCGCGTGGCGTCGCGTCATTATGCAAGCCGTCAAGCTGGGCATCCCGGTGCCGTGTCTCAGCAGCGCGTTGGCCTACTTCGATGGTTACCGGAGCGACCGCCTCCCCGCCAACCTGCTCCAGGCGCAACGCGACTACTTCGGCGCGCACACCTACGAGCGCGTGGACAAACCCCGTGGCGAATTCTCCCACACCAACTGGACCGGCCGCGGCGGCACAACTACCGCGCGGACCTACACAGCGTAAAAGCCACGAATGCCATGCGAAACAAAGCGTAGCACCACAAGGGCAGAATTCCCGGTGGAGGTTTCGTTTTGCTCTTTACTCGCAGTTTAACTACGGCTATGGTGCTGGCGTGAAAGTCAAAGAGGGTCAGAAGTTTTTCAATTTCTTCTTTGCTGAACATCGGCCACGCATTGCTACCGGTGAGTTAAGCCCGTACGAACTTGTTGGGTCGTGGGAAGGCAAGCAGGATCGTGTGAAGAACCTCGGTCAAGTATGCACTCCGTCTGCTGTTGGCAGACTGATGGCCAGATGGGTCACCTCCACACAAGCCGACACCATTCTTGACCCGGCCGTCGGTGTTGCCAATCTACTTCACGAATGCTCCTTGCTGCACCCGAAGGCTCACTACTTTGGGATCGACCGTGACAAGGCAACACTTGATCAAGCAGAGAGATCTGCGCCCGGTGGCGCGCAGTTGATATGCGCCGACTATCTGAAGTCAGATATCGGCTTGATGGAAGGAATCATCGCCAATCCGCCTTACGTAAAAGCTCAATATCTCGATTATACTGAATCGGATTGGCGGTTTTTTGAGGAGCGATTCGGCACCGGGTTGGACCGGCTGACCAACCTGTACGCATTGTTTCTGCTCAAGATATGGGAGGACTTGGCGCTGCATGGCCGAGCCGCAGTCATCATTCCTTCCGAGTTCCTCAACGCCAACTTTGGCATGGAGATCAAGGAACGGCTGTTGCGTGCTATCCGACCAGCGGGAATCGCCATTTTTGACACGGCCTACAACGTTTTTAATCAAGCGATGACCACGTCGTGCATTCTCTTCTTGGAGAAGGGACGGGCGGCCACGGAAACGGTCTTGGCACACAAAGTCCACACGGTGAACGAGGCTGACCGGTTCGTTACGCGACTACTCAAAACAAAGCAACCAGTTCACGATCCTGTCCGGTATGTCAACCTGACAGCCCACAAGCCAGCCGAGAAATGGCTGAATCTGATCTTGGCTAAGCCAAACGGAAATGGGGCGAGGAAGTTTCCGAAGCGAGTTGGCGATTACTTCCGCTGTCTCAGGGGAATCGCGACCGGTGGGAACAGATATTTTTGCCTCAGCAAGTCTGAGATTGAAAGACGCGGGTTGAGTCTGAGTCATTTTGTGCCCTGCATCACGAAAGCGCCTGATGCGAGCGGTCTTGTTTTCTCACGAAGCGATTTCCGGAATTTGGTAGATATGGATCGCTGTTGTTACCTGCTCACCCCGGCGAACCGTGATGCCGTACTCGACAAATATTTGGAAGAAGGAGTCGCGTCCGGAATCGCGTACCGGTATTTGCCCAGTCATCGGCCAGTATGGTACGAACCAGAGAATCGTCCAGCGGCAGATATTTGGGTGGCGGTCTTCTCTCGTGAATCGGTGAAGTATATCCTCAACACGGCTGGGGTGCGGAATCTCACCTGCTTCCACGGATTATACAGTCGCGAGAAATCGAAAGCCGTACCGGTTTTGATGACGCTGTTCTTGAATAGCTCACTGGGGCGCGAAGCGTTCTTCACAGTGAACCGATTTTACGGCGACGGGTTGAACAAACTCGAACCGAAAGATGTGGAAGCCATGCCATGCCCGGAGTTTCCGCACCTCAGCGACGAAGACGCCGCCAATCTGGTTGGCCAGATGGTTGAACTGAAGTCACTGGCGCTTGGCGAACGCCAAGTACGCATTGATGCTCTCGCTGCCGAAGTCATCGAACCACAGCCCGCCGAACTTGCAGCTTGCGGTTGAGATGTCAGCCGAGCAGCACGCGGTGGAGCGCATCGGGCTGGACTGTAAAACGGCCACCTTTCGGCACAACATACACGTCATGGCGGCCCAGTTGGGTAATCTTGTGTTCTGCGGTGAATTCTGGAAGAGCTTTCGCCTCACCAATCTGCTGGCCATTGGTGATCGGAATCATAATGGTCGCCTTCTCTTGGCTCTTTTCCGGTTTCTCGATGGCGTAACCCTCACCGCCCGCGACAATGGTAAAGATGTCGAGGAAGTTGATCGCGAAGATCGAATCGAAGAAGACCTGACAATAGACCTGTGGCACGTGGTATCGTTCCAACCACCGATACACAATCTTCAAGTCTTCCACCTTCACAGTAAAACTCGGTGATTCCCGCCCTGACGCCTTGCCGTCGGCTTTCTGTTGCTGGCGGACGCGCATGTAGGTCAGTGCCTCAAATTTGCTAGAGCGAACTTCAATCGCACCGATTGCCCTCTTGGCGACCGCATCAGTGCGCGCATGTTCCCATCCCGAAATGTCGTCAAGAGCGGAATCGTCTGGTGTAAGAAGAAGCAAATCTGGCCGTTTGCCATACAAGCGAGTTTCCTCCACACCGCGCAGGTATCGCTGACGAAAATCAGGATGACCGGCTGCGATACGTTCCGTGCTTCCGTACTGCACGACCTTCCAGTTGGGGCAAGCCCTGCGAATCGCGTCGCTGAGTGCGCGTTCAGCCCAATCGCCCATCGCTCGATTGGCAAGAAACTCCGACCGCGCATCAGTTGGAACGGTTGGCTTGCGGGAAGAAATCTCACCCTCGCCGCCGAAGACCAAGTATCGCTTCTCAATACCGTCAGCAGACAAGCTTCGAATCAATCCGGGCAAGGTGGCGCGCAGACGTTCAAGGTAGCCGGTTCGCTTGACTGGTCGCATCACTTCACACGTCTCCCAAAATCAAACAAGTCTTTAACCTCGACTCCAAGTGCCTGAGCGATTTTTACGAGACCGGCAACAGCAGGGGCATTCACGCCCCGCTCTATCAAGCTGATAAATTCCGTTGAATAACCGGTCTTCTCCGCAAATTGCTCTTGGGTGAGGCCTTTGGCTTTGCGAAGTTCAGCAATCCGCTTGCCGAGGGATTTCTCTATCACGCAGTTAAACTACCACCGACTTCGCAACTAACACCACGGAGTTAAACTACGGATAACACTCCTCCATGATTCGATAGCCCATCAGTCTGTTGTCTTTTTTCGTGTCTTTCGTGTCTTTCGTGGTTAAAACCTCCGTCATGAAGATTGAGTTGAAGAAAGACTGCAAATACGCGCTCGTCGTCCCGACGAGCATGGGCATCCGCATCACACCGCCGGCGGGTCAGCCGGTCAATGTCGGCGGGACGTTCATCATGCAGGCGACCAGCGCCGAGTCGAACGTCGCCAGCGTGTCGTCTTACCTCGGTCTGCCGGTCAAGATTTTGACGACATTCGTCAAAGGCAGCCCAATCGCGCAGATCATCAAGGACAACCTCCGCAGCCGCGGCATGGACTTCGAGGGACCGGAAGTCCCACAAGGCGGTCCGTGGGGTTACCGGCATCAGTTCAACATCGCCGACAGCGGTTACGGTTCGCGCGGTCCGCGCGTCTGGAACGACCGCGCCGGTGAAGTCGGCCGCACGCTCAACGTGAAGGACTTCGACCTCGACCGGATTTTCGGCAAGGAAGGCGTCCAGATCGTCCACCTGTCCGGCTTGATCGGCGCGCTCTCACCGGAAACCGGCCAGTTCTGTCTCGAACTCGCCCGTGCGGCGAAGAAACACGGCACGAAGGTTACGTTCGACCTGAACTACCGGGCGACGTTCTGGAAAGGCCGCGAGAAAGAACTCTCGGCCATCTTCGCTGAAATCGCGAGCGTGGCGGATATGCTCGTCGGCAACGAGGAAGATTTCCAGCTTTGCCTCGGTGTCAAAGGCCCGGAAGCGGGCGGCAAGGGACTCAAGGCCGAGATCGAGAGTTTCAAGGAAATGATCCAGCGGGTGAAGAAGGCGTACCCGAACGCCTCGACGTACGCCACGACACTCCGCGAAGTCGTCGACACGAACCGGCACCACTGGGGCGCGATCATGGCGGCGGGCGACGAATGGTTTGTCGTCGAACCGCGCGACATCACCGTGCTCGACCGCATCGGCGGCGGCGACGGTTTCGTCGGCGGCTTGCTCTACGCGATTCTCAAAGGCTGGGAACCGGAGAAATGGATTCAATTCGGCTGGGCCAGCGGCGCGCTGGCGACGACATTCCTTACCGACTACGCCCAACCCGCCGACGAAGACCAAATCTGGAGTATCTGGAAAGGTAATGCTAGAGTTCAGCGATGACACATTTCTCACGGGGCAGTGTTACCGACAACATCTCCGCCGCTGACAAACGCGCGGCGCTGGCCGGGGTTCTGCAGGGCCGGAAATTGCGGCGCGTTCTCATCCTGCCGCCCGATCATACCCGGTTGAACTCAGATGCCGGGCCGCTGACGGCGATGCTGTACGAGTTGCTGTCCCCGACAACGCAAGTGGACATCATGCCGACGCTCGGCACGCATTCACCGATGACACCGGCGCAACTGCAAATGATGTTTGGCGAGAGCATCCCGCTCGATCGATTTCTCGTTCACGACTGGCGCAACGGTGTCCGGCAAGTCGGCACGGTTCCCGGTAAGCTGCTCAAGGAATGGTCGGAAGGCCGGGTGGACTACGATGTGCGCGTCGAAGTCAGCAACCAGCTCTTTGCGGGCTACGATCTCATCATCTCCGTCGGCCAACTCGTTCCGCACGAGGTTGTCGGTATTGCCAACTACACCAAGAACATCATGACCGGTGCGGGTGGGCCGGATTCGATCAACAAGTCGCACTTCCTCGGCGCGGCCTACGGGATGGAACGCATGATGGGGCGGATCGACACGCCGGTGCGGAAGCTGTTCAACTACGGCGTCCAGAAGTTCCTCGGCAACCTGCCGATTCTCTACGTCCTGACCGTGATGCAGAAGATACAGGCCGGCATGGTCATGCGCGGACTCTTCATCGGCGATGACGATGAGGCGTTTGTTACCGGTGCAAGGCTCTCGCAGAAGGTCAACCTCGACCTACTCGACCAACCGTTGAAGAAAGTCATTGTTTATCTCGACCCGCACGAGTTCAAGAGCACCTGGCTCGGCAACAAAGCCATCTACCGGACGCGCATGGCAATGGCCGACGACGGCGACCTGATCATCCTCGCGCCCGGTCTGAAAGAGTTCGGCGAAGACCCGGAAATCGACCGGCTCATCCGCAAATACGGTTACCGGGGCACGCCGGCGACGTTGGCGGCGGTGAAAGCCAACCCGGAGTTGGCGAACAATCTCAGCGCCGCTGCGCATCTCATTCACGGTTCGAGCGAAGGCCGGTTCCGCATCACCTACTGTCCCGGTCCCGGCCTGAGCGCCGAGGCGATCCGGTCAGTCGGCTTCCAAGCCGGCAACCTGAACGATTACCCGGTCGAGGGATTGAAAGACGGTTTCAACGGCGACCTTTTCTACATCAGCAACCCGGCGCTCGGCCTCTGGGCGCTGAAACGTCAGTTCTGAGCTACACGCCGCTGAACGCGCTGAACCCGCCGTCAATGGCGATCACCTGACCGGTCACGAAGCCGCTTGCGTCGTCGCTCAACAGCCAGAGCAACGCGCCCACGAGATCTTCCGGCTTGCCCATCCGTCCTTGCGGTGTATGGGCGAGGATGGTGTTACCGCGCGGCGTCCAGGAGCCGTCCGCCTGCGTCAGCAGCCCCCGGTTCTGGTCAGTCAGAAAGAAACCGGGCGCGAGCGCGTTGACGCGCACGCCGACTTGCGAGAAGTGGACGGCGAGCCATTGTGTGAAATTGCTGACCCCGGCTTTGGCCGCGCTGTAGGCCGGGATCTTCGTCAGCGGCTTGAACGAGTTCATCGAAGAGATGTTGATGATATTCCCGTGCCCCTTCAACACCATGTCCTTGCTGAACACCTGCGTCGGCAGGAACGTCCCGAGGAAGTTCAGGTTGAACACAAACTGAATGCCGTCCGCCGTGAGATCGTAAAAGGTCGTCACGCCGTCTTTCTTCTGTGTGAGGTCCTCGCGGGTGAGGTGCTCTTTGGAAGTCGTGCCCTTCGGATGATTGCCGCCGGCGCCGTTGATCAAGATGTCCACCGGCCCAAACGCCGCCTTGATCTGCGCGTGCGCCGCTTCGATGCTCGCTTTCTCGAGCACGTTGCACGCAAATCCTTGCGCCACGCCGCCGGCCTTGACGATTTCGTCAGCCGCCTTCTGCGCCGCTTCCGGCTTCAAATCGAGAATCGCGACCTTCGCGCCGCACTCCGCCATCGCCTGGGCCATCACACTGCACAAAATGCCGCCGCCGCCGGTAATCACCGCAACTTGGTTGTTCAAATTCACCTTAAATGTAGTCGTCATGGGCCGTGTTTGTCTCATCTGGGCGCGCCCGGTTCAAGCCCGAACTTTCCCGGTGTCCCAACGACCCGCAATGACCGTCTGACACCGCGGGCACTTCCCGCCGGCCACCAACCGGCACGCTTTGATCCGAAATCCATACCGCTCGATAAGCAGTTCATGGCACCGCGGACACCGGGTATTCTCCCAATCCCCCACCCGCCCCGGCAGATTGCCGGCATAACAGAAATGCAACCCCGCCTCCCGGCCAATCTCGCACGCCTTGACCAACGTCCGCACATTCGTGCCGGCGCGATCCTGCATCTTGTAATCCGGATGAAACGCCGTGCAATGCCACGGAATATCCCGCGACACACCAGCCAGGAACTGCGCCATCTGTCGCATCTCCGCCTCGCTGTCGTTGAACCCCGGGATGAACAACGTCACCACCTCCAGCCAAAACCCCTTTGCGAACACCAGCTCCACGCCCTTCAGGATATTCGCCAGCGTCCCCCCCAGTTGCCGGTAGGCCTTATCGTCGAAACTCTTCAGATCGATCTTATAGAAATCCACCCACGGCCGGAGATACTCCAACACCCGGTTTGTCGCGTTGCCATTGGAGACATACGACGTCTGCAACCCCTGCCGGCGCGCCTCTTGGAACACTGTCACCGCCCACTCGCTCGTGATCAACGGCTCGTTGTACGTGCTCGTCACCGTCTCCGCCCCCTGCTCCACCGCCAACCGGCAAAACTCCTGCGCCGACATCCGCGTCGCGGGCGCAATGCTGGCCGGATCCCGCAACGTCTGCGAGGTGAGCCAATTCTGGCAATACCCGCAATGCAAGTCGCACCCCACCATCCCGAAACTCATCGCCAACGTCCCCGGCAACGCGTGGAAGAACGGTTTCTTCTCAATCGGATCGCACTGCACCGCGCCGAAATACCCCCACGGCACCCGCAACGCGCCGCCCGTGTTGAACCGCACCCGGCAAATCCCGTCGTGCCCGTCCAGAATCACACACCGGTGCCCGCACGCAAAGCAGCGCACCTTCTTGTCGGGGAGCTTCTCATACAACTCCCCTTCCCGCGTCAGCCGCGCCAACGCCTCCGCCATCGACCGCAACTGTGGCTCCGCCTTCGCCATCGCGCATCAAATTACCACAAGTCTCGCGCCGAATCGCCCCTTGACTCACGGGGAGTACTACCGCCCGGCGATCCCGTTGTCCTCGCCGGCGTGTTGCGCCAGCAGCACGGCACCATAAGCGGACTCGCGGCGCGGCCGGAAGATGCGAGCGCGCGGGAAGATTTGCCGGAGCCGATGCGTTGTCCAACGACGGAACGCGGAATTATGGGTCAGAACCCCGCCAGTCAGGGCAATCGCCGGCGCTTCCAGATGGAGCTTCCCGGCAACAGCGGCGGCGTCCAGCGCGAGGAAAGAGGCGGATTGCAGCATCAACGCGCGATCGCCGTGCATCAGATCACCGGCCAGTGCCGCGACGTCGGCTTTGGTGGCGTCGTGAATCCAACTTACCAAACGTTCCGGGGATTGCATTTCGAGCCGCCGCAGAACGCGACGCAGACCCGGGCGAATCTTGCCGGTGCGGTCGTAGTCGCGAATGGCGTTACGGAGACCGGTGAGCGCGATCCAGTAGCCACTGCCGTGGTCGCCCAAGAGATGCCCCCACCCCCCGGCGCGAGCGGTGTGACCATGGGCGTCGCGACCGACGACGACGGAGCCGGTGCCGCTGATGACGAGGATGCCGGGTTTGGTTCCGAATGCTGCCGCCAGACCGGAGTCGAGATCGTTGCCGACAAACACCGGCACGTCGCCCCACGCCCGACGCGCCAGTCGCCGGAGTCGCTGGCGGTCCGCAGCCGTGCGGCAACCGGCAAGACAAAGCGCCGCCCGGGCCGGCCTGAATTGCTGGAGAACGGCGAGGATTTGACGGTCGGTCGAAAGTTTGAGATTCAGCGGGCCGAAGCTCTTCCGCCGGCCCGCGCCGAAGAGTGCGACGGTCTTGGTGCCGCCGCCTTCGATGCCGAGATAGATTGCGCCCATGCGGGCTGGATTGTAGGCGAATCAGCTTTCGCGCGGCAAGTACACGTTGAAGGTCGTGCTCTGGCCGGGCACGCTCTGGACTTCCACGGCGCCGGCATAGTGGTTGATCAACTCACTGACGATGGCCAAGCCAAGGCCGGTACCTTGTTGTTTGGTGGTGAAGTATGGCTGGAAAATCTTTTGGACGGTTTCGGGCACGATGCCGGGACCGGTGTCGGTGACGCTGAGTTTGACCAATGGTTTCTGCGGGTCGAACTCCGGCGCGCGATAGGCGAGATCGGCCGGTGACGTGGCGGCGGCGGCACTCAAGCGCAACTGGCCTTTGCCATTCATGGCTTCCAAGGCGTTGACCGCCAGGTTAATCAGAATCTGAAGGATTTCACCGGGGAACGCTTTGATTTTGAGTTCGGGGTCGGCAACCTCATGCGCAATCGCAACCCCCTTGTTCGCCGGGTGGGCTTTGACGAGTGCGGCGGCGTCCTCGATGAGGAAGGCGACGCCGATGGTTTCCGGCGCGGCGTGCCGGGTGCGGGAGAAACCGAGGAACCGGCGGGAGATGTCCTTGCAACGATCAATCTCGCGCTGGATGTTGGCCAACCGTTGTTGGATGTTCTGGCTGGCGTGGCCGCCGGCTTCACCGGCTTGGACGGCGGCGAGGTCGCGGCTGAGCAGTTGGGCGTAACCGGCGATGATGGTCAATGGGTTGTTGAGTTCGTGGACAACACCCGCCGAGATGACGCCGGCGGTGACGGCGCGGTTTTGCTGGGCGAGTTCGCGCGAGAGTTCCTCATTCATCTGCTGGAGCGATTTCAGGGTCTCCTCGGCCGTGCGTTTCTGGCGACGGCGCGCGATGCACTTATCGAGCAGATCGCGGATGAAGAACACGTCAAAGGGCTTGTGCAGGTAGTCCGACGCGCCGAACCGGATGGCGGCGCGCGCGGTTTCGAGCGTCTCGTAGCCGGTGAGCATGATGCATTCGGTGTTGGCATCGATCTCTTTGATTTCCTTGAGCACGTCCACCCCGCTCATGTCCGGCATCTTGATATCGAGGATGGCGGCATCCACCGGATGCGCACGGGCGTACTCGACACCTTCGCGTCCGCAGGTGGCGATGGCGCAGTTGAACCGGTCTTTGAAGACAATCCGCAACGATTCGCGCGGACCGGCTTCGTCGTCCACAATCAGCAAGGTGGGTTTGGAGCCATTGCCGCCACCGTTTGTCGGAAGGTTGTCAGTAAATCCCATGGCCGTATTCCTCCCAGCTAGAATTTCAGGGTCGACGTAATCATCACGGCGTGACTATCGCTCTTCCAAGTGCCGTCCACATACGGGCTGCCGAGGCTGCCGCCGTTGATCGTGCGCGCTTCCGTAAACGCGTACTGGTAGACGAGGTCCACACTCACCGCGACTTTCGAGAAGAGGATGGGCTTCTTGCTGTTGTAACCGAGGCCGACGCTGAACACGTGGCGGTTCCCGTCCGGCAAGTTGGGCGAGAAGGTACTCGTCGGCACGGAGTTCTCGGAGTAGATGTAGCCACCTCGCGCGACCCAATTGTCGCTGAGGTCATACTGCGCGCCGAACTCATAATACCAACTGTCCAGCCAATTGAACGCCAGCCTGGAGCGCGGGTCGCTGCCAATAATCACGTCCGCCGTGTGCAGGCGCACGACGTTCAGCGTATCCCAGTTCGTCCAATCCACATCCACTTCCAACTTCAGTTTCGGAGTGGGGCGAAACGCATAGCCGGCCGTCACCGATTGCGGGAAGTTCAGGCTCGCGTTGGCAGCCGCGGCCGTCGTGTACGGACCGGCGGCGGCAACCTGCGCGTGCCCATCGAAATTAATCGCAAACGGACTGCGGTACACCACGCCAATCGCGTGTTGCTCCGTGATCTTCCACAGCAAACCGACGGTCGCGCCGACGGCATTCCCGTAGCCATGAAAGTGCACCGTCGAGCCGGGGATGAGCGGGGTGTAATCAAAATTGAGTTCGGTATCGCCCATATAAATGTTCAACCCCACGCCAAGTGACAGATGTTCGTTGAACTGGTAGGCGACCGTCGGCGTGATGGCCTGCACCATCAAACTGCTCTTGGTCAGGAGATACTGGAACGGGGTGTTCTTTCCCCAATTCATCGTGTTGCCGAATGGAACGTTCAGGCCGACGCCGAAACGCCACTTCGCCAAACCGAAATCCGACGCCGCGTACAAGTGCGGGACAAACGAAGTATCCGACATCTCCGCTTGACCGGCGGCACCGCTAAACTTGATGTTCCGAAACAGAAGGTTGCCCCCCGAGGTTACTTGCGTGCCGGTCACCTGCGTTAGCCCGGCGGGGTTATAATAAATCGCGGAAGCATCGTCAGCCTGCGCCACGAACGCTTCACCTTGTCCGGTTGCGCGCGCGCCTTGGTCGGGATTGCGGAAGCCCAGGGCCAATGCAGTCGATGAAATCCCCCAAGACAACACCCCAGCCATTGCAAACACCAGCATCATTCGGGTTGGTCGGTTCATTGTGCGTTCCTCCAAGAGAATGATTTAGCACCGGCTATGCCACGGGATGCGCGACCGGTTTCGGCCTATTCTTGACCTGTCGGCGGGTCAGTTGACGCGGCTCGGAACAACCGCCCGCACAAATTTGAACGTCGCCCGACTGCGGCGACTATTTTTGGCCATCGGCCAAGCCGGCATCCCCCAAGACGTGCTCGTGGGCTGCCCCATCGTCGGCAAAGGCCTCCCCGCCCGGATTGATTCCGAGTTTATCCATCTTGTACCGCAACATCCGGCGCGTGATGTGCAACGAGCGCGCGGCCTCGGTCATCACCCCTTCGGTGCGCCGCAACGCTTCCACGATCGCCTGTCGCTCCAAGTCCTCCGTCAACCTCGGTAGATCGAGCCGGCCTTGCTCGTCGAAGGTCAACTTTTCGCCGAGATCCGGGCGCGGCATCGTGACCGTCAGCGTCGCATGTGCCGGCTCGGCCGCCGATTGCGGTTCAATGTCGGTGATCACGAACGGCAGATGTTCCGGCCCGATGACGTGGGAATCGCTGATCACCAGAATCCGTTCGATCGTGTGCTCCAATTCCCGCACGTTACCCGGCCACGAATAGTTCAACAACATCGTCATCGCTGCTGTCGAGAACTCCGGCAACGGGCGATTGAGTTCCTTGGCGAAGCGCTGCGCAAAATGCGTCACCAACAGCCGGATATCATCCTGCCGGTCCCGCAACGGCGGCAACTCGATCGGCACCACGTTCACCCGGTAGAATAAGTCTTCCCGGAACGTGCCCTTCTTCACTTCCGCTTCCAGATTCCGGTTCGTCGCGCACACGATGCGCACATTGATGCTGATGTTATCCTGGCTGCCGATGCGGCGGATTTCCCGCTCCTGAATCGCCCGCAACAGCTTGCTCTGTGTGCCGTGCGGCATTTCGCCGATTTCATCCAGGAACAACGTCCCGCCGTGCGCCGCCTCAAACATCCCGATCCGCCGCTGCACCGCGCCGGTAAACGCGCCTTTCTCGTGCCCGAACAATTCGCTCTCCAGCAACTCACTCGGGATCGCCGCGCAATGCACCGCGATAAAGGCCTGATCTTTGCGAACGCTGTTGTAATGCAGCGCGCGCGCCACCAATTCCTTGCCGGTGCCGGTTTCGCCCGTGATCAACACCGTGCTCTCGCTGTCTTTGAGCCGGCGCACCAAGTTGTACACCTTCTCCATCGCCAGGCTCGCGCCAACGATGTTTTCAAACTTAAAGGTGTTGACCACCTCCCCACGCGTCCGTCCCGTCCCCGCCTCCTCCTGGCGTTTACGTAGCAGGCGCTCCACAACCAGCCGGATCTCCTCGACATCAAACGGCTTGCTCAAGTAATCCGCCGCGCCAAGTTTCATGGCTTCGACAGCCGGTTTGGCATCCGTGATCGCGGTAATCATCACCACCGGGGTGTGCGGAATGATCTCGCGCAGTTGGGACAACACCTCCAGCCCGCTCATTCCGGGCATCTTGACGTCCAACGTCACCAGATCAAATGGCCCTTCATGGCGCGCCGCCTCCAACGCGCTCGCCCCGTTTTCTTTGGGCACGACCTCGTACCGGTCCTTGAGAATGTAACGCAACGACTCGCGTGGACTATCTTCATCGTCCACTATCAGAATTCGGGCTTTAGCCATGACAGTCTTCCTCCTTGTTCAACAACCAGCAATTGCCCCACAACCGACTTCAGCGCGACGCCGACGTTCCCCGGCGTCGGCGTTCCATGGCGGCGGCCATGCCGGCCTCCGCTTCTGGGTCTTCTTCACTGCGGAACAACTCCTCCGCACTGCTCCCGCGCGCGGCCTCCGTCACCAACTTGTCATCCGGATGCGCCTGCATCTTGACCGGCAACACCAGGGACACCTTCGTGCCCTGCCCCAACATGCTCTCAATCAACAGCCGCCCGCTGTGGCGTTCGACGATCTTCTTCACAATCGTCAACCCCAACCCCACGCCCACGTTGCGCGTCGTGACAAACGGCTCCGTGATCCGCGGCAACAAATTCAGGGCGATCCCCTCGCCCGTATCCTGAATGTCAATGCGCACCGCGCCGCCGGCCGGCAACTGGCCCGCCGCAAAATCCGTCGCCACCGCCTCCGTTGTGCTGATCAATAAGCGCCCGCCCTTCGGCATCCACTGCACTCCGTTGCGCAACACATGCTCCACCGCCTGGATCACCCGGATCCGGTCCGCGTCCACACGCGGCGCCTGATGCGCGAAACTGCGTTTGACGACAATGACCGGCGTGTTGCCCGACGGTTCGGGCGGTGTCTCCCCCATCGCCACCAGAAACGCGCTTTGTTTGCGGCTAAACTCCTGCGTCACGTTCTTCACGCACGCTTCCAATACTTCCGTCAGCGAAAACTCCTCGTGCACCAGCGCCAGCGGCTGCGAGAAAAACGTCAGATTATTCACGAGCACGTCCACCCGGTTAACTTCACTGACTACGATCGTGCTGAACTGCTCGCGAAATTCCTTCTCCTGATACCGCTCCGGCAACAACTGCCCGAAAATCTTGATGGAGACCAGCGAGTTCTTCAACTCGTGCGACAACCGGTAGGCCACGCGCGTGAAAAACTCCTTCTCCTGCGCGTCGTGCGCGGCCAACTGCTGTCGCTTCAGCTCCGTCAAATCGTCCACCAACGCCACTGCCACCGGTCCCCGGCCCGATTCCACGTACGACACGCTCATGCCCAACACTCGCGCGCCGCGCGGCAGCGTCACCTCGCGCCGCGGGACGGGCTGCTTGGTGAGCATCGCCTCAAACACCACATCCGCCACACACGCCGGCAAAATGGTCAACGGTTGACCGCCGCAATCCGCGGCCGTCACGCCGAGCAACTCCGCCACCCGCGGGTTCAAGCTGACAATGCGGTGGTCCGGGCCGACGATCAGCACTCCGGTCTGCACGCGGGTCAGCACGTCTGTGTAAAACTGCCGTTGTGCCTCCGCCTGCTTGATCAACTCGTCGCGCTCCAACGTCCGCGCCAATTGCTCCAACAAATGGTAAACCAATTCCAGTTCGTCGTTGCTGAGCGGCTCACCCGCGACCTTCTCCGCCAAGGTCAACACGCCGCGCAACTGCTGTTCGTTGTCCAGCATCGGCACGGCCACCTCCGTGCCCAACAAGTCAAACTCCCGTGTCAGCGCCGCCGCGTCCGCAAACGCCCACGGCGCCGCCAAGGCGGCCCGGCGCAACACGCGTCCCTCGCGCGCCAGATACTCAGGCAGCGCCGCCAACCGGAAATGCCGCACCACTTCCGCCTTGATGCCGGTGCTCGCCACCACGGTAAACGCGCCGTCTCCGCGGACAAACAACGCCAACCGGCCCACTCCCAGCAACTCGCGCAACAACCGCGCGAATTCGGTTAACAACACGCTGCGCTCCCGCTGTTGACCGAGCGTCGCCGACAACCCCTTCAGCGCTTCCCGGTAACGATGAGCGACTCCGGGCAATTCCGCCGACCGGACCAACGCCGGCTGTGGCTGGCGGGATCGAAAATCTTCGAGATGCTGCAAGCGCGTCTGCGCATCGTGCAGTTCAAAGCACCGGCTGACGATTTCCCGCGCGCGCTCAAATGGTTCCGTGTCCGCCAAAACCAGCCAGCCGCCCGGTCGCCGATACAATTGCTGCTGTTGCGTCGTCATCCGCGCGACGACCACCAGATGCGCCGGCGTCCCGGCCGTCGCGAGCGATTCGATGCCCCACCGGGCCGTCTCTCCCAACGAAGCCGCATCGAGAAACACGCCGTCCGCCAGTCGCAGCCACGTGACGAACAGCTTGTCGAACGCTTCGCGACCGGGTTCCGTGGGCGGGGTAAGCGGTACGATGCTGATGTGCTGCCCGAGCACCAGGTTGAGTTGGTGTTGCGTCTCGCCGGAATGCGTCAGCAGCAGGATCGTTTTCATGACGTGGTCGGCAGCGGGCCCGCCTCCTTGGCGGGTTGACCGTAGGTTGTTGCCAGAAATTCGGAGAACCGACCTTTCTCAGGAAGTGCGGCCGCGCCATCTTTGTCGTCCGCAGATGACGAGGCCTGACCGTTGCCGTTGCGATACGCGCGCAAAACGACGGCGGTGTTACGCCCCCCAAATCCCAAGGAGGTGCTCATCACGATATTCAGCGGCCGGTGGCGGGCCTGATTGGGTACCACGTCCAGATCGCACTCAGGATCGGGATACTCGTAGTTGATCGTCGGCGGAATGACGTTGTCACGCAACGCCAGGCAACAGGCCGCCAGTTCCACCGCGCCGCAAGCGCCCTGCATGTGACCTAAAGAAGATTTAATGGAACTAATGGGAATGCGGTAAACATCTTCACCAAACACAATCTTCATCACCACGGTCTCGGCCTTGTCGCCTAAGGGGGTGGATGTGCCGTGGGAGTTGACGTAATCAACCTGGGTCGGACGCACCCCGGCTTTGGCGAGCGCGAGTTGCATGGACCGCGCGCCTTGCTTGCCATCCGGCGCCGGCTGACACATGTGATAACCGTCGCAGGTGGAAGCCCAACCGCTCACCTCGGCGTAAATGTGCGCGCCGCGACGGCAGGCCCGCTCGTATTCCTCCAACACCAACACACACGCGCCTTCGGACATGACGAAGCCGTCGCGCTTCCGGTCATAAGGGCGCGAAGCGCAATGCGGTTCGCTATTGCGCTCCGACAACGCCCGGCTGACGCCGAGGGCTGCAACCACGATGGGATGAATCGGCGCATCCGCGCCACCGGCAAGCATCACGTCCGCATCGTTATTGGCGATTAACTCCGCGGCTTGGGCCACGGTGGAACTGGAGCAATCGCACCCGGTCGCGGTGGTGACGCTGGGGCCCCGAAGACCAAGATGAAGCGAGGTTTGCCCGCCACAGGCGCCGGTAAAGATGGCAATGCCCATGTAGGCGCTCAGAGCGTTGATGCCTTTGTCCTTGTAAACTTCGTATTCGCGGGCGGCGAACTCCCAGCCGGCGTAGGCCGTGCCCATGACCACGCCCATGCGTTCGCGATTCTCCCGCGCCAGATCAATCCCGGCATCTTTGACCGACATCAGGGAAGCAACCAACCCGAGGTGCGTGAACCGATCCATGCGTTTCGGATCTTTGCGACCAAGCCAGTCTTCCGGATGGAAATTTTTGACTTCGCCGGCGATTTTCCAAGGGCAGTCGGAATCCATCAAGATCGGCGAGCGTTCGATACCGGACACGCCCGCAACCACGTTTTTCCAGAATTCGGACAGACCGATTCCCACGGGACTAAGAATCCCGATGCCGGTGACTACTACACGTCGTCTTCCTAATTCTACCATTTGCGTGTGTGCCAGCCGGGGCCCCACAAAACGATCCCTAGCTCTCAGCTCCTTGATCTGAGGGCTCCTGAGGGTTCCCCGGCCGCATCATACAAAATTGTCCCGACGTGTAAAGAGGTTTATGAACAATTTTGTACGAACGGCAACTGTTACGCGAGTCGTGCCGGGTTGTCGCCGCAGTCGCTGACGGGGACAAGCACAGCAGTTATTATGACCTGCCCCCTCCAGCCGGCCACTTGGAGTGAGAGTCTGGAGAGTGATGAGAACAGCTCAGGGCTTTGTCAGAAGTTGTCGCTCGGCGGCGCGCATTTGGGCGCGTTGACGGGGTGTGTGGTCGTCGTAACCGGATAGGTGCAAAATGCCGTGGACGACGTAAAGCGCCAATTCTCGCATTAACGGGCTGCGATACCGGCGCGCCTGGCGAATGGCGGTTTCAACAGAGATGATCAGTTCCGCTTCGTCGCCGTAGTCGAAGGTCAAAATGTCCGTTGGACCATCGGTCGCGTGGAATTGCCGGTTGAGCTTGGCGATTTGGAAATCATCAACCAAAACAATGTTGAGCGACTTACCGGCGGGGGCGACCCGCGCGGCCACCTTCTTCAACCGGCGGGAATCCACGCGCCGCACCTGCTGCCGGTTGCGGACGCTGATCATTTGGCGGCGCCGTTGCCGGCGGCGTCACGCCGCCGTTGTTCGCGTTCCTCTTTGAACTTCGAGTAGGCGGCGATGATCTTTTGGACGAGTTCATGCCGCACCACATCGCGCTCGTCGAAATACACAAACACCAAACCCGGAATCCTCTGGAGGACGCCCTGAATCTCGATGAGTCCGGAGATCTTGTGCCCCGGCAAATCCACCTGGGTGATGTCGCCGGTGACGACAACTTTGGAGTCGAACCCCATCCGCGTCAGGAACATCATCATCTGCTCGCTCGTGGCGTTCTGCGCCTCGTCGAGGATCACGAACGCATTGTTGAGCGTGCGCCCGCGCATGTATGCCAACGGCGCGATTTCAATGACACCGCGCTCCATGTTCCGCTGGATTTCGTCGGGCTCCATCATGTCGTACAACGCGTCGTAGAGCGGCCGGAGATACGGCGACACCTTGTCTTCGAGCGTCCCGGGCAGGAACCCGAGCGCCTCGCCGGCTTCGACGGCGGGCCGACACAGAATAATCCGCCCCACCGTGCCTTGCCGCAGCGCGTTGACCGCCATCGCCATCGCCAGATAGGTCTTGCCGGTGCCCGCCGGACCGATGCCGATCACGATGTCGTGTTGCCGGATGGCTTCGATGTAATTCTTCTGGTTGATCGTCTTGGGCACGACCGCGCGGCGGCGGTTGGAAACCTCCACCCGCTCGCCGCTCAGTTGCTGGAGCGGTACCGCTTCGCCGCGCGAAACCGCGCTGACCGCCTGACTGAATTCCTGCCGGCGGATTGGCGCGCCGCGGGCGACCGCGGTTTGCAACTGCGTGAAGAGCGTCTTGGCTTTCTCGATGTTCACCGGCTCGCCTTCGAGGCTGATCCACGCTTCGCGCGCGGCCACCTTGAGGCTTAACAGGTCTTCGAGCAGCCGGAGATTTTTGGGTTCGTTAACGTACAGCGCCTGCGCCAACCGGGGATTGTCGAAATGCAGCGTCTCGGTCGCCATGCTTACACCCCGAACCTATCCCATGCGCCCATCATTGGCAACCGTCCGCTACTTATCCCACGGGATGGTCAACACCTGGCCGGGATGGATCTTGTTCGGATTCTTGATCTTGTCCTTGTTGGCCCGATAAATTCGCGGCCACTTCAACGGATTGTGATAAATCTTGCCGGCAATCCTCCAAAGCGAATCGCCTTTCTTGACCGTGTAGGTTTCCGGCTGGGCCGGCGTTTCCACGGCGGGAGCCGGAGTCTCAACAATCGTCGGCGTTTCGGTCACCGGCGGCAAGGGCGTGATCTCGGTCGTCACCGGCGCCGTTTCCGACGGCGCCTTGCCGACCAGATAGCCGCGGTTGCCCCAGTTACCGCGATCCACCCAGTAATGCCGCTTCCAATTCGGGTAATGATCTTTCACCCAATCGGCCCAATCGGGTTCAAGCGCCGGTTGCTCCACCACGTCCATGCCCTTGAGCATCTCACTGGCGGCAGCCTGCTTTCCGGCGACCGGTTCCATGCGTTTGGGCGACGTGGCGCACCCTGCCAACAGCAGTCCGCCAACCAACAAACTCAATGTAGGAAAACTAAAATCAAAAATCTTCTTCATAAACAACTTCCTCCTTGGCTGTATCGGGTCGCGTCATAACACGCACGCCGAATCGCGTCAACGCTTTTCAACCCGTTCCCCATGTCATTGACGCCGACCGGCACTTTGGTATCAACAGCCCGTCCAATCCATAAACCCGCCGGCATTATTTGACGCAAACGGGAGCTTCGGTTGCGGCGCCACGGCGCAAACCTGCGCGGAATCCTCGCGCGCCGCCGGTAGGCGGATCGCTTGCCTTTATCTTCCAATCACCCGCTTCGATCCCTGGATCGAGATCACTCCGGGAAGCCAGGGCAGGGCAATTGCATTTAGAAGTTGAGTAAGGATGCGAGGTAGGGGTGACTCCAG
>JBBISF010000037.1:0-24714 GCA_037441425.1 Verrucomicrobiia bacterium
TCTTCAACCGTTTTCGTCGTCCTTCGTCACTTTTTGCGAGTTACCGGAGGTGCCCCTATGCGAAACCTGTGCCACTTGGCAACCAGCTTTACTTCTCTTGCCCAAGGGAAGGAAGAACCAAGCTCAACGTGTTGGTGCGCCAGTATGACCTCGCTTCGCTATGAGCCAGAGCCGGGCTGCTTCAGCCGTTCATCAATTCCTCGGAGAAGCTGCTCCCGATGTTTGATTTCTTCTGGCGACATGTCGCGGAGAATCCACTTCTTGGATTCCTTGTGCCACTCCGGTTTCTTGCCCAAATCCAGTAAGGCCGCATTGGCGCCAGCCCACACAATTTGGATCAACACATCACCATTCTCCTCGGTAAAAGGATCGTAGAGCGCTTGTTGCAAGACGTTAATGATGTCGGGGGACTTCCGAACCGGAGATCTTCCTATTTCTCAGGCTTTGAACTCGTTGGTGAAGCGGGCGCACTGTCCTCATGCGGAGTAGGACTGTTTGTTTCCAAGCGGACATTCAGACGCACTCGCGAGTATTCCTTTTGCTCCGGCAACCGGATTCTGAGAGTGACCCACACCCGGATTTCTGGTTTCTCAAAAAAAGACCTCGGTGGACCAGCATGGTTTGGTGCTAATCCAAACACCACCGTGTTTTCATAGATGCCCTGCGGTTGGAGCAAAACATCCGGTTGGGCACTGCGTCGGTGGTGTGAACTTATGGTACGAGAACTCAGACCTTCCTTGGGCGTTCCAAATTGCAGCGTGATGTTATCTCTACGAAGGTCGTCTTTGTTAATCCAGAAGGCATTGGTTGAAGTGTTTTGAACGCGAACAACAATCGAGGCGCTCGCATCGGTTAATTCCTTAAGCTGTGCCACCAATTGGATGGGTGACTGGTTGGTCGATTGTTGAGCAAGGGCCTGAGGACACCCAAGCAGAAGTGGTGCGATAAACGTTCCAAAGATGTAATCCCGACAGGATTGCATGTTCAGTTCATAGGTTTTGCCTTCATTGGTGAACTGTCGCTGTTATCACCCGGTGAAGGGTTTGCCTTTTCAAAAGGGGCGTTCAGGCGCACCCGCGAGTATTCCTTTTGCTCCGACAGACGAACTCGGATGGTCGTCCAGAGGTGTACATCGGGTTGCTCAAAGAAAGACTTCGGAGGGCCGAGAGCTGGCTCTAGCGGGATCACGATCGTGTTCCCATAACCGGCCTGTGGCTGGAGCAAAAGGTCTGGTTGCGGACTGGCTCGACGATGGGAACGGATGAAGGAGTGCGCCGTCCAGGTATGGCTCGTCAGGTCGCCTTCGACCGGAGTCGAAACCGAGAATTGGACATTTTCCCGGCCCAAGTCGTCCTTGTTAATCCACAGGGAATTCGTTGAGGTGTTCTGGACCCGGATCACAATACTTGCACTCTGATCCGTCAATTCCTTTAGCTGGGCCGTCAGTTTGATCGGCGGCTGGCCGGTAGTCTGTTGAGCAAGGACTCCAAAGCCCACGGCCAAGAGTGACACCACACATATTCCGAAGATGTAACACTGGCGGTATTTCATATTGAAACCTTTCATGTTGTCGTGGCTAACCCAAAACAGTTTAGCCGCGAGGCGCTCGTTTTCCATTTAATTTTTGGTGCACCCTGCTCAAGGGCAGGTAACGCCAATGTCAAGTGTGGCCCCTTGTGTTGCTCCATCCACCGCCCTCGCTTGATCCAGCCAGCGCCCTCGCTTGGTACAGCAATCGCCATGGGTGGGTCGACCAATCGCCCCCGCTTGGTCCACCCACCGCTATGGATTGATCCATCAATCGCCCTCGATTGGCCCATCAATCGCCCTAGGTGGCTCGACCAATCGCCCGCGATTGGTCGACCAATCGCCCCCGCTTGATCCATCAATCGCCATAGGTCGGTGCACCCACCGTGGGCGATGGGTCAGCTCAGCCGTGTGGATAAGTGCCTATCCGTGCACGAGTTCGAGAAGAATCGCAGTTTGGTCGGAGGTGGTGTGCGTGAAAAACTGCCAGCCGGGGCGTCGTTTCGTTCTGCCGGGAAGTCACTCCATTGTCTTCGGGGCAATACATACGTCACACGGAACTTTCGCATTTTTGGTTTACGTTCTCAATCTGAGTCGTTGTCGGCAGGATTCTCTGCTAGATTGCCGGCGGGAGGAAATGATGGCAACGACATTACCCAAGCTCTCGGAAACTGAAATCGCCAGCAAGATGTCTGCGCTGCCGGGTTGGCAACGCGAAGGCGACACGCTCACGAAGGAAGTCGTGTGCGACGGGTTCACGGCGGCCACCGCGTTCGTCGCGAAGATCGCGCCGCTGGCAGACGGCATGGACCACCACCCGGATGTGTTGATCCACCGGTTCAAGCGGGTCAAGATCACGCTCTGGACGCACTCGGTCGGCGGCCTCACGCAGAATGATTTCGATCTGGCGGCGCAGATCAACACGCTCCCGGCATGAAGGTCGTCATCACCAAGCACACCCGGCAACTCGTCCTGTACGATGGCGACGAAGCGGTGTTGCACATTCCGGTGGTACTCGGCCAGAATCCCGCCGACAAACAACGCGAAGGCGACCTCTGCACGCCCGAAGGCGAGTTCTACGTTTGCTACAAGAATCCGGACAGCAAGTACCACCGGTTTCTCGGCATCAGCTACCCGAATAACGAGGATGCCGAACGCGGGTTGCGCGACAAGCTGATTACGCCTGCCGAAGCGACGCGAATCCGGCAAGCGGTGGCCGACCGGCAATGCCCGCCGTGGAAAACCGCGCTCGGTGGTGAAGTCGGTTTGCACGGACCGTGTCCGAACGTGACGTGGACGCACGGATGCATCGCGATGAGCGTGGAGCAAATCGAGCGACTTTATGACTTGCTGGAAATCGGCGATCCTGTGACCATCCAACCGTGACGCACCGGTATCTTCTCTATCCGCTGCTACTGCTGGTGATGACCCAACTGGCACCGTTGTGGCATGACCGGCGTTGGTACCGGACGCAAATCATTCAGCGCCTCATCATCTTGGCAATTGCGCTCTACGCGCTGCTGGTGCCGGGCAACGAATGGTGGACCGCCGTGGCGTGGTTATTGTTCGTTGTGATTGTTGGTGGACCGCGCTGGTTGCTAAGGCAGGCCACCCGCGCCCGGCGTGCGGGCAACTGGTTGCGTGCTGCCAAATGGGAATCGCGCGCTGGCCGGGTCATCATGGGCCGACTCGGTTGGCTGCACCGGCAACACGCCCGAGCCTTGCGGCAGCTCGCGTGGGACGAAACTGACCAAGCCGAGAACCTGCTCGAAGAATTGGCGGAACGCCCGTTGCCGTCCGCCGTGCGGGGAATGGTGTGGCTCTGGCGGTTGTCGTTGCTATCCGAACAGCGCGCTTGGATGGCCACGGTCACTTTCTTCGAGCAAGTGGACGATTGGGGCACGTTGTGGCTGGCGACGCGCGCCCGGTTGATTGTGGCCCGCGCGTACGCGGAAGTCGGCGCGCTGTTGCCGGCGCTGCGTTGCCTGCAATTTGTCGCCATTTCCCCGGCCGTGGTCCGGGTAGAACAACTCTACCGGCAAACCCGCGTTCGCCTCGCCGCCATGGCCGGCGACACCGATGAACTGGAACGACTGCTCGACCAACGCACGTTGTGGCGGCGCGGGTTCCAACGGTTCGCCGCCTACTGGCGCGGCCGGTGCGCCTTGGCCCGCGGCGACCGGGCGGGGGCGATCAAGTTCTTGTCGCGCGCCTACGCGCTAACGCATCCGTCCGACCGCGGTTGGCGGCAGGCGCTCCGGTATCATTTCGCCCGCGCGGAAACCGCCGACGCACTGGAGCCGCCCGCGGGACAACTTCCCGGTTATGCGCCGGCGTTAGCCGCCGTGCGGCAGGCCGAGGAACAAGCCGCGCCCTGGCGGGCGCTCATGAATTTCGCGCAACCGGCGCCGGTGACGTTGGTATTACTAGCCGAAATCTGCCTCGTCTTTGTCGTGCTGTTGTTCCTGCCGGCCGGTTTGGCGGATCGGATTGTCAACCTGACCGGTAACGGCCGGTTCACGATTCAACACCACCAATGGTGGCGGCTGTTCACGACGTTGTTTCTCCACGCCAACTGGCTGCATCTGGGATTCAACGGCTTGGCGCTCTGGATGTTTGGCACCGCCATTGAACGCGCGGGCGGTTGGGGGCGGATGCTGGTGATCTTTTTCATCGGCGGCGCGCTGGGCAACCTGTTGAGTGCCACGTTCGCGCACTATGATCTGGCCGTCGGCGCCAGCGGCGGTATCTTCGCGCTGCTCGGCGCATACGGTGTGGCCGTTTACCGGTTGCGCGGCCCGGCGCACATCGGCTTGCGGAAACGATTGCTCATCATGCTGGCGTTAATGGTGGCCGCCGATCTGGTGATTGGCGGCTTGGAACCGCAAGTGGATAATCTAGCGCACCTCGGCGGATTTGTGGCCGGGATTATCCTCGGCGTGCTGCTGCCCGCGCGCCGACGTGGTGTGTCATCAACAGCCTCATGATTCACCACTCGCCGTTCTTCAGGAAATCGGCCGCCTTCCACAGGTATAAGGCCGCAGTTGTCCGGTACGGAGACCATCGGCCGCCGAACCGGTCAAGGTGGTCGGGCGTGGGATCGGTGCGCTTCCGGTAGGCAAGCTTGAAGCCGCGCCGCACGCCGAGGTCATGGACCGGCAGAACGTCGGGACGCCCCAGATTGAAGATCAACAACATCTCGACCGTCCAGCGTCCCACGCCCTTGATGCTGGTCAGCCGCTCGATCAGCTCGGCATCAGTCAGGCGGTCGCACGCGCGGAGTGATGGCACGACCCCGGCGATGGATTTTGCCGCCAAGTCCCGAATGTAGTGCGCCTTCGGGCGCGACAGCCCCGCGGTGCGGAGACGATCCACATCCAGGCGAATGACTTCTTCTGGCGTGGGGAAATCGCTCCCGCCAAACAGCGCCCGAAACCGTTTCAGGATTGTTCCCGCCGCCGCGCTGCCGAGTTGTTGATGAATGATGGCGTGAGCGAGCGATTGGAAGGGCGGGAGGCGGCGCGGCTCCAGATCGGGCGCGCCGAAACGGGCGACCAGTTGCGCCATGATTGCGTCCGTGTCGCTCAAATGCTTGGCGGCTCTGTTCATTGGGAAATCAGGCGCAGCGTAGAGTCTTGGTTGGCCGGGGTCAATCCCGCCCGCGCGGACATTTCACTTGTTATCGGCGCGCCGCGAAAACCGAATTGACAGGCCGCCTGTTTCGGGACTATGGTGCATTCCATTCTGGAGGAACAAAGCGATGGCTGATGAGAAACAGACGCAACCCGCCCCTGACGAGGAAAGCAAGAAGGACACAGTCCGCATCAATTTGCCACCGGGGCTGACCGGTCGCCCCGCCGCCGCCGCGCCGGGCGGCCCGGCCACAGTGAAACTCAAACCTGCCACGCAGGAGATTTCCACTGAGGAAGAATCGAAGAAGGAAACCGCCGTGATGGGACGCCCGGCCGCAGTGCCCAAGGCGAAGTCGGACACGTCACGGGTCCAAGTGAGCGCCAAGCCGGCGCCGCCTGAAACTCCCCGGCCCACCGTCAAACTCAAACAGACCGAAGCACCGGCGCCCGCCGCGGTTGCGCCGGCGCCGGCCCCGGCCATCGCGATGGCCGCCGGCCCGAGCGGAGCCGATGTCGGTCTGGCGCTGCTCGCCATGGTGGCGGCGTTGGTCGTGGCGGGTTACTTGTTCATGTTGGCGATGGGGTAAACGGGCGGTCACGCCCTCGCGCCCAGCCGTTGCGTTTTTGAACCCGACCGTTGTCGGCTGGTCTCTTCTCCTGAAACAGTTTGATTGACGAAAGGAATACGGATTTATGGCAAGCGAACACGTCGTGACAATCTCCGCCGGAAACTTCGACCAGGAAGTCCTCAAGGCGACCGGGCCGGTGCTGGTGGATTTCTGGGCGGAATGGTGCGGGCCGTGCAAGATGATCGCCCCGGTACTGGACGAATTGGCCGAAGAGAAAGTCGGCAAACTCAAGGTTGCCAAGGTCAATGTGGACGACAATCAGGATTTGGCGTCGAAATTCGGGATCCGGGCCATCCCCACGCTGTTGATCTTCAAGGGCGGCCAGGTCAAAGAGCAGATCGTCGGCATGGCCGGCAAGAAAGACCTCGAAAAGAAACTCGCCGCGCACCTCGGCTGAGTTACGCCAGCGCTTGGGCTTGAGCGGCGAGTAGTTTCTTGATGCCGGCACCGGCAAGCTGCAACAACCGGTCGAGATCGGCGTGGGAGAAAGTAGCTTCTTCGCCGGTGCCCTGCACTTCCACAAATTGCCCGGCGCGGGTCATGACGACGTTCATATCAACACTCGCCTTGGAATCTTCCTGATAGCACAAATCCAGTACCGGCTGGCCGTCAACCACGCCGACACTTACCGCGGCCACTGCCGTCTTTACGGGAAAATCCGGCAAGTCGCCTTTCGCTTGGAGTTTCTCCAGCGCGAGCATGAGCGCGACGTAACTGCCGGTAATCGCCGCCGTGCGCGTTCCACCGTCGGCCTCCAACACGTCGCAATCCACCCAGATCGTTTGTTCGCCGAGTTTTTCCAAATCCACCGCCGCGCGCATCGCCCGGCCAATCAACCGCTGGATTTCCTGAGTCCGGCCTTCTGGTCGCCCCCGCGTGAGTTCCCGTTGCTTACGCGGGTTGGTGGAGTAGGGCAGCATCGAATACTCCGCCGTGATCCAGCCGCCGTTCACGCCTTGGTCGCGCATCCAACGCGGCACGCCTTTCTCAATCGAAACCGCGCACAACACCCGGGTGCGGCCCATCTCAATCAAGACACTTCCCGCCGGTCGGCTCAGGTAGTGCGGGTGAATCTTGAGGGGACGCAGTTCTGTGGGGCGACGACCGTCAGCACGTTTCATGGAGCGTGAGGATGGTCGGCCCGCGCAGCCGGTGCAAGCACTTTGTGCTGGCACCACCCGATCCCGAACGCCAACCCGCTGTAAAAATAGTAAAACCAGTGCCACGGAATGACGCCGAGCGTGAACCAGAAGCCGCGTTTGCGCAGGAAGAACCGGTACAGATCAACATTCAGCGCCAGCAGAACCACCGCCACCAGACCCGCCGCCCACCACCACGTCAGCGCCAGCGCGACCGGCAACAGCCAACTCAACGCCACGCACACGCGGCTGCGGGTTTGCAGGTTGAGGTCGTTGATCATCCGGCCTTCGCGCAAGATCAGGTGCGTCCACGGCAACGCCCGCACAAAGAAATCGGCGTGCAACAGCGACCGGGCCGTCCAGCGTTTGAGATGTTGGCCCTGCAACGTCTTGACCAGCCGGATGCGATGTCCCGCGCGCCGCAACCGGTAACCGAGTTCGATGTCTTCGATTTTGTGTCGCCAACCTTCGTCGAACCCGCCCATTTGCGCGAACGTTTCCCGGCGCATCGCGCCGCAGCCCGCCCAGAACGTGGACGCCTCGTCCTTGCCGGTTTGGTGAACGTAGTGGTGCAGCAGGTTCTTGTACTGCGACAGGAAGTTCGTCTCCGCCGGCGTGTCATCGTACGCGCCGAAGATCGCCGCCACACCGGGATTCTCGTTGAACGCCGTCATGACCTGTCCAATTGCGTCCGGGTGAACAACCACGTCCGCATCCACGAAGAAGAACACGTCGCCCGTCGCAATCTTGCCGCCTTCATTCCGGGCGCGGGCGGGACCGGCCCGCTCTGGCAGTTGAACAATCCGGACGTTGAATTTCTGTGCCGTTTCTTCCGGGTGATCCCGGCTGAAGTCGTCCACGACAATGATCTCGTGTGGCGCCGGCTGGGCCGTGCGTAATCCGTCCAAGCAACGCGCCAAAACGGTTGCGCCGTTATGCACCGGAATGATGACGGAGATCTTCATCCGTATCGCTCCCGGAAAAACCCCAGCGCGTTGGCGATTTGCGACAGGAACAGCAGTCCCGTCTGCCGGAACGCGCGGGGGTGGGACACCGCAAAGGGATACCGCAGCAGATCCCGGTAAAACTTCCACGGCTCGACGCGGATCGGTCCTCCGCCGCGCTGCTGGCGCGTGATGTGAAAATAATGCGCGCCGCGTCCGTAATTGAAATGCTGCCGCCAGAAACTCCGCAACGTCAACTGGTGCGCGTGATGCACCACCGCGTCGGCCGCGTAGCACATCGGCCCGCCGCGCTGGCGCCAACGATCGCACAATTCCCGGTCTTCCGCCGCCGCGCGGGGCGAGGTCTCGTCGAATCCGCCGATCTCGCGGAACCGGGCCGTCGCCAGCGCCATGTTGTTGGAGGTGAAAAACCGGGCGTGGCCCGCATCGGCGTTGTAATACGTGTACAGGTAACTCGCCAACTGCTGGCTCGCCGTGGAATAGGGATTCTCCGGCAACGCATTGATCACCGCACCGCCGACCAAATGCGCCGGGTGACGGGTCAACCGGAGTTCCAGCGTCTGCAACCAATCCGGCGCCGGCGCGCAATCGTCATCGGTGAACGCGAGCAATTCGCCGCGCGCCTGCGCCACGCCGGTATTGCGGGCCGTCGCCGGGCCGGCGGGTGGCTGCCGCAACCACGTGACCGCCAACGGCCCGTGATAAGCCGGCAACGGTTGTTCGCTTCCATCATCCACCACGATCACTTCAAACCGGTCACGCGGATAATCCAACGCCTCCAGCGAACGCAGACACATCGCGAGTTGCGCCGGCCGACCCCGCGTCGGGATTACGATGGAGAATTTCGTTGCCATGGGATCAACGACCAGGCCAACTGCCGTTCCCGCTCATCGAATTCGCGCAAACCGATATACCCCGCTACCACACCGGCACTGAGCACCGCCAGTTTCAAAACCACCAGCGCGCCCGGTGTTGACCAGGCTCGGGCGGCCGCGTAAGCCGCGCCGCTGACGACGAGGGCGCGCGCCACCGACCAGAACGGCGGCGCGATTCGCCAGTGGATGGCCACCAAGATCACGGCCAGCGCCGCCCCCAGCCACGCGCTGCCGGTCATCACGTTGGCCGCGCCTTGCGGTCCCCACTTCGGAATCGCCAGACACAACGCGCCCGCCGCAATGAAAATCGTCGGCCCGCCAACGCCGACCGTCCACCACGACCGGTCCGCCGCAATCAACACCCCCGTCGCGACGGAGATGAGCGCCGACCCCACCGCCGCAAAAATCAACGCGCGCAGCAACGCCGCCGCCCCGGTGAATTGCGGCCCGGCTACCAGCCGCACGATTTCCGATGCCGCCCCGGCGGTCATCGCCGCAAACGGCAACATCAGGATCGTCAACCGCATGGCATCCCGCGCCATCGCCCGCGCGTGCGCTTCCTGCCCGGCGCGCCGCAGGCGCGTCAACGTCGCCAGCAGCAACGGGGAGAACGCTTGCGAAAACAGCGCCGGCAGCAACGCGAGATTGCCCGCCGCGCCGTACAACCCGGCTTGCGCCGCCGACGCGCCCTGCCGGCTGAGAATGAACAGATCAATCCGGTCGAACAACCGCAGACAAATCCCCAGCACGAACAACGGCAAGGCGGTCGTCAACAGCCGGCGCACCGGAAAATTCGACCGCGCCCAGAACGGCGGCTGAATCAGTCGGCGGGCCACGATCAACTCCACCGCCGAAGCCCCGATCAGTGACCAGATCGCGCCGTTGACCGCCAGGCCGCAACCGACCAGCAGGAACACCAAGACCAACCGGACCAGCCAGCGTCCCGCGCCCAGCCACGCGCGTTGCCGGTAGTGGCCGAGACCGATCAGAATATTGCGATGCGCTTGCGCGAGGCAGAACAAGGGGATGTCCAGCGCGAACAACTGCAAATAACCCGTTAACACCGGTTGGCCGAGCGCCTTGGCCAGCGGGCCGGCCAGCAACGCCAGCGCGACCGCCACGGGCACACTGACGGCCAGATGCAGGTGCAACACCGTCGTCGCGACCGGTCGCCAATCCGTCGCCTCGCTGACGCACTTGTTCACCGCGCGGGCTGTCAGCGTTGTGATGCTCCATTCAATCCACGTCACCACCTGCGCCGCGAGGATGAACAAGCCATACCCGCCCGCGCCCAGTTGGCGCGTCAAAAACGCCAGCGTCGCCAGGCCCGTCGGCAGCAGCAGCGACTCCGCGAGGAACACGCGCACCGTGCCGTCCAGCGTGTGCCGGCCCGCGGCGATGGTCGGCTGGCTCATTGCGATTCCAGCAGCCGGCGGTCGGCCGCCGTGAGATAACGCTGCCGGTGAAACTCCATGTCCGTGAGCCGCCGCATCGCGTCGCCCGCGCCGGCCAGGTACCCGATCAATTCACCGGCCCCGTCAATCACCAACGCCACAAACATCAACGGCAACACGCGCCACGGCAGGCGCCGCCCAGGCTTGGCCATTTCCCTGATCAATTTCGCCAGCCGCACCACCGGAATCAGCGGTGATGCCACAATGTAGAGTATCCGCTTGGCTAACGGCCATTGCCGGCAACGCGCGGCGGCAAACAGGCGGCCGCCATTGAATCGCAGGGGAACCGACGAGCCGATCACGGAGAAGTTGAAGTGCGCGGTCTTGGCCGCCGGGGCCATGGCGAGTGATTGGCCGCGCCCCTGCAAGTCCCAATGCAGAACGCTTTCCGCATCGAGCATCGCTTCCAGCCGGTCGCCGTACTCGAGAAGCACGGCGCGTTTGTAGGAGCTGTTGTGGCCGGGAATGAGTGCCGCCGGCCCGCCCGGCACGGGATCGAGCCACGGCGCGTATTCGATGATCAAGTTGGCCCAACTCGTCAGCGTGGCCGGATTCGCGTTGCAGATGGCCGGGCCGATGCCGGCGTATGGTTGCCGGTGCGCCTCAATCAGGGCCGCTGCCCAATCCGGCTGCGGGAAGGCATGTTCTTCGACGAACGCCACCACCGGCGCCGTGGCCGCCCGCACGCCGGCGGCGCGGGCGGCGGCGGTCGAAGCCATGCCGGTAAACGGCACGAATTTGATCCACCGAAAATCACCGGCCACGGGCTCCGGTTGCGGCGCCACGATCACCAATTCGAGCTGGTCGCGCGCGGTTTGGGCGCGCAGGTGCGCCAAGGTTTGGCGAACGGTCTGGTAGTTGTCCGGCGTGATGACGATCACGGAAAGTTGGGGATCACTCATGATGTTCAGCCTCCAGAATCACTTGCAATGCCCGGTAACCGTCGGCGAGATCCGGTTGCACCGGTTGACGGTGGCGGATGGCCGCGAGGAACGCGGCGAGCGCGGCCGGGTAGGACAGTTCCCCGCCGGGCGCGAAGCGTTTGCGCAGCCGGTACGAGAAACTGCCGGCGTAGCGGTTGGCCGCGAGTTTGCCGGCGGTGCCGTAAATCTCAAACCGGTCTTCCTCCGCGGCGCTCCAAGAGAAGAACGATTGCACCAGCGCCCCGCCGGCAAGCCGGAGTTCCAGGGTGGCGGTATCGGCTTCCGCGTTGACGGACCGGATGTTGGCCGTCGCTGATTGGATCTCCTGGTTGAAGAGAAACCGGATAAGGTCAACGTGATGGGAACCGAGATCGAGGAGCACGCCGCCACCGGTGGAACGGGTCTTTTTCCATTCCGGCGGTTCACGCCAGGCCAGCGAAAACACCGATCGCACCATCACCACCTTGCCGATCCGTCCAATGTCACCGCGCAACGCGGCGTACTGCGGGTTGAACCGGTAATTGAATCCGATCATGCCCGTTGTGCCGGCTTTCTTCCACGCGGCGAGAACGGCGTCGGCTTCGGCGCGCGACGGGGCGAGGGGTTTCTCCAGATAAACGTGTTTGCCGCATTGAAACGCGGCGCGGGCTAGCTCGGCGTGGACGGCGTTGGGCGCAGCGATGACGACGGCGTGGAGATTCGGTTGGTCGAGCAACTGCCGGTAATCGGTGAATCCCGGTACGCCCGCCGGCAGGCGTTGCGGATCGGCATCGGCCACGGCGACGACGCGCACGTTTGGCAGCCGGCGCAGTGTCGGCAGGTGCACCCACCGGGCGATGTGGCCGCAGCCAATCAGGCCAATGTTGATCGTGTCGGAAGCTTCACCCACAGGCGGGGACTATGACACAAACCGGCGCGCCGGGCGAGCGTGATGACGGATCAGTTTCCCTGTGGCGCGGCTGGAGTTGCGACCTTGACGGGTGCCGGGTGATCCAGCGCGTCCGGCAGCCAGGGGTTGAGGATGTCGAAACGCCAAAGGCCGTACACCACCACCAGGATCGCCAGAATGGCAATCAGCGTGTTGCGTCCGCGTTTGCTCTCGGCGTACGGATCAATCAGGTTGCGCTGGGAACCGGGCGGGAGCTTGGCGACTTTGGTCAGCGCGGCGCCGAACGGAACGTTGATCTTGGCGCGGGCGTTGACGGCCCAGCCGTTGGCGTCGAGGATCGGGCCGAGGTTGCGTTTGCGGAGTTTGATGTAGGCCAGCACCATCGAAGGCAGCGAGATCAGCAGGATCACGCCCACTGGCAGGAGCACCACCTGCCAGAGGGTGAGTTTCATGACGCCGGTCGCGAGCGCGGCAATCGCCGTGGAAATCGCGCCGAATGCCACGCCCATCGCCGCGACCGCGCCGACATCAATCTTCTTCGGTTCGGCCGGCTTGGACTGGTCCACGTTGGCGGTGGCCGAGGCGGCGCTGGTGAGGCTGGAGTCTGTGGCGGTTTGAGCGGCCGCAGCGCGTTTGGCAATTTGTTCTTCGATGAGGCGGACGAATTTTTTGTATGGCGCCCAGAACGCTTGCCGGAGGCTGATCGGGTTATCAATGATCTTGGTGATCGTGGCGTCCCAGTCGCGACCTTGCCGGTCGTAGAACAGGCCGTTGCGGCCCACCATGAGGTTGTCGGAATCGCCATTGGTGATCGCGGCCACGATCTGACGTTTCTCGCCGGTGGATTTGCGGACGCAGTCGCAGTACGCCAGATACGCGCCCGCCAACCCGGCCATCGCGGCGTGTTTGCCGGGATCATCGACCGGCAACGTCAGTTCGCAACTGCGTTGGTCGAGGTAGAGCGTGCCGGTTTGGAAGATGGCCGGCTCGCCGCGGTTGTAGAAATCCTGGAAGTTCACGAAGTTCGTCAGCAGCAACGCGAGGTCGCGGTGATACCGGATGAGTTTGTCCACGTTGGCGATGGCGTTGGCTTCCGGTTCGAGCGCTTTGTCTTTGGCGATGAACGCGGTGATGGTGTCCTTCGCTTTGCTGGCGAGGATTTCCTGGACGCGTTTGAGGCCGAGTTTTTCGACGTTGGCCCCGGCCTTGCCGGCCGCCCACGCGTCGTACGGCGCGAACTTGGCGGCCAATGCTGTCCATTCGGTTTCCGGCAACTCAGGTTTGCCGCCGACCAGAGGCGACAACGCCGCGACAGCCCCGGCCCAAGCCGGATTGACGCCGGCCGTGAGCGGTAACGGTCGGCCGGCTTCCACGCGCGCGAGCGGGAAACTGCTGACCTCCATGGCGGTGATGCTCAGGTCTTTGGCCGCCACCGCGAGGTATTCCGATTCCTGCCGGTTGAGCGCGTTGATGGCGCGGGTGTCGAACGCGGCCAGCCGGCAGCGGGCGAAGTAGTCATCCACTTTGGCCTTCACGGCTTTGACCGCGGCGGCGGCGGTGGCGGTGCCGTCCCCAAGCGGGAGGATCGTCTTGTCGCCTTCTGCTTTCTTGTGCCAGTCGGCAAACGCGGTCAGTTCCGTGAAGAACGCATCGAGTTTGGCCTGCGAGATGCCGGGTTTGCCGCTGCGGTCCGGTTCACTGCCGAGGCAGGCGATGATGTCGTTGATGACCGCCTTGGTGGCGTCGTCGCCGGCGGCGTCCGCGGGAATGATGCCGTCGCCGTTGAAACTGGTCTGGGCGAAGATTTTCGCCGTGTCGGCGGTGTCCTCGAGCGTGATGGCCGTGGCGCTGGCCTTGCCGAGGTTGGCGAGAATCTGTTTGGCGGAGGCGAGCAACTGTTTGCCTTCCGGGGTGGCATCGTTGATGGCGCTGAGCGGAAATGCCGCTTCGCCGTTGAGGAGATCATCCGGGTTCTTGAGATTGGCGCAGGCCCACTGGCAGGCGGCGATGACTTCGGGGACGCGGACGCGACCGTCATGGTCGGTATCAATGAGGTCGAGCGTCTTGGTATCGAACTCGATTCCGCGCGTCGGGCAACTCAGCGCGACCCAGAGTTTTTGGTCAAGTTGATCGAGGTGGGCGATGTCGTCACCGTTGCGGAGCATGACCTGGTCGAGACCGCCGGCACGAAAGAATTTCCAAGTGTGGTTCATTAGGGTGATGAGGTTAGGTGGTTCGTGAGCATTTGTTCCTGTTGAAAGAAATCGTGTGTGGTTGTGCCGTACGGAGCTTTGAAAAACAAGCTCAACCACGTTTGCGGCCCGCGTGCGCCGCGGCGGTGGGCCAGCGCCATGAAACGAATGAGATCAAGGCACATCGGCGCGGCGAGAATGGAATCCCGGTATTGCGCGGTGATTTGCAGGCGCATCGGCAAACCGAGGAAGCCTTCATAGTCGATCTGGTCCCAACTGGTCTTGGTGTCGCCGCACGGCGGGTAATAGTTGATCTCGACGTGGTGATGCGGCGCGTAGCCGAGCATGTCGGCGAGCAACTTCGTCTTGTCGCGAATCTTGGCGCGGCCCTTCACCGGGTCGCCGACCACTTTGCCGTCCTCGTTGCCGAGGAGATTGGTGGAAAACCAGCCGGTCACACGTACGCCGCGCGCGCGCAACGCCGGGGCGAGCACGGATTTGAGCCACGTCTGCCCGGTTTTGCCGTCGCGTCCGCAGTAGGGGATGCCGGTCAGTTTGCTTTCCGCGCAATCGTTTGGTGTGAAATTGATGAAGGGACTGCCGGTCTCAGCGGCGGCCAGGGCGTAGGCGCGGGCGGCGGTGTTTTCGTCGGTCGGCAGAAGGATGAGGACGATGACGGTGTCGAGTTTGTGGGTCTGGCGGAAATGGTCGATCGCACGCGCGGCGGCGCGGCTGGAGACACTTCTTCCCAGCGGCTTCAGATTGGCCAATTCTTTGGCGATGGGGTGGAGCCGCTCGCGGTCGATCACTTGGTTGCGCAGAGCGGACGTGAAGAGGTCTTCCCCGCGCGGATCCCAACCGGCAAAGACAAGTTCATTGAGGCGCGGCAGGGTGTGGGATTTGACGAACGGTTCGGAAATCAGCGCGACCGGCCTTGCCAGGCCGCGACGCAAGAGAGCCACACCCGCGACCAGGGTTGAGGCCACGGCGCCGTTAAGACCGGCAATGCAGACACCCACACGTTTCATGCTCGCAATCACAGCCTACCATTGTCTCGCGACTTGACGCAAGCCCGGCACGCGGGGAAAATATCGGCCGGGCAAACCCACATGAAATTCGAACACGCGGCGTTGGTGTTGATCAATGTGCAGAAAGACTTCTGCGCGGGCGGCGTGTTGCCGGTGCCGGACGGCGACGCGGTGTGTCCCGTGATCAATCGCCTGTTGCCGCATTTTGATTTCGTGGCGGCCACACAAGACTGGCATCCCGCGAATCATTGTTCGTTCAAGGAACGCGGCGGGCCGTGGTTGCCACATTGCCTTCAGAAATCGCGCGGAGCGGAGCTGCATCCGGCAATCGATCCCTTTGCCATCGACGTGTGCCTCAAAAAAGGTGAGGACCCCGCCAGGGAAGCCTACTCGGCTTTCGACGGCCGGGATGAACGGGGCCGCCGGTTCGACGAATGTCTGAAAGAGCGTGATGTCCAGACACTCTACGTGGCCGGGCTGACGACGGATTACGGGATTCGGGCGACCGTGCTCGACGCGCTCCAACTGGGCTACAAAGTTTATGTCGTCACGGACGCGATTCGTGCGGTCAATCTTCAGCGCAAGGATGGCGACCGGGCGCTCAAGGAGATGAAGAAGAAAGGCGCCCATCTCCGGGAGAGTAAACGGCTCCTGAAGTAATTCACCAAAGCGCTTGTTTCTGGCCGGTGAGTTTGGTACGCGAGTGGGTATTCAATGTTACCGACTCAAAGAGGTTCATTACGTTTGTTTCGCGTGGCCGGGATTACTGTGTTTCTGCACTGGTCGTGGTTTGTGGTGGCCGCGTTTGAAATCAGTGATCGGACGACGCAGTACCACGCCGTCACGTGGAATGTCTTGGAGTACTTGGCATTGTTCGGCATCGTGCTGCTGCACGAGTTCGGCCATTCGCTGGCGTGCCGGTCGGTGGGCGGCCGCGCCGATCAGATCGTGCTGTGGCCGTTGGGCGGCGTGGCGTACGTGAATCCGCCGCAACGTCCCGGCGCCACACTGTGGAGCATCGCCGCCGGGCCACTGGTGAACGTCGTCCTGCTTGTGCCGTTGTCGTTGCTGGTGGTGTGGGGCCGAACGCAAAGCTGGTGGCAGCCGGGTTCGGACATCCGGATGTGGGTGGTGACGTTGTGGACAATCAATCTGGTCCTGCTCGCGTTCAACCTCCTGCCGGTTTATCCGCTGGACGGCGGACAGATTCTGCGGTCACTGCTCTGGTTTTTCCTCGGTCGCGCCCGGAGTTTGATGGTGGCTACGATAATCGGCATGATTGGCGTGGCGGGCCTGATTGCGTTCGCGTGGTGGGCGCAATCGATTTGGATCGGCATCCTCGCCGTGTTTGCGCTGTTCAACTGCTGGCGTGGCTGGCAGGCCGCGCGGGCCATGGCGCGGTTGGATCAATTGCCGCGTCACGGGGGATTCGCTTGTCCCTCATGCAAAACAGCGCCTCCCCAAGGTCTGTTCTGGAGGTGCAACTCGTGTGGCACGGTGTTCGATACGTTTGAAACGCGGGCGACCTGTCCGAAATGCGCGGCGCAATTTCCCGTCACCCGCTGTATCAACTGCGGCGCGCTGAATCCGGTGAGCGCGTGGGCAATCGGTTGGCCATCAGCCACGCGGCCGGTTGTGGACGCCTGACGAACCTACGCCTTGAACGTCCACCTGTCGGACTGGCCGAAGAACTCGATCGGGTTGCGGAAGACAAGTTGCTCGATCTGATCTTTGGGAAGACCGCGCCGGGCCAGTTCCCGCACCACCTTCGGCACGGCCAACGGATCAGAGTACCCCCAGTCACACGAGGAATTGATCAGCAGCCGGTCAATGCCGTACTGCTCGACGATGTTGGCGGCACGTTCGGCGGTGAGCTTGGTGACGTAATAAACCGTCAACCCGCGCCAGTACTGGGTGCCGGCATACAGCGGCATCGTTTCCTCGGTGTTGTGGTCGAGCAACACCTTGTCCGGGTTGAGACCTTCCTCGGCGACAACCTTGAGCGTGCGTTCCGTGCCGACCTTCTTGTATTGATGCGGCAGGTGTATCAAGACCGGCATATCGAACTTCTTCGCCAGGCGCAGTTGGGCGCGCAACGCCACTTCCTCTTCGGCGGTTTGCCGGTCAAACCCGATCTCGCCGATGGCGACACAGGTTTCGCGGCGGCAATACTTCTCCACCACCGGTAACACGTCTTTGGTGAGCGGGACATTGTTGGCTTCGCGCGGGTTCATCGAGATACAGGTGAAATGCTCGATGCCGTGCTGCTTCGCGCGCTGGGTTTCCCAGCCGATGATGAGTTCGTAGTAGTCAATAAACGAGCCGACGCTGGTCCGCGGCGAGCCAAGCCAGAATGCCGGCTCGACCACGGCTTCAACACCGGCCAGCGCCATCCGTTCGTAATCGTCGGTGACGCGGGAACTCATGTGACAATGGGGATCGATGATTCTCATCAGGTGGTTTCCTTCTTTGTTTTTCGACACTGGTCGCAGGTATAAAGTTCCCGGAGGTATTGAAACGAATAAATACCGGAAGCGTGGCCGTCGCCCCAGTGCGGTTGGAGCGCGTAGCTGCCGACGTATTGCCAGCCGTGCAACGCGAAGCTGGCCGGGGTGAAATTCTGCGGCAACGGTGCCGCGTGGGACAACACATTGGTCTCGCCTTTGCATGAAGCACACGGGCAGGCGCGGCGCAACGGTTCGAGGTCGTAGTAACTCTCGTGACCATCGTCCCACGCGACGGCGAGGATGTTGTTGATGACCTCGATATTCTTGGGCTTCACTTCGTCTTCTCCGGCCACGGGCAGAGTTTGTTGATGGAACAAGCCGGGCAATTGGGAGTTCGCGCCGTGCAAACCCGGCGACCGTGAAATTGGAGCAGGTGACAGAACTTCACGGCGTCCTTCTTCGGCACGATCGCAACCAGGTCAGCTTCAATCTTGTCGGGATCGTCCTTGGTTGTCAGCCCCAACCGCTGCGACAAGCGCCACACGTGGGTATCCACGCCGATGGCCGATTGGCCGAACGCGTTGCCGAGGATGATGTTGGCCGTCTTGCGGCCCACGCCCGGCAATTCGAGCAGTTCCTCCAAGACATCCGGCACCTTGCCGCCGTGTTTTTCGACAAGCATTGCCCCGGCATTGCGGATGGACTTGGCCTTCTGCCGGCCGAAATTAATGTGCCGCACTTCCTGATTGTCGAGCTTGGTCCAATCCTTCGCCGTCCGGTATTTCTTAAACAACACCGCCGTCACTTCGTTGACCAGAACATCCCGGCATTGGGCGGCAAGGATCAACGCCACCAGCAACTCCAACGGATTGGCGAAATCGAGCGCCAGCTTCGCGTCGGGATGCGTCCGCTTCAGCGATGCCATGATCTTGCGGACGCGGGCCTGGGTTTCCTTCGCCATGCCGGCATCCTACGCGAGCCGCGCGAAGACTGTCAAACCCACGGGCAATGATGTTGACGGACTCCCCGCAACCTTTTACCATCGGTACCGGATTCACCACCGGCTGGAGGAACACTTTATGGCAACGCCAACGATTGAGACCCAACCCACCGAGATGCTGCGCACCCTACCCGGCGACGATGTGCGGGCTATCATGTGGCGCTTGGCGGAGCGGTATGATTTGCAAATGCTCATCCAATCGGCCCGCGCCGTCGCGCGGGGACCGGTGGCCCGCATGGTGGCCGACGGTTTGCGCAACACCCACGATTGGAACGAACGGAAAGCCGGATTGCTAAAGGCGTATGACGAAGCTGGGTTGACCAGCGCGTTCATGGACCCGGCGCAAGGCGGGTACATCGAAGGCCCGAAGAACTTTGTCCACGCCTTGATTGTGTTCGAGTTGGCGTGGGTGGATGCCGGGGCGGCGACCGGCTGCATGGCCGGCGATCTCGCGTTGGCGCCGATTCACGAACGCGGCACGCCGGAGCAGCGCGAATTTTACATGCGCAATGCCGTGCCCGCCCAGCCGGGTGAGAACCGCAAAACGTGGCGCGGCGCGTTTGCGCTGACTGAACCGCTGCCGTACGTCGGCGTCGAGACGGGATTGCTGTCCGGCAAGGTGCGCGTCGCGGAGTGGAAGGATGGTCAGGAACCGATGCTCCAAGTGGACAAGCGCGGCCGGTTCATCACCAATATGGGGTTCGCCAATTTTGTGACTGCCGCCGTTGATACCGCCGACCCGCGCATCAAGTCGAGCTGTCTGGTGATCGTCCACGAAGACGATCCCGGCATCTGGGACCGCGGCACGCCGACGAAGAAACTGGTGCATCAGCTTTCTTCAACGTGCGACCCGGTGCTCAGTCTGAAGGTGCCGGCCAGTCGCATTATCGGCGGCTACACGGTGAAAGACGGTGTGATCGTGCCGAACTATACGCACAGCGAAGTCATCGAAGCGGTCTTCCGCCGGACACGGGTGACGGTGGGCTTGATGACGGCGGCGAAACTGCTTTCGGCGGTCGAGCCGGTCATTCGCTACCAGCGCGGTCGGTTCCGGGGCGGCGAATCGGCGCAGCCCGGCACGCCGCGTTACGATCTCGGTTTGCAGACGAAAGAGGATGTGCTGCACCGGTTGACCGATGTGTGGGCGACGGGCGAGGCGGCGGCGGCGCTGGGCTTCGCCACGGCGCGGCTGTTTGACGAGCTCGATCCGCTGGAGCGCGAGAAGGACGCGGTCTTCAAGGCGCGCAAGCTGGCCGGGCGCGCGGCGTTCAAGGTGTTGGCGGGGTTGGAGCAGGACGCGCTGACGTTGGTCAAGAAGGCCGGGGCAGCCGGCCAGCCGGTGACGGAATTGACGGACGATCCGCTCACGAAATTTGTGTTGTTGGACTCGGTGGCCAACGTGTTGTGTCCGGCCACGAAACTGTGGAATACCGGCCACGGCGCGAACGTGATGCGGGAAGCGGTCAGCCTGATGGGCGGTTACGGGATCACGGAGGATTGCCCCGGTTTCCTCGGTCACAAGTGGATGGACGCGCAATTGGAGGCGACCTACGAGGGGCCGGAAGCCGTCCAGCGCCGGCAACTCTCGATCACGATGACCAATGAGTTGTTCCTCGCGCAGTTCCAGCAGTGGATCCGCCAGATGCGGGTCATTGCGTCGTCGCATCCCGGCACGGGCGCGTGCACGCTGGCGACGGCGATGCAGATGTGGCTGTGGACGTTGAGCCATCTACAGGAAGCCAAGGATGCCGATGGCGGAAAACTTTACACCAGCAACCGGCAGGGCGTGACGTTCCCATTAGCCGACGCGTTGTGCTGGTTGTTGGCGGCGCGGCAGTTCATTCTCGATGTGCTCGAATTGGAGCGCAAAGGCCCGGAAAATCCGACGGTTGCCGAAGGACTGGCCGGTACGCTGCAATTCTTGACCGATCTGTGTCATGTGCAAAGCGCCCGCGCCGCCGGCGAAGTCGGGCGCATCTGCGCGGAACTGGCGTTCGGGTACAACCGGCACCCCGCGTGGACGGAAGAAAGTTGCCAGGCCTGTTATCTCAGTGACGATCTTGACGCGCTGGAAGGCGTGATGCCGGGCATCGCTAGCAGCGCCCGCACGTACACCGATGTCACCGAACCCGGTCAACAACATCCCGCCAAAGCCGGCCCGTGCGTCTGCATGGAGGGGATGGAAGGTTTCACGCGGATGCGGATGAAGATGGACGGTTGCCTGACCGGTGCCCGGCTCGCCAAAGACCGCGCCGCCGAAGCGCTCAGCAAGGTCATGATTCCGGAAGCGTTGGATTACCCGCTATGACCAAACGCGAAGTTGTCAGACTGGCATTGCAGGGCCAACGTCCGCCGTATGTGCCGTGGTCGTTTGGTTTCACACAGGAAGCGCAGGAGAAGTTGGACGCGCATTGGGGCGCGGCATCCGTGGAGGACCGGTTGCAGAACCATCTGCTCACGTTGGGCAATGGCATCGGGTTCTTCGAGGACGTCGGGGACGACTGCGTGAAAGACATATTCGGCGTCGTTTGGGATCGCAGCGTGGACAAAGATATTGGCATTGTGAAGGGCAGCGTGTTGCCGGAACCGACACTGTCTGGATTCAAATTCCCCGACCCGCGCAGTGCGCGCTTCTATGCGGACATCCCCGAGAAACTTGCCCGTCGTGGCGATTGTTATCGGGTTTTCCAGATCGGGTTTTCGTTGTACGAACGGGCATGGACGTTACGCGGATTGGAAAACTTGATGATGGACTTCATCGAGAGCCCCGGATTCATTCACGACCTGCTCAATGCGATTGCCGATTACAACATCGCGCAGGTGCGTGAGGCACTCCGGTACGACATTGATGGTGTTTATTTCGGCGACGACTGGGGCCAGCAGCACGGTTTGCAGATGAGTTACGAGATGTGGTGCGAGTTCATCCGGCCCGTCCTCGCGCGGATGTACGGCGAGGTGCGCCGTGCCGGCAAGACCGTCTTCATCCATTCCTGCGGCGACGTGGATGAGTTGTTCGACGACCTGATCGCCATCGGCGTGAACTGTTTCAACCCGTTTCAGCCCGAGGTGATGGACGTGGGCGCATTGATGAAGAAGTATCATGGTCGGCTGGCGTTCCACGGCGGTTTGTCCACGCAACGCACATTGCCGCGTGGGTCGGTGGCCGACGTGCGCGGCGAGAGCCGGCGATTGCTGGAGTGGGGCCGGGACGGCGGCTACATTTTCGCCCCGGCGCACGCCGTCGAAGGCGATGTGCCGTTGGAGAACATGCTGGCGTTCATCGAAGAAGCCCAGAATCAGCCGGGATTCAAGAAAGAGAACAAGAGTGAGCGAGACGTTGCCCGCGCCTGAACGCCAAACGATGGACGTGGATGTGGTCTGCGTCGGGTTCGGTCCGGCGACTGGCGGGTTTCTGACCACGCTGGCGCGCAGCCTGACCAAACCGGACGGCTCGCCCCGTTTCGAGAGCACCGTGCTGCCGGGGACGCTGCCCCAGATCATCTGTTATGAACGCGCCGACGACATCGGGTTCGGCGTTTCCGGAGTCGTGACGCGGGCGCGCGGGATTCGCGCGACATTCCCGGACCTCGATCCGAAACAGATTCCATTCTGCGCGCCGGTGGAGCACGAGAAAGTCCTCTATCTTCTTGATCCTCTTGGCGCGAGCCAGCGGTCGGCGACGCTGCGCGCCGCCGACAAGATGATCCGGGCGTTGAAGGGAATGTTGCCGTTCGACCACGACGCGCTGGAATTGCCGTACACGCCGCCGTTCCTGCGGAAGGATGGGGGACTGATGTTGTCGCTGGGGCAATTCAACCAGTGGGTCGGCGCGCAGTTGATGAATGCCGGCACAGTGCAGATCTGGCCGGGCACGCCGGTCGCGCGGCCGCTTATCGAGGGCGACTGCGTCGCGGGCGTGCGGTTGGTGGACCAAGGCGTGGACAAACAAGGTCAGCCCGCCGACGGATTCATGCCCGGCATGGACATCAAAGCCGCGCTCACGGTTGTCGGCGATGGTCCAATCGGTCCGATTGGCCGGCAACTCGACGAGCAATTCGGCATGCCCGACGGCCATCACAAACGCGACTGGGCCATCGGCATGAAGATGGTCGTCAACCTGCCGGAGAGCTGCGCGCTCAAACCGGGCACAGTCTTGCACACGTTCGGATTCCCGGAGCCGGAGATTTTCGGTTTCTGTTACGTCTATCCTGACCGCGTCGCCTCGCTCGGCATTTTCGTCCCGTCATGGTTCGACACGCCTGTACGCACCGCTTACCGGTATCTCCAACACTGGATGATGCACCCCTACCTGTGGCGTTACCTTGAAGGTGGAACGTTGCGCTCGTGGGGCGCAAAGTCGTTGCAGGAATCCGGTCGGCGCGGCGAACCGCATCTGGCCGGCAACGGTTACGCGCGCATCGGCGAAGGTTCCGGCAGCACCAACGTACTCACCGGCTCCGGCGTGGACGAGGCCTGGACCACCGGGGTGCAACTGGCCGAGGCGGTGATTGAGTTGCTCGAAGCGAAGAAACCGTTCACGAAGGAAAACCTCGAAGCCACCTACGTGAAACGCCGCCGGGCCAGTTGGATCGAACAGGAAGGGCGCGTCGCCGAGAAATCACGCGACGGTTTCAACCGGGGCGTCGTGACCGGTCTGGTCGGCATGGCGATGGCCGGGTTCACCGGCGGCCGGCTCGCGATGCCGGGGCGATCCCGCCCGACGCACGCGCGACTGCCCAGCTTGATCGGGTATTACCGGGACCGATTGCCCATCGGCGAGATCGACAAGATTTGTCAAGAGTGCGTGGTGAAAGGCGTCTCGATCCATAATGCGTTGATGGATCGGGTCGGCTGGCCCGCGATTCCGTACGACGGCAAGTTGCTCGTCACGCATCAGGATGCGCTCCTGCTGGGCGGCAAAGTGCAAGCCCCCGCCGGTTACGCCGATCACGTGGTCTTCCTTTACCCGAACATCTGCGAGCGGTGCGGCACGAAAGTGTGCGTCGAGGTGTGCAGCGGCCAGGCGATCACGCCCGGCGCCAACGGTGTCCCCGCGTTCGACCGTGAGAAGTGTGTTCACTGCGGCGTGTGTCTGTGGAATTGTTCTCAACCCAATCCCACCGATCCCGAACGTGGTAACATCGAATTCCGCGCCGGCCCCGGCGGCCTGCACTCGGCAGAGAACTGACGATCCCGTTCATCCCCGGCGGCGGCTCGCCCTTGGGGCAATTGGATTAGAACTTCATCGAGAGCAGGAATTCGGCGTTGGATTTGGTCTTCTTGAGTTTTTCGACGACCAATTCCATCGCTTCCACCGGCGGGACGCCGGCCAGCGCTTTGCGCAGGATGTAGATGCGGTCCATCTCATCCGGGTGATAGAGCAATTCCTCTTTGCGGGTGCCGCTCTTTTCGATGTTGATGGCCGGGAAGATGCGTTTGTCCACGAGATGCCGGTCGAGGCACAACTCCATGTTGCCGGTGCCCTTGAACTCTTCAAAGATAACTTCATCCATCCGCGAGCCGGTATCAATCAGCGCGGTGGCCATGATCGTGAGCGAGCCGCCTTCCTCGACGTTCCGGGCCGCGCCGAAGAACCGTTTCGGTTTGTGCAACGCGTTGGCGTCCACGCCGCCCGACAGAATCTTGCCGGAATGCGGCTGCAAGGTGTTGTAGGCGCGGGCCAACCGGGTGATCGAGTCGAGCAGGATCACCACGTCTTTCTTGTATTCGACAAGACGTTTGGCTTTTTCCAAAACCATCTCGGCGACTTGAGCGTGGCGTTCCGGTGGTTCGTCGAACGTGGAGCTGACGATTTCGGCTTTCACCGTGCGTTTGAAGTCGGTGACTTCCTCGGGCCGCTCGTCAATGAGCAGCACGATGACGATGGCTTCCGGGCTGTTGGTAATGATGGAGTTAGCGATCTTCTGAAGCAGAATTGTTTTGCCGGTACGCGGCGGGGCAACAATGAGACCGCGCTGCCCTTTGCCGATGGGGGTGAATAAATCCATCACGCG
>JBBISF010000038.1:0-24519 GCA_037441425.1 Verrucomicrobiia bacterium
TACTGCAAGAGATGAAGGCGCGGGCGACAAGCTACTTGCTTTTCCCGTCACCGCTTGAGCCGACAACGCCCCGCGATGCCAGCGCCGCAAGGCGAAGGATTGCGGCAGCGTGCAAGGCGCTGGGGCTGGGGCACGTCACCCCGCACGGGTTGCGGAGCTTCTTTGTCACCAGTGCCCGCGAGAGCGGCTTAAGCGATGCCGAGATTGCCCAGCTTATCGGAGACAAGACCGGCCCGGCGATCATTGCGAGCACTTACGGCGACGTGCGGCCCGATCACCTGTTGAAACAAGCGCAACGGATACGCTTTCGGGCGGTTGCCGACGACGCCGAAAATATACCCGAAAATATACCCGCGTTGCCCGAAGGTGCAGAAAGTTGGCAACAGGGGCACGGGATTGGGAAAGCTGCTTAATCAGCAAACCCGCAAGGGGTTATGCGCTACCAAACCAAACCACTGCAACACGCAACACCCCGCCTTATTGGACTCTTAATCACTAGGTTGTAGGTTCGATTCCTACAGGGCGCACCACTTCTTCCCCATCGCACAGATCCGGCGGACGGGGCCTCACGTAGTTCGAGATTCAGATCGTTGGTGAATGCGCCAACCGGCACCCGCCACGAGCTACGGAATCGTCAACCGCCCAAGGGCGCTGCCCCGGTACTGCCGCTTATCAATTCGGATCACGTAGCTGTACTCACCCGAATGCCACTGGCACACCGGCGTGTCAGGTGGTGGCAGCACTTCGACGGTGTACACGCCATCGCCTTCGTTAATAAATCTCACCGGCACAAACGCACAACTGGCCAGCGGATAGTTGTACACAGTCAACGCCCAGCCCGACGGCATTGGAATCTCCACCGTCTCGCTGCCGGTTGTGACGCCGAGATTATCCACGATCTTGCCGTTGTAGGTCACCAGCACCGTAATCCGCGCCAACGCGGTGGCGTTCGTGCCTGACTCGCCATCCTGCGCCTCAAACGCGTCCGAAGCGGTCTGAATCACAACTTCTGCCGCCCGTACTGGTAACGGCAGTGCCAACAACACGCCGATCAATCCGATCACCATCTGCTTCTTCCACATATCCCATTTCCTCCTTGGTTCGAACTTTGGTTTGACGAACACTACGCATTCATTCTCACGCCGCGCCGCAAAAACGTTGGCACGTCGAGATCCTGGCCATCGTACAACGTCGGCTCGCTCTTATCGAAGCGACCGCGCGTGATGTTGTCCAACGGCAAAGTTTCCTGCTTGGGTTGGGCACGTTCCTTTTTCGCGCGCACATTCACCGGCTCCACTTCGGGTGCCGGCGGAGCCGGCGGCGGTTGAGTCGCGTGTTGCCCGGGTCGCACCACCACTGTTTGCACCGTGGTCTTGCCCGCCGCCAACGGACTGGACGGACGCGCGGTGGACGCCGCCGCAATCACTGTCACCGCCAGTTTCTCCCGGTAATCTTCGTCAATGGCCGCGCCCATGATCAGGTGCGCCCGCGGCGCTAACTTGGAAATCGGTTCAACCGTGCGCTGCACATCCGTCAACGTCAGGTCCGGCCCGCCCAAAATACTCACCAACACCGCTTCGCTGCGGGCCAGCGCCTGGCCGCCATCCAGCAGCGGATTGTCCTGCAACGCCTTGATCGCGTCACGCGCTTTCTGTTGGCCTTCGCCAATGCCGGTGGAAAAGAATCCCTCGCCATGCTTGCCACCGAGTGTCATTCGCAACGCGGCGAAATCCACATTGATCAATCCCTTCCGGGAAAGCAACTGCCAGAGCGCCTGCGCACCGCTGCCGATGATCTCATCGCACTTCCGGAACGCCTCCGCCGCCGTCGCCTGTTCGCCCACGATGCGAAAAAGCTTGTCGTTCGGAACGCAGATCACCGCATCCGCCTGCGTCTTCAATTGCTCCAACGCCATCGTTGCCTGTTGCCGGCGGCGCTCACCTTCAAACCCGAATGGCAACGCCACAAACGCCAGCACCAACGCGCCTTTATCCTTGGCCAACCGCGCCACCACCGGCGTCGCCCCGCCGCCAGTGCCGCCGCCCAAACCGGCCGCGAGAAACACCACATCCGCGTTGTCCACGGCGGTCGTCAGCCGTTCATTAGCCTGTTGAGCCGCGCGCGTCCCAATCTCCTGATCGCCACCGGCCCCCAAACCGTGCGTCAACGGCCCGCCGATCTGAATCTTCTCGACGCCCTCTGCCGATTCCAGAGTCAATGCGTCGGTGTTCACCGCTGCCAGGTCCACACCGGCCAGCCAGCGGGTTCGTTCCTGCCGAATGGCGGCGATGTGCGCGACCGTGTTGCAGCCGGCTCCGCCGATACCGACGATCTTCAAACGGAATTTTGGCGGCGGCGTCTCGGCCGATTGTTCGCCGACGGGTTTAATTGACTTCGACATGAATGTTCTCCCTCTTAAAAGAATGCGCGGACTTTCTGGACGTACTGCCGGAATCGCTCGCCAAAGCGGTGCAACGGACTCGGCGGCTGATGTTGATCGCGATGATGACACAGCGCGTAACGCACCAACCCGATGGCGGTTGAGTACTCGGGGCTTTCAATCGCCGAAGTCGGTCCGCCCACCGTATGACTGTGACCGATGTGAATCGGCAACTCGAAAATCTTCTGGGCCAGCGCCTCCAACCCGCGCAGCCGGGCGCAGCCGCCCGTGATGAATACGCCCGCGCCGATGTATTCCATCAGCCCCTGTTTCTCCAGCTCCTTGCGAATCAGCGCCAACGTTTCCTCCACGCGCAGATGCATGATCCGCGCGAGTTTTTCCCGGGAAACCTGCCGATCCGGCAAGCCGACTTCCCGCTTCAAACTGATCACCTCGTCGGCAATTGGCGATTCCACTGTGCCATGCTCGATTTTTAACTGCTCCGCCCGGTTCATCGGAATGTGCAACCCGATGGCGATGTCGTTCGTGATGTGATCACCGCCGACCGCCAACACGCCGCTGTGGACGATGGCGCCTTCCCGGTACACAAGGAAATCCGTCGTGCCGCCGCCCATATCAATCACCACCGCGCCCAACTGCTGATGCTCCGAAGTGAGCACCGCCAGCGCCGAGGCGAAACTGCTGACGGCAATGTTCTCAATCTCCAGTTCCATCTGTTTGACGCACCGGATCGTGTTCTGCAACCGGGTGCGCACTCCGTGGATGACGTGCACGTCCGCTTCCAGTTTCGCGCCGATCATGCCGACCGGGTTTTGAATGCCGTCGTGCCCGTCCACGTAGAACCGCTGCCGGATCGCGTGCACCACCACGTGATCCATCGGGATGTTGACCGCCTTGGCGTTGAGCAACACGCCCTGCACCTCGGCGGGCGTGATCTCGCGATCGTCGTTGGTGATCACGACGCTGCCGCGATTGTTGAAGCTGCGGATATGGCCGCCGCTGACGCTGGTGTAAACCGAATGAATCTCGACGTGGGCGCTTTCCTCGGCGCTGGCGATGGCCTCCTGAATGCAGCGCCCGGCCACTTGCATGTCCACCACCTCGCCTTTGCGCACGCCATCGGACGGCACCTGCCCGACGCCGATCACCAGGATGTTGCCGTCCTCCAATACCTCGCCGACGACCGCGCACACCTTGGACGTGCCGACCTCCAGTCCCACGACGATCTGTTCCTTGCCAATCATGATCTCACAAAATCCTTTCCGCCTAATTCGCAAACGTTACCGGCACACTGCGACTGACCGTCAAATCCACCATCTGCACCGTCTTCTGCCGCAACTGCGCCCACCGCAACACCGCCGCCAACCGCCGCAACTGTTGACTGAAATCCTCCGTGGCAAACCGCACCAAGGTGTGCTGCGCCGTCATCAACCGCAGTTCCTGCGGCCGCGACAAATCCACCTGCACCGCCTGCACCATCGCCCCGGCCGCCGACTGCGCCAGCAAATCCAATAGATGCAACGCGCGATAGACCTGCTCCGACTCAATCGTCCGTCCGACCGGCGCGTCTTCCAGATTCAACCCCTGCAAGACCGGCAACGGCCCGCTCGCCTGCGGCCGCACCACCGAACCATCGCCCAACCGCAACGGTTTCATCACCATGCCGGCCCGATCAATGAACAACAGCGCGCCCGACCGATCCCGTTGGGCCACCTGCAACTGCGCTACCGGCACCCGTTCCTCCACCCGGATCACTAATTGCCCCGGCAAGACCCGGCGCACCTCGGCGCGCCGTACCAGCGGCACCATCTCCAGATTGCGTTGCGCTTGCGCCAGGTCCACGTTGAAGATGTTTTGGCCTTCCTGCACTCCGGCCACGCGCAACACCAGTTCCCGGGACAACACACCGTCGTTCTGCACCAATACCCGGGTGATCGTGAACCGCGGATTTTCATACACCAACCGCCGCACCCCCCAGCGCCCCAACATGAACAACCCGGAGCCGATCAACACCACCAGCACCACCGTCGCGCCAATGGCCCCGGCCACGCGCACCCGCGCCTGTTTCCGTCCCTCCTGCTGGACCTTCACGTCCAACAGGTAATCATTCCGTTGTTTGCGTCGGTTCATTCGGTCACACCGTCTGTAACTGGCCGGCCGTTTCCGCCTGCATCCGTCGGGCGGCTTCCACCACCGGCACGGCCCGTAAAGGGGAACGCGGTCGCTCCAAAGCGAGGTTGACCAACCGGGCGCACAATTGCGGAAACTCAATCCCCGCCGCCTTGGCCGCCTTCGGCACGAGACTCGTCTCCGTAAAACCGGGCACCGTGTTCACTTCCAACACGTGCACCTTGCCGCTCTCGGCCAGCATCAAATCCACGCGGGACATGTCCCGGCAGCCCAGACAATGATGGGCGCGGCGGGCCGCCGTCTGCGCGCGTTTTAACAACTCATCCTCCAGCACCGCCGGCACCCGGTAATCCGTCTGCCCCGCCGTGTATTTCGCTTCATAGGAAAAGAAACCATGCTTCGGTCGCACCTCGATCGCCGGCAGCGTTTGATCTTCCAAGACCGCCACCGTCAACTCCCGTCCGCTAATGAATTGCTCCACCAACACCCGCTCGTCGTACTGCCCGGCGGTCGCGACCGCCGGCGGCACGTCGCTCATCTTCCGCACAATCGTCACGCCCACGCTCGATCCTTGCCGGCACGGCTTGACCACCAACGGAAGCTTCAAGCGCTCGACCCGGGTGAAATCTTGCTGACTGCGTTCCACCACTTCGTACCGCGGCGTCAACACCCCGTCGGCCACGAACTGCCGTTTGGCGCGCACCTTGTCGAACGCCAACCCGCTGGCTTCCGGTCCCGAAAACGTGTACGGCACGCCGCGCTCCTCTAAAATCCGCTGCACCGTGCCGTCCTCCCCAAACGTGCCGTGCAAGGCCACAAACACCACGTCCGTGCCCGCCGGCAACGCAAAATCCGGCCCGCTCACATCCACTGTCGTCACTGGCGTGCCCATTTGCCCCAACGCGCGCACCACCGCCGCACCCGAGCGCAACGACACCTCACGCTCCGCCGACGGTCCGCCCATCAACACCGCCACATGGATCTTCTTCATTGGTTCCTTTTCTCTCTTCCGAGGATCATCACTTCTGGTTCCAGTTCGATGCCCCGTTCACGCTGCGCGTGCTCGCGGATCTTGGCGATCAACGCCAAGACGTCCGTTGCGGTCGCACCGCGTTCGGTGACGATAAAATTGCCATGCACATCCGACACCACCGCCCCCCCCACGCGCTGCCCCTTCAAACCCAACTCCTCCACCAGCTTGCCGGCGGGAATCGTTACCGGGTTCTTGAAAATGCAACCCGCGCTCGGCTTGGCCGGCTGGCTGGACCACCGCTTCTGCTCGAACACCCGCAGCGTCTCTTCGATTTTCGCCCGCGGGGTCTTTTCCCCGCGAAACATCGCGCCCAACGCCACATGATTCGTAAACAACGGACAACTCCGGTACGCCACCGGCAACTTCTGCGCGTCGGCGTCGTAAATCTCCCCGGCAAAACTCACGTACCGGACCCACTCCAGCACATCGAACGTCTGCCGGCCCATTGCCCCCGCGTTCATCCGCAACGCGCCGCCGACCGTCCCGGGAATCCCCTCCAAAAATTCCAGCCCACCTAACTCATGTTTGGTCGCCACGCTGACCAACGCCTTGAGCCGCGCCCCGGCCTGCGCAATCAGCCGTTCGCTATTCACTTCCACCTTGGAAAACTCGTCGCTCCCCAGATGGATCACCACGCCCTCGATCCCGCCGTCACGCACCAACAGGTTGGTGCCGCGCCCCACGATCGTCACCGGAATCTCCCGCACGTGACAGTAGTGCAGCACCCGCGCCAGATCGCGCTCATCCACCGGCTCGATCCAGAACTGCGCCGGCCCGCCCACCCGCAACGTCGTGTGCTTGGCCATCGGCTCGTTGACGCGCAGCTTCGTGCCTTTCGACAACAACGTCGCCAAATCCGATTCGATGTTCATGGCTTGCCTCTGGTGCGGCGCGCGTTGCGCCAGCCGCTCACTCAACCACTCCGCCGCCTGATAAATGTTGCCGGCGCCCATCGTCAGGATCAGGTCGCCGGCTTGCGCCTCCGCGAATAATCGTTCCGCCAACTGGCCGAGGTCCGGCTCGAACACCGCCGCCGGCACCTGCGCCGCCAACGCCGCGCCGGTCACACCTTCGATAGGCTTCTCGCCGGCGCTGTAAATCTCCGTCAGAAACACTTTGTCCGCGTCGGCAAACGCCTGCGCAAACTCCGCCGCCAGCGCCTGTGTCCGGGTGTACCGATGCGGTTGAAATGCCACCACCACCCGTTTGAATCCCAACGTTCGTGCCGCCGCCAGCGTCGCCCGGATTTCCGTGGGATGATGCGCGTAATCGTCCACCACCACGAAACCGTCGCCCTCAAACTTGCGCTCGAACCGGCGTTTCGCGCCGCTAAACTCACCGAGCGCTTCAATGATCTTGTCGGCTGGCACGCCCATCTCCTCGGCCACCGCAAACGCCGCCAGCGCGTTCACGACGTTCTGCTTGCCGGGAATCGGCAGCTCCACCGTGCCAATCTTCTGGTCCCGGCACGCCACGGTGAACCGGACGCCGCGCGTTGTCGGCGTGATGTCCGACGCCCGGTAATCCGCAGTTGGCGATAATCCGAACGACACCGCCGTGCGCGCCTGTTTCGCCAACCGGGCTGCCCGCGGGCAATCCGCGCAGTAAAACACCATCCGCAACGTGCTCTTCAGAAACGCCTCGAACGTTTCCTCCAACTTCTCCATCGAGCCGTGGAAATCGAGGTGATCCGGTTCGATGTTCAGGCACACCGCGTATTCGGGCGTGAACCCGGCCAACGTCCCGTCGCTCTCGCAGGCTTCCGCCACGAAATACTTGCCGCCACCCAACTGCGCGTTCGTCGTGAGCACCGGCACGTGCGCCCCCACGCAAAAACTCGGCGCGCTGTCGCTGCGCCCCAACCCGTGGGCAATCATCGAAGTGGTGGTCGTCTTCCCATGCGTGCCGGCCACCGCAATGTTGTTCTGGTGATTCATCAACGCGCTCAACAGCAAGCCGCGCTGGACCATCGGCACTTTCAACAACTGGGCGGCCGCGAGTTCACGGTTCTCGCCGTTGACCGCCGCGGTATAAACCACCAACTCCGTATCCGGCGTGATATGCCGCGGGCCGTGGCCGACTTGGACACGAATGCCCAATTGCCGGAGACCGGTGGTCGCGCCGTTGGAACACAAGTCGCACCCGGAAACCCAATGCCCCTGCTGCACGAGCAAGCGCGCCAGCCCGCTCATCCCGCACCCGCCGATCCCGACGAAATGAATCCGGCGCGGGCCGCTCGCCAAAAACTCCACCACTTGTTGTCGCGTCATCATGCGTTCGACTACGCTGCTTGTCTCAGTTGTGTCACTTCCGGTTGGGCGTGGACCACACGCTCCAACAAATTTGCAATCTGCTCTGTCGCGTCCGGCTGCGCCAGCGACCGGGCCGCCGCCGCCATGCGCGTGCGGGCCGCGTCATCGCCCAACAAACCGGTGAGCGCGTTTGCCAGGCGTTCGCCGCGGTCGGCGTGCAGTCCGGTGGTCAACTCCGTCTGTTCCAACAACCGCGCCGCTCCCGCGCGCACGAATATCTGGGCGTTGTGCCACTGGTGATTGTCCGCCGCCGTCGGCAACGGCACCAGCACCGTCGGCAAGCCGTACGCCGCCAACTCCGTCAGCGACGCCGCGCCCGCCCGGGCAACCGCCAAATCCGCCGCGCTATAAGCCAGTTCCATCTCGTGACAAAATTCCATGACGCACGCCACAAAACCGTTTTCCTCGTACGCCGCGCGCACCATGTCGGCATCCTGCGTGCCGCTCACGTGCACGAACTGCACGCGCTCCCGCCACTCCAACAGCCACGGCAACGTGCAGCCCATCGCTTCATTCAACGCCCGCGCGCCCTGGCTGCCGCCGGCAATCAACACCGTCAACCGGTCGCGCCGCAGCCCGAGGCGCTCGCGCGCATCGGCTACTTTCCGGCCGCCGGCCAGCGCCGTGCGCACCGGCGTTCCCGTGACCGTCACGGGCCGTCCATCAAAGAACGTCGCGCACTCCGGCAAGCCGACGGCCACGTGATCCACGAACCTCCCCACCCAGCGGTTGGCCTTGCCCGGCACCGCGTTGGATTCGTGGATCACCGTGGCCACCGCGCCCCGGCGCCAGCGCGCGGCCAGCACGGCCGGGGCGGACATAAATCCGCCCATCCCCAGCACCACCTCCGGGCCGAAATGGTTGTACGCTCCCGTGCATTCACGAATGGCTCGGCCCAGTCGGCTGCAAAAAGGCATCAACTGTCGCCAGCCGTTTAATCCAACGGCGGCGATAGTCGCGCTGCCGAACCGCGTAGAATCCCGGCGGCTCAGCCAATTCCGCAACGCCGTCTGATCCACCGGCTTCTCCGAGATCAACACCCGCACTTCGTGCGTCCGCGTCAACAGCGTCTCCGCCACGGCCAAGCCGGGAAACAGGTGCCCGCCAGTTCCGCCACAAGCGATTACGATTTTCATTCATCTCCTTTGACCTCCTGCTTACGGCGTCAGGGTTGCCCGCCGCGCAAAAAATTCCTGCTCTGGCGACGTCGCTTCGGCCGCGCTGTGCCGGTAAATGCTCAACAAAATCCCGACGCACATCATGCTCATCACCAGATTCGACCCGCCGAAACTGATGAATGGCAACGGCAACCCTTTGGTCGGCAGCCACGCCGTCACTACGCCGACGTTGATCAGCGCCTGCGTCCCGATCAACATCACCAAGCCCAAACCCAGGTATTGTCCAAATGGATCCGACGCCCGCAGCGCCACGGTGATGCCGCAGGCCACCAAGACCGCGAAACAAATCAAAATCGTCAATGTTCCCACCAACCCCAGTTCCTCGCCGATGATGGGAAAAATGAAGTCCGTGTGCGCTTCCGGCAGATAGAACATTTTCTGGCGGCTGTTGCCGAGACCGAGACCGGTTAGTCCGCCTGAACCGAACGCCAAAATCGCCTGCCAGACCTGATAGCCGGCGCCCTGCTTGTATTTCTCCAAATCCAGAAACGCCAGAAGCCGCCGCAACCGTTCGGGATTGTGAATCATCAATCCCAAAAATCCAGCCGCGCCCACCCCGATGACCGGCAAGAGATACCGCAGCCGCGTACCGGCCACGAACATCATCCCGAACGCCACCGTCGCCAGCAGCGCCGTCGTCCCAAAATCCGGCTCCGCCAGCACCACCACCAACACCAACCCGGTGACGGCCATCGGCACCAGAAAACCGCGTCCAAACCGCTCAATCCGTCGCTTCTCCTTGGCCAACCAATGCGCCAGCCAGACCACCAGCGCCAGTTTGCCGACTTCGGAAGGTTGAAAGCGCATGCCCGGCAGCGCCAGCCACCGCCGCGCGCCGCCAACGCGGATGCCGACGTGCGGCGTCAACACCAAGACCAACAGCAGCGCGGAAGCGGCCAGCAGCCAGCCGGATGCGCCACGCAACTTGGAGTACGGCGTCCGGGCCGCCAGCGCGCAGGCAACGCCACTGACGACGATCCACACTACCTGACGTTTCAGCAGGTAATCCGCATCACCGTAGCGGTCCCGGGCATACGCCGAACTGGTGCTGAACAACATCACGACGCCGATGGTCAGCAGCACGAGCGCGCACACCAACAATGTGACGGCCACTTTCCCCACTCTTCGCTCCTTGGTTGTCCTTCTAATCAACGTTGGCGGCGGGCTTTAATCGCCCGCCGCCAGCGTGTTCGATTGTTACCGGACTGACGCCGTGGTCTGCACTACCGGCGCCGTCAATCCCGTGTCGGCGGACGGGGCGGCCGCGGTCGGAATCACCAACCGCTGCCCGGGATGAATGTTCCGGGCATCAGTGATGTTGTTGGCCGCCATCAACGCTTTTGTGGAGACGCCGTACTTCGTGGCGACCGCACTCAGCGACTCGTTGAAGTCAATGACGTGAATCGTCTGACCATTTTCCACGAAGTTCTTGCCGGGTTCCTCCCACTGGTTATAAACCGATCCGGTGGCAACGGCATGAGTCGTCGCGGACGCCGTGGTCGCCGCCGCGGCTTGCGCCTTGGCGGGGATTGTCAACTTCTGGCCGATCTTCAGACGGTCGTTGCTCAGGTTGTTGGCCTGCTTCAGCGCCACGACGGTGACACCGTTGCGGTTCGCGATCTTCCAGAGTGAATCGCCAGATTTCACCGTGTAGCTTGCGCCCGACGCTTCCGGAGCGGCAGCCGTGGCGGCCGGAGCCGTTGTCGCGGCGGCGACCGTGCTGCTCGCCTCGGCCTTGGCCGGGATGGCCAACGACTGGCCGATCTTCAACTTGCTGGTCTTGGTCAGGTTGTTGGCCTGCATCAACGCGCCCATCGTTGTGCCTTCCGCCTTCGCGATCTTCCAGAGCGAATCCCCCTTCTTCACCGTGTACGTCGCGGTGGCCGGTGCTGTGGTTGCGGGAGCAACCGGGGCGGTCGTCGGGGCGACCGCTGTGGCGTCCGTCGCCATCGGGGCGCTGGACGTTGAGGTTGCGCCGGGGACAGCCGCCGTCATGTTGGTCGGCACCGCCAATGGATCCGTCGGGCTGGTCGCATCCGCGACCTGCTGCGTGGACTGATTGTCCGTCGCCGCCACATCCGGCGCCTGAACATGACTCCGTGAACACCCTTCAAACGTGAAGATCCCTCCAATCACCAACACATGCAATGCAACTACGATCATTACGACTTTTGATACTTTCATGTAATTACTTATCCTTTCTTCGATGCGCGCCACCGATCATCGGGGCGGCATCGCCTCCTTGTTTCGTTTCCATCACAACAACTCAAATACTGCGCGCTTAAATTCGTCCCCGCGATGTTCGTAATTCTCGAACATGTCAAAACTCGCGCATGCCGGCGACAGCAACACCGTGTCCCCGCAGCGGGCGTGACGGGCCGCCTGGCGTACCGCCTCGGCCATCGAGCCCGCCCGGACACACGGTGCTGCTCCGCCCCAGGCGGAGCAGATGCGATCCTGCGCCTCTCCGATCAATACCGTTAGTTTGACTTTTTCCGTGATCACCTCCTTGATGGTGGAATAGTCCAGCGCCTTGTCGCGGCCGCCCGCGATCAAAATCACGCGGCCCGGCAACGCTCGCAGCGCCCGGTTCACTGCATCCACATTGGTTGCTTTCGAATCGTTGATGTACGTCACGCCGCCAATCTTCGCCACGAACTCGCAGCGATGCGGCTGCGGACAGTACCCGATAATTGCTTCGCGCATCGCCTGCACCGGCAACCCCAGCGCCAATCCGGCCGCCAGCGTCGCCATGATGTTTTCCGCGTTATGCGCTCCCCGCAAATTGGTCTCACTCACCCGCAACACAATCCCCTGACATTCCGGCAATCCACACCAAATCGTGTCGCCGTCCGCCCAGTCCAACCAGAGATCAGCCTTCCGGTTGTACGCACTGAACGTGATCAGCCGGCTCTTCAACGGCCCGCACAACCGCCACACCGTCGGCAACGCCTCGATGCTGATCACCGCCGTGTCCTCCGCCGTCTGGTTCATGAAAATCCGCGTCTTGGCTTTGGCGTAATCATCCAGCGCCCGATACCGGTCCAAGTGATCGGGCTGAATGTTCAACAACACCGCCACGTTCGGCCGGAACTGCTCGATCCGCTCCAGTTGATACGAACTGGTTTCCAACACCAACGCGTCCAACCCCGCCGTCGCGCCGACCGCGTCCGAAAACGCGTAACCGTTATTGCCGGCCGCCAGCGTGCGCTTGCCGCAGCCTTCCAACATTGTCGCGATCAATTCCGTCGTCGTTGTCTTCCCGTTTGTGCCGGTAATGCCCACAATCGGACACAAGCAGTGCCGATACGCCACTTCCAGCTCGCTGAGCACCGGTGTCCGGCGTTCCACCAACTCCCGCACCAGGGGCCGCTCGGGCGCAATGCCGGGACTGAGCACCGCCAGATCAAACCGCTTCGAGGAATCAAACCGGTTGCCCAACTCCACCCGCACCCCCAACTGCCGCAACCGGTTCGCGCGGCCCTCCAGCACTTCGCCGTATCCTTCGTCACGCACCAACACCCGCGCACCGTCGCGCTGCAACAACGAAGCCGCCGCCATGCCGCTGCGGCCCAGGCCCAGCACCAGCACTTCCTTGTCTTTCAGTTCCAGCGTCTGCATTTCGCTCTCCTCTCGGCCACCGGCGCTACCGCAATTTCAGCGTCGCCAGTCCCAGCAACGCGAAAATCACCGACAACACCCAAAACCGCGCCGTCACTTTCGTCTCCGACCAACCGCCCAACTCAAAATGATGATGGATCGGCGTCATCCGAAAAATCCGTTTGCCGGACAGCTTGAAGCTGGCAACCTGCAAAATCACCGAGACTGCCTCCATCACGAAAATCCCGCCCACGATCACCAGCACGAGTTCCTGTTTGATCATCACCGCAATCGCCCCCATCAACCCGCCAATCGCCAGCGACCCGGTATCGCCCATGAACACCTGCGCCGGGTGACAGTTGAACCACAAAAAGCCGAGGCTCGCGCCGATCAACGCCGCGCACACTACCGTCAACTCGCCCGCGCCCGCCACGAACGGCACTTGCAGGTAGCCGGCGAGCCGGAAGTTGCCGGCGACAAACGTCATCACTGCGTACGCCAGCGCCACCGTCAACGTGCACCCCGTTGCCAACCCATCCAATCCATCGGTCAGATTCACCGCGTTGGACGCGCCGACGATCACCAGCGTGATCGGCACCAACGCCCACCAGCCCATGTCCGCGATGAGCGGCGCTTTCATAAACGGCACCATTAATTGCCGGGCCACCTTTCCGAGTTGCAGATCGTTGATCAACAACGCGCCGACCACCACCGCCAACACGATCTGGAGGATAAACTTCGTGCGCGCCCGGAGGCCTGCTGATTTCTGCTCCGTCACCTTCGCGTAATCATCCAACCACCCCACGCACCCCAACCACAACAACGTCACAATGCACATCATCACCAGCGTGTCCGTCGGTCTGGCCCACAACAAAATGCCGTCCAACACCGCCCAAATGATCAGGATGCCGCCCATCGTCGGGCAGGCTTTCTTGCCGTGGGTCTTCGCCAACTCGCGCAGGTCGTCCTCGCCGCGAATCGGCTGCTTGAGCTTCAACTCGGTCAGCACGCGAATCAGCCACGGCCCGCTGGCGATGCAGATGATCAGCGCCGTCAACGCCGCGCCCACCGCGCGGAACGTGGTGTACTGAAACACCCGCAACGGCGAGAACCACTCCGTATACTGACTCAGATAGTAAAACATCTCCTCCTTGTTCCTCTCCCCACTCCGACTTTCTTGTGCTTACGCCGCCTGCAAAATTTTTTCCAACTGCAACTTCCGTGAACCTTTTAGCAACACCAGATCGCCCGGCTTGGCCAACGAACGCACGACCTCCGTTGCCTCATCCGCGCTGCCCACCGACAACACCCGGTGCGCCTCCATCCCCTTCTCCATCGCCTTGCCGGCAATCCGCCGTGCGGACGCGCCGACCGTGACCAAAAAGTCCAAGTTACTCTGCGCCGCCAACTCCCCGATTTCGTCGTGGGCGATCTCCGTCCACGCGCCCAGCTCCAGCATGTCGCCCAGCACCGCGATCTTGTGGCCGGTGGCGGGCGTGTCGCGCATCATCTGCAACGCCGCCTGCATTGACGGGACGTTGGCGTTGTAGCAATCGTTCACAAACCGGATGCCGTCGCGCTCCACCGGCTGCATCCGCATCTTGGGAAATGTCACACTTTCCAGCCCCACCCGGATTTCATCGAGGTCCATCCCGGCGAAGTACCCCACCGCCGCTGCCTGCAAGGCGTTGTAAATCTGATGCCGGCCGAGCGTCTTGAGACGAACGATGACGTCTTCCTTTTTCTTGGCGATGTTGAGCCGGAACTTCACGTCGCCGTTGATTTTGATTTCGCTGGCGCGCACATCGGCAAAATGATCAATTCCCACCGTGATCACCGTGGCGCGGGTCCGGGAGCGCAACTCGGCGCACCACTTGTCATCGGCGTTCAGCACCGCGAGACCGTCGCCGTTGCGCGGGAGGTATTCCAGCGGCGTGCCTTCTTCCGCCGCGACTCCGGCTTCGTCGCCGAGAAACTCGACGTGGGCGAGCCCAATGTTCGTCACCACCCCCATCGCCGGTTGGACGATCTCCGCCAGCAGGCGCATCTCGCCGGGATGGTTTGAGCCGAGTTCGATGATGCCAAATTCATGCTGCTCGTTCATCTGCATGAGCGCCATCGGCACGCCGATGTGGTTGTTCTGGTTGGCGGGCGTCTTGAACACGTTGAACCGCTCACCGAGGACGGCGGCGATCATTTCCTTGGTGGTGGTCTTGCCGCTGGCGCCGCTGACGGCGATCAGCCGGGTGGTTGGGGGCAAGAGACGGCGGTAGTTCGTTGCGAGTTTGTGCAATGCGGTGAGGGTGCTCTGTACTTGGAGAAGCGCCAGGGCACTAGGCGAGTTCATTGCACGGGTAGGATCCGAGACTACCGCCGCGCTGGCCCCCAACCGCGCGGCATCTGCCACAAATTCATGTCCATCAAACCGCGGCCCGCGCAACGCCAGGAAACAGTCTCCCTGCGTCAGCGTCCGCGAATCGGTCGAGATGCGGCTGATCGGTTGTTCGGGATTCCCCCGGATCAGGCGCGCCTCACAAAGTTCCGCTAATTGTCCTAAGCGCATTGTTGCCACCGCTGTTCCACGTGTTGAAAATATTCCTCCACCACTTGCCGGTCGTTGAACGGCACGACCGTGTCCCCAAATTCCTGGTACGACTCGTGGCCCTTGCCGGCCACCAGCACCGTGTCGCCCTCGCGGGCGATGTCCAACGCGCGCTCAATGGCTTCGCGTCGGTCCAATATCACCTGATATTGATGGCGCAGTTCGCTCGGAAAACCGGCTTCGATCTGCTGCACGATGTCCTGCGGCTCTTCCGTGCGCGGATTGTCGCTCGTCAGGATCGTGAAATCCGCCAATTCCGCCGCCACCTGCCCCATCGGGGCGCGCTTGCCTCTGTCGCGGTCGCCACCGCAGCCGAACACCACGATCAACCGGCTCCGGGTTAATTCGCCGACCGTCACCAACGCGTTGCGCATCGCTTCGGCGGTGTGCGCATAATCCACGTACACCGTGTACGGCTCCGGCACCTCGACGCGCTCCAACCGCCCCGGCACCGGGCGCAATTCCGCCAGCGCTTTTTCGATGTCGCCCATTTCAATTCCCATCTCCAACCCGGTCGCAATCGCCGCCAGCGCGTTCGACACGTTGTGCCGGCCAATCAACGGCAGGGACAACGGCCGGCTGCCTTGCGGCGTGCGAACAATGAAACACGTCCCCTCCGGGGAGACCCGCACGTCATGGGCGCGCACCAAAGCGTCACTTGCGACGCCGTACGTGAGCACGGCGACGTTCCCACCCAAGCGGCTGATGATCGCGCGCCCATGCGTGCTGTCCACATTCACCACAGCCCGGCCCCGTTTCTGCAGCGTCGCCAACGACGCGAACAGCCGGGATTTGGCCTCAAAATAGTTTTCCATCGTCTCGTGATAATCGAGATGGTCCTGCGAAAGATTCGTGAAGACCGCCACGTCAAAATCCACCCCGCTCACCCGTTGCTGCGCCAGCGCGTGCGAACTGACTTCCATCGCGCAGCCGCCGCAACCGGCCCGCACCATCTGGCTCATCATATCCTGGATTTCGACCGACTCCGGCGTCGTGCGCGCCGCCGGGATCACGCGCGCGCCGATCTCATATTGCACCGTACCGAGCAAGCCGGTGTTGATTCCGGCTGCTTCCATCACGGACTTGATCATGAACGCCGTGGTCGTCTTACCGTTCGTGCCGGTGACGCCGACGACCTTCAACTGTTGCGACGGATGTTCGTAAAATCGCGCCGACGCCAGCGCCATCGTCCGCCGCGCGTCCGCCACTTTGATCCGTGTCGCGCGCGGACTCATCCCGCTGTCCTGTTCCAACACCACCGCCGCCGCGCCACGGTCAATCGCCGCCTCCACATACCGGTGGCCATCCGTCCGTTCACCGCGCACCGCCACGAACATGTGTCCCGGCATGACCCGTCGCGAATCATACGCGATGCCGGTAATCTCGCGGTCCAACGGGCCCTCCACCGCCAGCGGCGTCACCTGTTTCATGATCTCGGCCAATTTCATGTTCCGCTCCGTTCCTGTTTCACGACACGTTCTTCAAAGCAGTTTCGGTCACTTGCGGGGGAATCCCCAGGTATTGGGCGACTTTCTCCGCCACGGCCCGGAACACCGGGCCCGCCACGCTGCCGCCGTAGTACCCGCCCGAGGCGGGATCATCCAACGACACCAAAATGGAAATCTCCGGGGCCGACGCCGGGAAGTACCCGATGAACGACGCGTAGTACCGGTTGACGTACTGGCCGTTCTCGATCTCCTGGGCCGTGCCCGTCTTGCCGGCGACATCGTAACCCGGCACCGCCGCTTTCGGCGCGGTGCCGAGCGGGGTCACCACTTTTCGCAACGCCGCCGCCATCAAGATGCTGGCCCGGGGTTGAATCACCCGGCCCACGGCTTGTGGCCGATATTGAGCCACCACATTGCCATCCGCGTCCTCCACGGACTTGATGATCAACGGCCGCATCAACATGCCGCCGTTGGCGACCGCGTTCACCGCCATCATCATCTGCAACGGCGTCACCGCGATGCCCTGCCCCATGGGAATCCGGGTGACCGACAGTTTGGACCAGTCAGACAGCGGATGCGCAATGCCGGACACCTCGCCCGGCAGGGCAATCCCGGTTTTCCGTCCAAACCCAAAGCGGCGGATGTACTCGTACAACCGCGCCGCGCCCATGCGTTCCGCCGCGATCTTGGCCGCGCCGATGTTGCTGGAGTGATAGAGAATCTCCTCCACGCTCAGCGTCCCGTACGGATGCGCATCGTGCAGCACGTGGCCGGCGTAAAGCCAGGCACCGTTCTCACAGTCAAATCGGTCCTCCAATGTGACCGCGCCTTCGCTCAACGCCCCCGAGACGCTCACCACCTTGAACGTCGAACCGGGTTCAGCCACGTCGCTGATGCAGCGGTTGCGCCGCGCATCCGGTGGACATTCGCCGGGCTGGTTCGGATCGTAGGTCGGCCGGCAACTCATCGCCAGAATCTCGCCCGTCTTGGGTCGCGACACGATGATCATCGCCGATCTCGGCCGGTGCTCCTGCACCGCTTTGTCCAACTCCGTCTCCGCGATGTGCTGAATCACCTGATCAATCGTCAGCACCACGTTGTAACCGTCTTTCGGACTGATATCCTCTGTGCGCCAGGCGCGGATTTCCCGGCCTTTGCGGTCGTGCTCCATGACTTCATAACCGGCATGACCCCGGAGATAGTCATCCACCGACGCTTCGATGCCCTGAATGCCGTGGTGTTCGGCATCCACAAATCCCAACACATGCGCCGCCAACGTGCCGTTCGGGTAGGAACGCACGAATTGATCCTCAAACCCGATGCCCCGCAGTTTCATGGCCCGGATTCGCTGGGCCGTGTCCATGTCCACCTTCGATTTCAGGCGCACATACCGGCCGCCCCGGGTCAGCTTCAAAATCAGGTCCGCCTGGCTCAGGCCAAGCAACGGCGCGAGCTTCTGCGCCGTCGTCACCGCCTCGGGAGCCGCGATTTCGGGATCCGCCGTCACAATGCTCGCCGTCAAGCTGCTCGCCATCAGATTGCCGTTGCAGTCGCGGATTTCCCCGCGCCGCCCCTGCTGGTGCACCACCTCGCCGTGGATGTTGTCCACGATCGCCTGCAATTCGTCGTGCCGGACCACCTGCAACTGGAACAACCGGACAGCCAGCCCGCTGAAGCCGAGGGACAACCCGCATACCACGGTCACCATCCGGAGTTGTGGCGCCGAGAAAGTCATTGTCGCGCCACCAGATTGCGCGGCCCGCCGGTTGTCGAGCGTTCCGCCCAGATTGACCTCACCAGTTGCGCCTCCCAAGCCGCGGTTGGTTCGTACACGCGCACCATCTGGCTTTCGCGCGGCGAAACCAATTGGATTCCGCACTCTTGGCAGCGCGCTTCGAGGTAGGCCGGGGATTTCAACTGCGCGAGCTGCGTCATCAACATCGCGTTGCGCTTCTCCACCGCCGCCAGCGTGTTCTCCCGCTTCTTGATCTCGTCGCCGAGCCGGTGAATCTGGTTCTTGTACCAGACGAAGGTCACGCCCACTGCGGCCACGTAGAGACAGGCCAGCAGTGATTTGGCAACCACCCCGTAATGCAGCGACGCACGTTTTCGGTTTCGTTGCAACATGGCAAAAATTCCCGGGAGCTCGGCTCCTTGGTTCCGAGCCCCCGCGGGGTTCCCCACCCCCAACAAATTCAACTCACCAATTCACAGCTTCTCCGCCACCCGGAGCTTCGCGCTGCGGGCGCGCGGATTGCCGGCCACCTCCGCCTCCGTGGGCGTGACCGGCTTCTTCGTCAAAATCTTCAACACCGGCACGTCGCGCCGGGCCTGTTCACGAAAAAACTCCTTGACGATGCGATCCTCAAGAGAATGAAACGAAATCACCGCAATACGACCTCCGTGGGCCAACACCTTCGTCGCCGCCGCCAAGCCGTGTTTCAGATTTTCGAGTTCGTGATTCACGTAGATCCGCAACGCTTGAAAGACGCGCGTTGCCGGATGCGTGCGCCCGCGTTTCGGACCCAGCACGCGCTCCACCAACGTGGCCAACTCCGTTGTCGTTGCCGGCAACTGCCCGCGTTCGCGGGCGCGACCCACAGCGCGGGCAATCGCTCGGGAACGTCGTTCTTCGCCGTATTGGAAAAAGATGTCCGCCAGTTCCTCCAGGCTGGCTGTGCGAAGGACGTCCCGAGCGCTTACCCCAGAACGACAATCCATCCGCATGTCCAACGGACCTTCTCGCAGAAAACTGAAACCACGCGACGACTCATCCAACTGCCACGAGCTTACGCCGAGGTCGAAAACCACTCCGTCCACCGTTGTCACTGCCGCTTGCATCAAAACCTCTTCCAACTCCGCAAAGTTGGCGCGCGCCAATCGCGCGCGCCCCCCAAATTCCTTCAACCGTTCCTGGGCAAACTTCAGCGCCTCTTCATCCCAGTCCAACCCAATCAACCGTCCGTCCGGCTCACTGCTCCGCAAAATCTCCGCCGCATGACCACCCCCGCCTAGCGTGCCGTCCACGTACATCCCGCCGGACCGCGGCTGCAACCCGGCAACCACTTCCCGGAGCAGCACCGGCGCGTGGTACGTCATCGGCCCACGCGATGACTGCCCAAGATCCGTCCCACCCACTGCCCCACGCCAAACGCCGACCGCGGGCGATTCAACCGCCGCACATTTTCCACGCTGTAACCCACCGACCGATCAATCACATCCGTCGCCATCTCCGGCACCGAGGCCGCGCTCCCGGCAATCACCGTCGCCCCACTGTAGCCGCGGTCGCGGACCGCGGCCCGACTGACCACTGCGCTCCGGTCCAGCTTCGGAAACGGATTGACCCGTGGCAACCGGAACTCCCGCGCTTCCCGGGTGGAACTGGTCAGATTGCGGTTGACGCTCAAGAAACTGGCAATACGGCGTTCGCTCATGATGTTCTCTACAGCCCCAATTGTTTCACGCCTTCGCGGAAGTTCTGTTCCGCTTGCGCCTGGACTTCAGCCAGCCGACTCGGCGACCAGATTTCAAACTTGTTCAACGCGCCGACGAGCACCACGTCGTCCCCAATCCCGGCATGTTTCCGCAACGTCTCGGTCAACGTGATCCGGCCCTGCTTGTCGCACGGCGTCGCGTGGGCCCGCCCGGCAATCAGCCGCAACACGTCCCGACGTTCGTACTCGCCGATCGAAATGTCACTCGCCTTCTCCAACATCTTGTCCATCTCCGAAGTGGGGAGCACAATCAGGTGATCTTTCGGGTCCGGCAACACGTAAAAGTCACGCGATCCTTTGGCCGCCGCCCGCCACTTGGCCGGAATCGCCACACGGTTCTTCTCGTCCACCGTGTGGTGAAACTCACCAACAAACACTGTCCTCGCGGTCGCCTTCGCCATGGGAGTCGTGATTCCTCCTTGTCAACCACCAATCCACCATTCCCCACAACGCCCCACCTTGTGCCACAACCAACCCAATGAGTCAACACCATTCTGCGGATTTTATTTCTTTTTTTGCCGACCCGATTTAGGGCCGTTTTCCGTGGCCAAACAGGAAAGTCAGCGCCCGCCAGACGCGCCCGCGCCAGCACCGCTCGTTGTGTTCCCCGCCCGGTTCTTCGTAATGCAGCAGATCTTTGCCGTCCCGCCACCCCAGCTGCCGGTAAAGCCGATGCACTTTCCGCGTCAACAACGTGTCGTCGCGGACGGTGCCGCTATCTATATAGATGTGAAGGTCCTGGCGCGCGCGGCCGCCGAGATAATTCAGAAACGATTTACGGCGCTGGTCCCGCACTTGAAACGCGCCGGATAAACACGCCGCCTTGCCGAACGTCTCGGGAAATTCGTGCGCCATCCACAACGACACCAGCCCGCCCATGGATGAACCCAGCACACCGGTATGCGCGCGATCTTTCTTTGTCGGGAAATGCCGGTCCACATAACGCTTCACCACGTCGCATACATAATTTGCATACGGATGCGCGAGACTTTCGTCGAACGACTTGCCGGGCGAGTACTCCCGATACCGCGCCGCGGTGTTCGGGATGCCAACCAAAATCAGCGGCTCGATCCGTTCATCGTCCGTCAACTCATCCACGATCCGGTTCAGATACCAGCCGCCGTGGCCGAAGCACGCCTGCGGATCGTCCCAGAGATTCTGACCATCGTGACAGTACAACACCGGAAAGCGGCGGCGCTGATCGTGCCGCGCCGCTTCCGGCAAATAAACGTAGAGGGGCCGTGCGGCGATCTTCCCGAACCGAGGCTTGACCTTGTTGGCCTCGACAACGTGAAACCGTGGCAAATCCGGCGCGTGCATCACACAGGTCTTGGAAACAACGGTGCCACGTCGCCGAGCTTGGTGCCGGGCGCCAGGCGACCCCACTGCGCGTCGCTCATGGAGGGCGCGGCGCCTGCCGCGCCGAGTTGGGCGAAGATCTTTCCGGCAGTCGTCGGCATGACCGGCGCGATCAAAATCGCGATCAACCGCACCGACTCCGCGAGGTTGTACAGCACGGCGTCCAAGCGCGCGGCTTGTTCCGGTTGTTTCGCGAGTTTGAATGGCGCGGTTTCATCCACGTATTGATTGCCGCGGGTGACAAACGCCCACAACGCTTCGAGCGCGCCGGGCAAATCCAACACGTCCATCCGTTGCCGGTAGAGCGCGATCATCTTCTCCGCGTCGGCCCGCAAGTCGGCAACCGTGGTGTTCGGCACGCTGCCCCGGTAACGCTTGATCATCGAGAGCGACCGGTTCACGAGGTTGCCGAGGTCGTTGGCGAGGTCGGCGGTGTACACCTTGATGAAATGGGCATCGGCAAAATCGCTGTCGCTGGCGCCGAGCGGACCTTCCCGGGCGATGAAGTAGCGGAACGCATCCAGGCTGTACGTCTGGACGTAGTGTTCAATCCGTTCGAGGTCGATGAAGTTGCCGAGGCTCTTGCTCATCTTCTGGCCTTCACTCTTCCACCAGCCATGCGCGTACACCTGCCGCGGCAACGGACGTTGCAGCGCCAGCAACACCGCCGGCCAAATCACCGCGTGAAACCACAGGATGTCTTTGCCGACCAGATGCACGTCCGCCGGCCACCAATGCCGCCGTTCGTCGGTGTCCACCGTCGAGAGGTAATTGATCAGCGCATCAATCCACACATAGATCACATGCGCGGGGTCGCCCGGCACGGGAATCCCCCAATCACTGGAGCCGGTGCGCGAGATGGGCACGTCGTTCAGGCCCTCGCGAATCCGGTTCATGACCTCGTTGCGGCGTTCGGCGGGCTGGACGAATGCCGGTTGCGTCTCCATCGTTTTCAGGAGCGCGTCGCCGTAACGGCTTAACCGGAAGAAATAATTTTTCTCCCGCTTGCGCACGAGCGGCTTGCCGTTGATCGGCGACTTGTACGCCGATTCCTTCGCCTTGTTCTCCGGCAGATATTCTTCCTGCCCGGCATCGTACCAGCCTTCATACTCGCCGAGATACACGTCGCCGGTTTTCAACAGTTCGCCCACGTACTGTTGCACCTTGGACTTGTGACGCTCCTGCGTGGTGCGGATGAAATCGTCGTTGCTGATCCCCAGCTTGGCGAACGTGTCCTGAAACGCCTGCGCGTTTTGACCAGCCCACTGCTGCGGCGTCAGCTTGTGCTGCGCGGCGGCGTCCACCACCTTCGCCGCGTGCTCGTCGGTGCCGGTTAGAAAGAACACCTCGTCGCCGCACAACCGATGATACCGGGCCATGATGTCCGCAATCGTCGTCGTATAAACGTGCCCAATGTGGGGACGATCATTGACGTAATAGATCGGCGTGCTGATGTAGAATTTCATGCGGCCGCGCGGTTAACGTAGTTTCTTCCACAAGTCATACGTGAGGTCTTGCGCCACGTAAAATGTCCGGCAGCCCTTGATCGGATCGCCTTCCTTCGCATACACGCGCAGCAACATTCCCGGCTCGATATGCGGCGAATAATCACGCAAGAACACCTCCTGGCCCGTGCCGTCCCACAAGCCGGGCCGCAGCTCCAGATTCTCGGGAACGGGCCGGGCCGGCTGTTTCCGGTTCGCCAGCTCAACCATCAATCCTTCGCTCGCCCGCGTTTCGCCGGTCACCTGGGCTTTCGCGCGATAAAACCCGGTCAGCATCATCAACGCGCTCTTATCCACCAACGCGCCGTTGAGCACCATCTGCGCGGCACACGCCGCGTCAAACGCCGCCCGCTCCTGCGGCGGCACCGGGTCCGGGTTCGAGGCGAACGCGGGCGTCTGTGGTCTCGATAATTCCATTGCCGGCAGCGACTCCGCGGCGGGAGCCGGGGCGGAAGCCTCCGCGGCGGCCGCGGGCGGACGATACCCGAGCTGGCGCGCATACTCCTCGGGAAGCTTCGCCAACGGCACCACCGCCACTCCGTGGTTGTGGAACATCACCACTTTCCCCTGATTCACCGGCCCCCAACGCACATCGTTGTACGTCACCCCATCCACGACCACCACACTGACGCCTTCCCCACCCAGGCACACCCGCGCGCTCAACGCGAGCGTCACCAATAAAATTGTCACCCACCGTTTCAACATGGCCCGTCACCTTAAGCGATGCCGCGGGATGGGGCAAGTCCCGGCTGCGATGACTACGAGTACTCCCACAAACCGCGCTAATACTGCCACCCGTTCCGCCGCTGATGAACATGCGGCTTCTGATCCGGCAACAGCCGCGCGCCCTCCGTCACCTCCGCCACCACCACGTCATGATCCCCGCTGCTCGTGTGCGACCGGTAGCGACACCGCAAATATCCCACCGCCCCATGCATCACCCCGTGCTCATCGAGCGCCGCCTGCACCCCGGCGGCGTTGCCGGCCAGAAACGGCTTGCTCAACGCCACCGCGCCTGCCGGCAGAACGCTCAACACGAACGGTTTCCCGGCCAACACCTTGCCCGCGACCGCGCGTTCATGTTTCAACGCCACCGAGATTGCCGGCGGCTCAAACCCCGCCTGCTGCACCCAACTCACCACCGCATAATCGTCCTCGCACACCAACACAAACAACCCCGACGGCACCGCCCCCAGCGCCGCGCCCACTGCTTCCCGGCCGCCTTTGGTTTTCATCCCCCAACGCCTACCCGCAACCGGCGCTGTCGGCAACCCATTTTTTACAGGGAACCGAAGGGGGGAACCGCGGAGGGCACAACCGGTCGCCGCGCTCAACGACCGTGGCGACAACACGTCACAGATTGATCGGGAACTCGGCCACGGCATCCAGCGTCGCCGTCACCCCGGACCCGCTGAAGTGGAGCTTGTAGTACTCGCCCTTGCGAACGACGAACGTCA
>JBBISF010000039.1:0-24322 GCA_037441425.1 Verrucomicrobiia bacterium
CGACCCACTTACATCAACGCGTCCTCTCAAACCTCAAAATGCAATCGCCCTGCCCTGACCCGGGTTGGGCCACCTATTGACAATTGACAAACCCTACCAATCTTCGTAACTCCTTGATTTTTTGCTTGCGTCCGCAAGGCGCCCCGGTATTCTATGCGCAAAGAAAGGGGTGGGGACCCTATGTATCTGAAGAGCCTTCAGCTCCTCGGCTTCAAGTCGTTTGCCGAGAAGACGGAGTTGGAATTCTTGCCGGGCGTGACGGCCATTGTTGGCCCGAACGGCTGCGGCAAGTCAAACGTGTCCGACGCCATTCGATGGGTGCTCGGCGAACAATCCGCCAAAGCGCTGCGCGGCAGCGAAATGGCCGACGTGATCTTTAACGGCACGGACGGTCGCAAAGCCATCGGCATGGCCGAGGTCAGCATGACCTTCGCCGACGTTGATGCCAAACTGCTCTCGCTGCCGGGCGTGAACCTCGACTTCAATGAGGTCACCATCACGCGCCGCGTCCATCGCGACGGCCAGGGTGATTACTTCATCAACAAAACGCCGTGCCGGTTGCGCGACATCCAGAACCTGTTCATGGATACCGGCATCGGCCGCTCCAGTTACTCGCTCATGGCGCAGGGACAGATTGACCAAATCCTCAGCGCGCACCCCGAAGATCGCCGGATGATTTTCGAGGAAGCCGCCGGCATCAACAAATACAAGCACCAGAAGAAGGAAGCGCTCCGCAAACTCGAATACACCGAAGCGAACCTGGTCCGGCTCACCGACATCATCAAGGAAGTCAAACGCCAGATCATTTCGCTCCAACGCCAAGCCGGCAAGGCGCGGCGCTACAAGGAACTCTTCGACCAGCTCAAGGCGCTGGATACCCGGCTCTCCCGGCACAAACACGACTTGCTCCACGCCGAAGTCGCCAACCTCGAAACCCAGATTGCCAGTTTCACCGCGCAGGCCAGCCAATTTACCGGCCAGATCGCCGAGAAGGAACAACAGGTCGCCGATCTGCGGCGTTCACTGGCGGACATTGAGCGGGCGATCAGCGGGACGGTCGGGCGCGATCACGAACTCAAGGGCGAAGCCGACCGGCATCAACTCCGCATCGCCACCAACAACGAGCGCATCGCCGAGCACAACCAGCTCATCGAGAATCACCGCCGCGAAATCACGCAGTCGGAAGAGAAGATCCGGATGCGCGAGCAGGAGTTGGAGCGGATCAACGGCGAGTTTGGCCAGATTGATACCGCGCTCGCGACGGAACAAACAAAGTTGCAGACGCAGCAAGCAGCCCTCCGCATCGTCGAAGCCGAGTTGGCCGGTAAGACCGCCGAACTCGAACAAGCGAAGTCGGCGGTATTCGACTTAGAAAGTCAGTTGGTGCGCGGGCGCAACGAACTCCAGGCTCTCGACCACCGCAGCAAACAAGACGTGCTGCGCAGCGCCCGGCTATCCACCGAACGCCAGCAATTTGAGGATCACCGGCGCACCGTGGCCCAGCGGATGGAGCAATTCACCCTATCGCTCGGTCAGATGCAGACCGGGTTGGCCGACCTGCGGCGCGCGTTGGAAGAAAAAAACGCCAGCGCAACCGCGCTGGCGCAGGAACTCGCCGAGATCACCCGGCAACAGCAGGGCGGCGATACGGAGCTTTCCCAGAACCGCGGGCGACTCGACGTGCTGCGACAGTTATTCGCCGCGCCGGATGGCCGCACGACACTGGCGAACATCTTGGAGATCGAAGCCGGCTATGGCGCGGCCATCGAAGCGGCCCTCAACCACAACCTGCGCACGATTCTCGCCGACGATTTGAATGCCGCGCGCACGCTTCTTTCCGGCAATCACGCGGTTGCCGCGCCGGAATTAATGCCGGTTGCTTCGCAAGGTGGGAACGACCTCAGCGCCGCGACGGTCGTGAAAGTCAAAGATTCCCGGTTTGAACCGCTGGTTCATTCATTGCTCGCGAACGTGCTGATTGCCGACAATCTCGACGCGGCGGTCGCGTTGCGGAAACCGGGCGTGGCGGTCGCCACGCGGCAGGGCGAGTTCGTGGACGCGCACGGCATTCTCAGCGCGGTGGCGCACAGTCACATGGCCGAGATTGGCGCGCTGGCGGAAGATGTGCTGCGTTTGGAACAAGCCGGCGCAGAACTGGCCGCCTGCCGGACCGATCTGGAACAACGCAAGACGCAGACGGATCAAGAATGGACCCGCTTGCGCGCCGATTTGCACGCGAAGGAAGTCGAGCAGGCCGGCAAGTCCGCCGAGAGCAATATTCTAGAGACGGAACACCGCGACCTCGAAAGCAAGATTCACGCGGTCATCTTCGAGTTGGGCAACATCGAGCAACAGAACGCCGAACAGAAGCAGCAGCGCGAGCAGGTTTTGATGGCGTTGAAAGCCGCCGAGGCGCGCGAGGGCGAAGTCCGCGGCCAAATCACCGTCGCGCAGCAGGCGGTGGATGAATTGACCAGCCGGAAACGATCCGTCACCGATCAGGTGACGGAACTACGGGTGACGGTGGGCGGCTGGCAGCACCGGCGGGATTCCATGTTGGCGCAGCGCGAGTCCATCGGCGCGGGCGTGCATGATCTCCGGGAACGAATGGAGACGTGCGCCAACGAGATCACCACTTCAACCGGTCGCATCGAACAGATGCGGGCGGAGATTGCGGAGTCGGAAGCGAAGATCGCCGAGATTGGCGTCACCCGGCAGGGTGTACAGCAACAACTCGATGGGTTCAATCATCAGCGCGGTGAGGTGGCGACCGGGATTGAGCACGCCGAAGGTGAACTGAAGGCGCTCCGGCAGCAGGCCGCCGATGCCCAACAGCAAAAAGGCGGGCTGGAGGTTTCGGTCGCGCAGAAGCGGATGGAACTCCAGAATCTCAAGGACCGCGTCTGGCAGAAGTACCAGGTCAATATCGAGGAAGTTCACACCGATAGGATCAAGATCACGGTGGCCGATCAAGGTCCGGTGGTCAGCGAGGAGGTCGCGTTACCGACCGACTGGGAGGCGATTGAGCAACAAGTGGCCGAGATGCAGTCCAAGCTCGATGCGATGGGGCCGGTGAACGTCGAGGCGATCCACGAATTCGAGGAACTGGAGCAGCGTCACACCCATCTCACCCAGCAACACGAAGACCTGGTCAACGCCAAGGAGCAACTGCTCCAGATCATCGCCAAGATCAACACGACCACCCGGCAGTTGTTCAGTGAGACGTTCGAGAAGGTCCGCGAGAATTTCCAGACGATGTTCACCGAGTTGTTTGGCGGCGGCAAGGCGAACCTCATCCTGGTGGACGAGACCGATCCGCTGGAGAGCGGCATCGAAATCGTCGCCAAACCGCCCGGCAAGCAGTTGCAGAGCATCACGTTGCTGAGCGGCGGCGAGAAAACGCTCACCGCCACAGCGTTGTTGTTCTCGATCTACATGGTCAAACCCAGCCCGTTTTGCGTGCTCGACGAGTTGGACGCGCCGCTGGACGAATCAAACATCAATCGTTTTGTCCGGATTCTGGCGCGCTTCGTCACCCAGAGCCAGTTCGTCATCATCACGCACAACAAGCGCACCATCGGCATGGCCGACGCCCTCTACGGCATCACCATGGAAGAGCACGGCGTCAGCAAGGTCGTCAGCGTCAAGTTCAGCCCGCGCGAAGAGACCGAGCGCCGGCAGTTGGAGAAGACGCGCGAACAACAGGAAGACCGGATCGACGGCGCGGCCGTGGCCAAAGACGACGTTCGCCCGCACGAGGAAGACCTGCGCAATGATCTGTTGGTGGAGAAGGAAGCGAGAGTCGCGGCGATTAGCGATACCACGCCGGTCGTATCCGAAGTGGCCCGGCCGACCATTAGCGCCGCGGTTGCGCCGATTGCCGACGAAGTGCAAGCCGCGGTGGCGGTCGTCGTGGCGGTAAATGAATCGGTGAAAGACGCCGTGCCGGAACTCGCGCCGGAGCCGAAACCGACCACGGAACAACCAACGGCCTGAAGCGTCCTTCGACAATCCTGCTGCTCGGTCCGACGGGCAGCGGTAAAACGCCGCTCGGTGAATGGCTGGAGGCGCACGGCTTGTGGGACAAGCGGCGGCGGGATGCGCGAGTCTTCTCAATACCAGTTGGGATTCAGACTCCGCCGGCGGATGTCGTGCTCATGCTTGGTGCAGACCCGAACAGTTCTGCGAACCGGGCCGGCATCTTCTGAATCTTGCGCTGCTGGTAATCGAAGAACGCGATGCCGGTCTTGGCTTCCGCAGCCAGCGCTCCGCTGCCGGCCTTGGTGACGCGATAAACGAAATCGCAACCGGTCCGTCGCGGATCGGTCACGCCGACCTCAATACGGAGCGTGTCGCCGTGAAAGACTTCCGCGCGATACGCAATCGCGGCATCCACCATCAACATACCGCACCCGCCAAGATCGACTTCAGACAAGCCGTGATGCTGGAGAAATCGCAGCCGGGCTTCGTGGAGCAACGCGAGTAGTGCATCGTTGCCCAGATGCCCGCCGTAGTTGATGTCGGTGATGCGCACCGGGATTTCGGTGGCAAACGGAAACGCGGCCGGTAGTTCGATCTTCACGCGCGGCATGACCGTTGTCTCGCAGATTTGGTTCGACTCGTCAAGCCGTGCCGGTGTGTGCTAGAAACTTGACATGGCGAGCATCGGGCTGGATCCAAACCGGGATGTGCCCAGGGGCGATGTCATCACGTGCGAAGCGGAGAGGCCGGTATGATGGTGGCCGCCGAGAATGTCGGCCAGCGGCTCGACCGGTTTCTGCACGAACGGCTGCCGGCGCACTCGCGGGCGTTCCTGCAGAAGTTGATCGAGCGCGGGTTGGTGCTGGTGGGCGGCAAGTCGGTGAAGGCCAGTTACCGGGTGCGCACAGGAGATGTGGTCACGGTGGAGATTCCGGCGCCGCAACCGCTGGAGGCGCAACCGGAGAAGATTCCACTCAACATTCTGTACGAGGACGACGATCTGATTGTGGTCAATAAACCGGCCGGCATGGTGGTGCACCCGGCCGCGGGCAACCGGGAACACACGCTCGTCAACGCGTTGCTGCATCATTGCCGGGGCAAGCTGGCCGGCATCGGCGGTGTGGAACGGCCCGGCATCGTGCATCGGCTCGACAAAGGGACGAGCGGCTGTTTGGTGGTGGCGAAAACGGATGGGGCGCAGCAGGGATTGACGCAGCAGTTCAAAGCGCGGGGTGTGACGAAGATTTATTGGGCGGTGTGCGCGGGGAAATTTGCGCGGCTGACCGGACGGATTGAAACATTGATTGGCCGGAGCGAGCGCAACCGGCAGAAGATGTCGGCGCGCGTGCGGCGGGGGCGAGCGGCGCGGACGGATTACCGGGTGTTGCAGCAGTATGCCAATGCCGCGTTGGTGGAGTTCACGCTGCATACCGGACGGACGCATCAGATTCGGGTTCACGCCGCGCATATCGGGCACCCGATTGTGGGCGATGCAACCTATGGCCGCGCCAAATCTGAAATTGAACGGCCACTGCTTCACGCGTATAAGCTGGGCTTTACACATCCACGCACGGGCGAACGCCTGGAATTTGAGTCACCGTTGCCGGAAGACATGAGAGCTTATGCACGAGATCATTGACGAAACCATCAAGGCGCTGGAGGACATGAAACGCTCCGGCGTGACACATGTCGAGGTGTCGCGAAAGGCCTTGGAGACGTTGGGGAAACCGGTTCACATCGAGAGCGCGCCAGAGCCGAGCCCTCCAACGGATGAACTCGCCACGATTGAGGCCCGCGCGAAAGGCTGCACGAAGTGCCGGGAATTGGCGGGGGGACGACACAATGTGGTGTTTGGCGTTGGCAATCCGCGCACGGAGCTAATGTTCATCGGCGAAGCGCCCGGGTACGACGAGGACATGAAGGGGGAGCCGTTTGTGGGGCGCGCCGGGCAGTTGCTCACGAAGATTATCGAAGCGATGGGGTTTCAACGCAATGAGGTGTATATCGCCAACGTGTTGAAATGCCGGCCGCCGGAGAATCGCACACCCGAGCCGGAGGAAGTGGCGAATTGCCTGCCGTTTCTGTTGTCGCAGATCGAGATGATTAGGCCGAAAGTGATCGTGGCCTTGGGGGCGACGGCCTTACGGACGTTACTTGACGTGCAACTGGGGATCACGAAAATGCGCGGCAACTGGTACACCTTCCGCGAAATCCCGATCATGCCGACGTTTCATCCGGCGTATCTGCTGCGGAATCCAGCCGCGAAGAAAGAAGTCTGGTTGGATATGCAGGCGGTGGTGAAGAAGTTGGGCCGCGAGATTCCCAAGAAGTGATTAGAGCAACGCCAAGCCGTCCTTGAGCGTTGGATACGCCAGCCGCGGGAGGAGTTCGTGTTTCATGCGCGAGATGTCGGCGACGCTGGAAACCATGCCGATCCTAATGAAGTCACGGGTCAGTGGTGATTTCGTTCCAAAGATTCCGGAGAACAGTTCACAACAAACTGCCGCTGTGTAGAACGACCAGCGTGGGCAACGCCAAGGTTTGGCATAACCCCAGTAGGTGGTAGCGGTGTCGAGGAACTCTTGGAGCGTCACCGGCTGATCATCGGCGATGTTATAGATACCGGAGACGTTCGGGCCTTCGACGGCCGCCGTTACGGCACTCAGAAAATCCGGCAGGGCTAACAAGTGTTCCCAAGTTGGCCCACGCCAGACCGCTAGGAGCCGGTGGTGCGACAACCAACGGGCGGCTTCAATCATCAGCATGCCACGACCGTAGATCATCCCCGCCCGCAGCACGACCGGCTGAGGGAATTGATCGAGAATGTGGCGTTCGGCGGCAAGGCGCGTTTGGGCGTGGACGGAGTTCGGTGAGCTATCAAGGCGGTCGGTCGCTGGTCGGTCCGGGAACGTTTCACCTTCGACGTGCGGGAAGCTGATCAAAATAAATTTCTTCACACCAGCAGCGCGCGCAACCGTTGTTAGATTCTGCACATAACCGAGGTTGGTGTGAGGGAGGAACTTCTCTGGTCGCGGCGCGAACAGGATGCCAGCAAAGTGAACGATGCAATCTGTGCTGCGACAGGCTTCTGTAAGTGTTTCCGGTTTTGCCAGATCGGCGCGGTAGATTGTGACGCGAGCGTGCGCTCTGAGCTCTGCTGGAGGTTCGTGGTGATGGATGAGCAGACGAAGTTCGTGGGGACTGCCTAATAGATGTGCGGCCAATCTTGATCCTAGATTACCCGCGGCGCCGGTGATCAGAATCTTCATGTGAAATCGTTGCGGGAGAAATTTAGCGCAGCTTGTCAATCTCCGTCAAGGCGGTGCTGCCGAAAAAAAGTTGTTGCGGACGTAACGTTCACGTTGCTTTTTGGAAATGACTTGGTATCCTGCGCGGCGATGCAGCGTGTGTTGGTTACCGGTGGGGCGGGGTTCATTGGGTCGCATTTGGTGGAGGCGTTGTTGACGGAGGGCAAGGAGGTCTCCGTCATTGACGATCTGAGTACGGGGGCAGCGGCGAATCTGGCGCATTTGCGCGATCATTCTCGGTTGCGCTTTATCCGCGGCACGATCATGGACGCGCTCGCGTTCGAGCCGTTGGTGGAACAGGCGGATTTCATTTATCACCTCGCGGCCGCGGTCGGAGTGGAGTTGGTGGTGCGGCAGCCGGTGCATACGATTGAGGACAACGTGCGCTGCACGGAGCGGGTCTTCGCGGCGGCCGCCCGGCGCGGAGTGCCGGTGTTGTTGACGTCCACATCGGAGGTGTACGGCAAGAGCGACAAGGATAAGTTCCGGGAGGATGACGACTTGTTGATCGGGCCGCCGGCGTTCGCGCGGTGGGGGTACGCGTGCTCGAAGTTGCTGGATGAGTTTCTGGCGATGGCCTACTGGCGGGAGAAACAGTTGCCGGTGTTCGTCGTGCGGTTGTTCAACACGGTCGGGCCGCGCCAGACGGGCCGGTACGGGATGGTGTTGCCGCGGTTGGTGCAGCAGGCCTTGCGCGCCGAACCACTCACGATTCACGGCGATGGCCGGCAGACGCGATGTTTCTGTCATGTGAGCGACGTGGTGCGGGCGTTGGTGGCGTTGCCGGGACAGTGTCGGGCGTTGGGCGAGGTTTATAATTTGGGTAGCGGCGAGGAGGTAAGCATCTTGGAACTGGCGCGCCGGGTGAAGCAGTACACGGAAAGCCGGTCGGAACTTCGGTTGGTGCCGTACGATCAGGCGTATGCCAAAGGATTCGAGGATATGCGACGACGGGCGCCGAGCACGGACAAGATTTATCAGTTGATGGGGTGGCGGCCAACGAAGTCGCTGGATGAGATTATTCAGCTGACGGTGGAGTATCAACGTGGACTGGCAACCCAGGTTTTATAAGCCATCCAAAGCTATGGGCCGGCGCAATATGAGTATTGCAAACGGCGGGAAGCTGTGTTAGCGTCCTCCCGTTTGCTCAGTAAACGCCTGTGAGACAGGCGTCATAAGAACACCATGAGTGACAAAGTCGAAACCGCTCAGGATCCGCGGGCCGTTATGATGAACTCGTCGTTGTACCGGGAGTTTCTGGCAGAGCGGGAAGAGATTCTGCGGCATAAGTGGCTGGAAAGCGAGAAAGCCGGCTACGACATCGGATTTGAACGGGCGTTGCTGGATTGGATCGTGAAGCACCGGTCGAATTGGCGCAAAGCCCGGCGGCATTCGTGAGTTGATAGGTGCGACGTTGCGCGCCTTTAAGTCGGCCCGGCGAGGCCGGCAAGGAGCCATGAAGAGACAACCAGTACAATTGAGGAATCCTCGACCCCATCGGGCCGGGGCTTTTTTTTGCCCATGAGCGCCACGGTGATCCTCGACGCGGGCGCCATGGATCGGGCGCTGACGCGCATGGCGCACGAGATTGTGGAACAAAATCCGCAAGCGGCGACGTTGGCCTTTGTCGGCATCCGCACGAACGGCGGACCGTTGGCGCGCCGCCTGGCGGCCAAAGTCGGCGCGATCTGCCAGATGGAATTCCCGGTCGGGGAGATTGACATCACGATGCATCGAGACGACCTGGCCTTACGTGAATCGCCACCGCGGGTTCAGGCTTCCAATATCCATTTCGATGTCACCGGCAAAACGATCGTGTTGGTGGACGATGTGCTGTTTACCGGACGAACGGTGCGGGCGGCGATGGATGAACTGGCGGATTTTGGCCGGCCGCAGCGCATTCAACTGGCCGGGTTGGTGGATCGCGGTCATCGGGAACTGCCCATTCGCGCGGATTACGTCGGCAAGAATGTGCCGAGCGCGTTGGACGAACGGGTGACTGTTCACCTTGCCGAATTGGAAGGTCAAGACGAGGTGGTGATCGAAAAATGACGAAGCCCGCATGGAAACGCAAGGATTTGGTCGGCATCCAGGATCTCAGCGCCGAGGAGATCAATCAGGTGTTGGATACGGCGGCGGCGTTCAAGGAGGTCGGGCAGCGCTCGATTAAGAAAGTGCCGTCGCTGCGCGGCAAGACGATGGTCAATTTGTTCGTCGAACCTTCCACCCGGACACGCACCAGTTTTGAGTTGTCCGCCAAACGTTTGTCGGCCGATGTGATCAACATTGATACGAGCGCCTCTTCGTTGGTCAAAGGCGAGACGCTCAAGGACACGGCACTGAACCTGCAAGCGCTCAAGGCGGACATCATTGTCATCCGGCACTCCGCCGCCGGCGCGCCGCATTTTTTGGCGAAGCGACTACGGGCCAGCGTTGTCAATGCCGGTGACGGCGCGCATGAGCATCCCACGCAGGCTTTGCTGGATGCCTTTACCATCCGCGAGAAAAAAGGGCGGATTGCCGGGCTGAACGTCACGATCCTGGGCGATATTTTGTATTCCCGGGTGGCCCGCTCCAACATCTGGCTGCTCAACAAATTGGGGGCGCACGTCACGCTGGCCGGACCGTCCACGCTCGTTCCGCGCGTGTTTGAACAATTCGGCTGCCGGGTGACTTACGACATTGATGACGCCATCCGCGACGCCGACGTGATCAATCTTTTGCGCATTCAGCACGAGCGCCAGCGCAAGACGATGTTCCCCGGCATCAGCGAATACACGGCCATGTTTGGCCTGAACAAGGAGCGCTTTGCCCGCACCAAGCCCGACGCGCTCATCATGCATCCCGGCCCAATCAATCGCGGCGTGGAAATCGACAGTGAGATTGCGGACAGTGGGCGCTCGGTGATTCTGGAGCAGGTCACCAACGGTCTGGCCGTCCGGATGGCGGCGTTGTTTCTTTGCGCGGGAGGCTCATGAAATCACTGCACATCAAGAACGGTCGCGTCATTGATCCCGCGAACAGCGTGGACGAAGTGCGCGATGTCTTCATCGCCGACGGAAAGATTTCCAAGACCAAACCGGCTAGCGCCGAGGTCTTGGACGCGACGAGCTTGGTCGTCACACCCGGCTTGATTGACATCCACGTGCACCTGCGTGAGCCGGGCCGGGGCGACAAGGAAACCATTGAAACCGGCGCGCAATGCGCCGCGCGCGGTGGTTTTACCTCGGTGGTGTGCATGCCCAACACCACGCCGGCTGCGGATAATGCCGGCACAATCGCCTTCATCAAACAGCGCGCGGCTACGGCCTTGGTGAATGTTTTTCCGACCGGCGCAATCAGTAAAGAACTCAAGGGCGAGGAGTTGGCGCCGGTTGGCTCGCTGAAGCGCGCAGGCGTCGTGGCGATCACCGACGATGGGCGGTGCGTGCAGAACAATGAATTGATGCGGCGCGCGGTCGAGTACGCCAAGATGTTTGAGTTGCCGGTGCTGGACCACTGCCAGGATTATGCACTGACTGCCGACGGGGTGATGAACGAAGGTTATTGGAGCATCGCCCTCGGCTTGCGCGGCTGGCCGGCACTCGGGGAAGAGGTCATCGTCGCCCGTAACATTTTGTTGGCGGAAATGGCGGACTGGCACATCCATTGCCAACACCTTTCGTCGGCCCGGTCCGTCGCGTTGATCCGGGCGGCCAAGCAGCACGGGGTGAAGATTTCTGCGGAAGCGTGTCCGCATCACTTCACGCTGACGGACGAGAGTCTGAAGAATTACGATACGAATTACAAAATAAATCCGCCGTTGCGAACGGAGCAGGACCGCGCGGCGCTGCGGGAAGGATTGGCGGACGGGACCATCGAGTGCATCGCCAGCGATCACGCGCCGCATTGCACGTACGAGAAGGAAGTGGAATTTGACACGGCGCCGTTTGGCATCCTCGGCTTGGAAACGGAGCTGGCCTTGTCCCTGGAGTTGGTGCATGAAAGGGCGCTCACGCTGCCGGCACTGGTGGCGAAGTTCACGGCGAATCCCGCGCGCCTGATCCGCCTGGCAAAAGGCACGCTCAGCGTGGGCACGGACGCGGATGTGACGGTGATTGATCCAAGCTGCGATTGGACTTACGATGTTGAGCAGTCGGCAAGCAAGTCGCGCAACTCGCCGTTTCATGGGCGAAAACTAAAAGGCAAAGCGGTCGCGACGATTGTTGGCGGCGAGATTGTGTGGCGAGAGGAATAGCATGAGCGGCGTACTGGCGTTAGAGGACGGAACAGTTTTCCGGGGTGAAGGGTTTGGCGCAAAAGCAACCGCGTGCGGCGAATCGGTTTTCAACACCTCGATTACCGGCTATCAGGAAATTCTCACTGACCCATCCTACAAAGGTCAGATCGTTGCCATGACCTACCCGGAAATCGGCAACTACGGAATCAATGAGACCGATGTCGAAAGCTGGAAGCCGCACGTTGCCGGGTTTGTGGTTCACGAATTGTCGGCCACATCATCGAATTGGCGCGCCAAAAAAACATTGCCATTCTATTTGAATGAGAATGGAATTCCGGGAGTTCATGGTATCGATACAAGGGCATTGACAAAGATCCTTCGTGTGAAAGGCGCGTTGAAATCCTGTATCTCAACTGAGGACTTATCGGATAATGAAGCGGTTACGCGCGCCCGTGAGTGGTGCGGGATCATCGGCGTGGATTATGTGAAGGAAGTAACACACCCGAAGGCATTCGTTTGGGATGCAGACGACAAGTTGAGCCAGAACTGGAAAGCTGAACGCGACGCAGATGGGCAGATGTGCTACCACGACCAACTGCCAGTGGCCGACATTCCCATTGTCGCATTCGATTTTGGAATTAAGTACAACATTTTGCGTCGGCTACGCCAACGCGGCTTCCGAATACAAGTCGTGCCGGCAACGGCGACCGCCGGTGAAGTGATGAAGCTCAAGCCACGCGGTGTGTTTCTCTCGAATGGCCCGGGAGACCCAGAAGCTTTGGATTATGCCCATAAGTCGATTCGCAGTCTGCTGGGAGAAATTCCTATATTTGGCATTTGTCTTGGTCACCAGATTCTTGGTTTTGCGTTTGGAGGCAGGACATTCAAACTCAAGTTTGGTCACCGCGGAGCAAATCAGCCTGTGAAAGATCTGCCGTCGGGTAAGGTAGCGATCACCTCTCAAAATCACGGGTTTGCAGTTGATCCTGAGAGCATATCTTCAGGTGACGTGGAAATCACCCAAATCAACCTGAATGACAAAACTGTAGAAGGGATGCGGCATAAGAAGTATCCGGTATTCAGCGTGCAGTATCATCCGGAAGCTTCACCGGGGCCGCACGATGCCGGATTTCTGTTCGACGAGTTTCGCCGGCTTATCGAGAGTAAGCGTCACGCGGGGCACCTCTCTTCACGGGAGTCGTAGATGTCATAGTGTTCGGCTATGACAACTACGACCGAGACTCCCACACAGATTATCCCGACGGATTCACGCGGACGCCTGCGGATGTCGGCGGAGCGGCGCGAGAGCTTGCTTGATGAGTTTGAACGCAGCGGATTGACCGGCGCGAAGTTCGCGGCGTTGATGGGGCTCAAGTATCCGACCTTTGCGACGTGGGTCCAACGGCGGCGACGGGAACGTGGCGCGACCGCTGCGCCAAGCTCAGTGAAACCGGCGGATTCAGTGCGTTGGTTGGAAGCGGTGGTGGAGCAAGCGCAAGGATCGGAAGGTGTGGTCGTACTGCATCTGCCGGCAGGAGCGCGGCTGGAGCTTCACAACGGCAAACAGGTCGCTGTAGCGGCCGCGTTGTTGCGGGCATTGGCGCAACCATGTTGAGTTTCTCCGGGAGCCTGAAGGTGTTTGTGGCGCTGGATGCCTGCGACTTGCGCAAAGGGTTCAACGGCCTGCACGCGCTGGTGACGGAGCAACTGGGCGAAGACCCGCGCCAAGGCGCGTTGTTTGTGTTCAGCAATCGCCGGCACACGCGCCTGAAGATTCTGTGCTGGGACGGCACCGGACTCTGGGTGCTGACCAAGCGCTTGGAGCAAGGCACCTTCTCTTGGCCCAAACCGCGGGAACCGGCCACGACTAAGCTGCGGTTGACACCGCAAGCGCTGGCGCTGTTGACCGATGGCGTGGATTTGCGCGGCGCGCAGTTGCGTCCGTGGTCCGAACGCGAGTCGTGAGCCGCGCAAAAAGTTTTCCAAAAGTTTGAACACGGCGACCGGCGTTGCGTCAGAGAGCAAAACCGGATGACACCGCGCGAAACGCAATTACTGAACCAACTCCACGAGTGTCAGAAGGCTTTGGCGCAGGCGCATCGTGAAAACGAGTGGCTGCGACAAAAGCTCGACGCCTTGGCGCGCCGCTTCTTCGGCAAGAAGAGCGAACAGTTGAATCCCGCCCAACTGGAGTTGCTCCTGCAACTCGCCGCAGGAGCCCACACGAACGCGGCGGTCTTGGCCGTGGCCGAACCCAAAGTTTCGGCGGGGCGTTCACGGAAAGAACGCCGACCGCGTCTGCCGGAGACCTTGCCGGTGGTGGAAGAAGTGCTGGACCCGGAGCCGGTCAAACAACAGCCCGACGCTTGGCGCTGCATCGGCCAGGAAGTCAGCGAACAACTCGATTACGAACCGGCGCGGTTTCTGCGCCGCCGGCTGATTCGCCGCAAATATATTGCCCGCCACGATCCCGATGCCGTGCCGCTGATCGCGCCCCTGCCGGAGCGGTTGCGGGATCGCAGCCTGCCCGCGCCGGGATTGTTGGCGCACATTCTGGTCAGCAAATACTGTGATCATCTGCCGCTGTACCGGCAGCAACAGATCTACGCGCGGCGGCATGGCGTGCACCTGCCGCGCCAGAGCTTGGCGCGCTGGGTGGGCTTGGCGGCGGAGTGGTTGCAGCCGATCTACAAACAAATCCGCACCGGCGTGCTGAGTGGCGGCTACGTGCAGGTGGACGAAACGCCGGTGCGCTATCTGGCACCGGGACATGGCCAGACCAAGCAGGGCTACTTCTGGACCGGCAGCCGGCCGGGTGGCGATGTGTTTTACCGCTGGGAAACCAGTCGGGCGGCAGCCTGCCTGGACCAAATCCTTCCCGCCACCTTCACCGGCACGGTGCAATGCGATGGCTACGCCGCTTATCGTGCGTTTGCCAGCGAGCGTGGCCACACGATTGAGCTGGCCGGCTGCTGGGCGCACGTGCGCCGCAAATTCTACGAGGCCCAGGAGTCGTCGCCGCGCACGGCGGGTTGGTTGCTGCGCCAAATCCAGCAGCTTTACCGCATCGAAGCCCGCTTGCGCGCACAACACGCCAGCCCGAAATGGCGCGCCGTGATGCGGGCGCAACAGAGCCGGCCAGTGGTCGCGCGCGTGGGACGCGCGCTGCTGCGGCTTAAACAGGGCGGTCGTTATCTGCCGCAGAGTTTGTTGGGCAGCGCCTTGGACTATGCACTGGGTCAGTGGGCAACGTTACAGGTGTACCTCGACGACGGTCGCGTCGAGATCGACAATAACCTCGTCGAAAACGCGATTCGCCCGACGGCGCTGGGCAAGAAGAACTGGCTGTTTGTGGGGGAGGCTCAAGCCGGTGCACGCAGCGCGATCATTTACACCGTCATCGAAAGTTGCCGCCGCCGCGGCCTTGATCCCTACGCGTATTTGCGCGACGTGCTCACGCGCCTGCCGCAGATGACAAACCGGCAAATCCCCGACGTGACACCGGAAGCGTGGAGCAAAAGCCAGAAGCAGTTACACCAGCCAACCGCATCACAAGTGTCGTAGCCTATCCCTACGACATCTACGATCCCTACGTCATTACTCTGTCAAGAGGTCCGCAGCGTGACGCTTACTATCGAGACGCGCTCGCGGTCTTCTTGAGCCATACCAATAGGATGGCGATGTCGGCAGGAGTCACACCTGAAATTCGTGAGGCTTGACCGATGGAATCTGGACGATAACGATTTAATTTCTGTCGAGATTCAAACCGCAAAGCAGAGATCTCATCATAGTTGACCCACGTTGGTATCTTCTTATGTTCCAATGTGTTAAACTTTTGAATGTGCTCTAGGTCCCGCGCGATATAGCCTTCATACTTGATTTGGATTTCGATTTGTTGTCGGACCGACTCTGGGAGTGTGCAGTTGGCTATCTCCAGGGAGTCATAAGCGATCTCGGGCCGACGAAGAATCTCGGCGTATGTGCTTCCATCGTTCCACGTGGAACGCAGTCGGACGAGCTCGGAATCAATAAGCGCCCGTTTTTCGGAAAACGACCGCCAGTGATCGTCACTTATTAAGCCGACTTGGCGGCCAATGGGTGTTAGTCTGAGGTCAGCATTGTCTTGGCGAAGCTGGAGACGATATTCTGCTCGCGAGGTAAACATCCGGTAAGGCTCATCTGTACTCTTGGTAATGAGATCATCGATCAGAACCCCAATATAACTATCCGCTCTCGTCAAGATGAGCGGTGGATTGCCTTGAACGTGGAGGGCGGCATTTATGCCGGCAACCAACCCCTGTGCTCCCGCCTCTTCGTACCCAGAGGTTCCGTTGATCTGACCAGCAAAATACATGTTTTGAATGCGTTTTGTCTCTAGAGTTGGATGAAGTTGGTGGGGCAGACTGTAGTCGTATTCGATTGCATACGCAGGGCGGAGTATCTCTGCGTTTTCCAATCCGGTTATACTGCGAATTACTTGGATTTGGACTTCCTCAGGCAGGCTTGTTGAAGCCCCGTTAACATAAAACTCCTCAGTGGTGCGTCCTTCCGGTTCGAGAAATATCTGATGACGATCCTTTTCCGCAAACTTAACGATTTTATCTTCAATAGATGGGCAATACCGAGGACCGACACCACCGATTTGACCTGAGTACATTGCGGACCGGTGAAGATTGGCCTGAATGATCTCTTTTGTTCGTTTGGATGTATAAGTGATGTAGCATGGTAGTTGTTCCACGTGGAACGGTTGTGGGGTGCGATACGAGAATATAGGAATTGGTTCATCCCCACACTGAATGTCCATCTTGGTAAAATCAATGGATCGTCGGCCCAGGCGCGGAGGCGTTCCGGTCTTCAGACGACCAAGCTCGAAGCCTAAACTCTTCAAGCTCTTGGACAACGCATAAGCCGCTGGTTCTCCTGCACGCCCCGATTCGACTTTGGACTCCCCAATATGAATCAATCCCCTGAGAAACGTCCCCGTTGTCACAACCACGCATTGGCCGTTGAATTGTGTACCTATTTTGGTCACTATGCCGCGTATGGTTTCGCCAGAGACAAGCAGATCCTCGACTAATCCCTGTTTCACATCTAAGTTCGCCTGTCGTTCACAGACCCATTTAAGACGGAATTGGTAGGCCTTTTTGTCACATTGGGCACGCGGCGCCCAAACAGATGGACCCTTCTTAGTGTTAAGCATCCGGAATTGAATGCCAGTCTGATCCGTATTAACACCCATCTCACCACCCAACGCGTCGATCTCGCGAGCTAAATGTCCTTTGGCGAGGCCCCCAATTGCCGGATTACAAGACATTTGCCCAATAGTATCCAGGTTGGCCGTAAGAAGTAGCGTCTGGCATCCCATACGACTTGCAGCGAGCGCGGCTTCGGTGCCTGCATGACCAGCCCCAACTACAATTACATCATACATCTTTGGATAAATGAACATTACGGTCATTTCCCAATGCAGAACGTACTGAAGATTTTTGCCAAGATGTCCTCCGTGGTTGTCTTGCCAACCACTTCACCAACAGAATCTAATGCCAATCTAATCTGTTGAACGATGATTTCATGAGATGCTCCTGTTTCGGCTTCATTGTCTGCATCAGTCAACCATTTTATTGTAGACTTAATCGCTGCGGCGTGTCTTTCATTGATTGTAATATCGAGATGTGAATGTCCTATTTGATTACCGACTGTTTGCTCGGCAAGTGTTTCTTTTAAGACATCAATCCCGCAGCCGGTACGTGCTGATACTTGTACTTGTGGTATATTGTTAAGCATCTGTGGCAGAGTAAGTTGCCGACGTAAATCCGTCTTATTCAACACCAGAATAACTATTTTTCCATCATGATGCTTGGCGATGGATTCATCTGCGCTAGTGAAACGTCGGGACGAGTCGAGAACATGCAGCAGTAGTTCACACCGGTAAGCCGAAGCTTCGCTGCGGAGCACTCCCATTTGTTCGATCTTACCCCGTGCGTTCCTGACGCCGGCTGTATCGATCAACCGGAAGGGAATTCCTCTGATGTCGGCAAACTCCTCGATTGTATCGCGCGTCGTGCCGGGAATCGGAGTAACAATGGCGCGCTCTTCGCCGAGGAGCGCATTCAGTAAGCTCGATTTGCCCACGTTTGGGCGACCGACGATCGCCGTGACAATTCCTTTCCGGAGAATCCGCCCCTCACGGGCCGTACGGAGCAGGTCGGCAAGTTGCCCGATGATGGACTTGATTTGTTGATTGAGTTGGGCGCGGACATTGGGAGAGATGTCTTCCTCAGGAAAGTCAATGTGCGCTTCAAAATGGGCCAGAATGGTAACAAGCTGGTCACGAATGGCGTTGACCTTCGCGGAAAGGCGCCCTTGAAGGGCATGAAGCGCAGCCGTGTGGGCGCGTTCGGTGCGGGACTGGATCAAGTCCATCACCGCTTCCGCTTGGGTCAGATCCAGCCGGCCATTGAGAAAGGCGCGTTTGGTAAATTCCCCAGGTTCCGCCAAACGCGCGCCGTTTTGGAGACAGAGCGCCAGCGTGGCGCGGGCCGGCAACAGGCCGCCGTGGCAACTGATTTCAACAACATCCTCGCCAGTATAAGTGTGAGGAGCGCGCATGACTGTGAGCATGACCTGGTCAACGGCGCGCCGATCTTGGCCAACGGCGCCGAGGTGGACGGTATGCGTTTTGAACCCGGAGGGTTGGCCGCGCCGGGAGACAAAAATCCGATCAGCCAAGGCGAGCGCTCCCGGGCCGGAAACGCGGATCACCGCCAGGCCGGCTTCGCCAACAGGAGTGGAAATGGCTGCGATCGTCTCGTCCATACTGACTCGCCAAAAACGGCGGACAGTATAGCACGACGCGGAGGGTTTGTCAGATGCGTTACGCGGAGGCGAGGATGCGCCGGGATTCGTCGAGGAAGATGCCCTTGAGATTCATACGCAGCGCATCCGGATTCGTGGCGTAGGTGAGCGCGTTTTGCTCGGTGATCGCTTTGGCTTTGACGAGCTTGTAAAGCGACTGGTTGAACGTCTGCATGCCGTCTTCCGTACCGGTTTCAATGGCGGCAAAAAGTTTGTCGGTCCGATCCTCTTCGATCAATTTGCGGACGGTGGGCGTGTTCAGCATGATCTCCACGGCCGGCACCACGCTGCCGCCCACGGCGGGGAGCAGGCGCTGGCAGACGACCGCATACAGATTGGCGGCCAGTTGACGCCGAATCTGATCGCGTTCTTGCGGGGGAAAGAAATCCAGAATGCGACCAATCGAGTGATAAGCCGTGGTGGTGTGCAGCGTCGTTAGGACTAGATGGCCGGTGTCCGCCGCCGCCAGCGCGGCCATGAACGATTGACTGTCGCGCATCTCCCCAATCATGATCACGTCAGGGTCTTGCCGCATCACGTGCGACAGGGCGCGATCAAAACTCAAGGTGTCGAGTCCCACTTCGCGTTGTTCGATGACCGATTGTTTGTCTTCAAACGCATATTCGATCGGGTCCTCCAGCGTGACGATATGACATTTTTCAGTTTGATTGATGTGTTCAATCATCGCCGCCAAGGTGCTGGATTTGCCGCAGCCGGTAGCGCCGGTGATCAACACCACGCCCCGCTCCGCCGAGGCGATTTTGCCGAGTCGCTCCGGCAAATGCAGCTCCGCGAATGAGGGGATTTGCGATTTCACATAACGCATGGCGATGCCGTATTGCCCGCGTTGGAAGAACACATTCACCCGGTAACGACCCAACGATTCAGCAGAATACGAGAAATCCACTTCACGCTCCCGCTCCAGTCGGGCCTTCAAATGCGGCGGCAGCATGTGCTCGACAACCGCGATCACCTGCTCCGCCGCAGGCATGACTTCTTGCACGGGATGCAGTTCACCGGCGACGCGAATGGTGACGTGATGGCCGGCTTTGATGTGGATGTCCGACGCGCCCATGTTGAGGGCAAACTTCAGGAGGCTGTGGAGAAATTCCATGAGTTCAGCGTGTGATCGAGATGCTGGGAAGACCGGTGCGAACGGGGGCGGCGGATATCTGGGCCTGGGCGCGCTTGGGGAGGTTCAGAAACAGCAACGCAACTTCAAACCCTTTGCCTTGTTGCCGACGCGCGCACTGCACCACCACGCCCCGACAATCAATTTGATGATCCTTCCGCGCTCCGGCAACCGGCAAGCGCATCTCCACGCCGACCTCAGTCCACTCCGGCAAAAACCGTTCGGTGAGAAACGTGATGCCGCGAGGACTGAGTTGAAACACCTGATCGAGAACAGCGGCTTGACGCGACCGTTGGGAACGGATTTCCGCGTCAAATACGCCTGAGTGGTCTCTCTTGGCTGCTCCCATAAGGTCCTGTCTGACAGCCGCACAGTACCACCGACTCCCGGCACTGTCAACGCAGTCACACCAAGTTTACCACTGAATCACACACGAGGCCCACGTCAGGCCGCTGCCGAAAACAATCAGCAAGATCAAGTCGCCGCGCTGAAACCGGCCCTGCCGGGCGGCCTCGTCCAAGGCAATCGCCACGGACGCCGCGGAAACATTGCCGTACCGGTCAAGATTGACATACACTTTTTCCATCGGCGCGCCCAAGCGCTCAGCGATGGCTTCAAGAATGCGAATGTTCGCCTGATGAGGAATGACGCACTTGATGTCGTTGATCGTCAGGTTGCATTTCCGCAGCGCTTCCTCAGCGGCGGTTTGCATGGCAACGACCGCATGTTTGAAGACCTCCTTGCCGGACATTTTGAGGTGATGCATTTTGCCGCCGACGGATTCCTTGGAAGCTGGAAACCGCGCCCCACCTGCCGGCATCATCAGAATATCCGCTTGCGATCCGTCCGCCCCCATGCAGGTGGTAAGGATGCCATGTTCCTCGCCACGACTGCGGAGCACCGCTGCGCCGGCGCCGTCGCCAAACAACACGCAGGTGCTGCGGTCTTCCCAGTCCACAATCGCCGAAAGCTTTTCCGCGCCGATGACCAACACGGTGTCGTACGTGCCCGACGTGATGAATTGTTGGCCGATTTCCAGACCATAGAGAAATCCCGAACAGGCCGCCTCCATGTCGAACGCGGCGGCGCGCACGGCGCCGAGCTTCTGCTGAATTAGGCAGGCGGTGGCCGGAAACGGCATATCGGGCGTGATCGTCGCACAAATGATGAGATCAACCTCGGCGGCGTTCACGCCGGCTTGTTCCAGGGCGCGGTGCGCGGCTTTGACGGCCATGTCGGAGGTGCACTCGTTGTCGGCGGCGATGCGGCGTTCCCGGATACCGGAGCGGGTGATGATCCACTCGTTGGTGGTGTCCACCAGCTTTTCCAAATCGGCGTTGGTCAGCACCCGCGTCGGCACGTATGAACCAGTGCCGACGATGTGTACCGACCTAGGGGGCCGTTTCGACCTGGGATTGCGCAGCGGGGTTGTGGTGGACTTTGTCATGGAACCGACGGATTTCCTCGACGATGTGGTCGTTGAATTGACTCTCAACAAACTCGACAGCAACGCGCACGGCATTCATGACGGCCTTGGGTGAACTGGCGCCGTGGGCTTTGATGCAAATGCCGTTGATGCCGAGCAACACCGCGCCGCCATACTCGTCTGGATCGGCCTTGCGTTTCAGCGCCCGGAAAGCGCCGGCGGCCAACAACCCGCCGAGCATCCGGAGCGGCGTCTTGCGCATTTCCTGTTTCAACCAGGTGCTCACCAATCGCGCGGTACTCTCACACGCTTTGAGCACCGCGTTGCCGACAAAGGCGTCGGTGACGATGACATCCGCGATGTTGCCAAATAAATCATGCCCGTCAATGTTGCCGACGAAATTCAACTCCGTCTGTTTGAGCAGCCGGTGCGCTTCCAGCGTGAGTTCGTTGCCCTTCATGTCTTCCGTGCCGATGGAGAACAGGCCCACCCGCGGGTGCGGGTAGCGCATGATCTGTTTGGAGTACATGCTGCCCATGATGGCGTATTGCACGAGATTGAAGGGGTGCGGTTCGAGATTGGCGCCGGCATCCATCAGCACAAACACATTGTCGGGCGCCGGAATCAGCATCGCCAACCCCGGCCGATCCACCCCCGCCAGCGTCCGCAGCTTCAGATGCGCGGCGGTCAACAACGCGCCGGTGTTGCCGGCCGAGACCACGGCGTCCGCCTGGCCTTGTTTCACCAGGTCAATCGCGCGGCCCATGGAGCTGTCCTTCTTGCGGCGGACGGCGCGGACCGGTTCATCGTTCATCTCAATGACTTCGCGGGCGTGAACGACCTCGAGCCGCGGATCAATCGGCCCGTGTTTGGCAAGTTCGGTTTGAAGGCGCGCCTGATCGCCGACCAGATAGAGCCGGGAAATTGGCCCATCGTTGCGCAGGGCCATGACCGCGCCGGCAACGATGTTCTGGGGCGCGAAATCACCCCCCATCGCATCGACGGCAATCTTCATACGTGATCGCTACGCGACGTTGACTGACTTGACCTGGCGGCCTTTGTAAAAACCGCAGGCGGGACAGACACGATGCGGCAACACCCGCGCGCCACACTGCGCGCAAACGGACAGTTGCGGTGCGTGATACGCGTTGGCCGCGCGGCGCGTGGCCATGCGCTGGTGCGATTGTCTTCGTTTGGGTACGCCCATGGGAAAATCGTGCTCCAGTTAAATTTTTTCGTTACTTGAGTTTCAGTTGATCCAGCGCGTGCCAGCGCCCGTTCTCCCGGTTCTTCGGGCAACGGCACGCCCCTTGGTTCAAATCCGCTCCGCACCACGGGCACAGCCCTTTACAGTCCGCATCACAGAGTGCCCGTTGTGGGAGTTGCAGGATAATATCTTCACGGATATTGGCCGTCAAGTCCACGAAATCCTCCCCGTGCAACTCCTGATGCACCACAAACTCCCCCACGCGCAGCGGCATCTGGAAGGGCTGCAAACACCGGCTGCATTGCGCCGTGGCCACCGTCGCCAACTGCCCGGTCACCAACAGCGCGTTCCCTTGCAGTTGGGCGTGCAGCTCATAGTGAATCTCGTCTGGAAAGCGGACCACGGATTCATTCAGGTCCAGAATGGAGGCCGGGGCCGCCCCGTGCAGGTCTTCGCCTCCCACCGGGATGCGCTTCACATTGATTTTCATGATGCCCTCCTCGCCCCCGCGCGCCCGTCTGCGCCTAGCGGGAACGGAACTTTGCTTTTAACGCTGATTCGACAATGCGCGGCACGAAAGCGCTCACATCCCCCCCCAAACTGGCCACCGCCTTGACCAACCGGGAACTGATAAACGTGTACTCATCCTTCGGCATCAAAAACATCGTCTCAATCCGCTCGTCCAGTTTACGGTTCATCAGCGCAAGCTGAAATTCAAACTCGAAGTCCGACACCGCGCGCAACCCGCGCACGACAACCGGCGCTTTCCGGCGATGCGCGTAGTTGATCAGCAACCCGTGAAAATCCTCCACGTGCACATGCCGCAGTCCTTTGACCGCCGCGCGCACCATCGCCACCCGTTCCTCAACCGAGAACAAAGGCGTTTTCTCCACGTCGTGCGCCACCGCCACCCACAACCGGTCAAACATCTTCGCCGCGCGCTGAATCAAATCCAGATGCCCATGGGTGATGGGATCAAAACTGCCGGGATAGATGGCGACTTTGGGCATCGGCCCCATCGTATTTTCGCCGCGCCGCGGGCGCAACCTTTTCTTTCGCCGCGCCGGTGACCTCAGAACTTGTAGGCGATGGCGCTGACCAGCGAGAGATCGTAGTGCTTCCGGCCGGGCGCGGGACGGTTGTTATATTCATCGCGCCCAACGACCCGGAGACTGAGGTTCTTGGTCATCGCCGTCTCCAGACCGACTTCGGCGTTGATTTTGTAATTCTGAAAGTCATTGACCTGCGGCAAATACTCCAAGCTTTGCCAGACTTTGGCCACGTCGTTGAGTTTGCGGTCGAACCGCTCCCCAACCCGCATCGCGAGCAAGTCGTGGGCGGGATCGCCATTGTACTTTTCCCGGACGTACGCCGGACCGACATCGGCGCTCAACTGCGTCACGGCGGTCTTGATGAAATAGTAACCCGCGCCGGGGCTTAGCGTGAGCCGGTAACCCAGGGCCGCCACGCCGTCATGGAGCGCATCGACCACGCCGTCCACATACCAGCGATCACCAAACAGATGCTTGTAATGGGCCGCCCCGTGCAGCTTGTCGTTGGATATCTTTCCATTCGTCTTGCCATACGCGCCATCCAACCCCAACAACCAATCATCCTGCGGCCACACGCCGTGCCCGTTGAGGCCGGCGGTGAGCAACACCGAATCGCTGTTGCCAGACGTCAGGCTCAAGCCCAACGCCGCGCTCCGTTCCCACGGCGACTTCGCGGGTGCGTCAGCCGCGCACAACGCGCTCGCGGTCAATGTCGTTGCGAGCGCCACCATCATCATCATCTTCATATCCAGTTCTCCTGTTTGAGAGTGGGGCATTATGCCGACCATTCGCCAAAATGGAATCATAAAATGCCCCCGAACTGGCTCTAACTTTGGACGAAGACTACAATCTATTCGATGGGGCGATGGCCTTATCGAGGGCAGCGAGATCGACCTTCGCCCTCTGCCCACTGCCACCTCACCTCGCCGTGCCGGACTTGCCGGCTTTAGCGGTGTAATGCAGGTTCGTGGTGGCCATAAACGATTCCGTGTCCCGTTGGTATCTACGCCGAGCAATGCGCTTCACGCCGGATTTCTGGCACAAATCCGTCTCAGCTTTTTAAGTCTTACCGCACCAACGTATAGAAATATGGGAACCTCCGATAACTGCTTTTCGGAACCCCGTTGTGGGTTGCGGAATGT
>JBBISF010000040.1:0-24204 GCA_037441425.1 Verrucomicrobiia bacterium
ACCGACCCACTTACATCAACGCGTCCTCTCAAACCTCAAAATGCAATCGCCCTGGAAGCCAGGGCCAGCGACCTTCCCCAAACACGTCCGGGCGTGCTATGATGTGCGCCATGATTGAGGCTGCCCGCCAGATTGTCCGGACCCTCCGTGCCGCCGGACACACGGCCTACTTCGCCGGCGGGTGCGTGCGCGACATGGTTCGCGGCGTCGCGCCGCACGATTTCGACATCGCCACCACCGCGACGCCGGAAGAAGTGCCGCAGTTGTTCCCCAGGACCGTCCCGGTCGGGGCCCAGTTCGGCGTCGTGCTCGTGCTGGAAGCCGGCCACCAATTCGAGGTCGCGACCTTCCGGTCCGACGAAGCATACGTGGATGGCCGCCGTCCGACCGGGGTCCGGTATGGTTCACCCGAAGACGACGCCCACCGCCGGGATTTCACCATTAACGGATTGTTTTACGATCCGCTGGCCGACCGGATCATCGATTACGTGGGCGGCCGGGCGGACATCGAACGGCGAGTCGTCCGCACCATTGGCGAGGCGCGGCACCGGTTTACCGAGGACAAATTGCGGCTGCTGCGCGCCGTCCGGTTCGCGGCGAATCTGAACTTCGAGTTGGAGTCGGCCACGCTGGCCGTCATCCAGGAGATGGCCGGGCAAATCAGCGTGGTCAGCGCTGAGCGGATCCGGGACGAACTGCTTAAGATTTTCACGCGGCCTCATGCCGGGCGGGGATTGGAACTGTTGGACACAAGCGGACTGCTGAAACAAGTCCTGCCGGAAGTGGCTGCGATGAAAGCCGTGGAACAACCGGCGGAGTTTCATCCCGAAGGCGACGTGTTCACCCACGTGAAGCTGATGCTCGACGCGTTACCGGATGCCGCCGATCAAGTCCTCGCCTTCGCGGTCCTCCTGCACGACGTGGGCAAACCGCCGACGTTTACGCGCGCGCCGGACCGGATTCGGTTCCACGAGCACGACCGGGTGGGCGCGGAGATGACCGAGGCGGTTTTGCGCCGGTTGCGGTTCCCCAATGAGACCATCGCCAAGGTGGTGACGTGCGTCGCGGAGCACATGCGGATGCAGCATGTGCAGGAGATGCGGCCGGCGAAGTTGAAGCGGATTCTCCAACGGGAAACGTTTGCCGACGAATTGGAATTGCACCGGATTGATTGCGAAGCGAGTCACCGCAATCTGGAGAACTATGATTTCCTGAAAACCAAGGCGCGCGAGTTGCCGCCGGAAGTGGTGAAGCCGGTCCCCCTGCTGACGGGTCACGATTTGCTGGCGTTGGGCCTCAAGCCGGGCCCGGTCGTGGGCCGGATTCTCCAGGAGGTGGAGGAACTGCAATTGGAGGAACGCTTGCAATCACGGGCGGAAGCCCTGGCGTTTGCCCGGCAACGCGTGGCGGAACTCGCGCCGCCCGACCTCCGTTCTTGATGCTGCCTTGCACCAGCAGGTACCGGCTGATGTTCGCCGGACTGAGCAGGCCGACCAACGCGCCGCGTTCCATCACCGGGAAACTGCCGGAATGGCCGCTCATCATTTCATCGTGCACCCGGGATACCTTGTCGCGTAGGGAAATCACCGGCACGGTCGTGTCCATCACCTGCCCGACCGGCCACAGGTTGCCGCCTCGGTTGATGGCATCCAGCATGGCCTGCCGGCTGGCCATGCCAACCAATTGTCCATCCACGACCACGGGGAAGTCATCCTGCCCGGTCTGGTAAACCCGCTCCAGCCCGTGGCCCACCGTGTCGTGCGGCAACAGCGTCGTAAACTCATGCATCATGACTTCTTCCACGTCAATGTCCCGCAGCAAACTCCGCATCCGCACCATCTTCTCCTCACCGTCGGCCGCGATGAAGATAAACGCACCCAGAATGACGAGCCAAATTGACGTGTACAATCCCACCAGCAGAAACACGATCGCCAACGCCTGCCCCACCAGCACGGCGATCCAAGTGGCGCGCCGATAAGGAACAACCAGCGCCAGGATGGCCCGCAACAGCCGGCCGCCGTCCATCGGGAATGCCGGGATGCAGTTGAACAGAAACAGCCAGATGTTCACGCCGACCAGCGTGTTCAGCAACCCGAGGAAGTTGGCCGGCAAATCCGTCAGAAACAAGCTCCGGGGCAATCCGGCAAACGGCATCAGCACGGCTGCCGCCACCACGTTAACCATCGGCCCGGCCACCGTGATCGCGATTTCGTGCCAGGGATTTTCCGGGATCGTCTTCAACGACGCCACGCCGCCGATCGGCAACAGCGTGATGCTGCGCACTTCCACGCCGAGTTGCTGCGCGACCAGACTGTGCCCCAGTTCGTGCAGGATGATACAGACAAACACCGCGCTGATCAGCGCCAGCGACCAGAACGCGCCGCGCCCGCCCGCGATGACGTATCCCTGGTAGCCAACAACCGCCAACAGCAACAGAAACGTCACGTGCATCCGCAACGCAATCCCCCGGATTCGCCCCATGCCAAATGACCAGCGCATGACCCCTATCCGTACCATCGAACCCGCCCTGGCGAAAGTTGAAAGTGCGCGCCGGTTTGTTGACGCCGGTCAATTCGCCGGCGGCGGAGGCGGGCGATATTGGCGGCATGAAACCAACGGAAATACTGATGGCGGAACACCGGGTGATCGAACAGGTGCTGAGTTGTCTGGAGGCAATGGCGACGCGCGCCGAGCAGACCGGCAAACTGGAGAACCAACCGGCGCGCGAGGCGCTGGAGTTCTTCCGCATGTTTGCCGACCGCTGCCACCACGGCAAGGAGGAGACGCAACTATTCCCGGCCCTGGAGGCGAAGGGATTTTCCCGCCACGGCGGGCCGACCGGAGTGATGATGCACGAGCACGAGGCGGGACGCAATTGTGTGCGGGGGATGGCGGCCGCCCTCGACGCGAACGCGGCCGCGGACTTCGTCCGGCACGCGCGCCTGTTCGTCGAGATGCTCCGGCAACACATCCAGAAGGAAGACCACTGCTTGTTCACGATGGCCGACCAGGCGTTCACAGAGGATGACCAGGCGAAGCTGTTGGCGGCGTTTGAACGAGTCGAGCACGAGGACCTGGGGGCCGGCACCCACGAGAAGTTTCTGAAGATCGCCGATGATCTGGCCGCCCGTTACGGCGTGGCTCCGGCGGCGGCGCCAGCCGGTGGCCATCACTGTTGCGGCCACCACTGAGCGGGTCGCGGTCGCCAGCGGGGATGCTTGCGCCACCAGGCCGCAGCGTCTAAGATGCGCGCCATGGATAAAATCCTTGTGGTGGATGACGAGGCGGATATCCGGCGGGCGTTCCGGCGGAATCTGGAAAGCGAGGAACTCCGCGTCTTGGAGGCGTCCAGCGGCGAGGAGGTCGTCCCGGCCATCGCGCGGGAACGGCCGGACCTCGTCGTCATGGACATCCGGATGGGCGGCGTCAGCGGACTGGAAACGTTGCGGAAGCTCCGGGAGCTCGATTCCAAACTGCTCGTGATCATGATGACCGCGTACGGCACGACGGCCACCGCCATCGAGGCGATGAAGCTTGGCGCGTACGATTACATTTTGAAGCCGTTCGACGTGCCGAAACTCAAGGCGCTCATCCAGGCGGCGCTCAAAGCGGCGCACGACATGCGCCGGGTAGTCAGTTATCAGCCGTTGTTGACGCAAGAAGAGTACGCGGAGGGCATCGTCGGGAAGAGCGATGCGATGCAGCAGGTGTTCAAACTGATCGGTCAGGTGGCGCAGTCGGACGCCACCGTGCTGGTTACCGGCGAGAGCGGCACGGGCAAGGAGCTGGCGGCCCGGGCGATTTATCATCACAGCCGGCGGACGGCGCAACCGTTTCTGGCGATCAATTGCGCGGCCATTCCGGAGCAGTTGTTGGAGAGCGAATTGTTTGGCCACGAAAAAGGCGCGTTTACCGGGGCGGTCGAACGGCGGATCGGCAAGTTTGAGCAGTGCGACAAGGGCACGATTTTTCTCGATGAAATCGGCGACATGCCGCTGGCGACGCAAGCGAAGGTGTTGCGCGTGCTGCAGAACGGCGAGTTTCAGCGCGTCGGCGGCAATCAGACGTTTCGCGTGGACGTGCGCGTGATTGCCGCGACGAACAGGGAGCCGGAAACGCTGGTGTCCGGAAAGAAATTTCGGGAAGACTTGTATTACCGGTTGAATGTGGTGCGGATCCACCTACCGGCCTTGCGGGAGCGGCGGGCGGACATTCCGGTGCTGGTGGATTATTTTCTGCGCCGCGCCCCGGTCAAACAGATCGCGCCGGAAGCGCTGGCGGTTTTAGAGAAATACCCGTGGCCGGGCAATGTGCGGGAGTTGGAGAACGCGATTGAACGCGCCGCGGTGGTGGCGCGCGGCGATACAATCCGGGGGGACGATTTGCCGGACGACGTCCGCGAGCCGCGGGCCTCACCTGCCGAAGTCGCCGGGACGGTGGAGCACGCGGTGAACATTCTGTACGCGTTGGCACGGAAGGACCCGAAGTTTAAGATTATCCCGGCGGTGGAGCGGGAGTTGATTACGCGAACGCTGGCGGAGACGGCGGGCAATCAGGTGCAGGCGGCGAAGTTGTTGGGCATCACGCGGGCAACCTTGCGAAAGCGCGTCGAGAAATTCGGCATCCAGCGCCGGTTGGATGTCCGGTAGGGTTATATTTCCGGCAAGCACAATTCTTCATACTCTGGCCGCAATGGCATGTAATATCTGGCTTAGGGGGTTACCACCAGCTTTATTGGTGTTGACACGCAGAATCCAATTCCTAAAATGTGAACTAATGTCCAACCACAAAATTCACGTGAGGGAAATGGTATGAAAATGGTTGTTAGTCTGTTCACCCGTCGTACCGGTTTGTTTACAGTCGCGCTCGCTTCATTGCTCGCCTTTACAGTTCGCCCCGTACGGGCGAATGGAACTGACTGCGGGAGTTCGTTCACACTCAGTAGTCTGCTGGGGCATAGTCTGACGATTGGCGACAAGCAATTCTATTTTGACTGTTACCGTTCCTGCACAATTGACGCGTCCTCGATTCAAGTCACACCGATCAATGAAGGCATGGACGCCATTGGCTTTAGTCTGACCGGCGCATGTGCCACTGGCGGCGGCTTGTACTCAAGTTGGGGCAGCTTCGGCGGTGGTTCGGCCTCGACCGGATTCACGCTCTCCTACCATGTGGTCGTCGTCCAACCCGGCTATTACATCAAGGATGCCGCTCTCCAGCTCAATCTTACGGATTCCAGCTGTGGCTCCTACCAACCGTCTTCTTGGGGCGGAGGCAACTGGGGCGGCTGTTCCGCGTCGGTTCAGGAGAACATCACGGCCGGTTTGCAGACCCCGCAACTGAGCGCTTCGGTCACGAGCCAGAATCCGTCTGACGGAGACTCAACCCAGTTTGCGCCGGTCAGTTCCGTCAGCGTCGTCAAACAATTCTCGCTCAACGACTGCTCGGGCTTCGGGTATTCCCCTTCGGTCAGCCCCAATTGCGGCACGCCGTCCGGGGATAAGTGCGGCTTTGAAATTGTGCAGACCTTCAGCCAAATTCCTGAACCCTCGGCGGTCACGCTGGCGATTCTGGGCTGCTGCGGGCTGCTGCCGTTGCTTCGCCGCCGCCGTTAAGGCAAAGGGTTGTTCAAGGCGCGCCGATTCCCGCTGACCGGAGCGGTGGAGCAAGAACTCCACCCGTTACTGCGTAAGTCGCAGGAGGATCTCCGAGGCGATCTGCTGGAAGAGAGTGTTAAGCTGAGCCGGTGTCGGTGCGTACAGCGCATCCCCGACGGGCTGGGCGGAATTAAACGTAATACTGTTGGGCGCATTTGCCACCTGCGCCAGGAAACTCATATCCACGGAAGAACCGCCCAAGCCGATGCAATAAACCGTTACATTGTTCGCACGCAGTACGTTGGCGATCTGGATGCACTCATACTTGGACTCGGCGGTGATGTTGGCGGTGGTGAACCGCTCCAAGGTCCCATACTGATATGCCATAAACCGGCTCGTATTGTGACAGCAAGATGGCGTGCCGTTGTCAGGCACCGTGCAGGACGCGTTATTTTGTCCGCTCTGTGTCACCGGCGCAGTGGGGCTGAAAAAGGCCGCGCCACTCCCCGCCTGATCGTAACCACCAAAGTTCCACAGGGTCGCCGGGGGGCATTGCAGCGTTTGCTGAATCATGTTGGCCAGTCCGTCGGTAAAAAACACAACCACGCGCACCACATTTTGCCCCGCCGCCACGGACACACTATTTTCTTGAACCACGGCGTTGGTCAGGCCTCCCGGTGAAAACGTGCCGCCGACGTAAATGAGGTTATTAGCCGCATTGATGATGTTGGCCTTGAAGGGGTGCCCCATGGGGACATCCACCGTGGCGGTGGAAGCAAAGCTGGCCATGGCGACCTGATCGTTGTTATCATCAAAATTCTGGATAAAACTCTTCACCGCGGCGGGCAGCGTGCTGCCGCCTCTCGTGGTGCCCGTTTGCGGATTCATTGACCCGGACCGATCCAGCACCAGCGTCATAATCAACGGGGACCGCGTGGCTTGGGCACTGGCACGCACCTGCAGGGTCTTCCAGAGCGGGAGGATGCGGATGAAATAGGTGTTAATCGTCGCGGTGGCGTCAATGTTGAGATAGGTGTTCTTGCTGCTGTCCGTGGTAAACAAGAGATTGACCACAGGCGAACCTACATCCCGGCCGGGATGACCGTAATTGATGGTGAACGTGCTCTGCGCAATCGCGGTTGCCTGCTGCTGACCGAGCGAGAGATTGCGCGTGCCGGCCAGGGCGGCGGCATCCACCGCTTTGGAAAGGCTGGCTTTGGTGACGTAGGCGAACCCCACGTCAATGCCGAGGCCGACAAACAAAACGATGACAACCAGGAAGAGGGTAAACATAATCAGTGTTTGACCGTCTTTTTCGCGCACCCAGCGCAGGCAACCACGTCTCATAAATCTGTATCCTCCTTAGAAATAAGCTGCGTCATAGAGTTGATTCGTCATAGCCACGTTCAGGATCGTCCCAATGGGAGTGATCGACTTGAACTGGTAAAAGACTTCCGTTACATAAACGGTCTGATTCGACTGCGGAATGGGGATTGCCGCTGCGGGCATCGTCGCCTTACCCCCTGCGGACCCGACCTTGCTCTTGACCGCAAGCCCGCCTTGGGAAACTTGGGCCGTCACGTAATAGGTGTTATTGCTGTTGAACACGCTGCTCACAATGATCAGTCCGTTGTTAGTGAAGTTTAATGTCCCCGCCCCGGCCATCACTGCCGCCACAGTATTCGACAAGCTCGCCCCCCGGGACGCCAGGTTTGCGCCTTCGCGGCTGAGGTTGGTTAACACCTCTTTCTCGTAAATGGCCCGTCCGAAATCGATCAACCCAAAGAGAAGCGCGACCATCATGAACACGACAAAAACAAACTCGATCAGTGCTTGAGCGGAACCGTTTCCAAATCGGCTCCCGCCGTTGGCTTCTGAAAATGGTCGTCGCGTCATGTCCTTTGTCTCGCTTAGCTGGTTGCGGAGGGGGAGAACGGCTCATTCTTGAAGGTGACACTGACCGTGAAGGTGTACACGCCCTTCGGGAAAAAGTGGCCAATCAAAGGTGTGATCAAATGCAAGTTCGTGGTCAATGTAATCGTTTCTGTATCACCCGGCCCGCCCGCCCGGCCCGGCCCGGTGCTGCCTCCGCCCAAACTGGAGATCTGGATATTACTGATGCCCAGCCCCACGGCTTGTTGTTGGGCAACCTGCATGATGGACGCCACGCGCGAGAGGTTTTGGCTGGGATTGTTTGGATCTGGCAGGTGATTGCCGGTAACTGCGAACCGGCCCGCTTGTCGCACCGCGTTTTCCAGCGTCATCTGAGTGAAGAACAACCGGCCAAAATCAATGAGTCCGAACAGCAGCAGGAAGAACAACATGGTCACCAGCGCAAACTCCACCAGCGATTGTCCTTCGCACCCGCCGCGCCGGAATCGCCACCGTCGTTTGTTCCGAATTTGCACGTCGATCATTCTCCTCCAGATCGTCCAAATCACTCACCCACGCCCTCGTCCCTTTAGCCAATTTGCCCACTATTTGAGCATCTGTCAAGCCACCCTCTCGCTGGTAACCCACAAACAACGACGAACTGCGCATTCTGCTGATTTGTCTAAAACTTCAGCGCTTTATGGGGAATGGATGATTTGCGGCTTCACGCCGTGGCAATCAGGATTCAGAATCCTGGCCGCAGATTGTACAAATTGAACATACCGTTGTTCACTTGCATCACACAGTAATCCACCGGACAGTCTTAGCGTATCCGCAGCCGAGTTGGCTGTGACCCGATCCTGACCGGCCCCAGGCTACCAGACCAAGTCGCCGTTTTTCTCCAATTCGTCGATTTGGGCCGGAGTCAGTTGGCAGGCGCGATGGTCCTTGCTGCTGGCGGCGATCCTGCGGAAATATTCAGCCTGTTGATGCACACGTTCCTGAGCTTCCGCCTGTTTTTCTGCCGGCGTCAGCGCGGGAACTGGGATGCTGGCGGTCGGCGGTTTCTGAACAGCCGGTGGTGGTTGGAAATGCTCTTCAGTTGCTGGTGTTGTTACGGCGACTACCCCGGCCGCCGACGTTATTTCGGGGGACATCGCAGCAGGCGCTTTGGGAGGCTTGGAAACAGCGTTAATGAATGAATGGATTATCACAAAAACGGCGATGACCGCTGCGGCGGCCAGAAGCAGCAACCATTGCTTGGTGGATGCGTCGATGGTGGATGAGTCTGTGTTCATGTTTCAGTGTCCTTCCTGCCACTGACTGAATTCCACTTTGCCACCCACGACCGGGTAGTAGGGAGGTGGCGTGTCAATAAAGCGCGGATCATAACTGTAATTCTTGTTGTACCCGTGAGTGGTGGCTCCTGTGTAACTATTGAACGTGCCGACCGCACCGCGGGTGTTTTGAACGATACCCCCGTAGATGGTCAGATTGCCGCGGGGGGCGCCGGAACTGTAGTTCGTCACGTTAAAGCTGCCGAGGCTGCCGTCGCCCGAGGTGCCGGTCGCGACCATCGCCGCATTGATCTGCAAATTGTTGGGCGCGCTTGTATCCACATTGATGTCGTCCCGGGAGATCAATCCCAACGCGTCTGTGGAGTTCGGATTGGTGAGCGGGTCGTTCGCGTAGGTGATGTTCCCTTGGATGGTAATGTCGTTCTCCGTCACAATTGTCAACCGGCCGCTGACGTTGCCGCCAGTTACGTATGCGATACCCGGGCGGGTGCTGGAGGTGCCCGAGGTCGCGTTCTGGATATAGATGATTCCCTCGCCTGCGGGCGAGTATGAGTGATTGTTCCAACCCGCGCGGCTGTTGGTGATTTTCACAGAACTACCGTTGAACTGGATGGTGGTGTTGCCTTGGAGCACCAAACCGGTGGAGGTGGCGACGTTTTTCAGTGAGGTGGAGGCGGTCGAGTTGAAGTCTATGTCGGCCATCGTGCCCTGGTAGGAGTTCAGCGTCAGTCCTTGATCGAATTCGATTCCGCTAATGCTCCCGACGTACGAACTAGCCAGTGAGGTGACCGCCGCGTGAAACACCGGTCCACCGCTTGCATTATCGAAATACAGTTGGCCATCGGAGTGGACGTGACCATTAAAGACTTCGCCGGCTTTGAAGTAGAGCCCGCCGTTGACGTGGCTCCAAATGGCAAACTCGGCGTAGGTCGGCTGATAAATGCGCAGAATACTGACCGTCCGGGTCACTCCACTGACGGTGCCGGTCGAAATAATGCTGTAGGTGCTGCCATTCGAGCGCGTAATCGAGTAGGCATAACTCCCGAACCCGATGGTCCCGCTGCCGTTCGTGGCTCCGGTTGAGGAGGCCACGAGCGTCACCAAATTGGATTCAATCCAGCGAGCGCCGACCTCGACGCCACCTTCGGCTACGTCCAGAGCTTGCTCCATGTTCATCTGCCGCTGGGAAATCTTGCGATGGTTGGTTGCCACATCCAGCATGGTCACCACCAACCCGACGGCGATGAACAGATAACACATCACGGTAACCAAGGTTGATCCCCGCTCGTTCGTTCGGCGTCCGGCATCTGTTTGGTTCATTCCACTCTTCATACTTCCCGCCTAGTTTCTAAACTTTACGAAAGTCGCCATTGTGTTGGTGACGGTGCGCCCGCCCCCACTGTCCGTCACGGTGAGGGAAACCCAACAGCCGTTTGTGTTGTAGGCCAGAGTCGAGGTTAATACGTTAGTACAGATGATTTTACCGGACTGGTCTGTGATTTCCTGGGCACTACCGGAATAGCGGAAAAAGAAATTCGTGTTGTAGGTAATCTGCCAGTAGTTGTTCGAAGTGGACACCGCCACTTGGCTGGCGGCGGCCTCGCGCAGGTTGAGATTCGTGCCGACGCCGTAAACCATCCGCTCCAACCCCATGCTGGCCCGCGTCGAAGCATTACGGAGCAAGGTCGCCGCGTTATAGGAACGGAGAAAGAAGATGAACAAGTCCAACGTGCCCACGACGACCGCGATGGCAATGGCCATGGAGACGGCCATCTCCACCAGCGTGAAAGCGCCGCCCGCTCGGCGCGTCTTGGTTGGAAAAGATTTCATGGATGCAGGGTCGAGCTAAAAAGGGTGGTCAGCGTGTTTGTTAAAGAACCACCCCGGATACGATTCAGGTACGGCACGCTAACCGCGACGCTTTTGACGTTCGAGTTGAAGTTGGTGATGACGTAGGTGCCGGCCATGCCGTTGTTCGTGAAGACATACGAGCCGGCGTTCCAGACGCTGTTGCTGTAACTGTAAGTCCTCAGTGTTTCCACTTGGCCGCGCGCCACGTGCATAGCGGCCATCTGATTGGCAGCGGTGGCATCACAGCGAATGCCTAGGTCAAAACTCAACAGACAGGCACCCAAGGCAATGCCGAGCACCATAACCGCCATCACGGATTCGACAAGCGTGAATCCCTGATTGGTATTGCGCGCCTTTTTCAACATGATTCCTGCCTCTGAATGGAGCAGGCTACATACCACGCCACCGCATCTCAAGACGCTCTGTTTTGCCAGAATTCTCGCAATCCCCCCCCCAAAAAAAACGCGAGGGACGCACAGTTTAGGCATCCCTCGCGCGGCGGCTCGATGCCCTCACCCATCACGAGCCACAGTGATTACCCGCACGTCAGGGGTTCTTGGGGCCAAAATTCTGCGCGGCCGGACCCGCTGCTTTGTCTGCCGCCGGCGGCTGTGACGAGATTAATGACCGGGGTTTGGCATTGTCCTTGGGCATCCACGTGTCGTCCGTGTACACTTGTTCAGGTGGCAATCCGCCGTAATACTGCTCGTAACCGGTCTGCGCATCCGGCTGGACAATGGTCGGGGTCAGGAAAATCAACAGGTCCCGCTTCGTCTTGCTGAGGCTCTTGCTGCGGAACATGGCGCCAATACCGGGAATATCGCCGAGCAACGGCACTTTCGTATAGTTGTTCTGGATGTCCGTGCGCATCAGCCCGCCAATGGCCAAGGTGTGACCGCTCTTGATGAGGACGGTCGTCGTCGCGGTGCGCGTATTGATAATCGGGATTTGCACCGCCGATCCGCCGCCGCTCTGGAGCGTGGCGTTCTCCGTAGAGCTACTCGCCGTCGGGGTGACATCCAACGTGATGAATTCGTTCTTATTGATTCGGGGTGTCACCTCCAGAATGATCCCAATATCCTTGTAATTAAACCCGGAAATCTGAAGGGAAGCCGTCTGCTCACTGAAGGTGAAATTCGGAATCGGAAATTGGGTGGCAATGGAGATTTTGGCTTTGCCGTTGTCGGTGGTGACAATGCGCGGGTTGGCCAGCAACTCCGTGTCGTTGTCCCGACTGATGAACGAGAACACCGCCTGCGCCTGGCCGGCGTTCAGCAAGGCGGTGGCCGGTGTCCACGGGCCGCCCGCCAGATTTTTGGTCAGTGAAAAACCCGAGATGGTGTTGCCGGTCACCGGATCAATATGGTTGGCACCGGCACTGACGGTGTGATTCAGCAAGGTATCGGTCCAGTTGATCCCCAAATCCTTTTGCGGGTTTTTGGTGGTTTCGACAAACTTCGCCTCGATCATCACCTGCGGCGTCTGCGTGTCCAGTGCCGTCACCAACGGCATCACCTTGGCGAGGCTGGACGGGGTGTCGCTGACAATGATGGTATTACTGCGCACATCCACTTGCACTTTGCCGCGCGCGGTCAGTGCCGGTTCGATGGCCTTCTTCACATCGTCCGCCTTGGCGTAGTTCAGGGTGTGGATCCGCAACTCGACCGGCTCGGTTTCCAAGGAGGCCCGCGATTTCACTTGGACAATGTTCTTGTCCTTCACGAACGCGAAGCCTTTGGACTCCGCAATCAAGCGCATCGCTTCTTCGTAAGCGACGCCTTCCAAATGCACGGTGACTTTCCCGACAACCTCATCGCCCATGATGAGATTGACTCCCGCCCGGGCTGCCAGTTGGCGAAGCGCGGCCTGGATATCGGTCTCCACGTAATCAATGCTCGGCTGCGTGTCGGTCGCGGCGGCGGCAACGGGCGGGGCCGAGGCTGCCGGTTCCTTGGCAGTTGCCGCCGTTTGGCCGGACGCGACGAAATTGAACGCAAATAAGCCCACTGCGAACAACATTGGGGCTAGAGCATTGCTTGCTGGACATCGGGTTTTCATGCGAAATTGTAATTAGCAGCAATCAGGCCACCGGTGACCACCCTCACGGGTTGCCCCCTTTCTCCACGGGAGGCAAACCCAATCGCAATTCCACTTGCCGGCCCCCCACCTTCACCAGCACATGTTCGCGGGTGATCTCCGTGGCGACGATTTCCGCCGTTCCACGCTCCGTGGACACAGTGACGGGCCGGCCAGCATAAAGGAGCTTGTCATTGACCATCGCCGACGGATTGACTGGTTCATAGACAATCCCTTGCAGTTTCAGCAAGGAAACGTCCACGACCGCGGGCGTTTCACCGGTGGCCGTTGGCGACAGTGCTTTGGGCAAGAACGGATCACGCGTTTTGGTTGGCCGGTAGTCGGACATCTCCAGCTTCGGTTCCTTCCACGGTTCAGCTTTCGTCGCGGCCCCCACGCTGGCGCACAACCAGAGCCACAACGCCAAAAACAACAGCGACTGACCGAAGGCCAAAATCCCCACCAACCGCATTCCCTGCGGCCAACGCCCCACCGTTTCAGCCGGCGCCGCTTCATCTCCGCGCGCTGTTACCGGATGAACGGATACATTTTCGCGCGCGAAATCGCGGGCGACAATTCCCGGGAAAGCCTGCAATTGCTGTTTCATGAAAACCCCTTCTTGGCCGGAGCCGGTTCGGGGCGCACCCGGAAGCTGATGTCGAGATTCATCTGATGCGTGCCGGAGTTGACCGCACCACCGGTAATCTCGAGCGACTGGATTTCCGCCGTGGGAAAATGATTTTCAACGTCTTTGACGAAGTTGCCCAGTTGGTCGTAGTCCCCGGTCAGTTCCAAATACGCGGTATAAGTGGTGACTTCTTTGTCGGCGGGTTGTTTACTTCCCCCGCTGCCCGGCCGCAGACTCAGAACGTGAACCTCATGCTTCTCGACCAATAAGCTGATTTCCCGGACCGCCCAGGCAAACGCATCTCCCCGCGCCATGGCCGCCTGCTGAGCATCCACAAATCCTTGGAGTTGTTGCGCGACTTGTTGGTTGTCGGCCATCGTTCGTTCACGCTGCTGCACCTCGACAATCTGGGCTTCGAGGTGTTCCCGGTTGGTGCGCGCATCAAAAAACGAACGGCACTGGCCGGCAACGTAAAATTGCACGGTCAGCACGACGACCGCGAGGGTGCCGATGCCGATGAGCACAATCTTCTGGAGCTTCTCTTTGGGAATGTTGCCAGGCAAATTCATTTGCGCTCCTCGTACAAGCATTCAACGGCGAAATCTGCCGCGGGCAATTGGTCCACCCCGGCTTGAGAACCAGCCGCATTCCGGGTGACCGACTGCAACTGAATTTGATCCATGTCCGCGCTAAATGCCGGGTTCTTCCGCAGCATCTGCATGAACGCATCTACATCCAACTCGGGGCGATTACTGACCACTTGGCCATTCAACCGCAATTTCAGATGTTCGATGGTCTTCGGGCGCGCGGCCCGCCCGGTCGGCCCGCTTTCGGGCTGCACGGTCTCCGACATCACCGAGAACATTACGTGATCCAACCGGACGTTATCCGGCAACAAATCCTTCAACAACGCCAACCGCGGGGCCAATAGGTAGCGGGTATGGTTGACCTGCACCATCGCGTTGGCTTCCTTCTGCAGCGCAGCAAATCGCGTTTCTTGCTCCTGCAATGCCGGGGAATTCAACTTGTCGTACTGTGCCTGCAACCCGGCCACCTCGCTTTTCTTTTGTGAAGCGACGACCGACATGATCGCACCAGCCGCCACCGCCACGGCGATCAGGCCGACACCAACGGCCAGCGCCGCTTTTACCGGGTCGCGTGCCCGCTCTTGTTGCGCGATTTGCTCCTCGGCCAACAAATTGAGTGTGATCGCTGTCATACCGGAATCATTCCTGCAGCCGCACCACTGCTGCCCCGACCGCCGCCGCCAAGCTTGGGCCAACTTCCGCGAGCTTGGCTCGCTCCCCATTCAGGTGTTCGGTAGCCAGTCCGTCGACCGGGTTCCATTGCTCAATATGAATCCCGACGTCCTCTCCCAATAACTCCAGCAACTTAGACGAACAGGCGGAGCCGCCACAGGCAAACAGGCGGCTGATGTGACAATCGTGTTGTCGCTCAAAGAAATCGATCGACGAACGGATTTCGCGGGCCAGTGGCGACAGAGCGGTCTTAACGAATTCCTGCACCGATTCCCCCATCTTGATTTTTTCCACCTCGGCGGCTGCGGGTTCGACGAGCAGCGATTGGGCTACATATTCACTGATCTGGTCACCACCAAAGTGCATGATGCGGGTAATCAGGGGCTGACCCTCGCGCAGAAAATTGATCGTGGTGGAACGCGCCCCAATATCCACCAACAAAACCACCTCCGCCACGAGCTCCGGCTTGGTCAAACTGAAGGCGTTCACCACGGAGATGGCTGCCAACTCCAAGACTTCCGGCCGCACTTTAGCCGCCAGTAACGCGTCCCGATAGCCGGCCACTTCTTCCTTGCTGGCCCCGCCGACGAGAATATTGATCTTGGTCACCGTCTTGTCCTGCGACGTGGCGCCTGACAGATCAACGGCGTCGAGGTAGTAGTTCGAAAAATCCCGGCGCAGGTATTTTTGGGCGCTATTGAGTTTCAGGGCGTTCTTGATTTCATCCAGCGGCATCCTGGGGAATTCGGTCTGGCAGACCATCGCCGAACCACAACTGATGGAGACACAGGCGCGACGGTCAGCCACTTTCAACCCATCGCAGACTTGCTGAATCCCTTGGGCAAACTGCGCATCGCGGTACGGTTTGCCATCGGTGTTGGGCAACGATCGCACGGCGTATTCCGCCAACTCCAAACCCGCGCCGTTGCGGCGGACAACGGCGGCCTTGATCTGGCTCGACCCCAAATCCAACCCGAGGACCACGTCACGCTTTTGACATCGCTTCCTGATAAAAAACATAGATTAGTAGGCCCCCCAATCGACGCTGACACCACTCAGCGCGTCTTTGGTCGTCTGTGAAATCTGGACCTGATTAGTTCCGACCGGACCAATGGTGTAAGGATTGCCCAACACATCGTTGGTCGCGACTGCTCCGGCTTTGGTGTAGCTGCCGAGCGCGGCAATATCGACGGGATCCCCATCCACTTTGCCATTCTCCAACGCCCACGCGTTCACGGCCGTGTCGATGACGCGGGCGTCATTCACGATCCGTTTGGCCTCGGATTGCTTGCGGATCTTGGCGATGCCGGGAAGCATCAACGCGGCGAGCATCCCAATGATCGCCACGACGATCATAATCTCAACCAGCGTGAAGCCTCGGCAACCTCTGCGGCGCGCTGAGTTCATATGTCCGTCTCCTCCATCAGGTGCTTGCATAACAGCATAACGACTGAGATTAGCAGTCGAGATGCCAGCGGCATCTCGGGCACCAATGCCACGGCCCCATCCAAAGAAAGAGGCGGGGAATGACCCCGCCTCTGCGTCACAACCTTTGTAAACGTCCGGATAAATGGGGCTTTAGTACGGACCCCAATCAATGCCGACGCCGGCCAACGCCGTCTTGGTCGTGGCCGAGACCTGCACGTTGGTCGCGCCCAGATTCGGGCCGACCGTGTACGTGTTGCCCAACAGGTCCGTGCTCTTCCACGTCCCGCTCTTCAGGTAACTCGCGGCTTCGGTCGTGTTAATCGCATCTCCGTCCGCGTGGCCTTTTTCCAGCGCCCACTGATCAATCGCCGCGTCCATCTGACGCGCGTCGTTCAGAATCCGGCGCCCTTGGGACTGTTTGCGGGCCTTCACAAAACCCGGCACCGCCAGCGCAGCGAGCAACCCGATGATGGCAACCACAATCATGATTTCAACCAGGGTGAACGCCGCTTTGCTTCGATGTAGTCTCTTCATTCTCTGTCTCCTTCCTTTTTCGGACTCTTTCGAGCCCGTGTTTTTGTTCGAGACTCATGAAGCAGTGCCAGTGCCAACCGGAAGGACTGCCCTGGTTTGTTCGGAAAACCACCAGAACAGCTTGCGCCACCTTCGCAAACCTGAGCCGATTCTCCGAAAACGAGCGAATGCACCCCGCCGGCAATGGCATCGGCACTGCTCAAACCAGCCGGGCAACCATGCACCTGACCCGCACGCGCACATTCCTGCTCATCGCCTTGACCACCATCCTGGCCTACGCAAACAGCCTGCGCAATGACTTCGTCTGGGACGACGAAGTCCTCGTCAAGAGCAACGACTACATCCGCAACTTCACCTACGTCACGGCGGCCTTTGTCACCGACCTCTCCCGCACCGGCCATTCCAGCGCCACCTATTACCGGCCACTCCAAACAATTTCGTACATGTTCGATTACCGGTTTTGGGGACTCATCCCGGCCGGTTACCACCTCACCAACCTCCTCCTCCACCTGACGTGCGCCCTGTTGCTCTGGCTGTTCGTAGAAAACATCACCAATCGCCGGCCCCTCGCCCTCTTGGTCGCCCTACTCTTTGCCGTCCATCCCGTGAATACGAGCGCTGTGACCTACGTCGCCGGGCGCGCCGACATGCTGGCCTTTTCCGGCATCCTCGGTTCATTTCTGTGCTTCCTCGCCTACCAAAACCGTGCAAACTTCCGGAGGGGCTATTACACCGCTGCGATCATTTGCTTCATCGGCGCCCTGTTCAGCCGTGAAAGCGCCATGCTCCTGCCGTTCTTGCTCACGCTGTACGGCCTGATGTTGGGCCGGCAGGCGAATCAATCCCACCGGCAAGCCCTGTTGCCGGTCATCCCGTTCTTCCTCGTGCTGGTCTGTTTCGCCGGTTGGCGCACCGCGGTATTGAACATCCACCACCAGCCCCTGCTCGCCCATTGGGGAATCCCGTTCGCCGAACGAATGCAAATCGTTTGCCGGGCCTTGGCCACCTACCTCGGATTGTTGCTCTGGCCGGCCCACCTGCAAATGGACCGGCAACTCATGCAAGGCGGCGCGTGGCTCCATTTCCTGACGGTGGCCGGCATTTTCATCGCCATCGGATTCATCTGCCTGCTGCGTCGCGCCCAGCCGCTGGTCCGCTTCGGTCTGGCGTGGTTCATCCTGACCATCCTGCCGGTCAGTGGGCTGCTTAACCTGACCGCCTCTGCCGCCGAACACTGGCTTTACGTGCCGGCGGTGGGATTGTACCTCGCCGTGGCTGTTGGGGTGGGCCAACTCCGCATCCGCCCGCGCATACTCGTGCCGGTCTCTACCATGGCCATCGTGGCCTTCGGCATCCGCACGGCTGTCCGCAATCAGGACTGGGCTACCGGCGCGACCATTTACACCGCCACGGCAAAAGCGGCGCCACACAGTCTCCGCGTGCGCAACAATCTCGGCCTGACCTTCACGGAAGAAGGCCATTACCGGCGGGCGTTAACCGAATTGCGGGCCGCTGAACGCGCCAATCCGGCGGACGCCACCATCAAAGCCAACCTCGCGGTCGCCTACCAGCTACGCGGCGACCTGAATCAGGCCGCCCGGAAAGACGCCGAATGTTTGAAGCTTGATCCGCAGAACGTCGGCACCCTGCTCCGAATCGCCTACCTGTACGAATTGCGCGGCAACTTCAAACGCGCCCGCGACCACTTCATGGCGGCTCTCGCGGTAAGCCAAGACATCCAGCCGCGACTCCTGTTTGCGCACTTTTTGTTGCGCCACCGGCATTACAAGGAAGCGCTGGAGGTCGTGCAGAACGCCGGTGAGATTGATCCCGGCAACGGGGCGGTCTTCCACACTTTGGGTGACGTTCTCGTGGCGGGTCACCAGTACCGGTTGGCTGCCGAAGCTTTTCAAATGGCCAGCGCGCTCGACCCGCACGCCGGTGAGGCGGAGATTATTTTCGATCAGCCGGGGCCACCTGTCCGGCTGCTCGCGTCAGCCCGGTAAGTCGTTAATTTGGGCGGTGCACCGGTTTGTCCGCCAGGGGCATGTCCAATTTATCCGCAATGTCGGTGAACTCGTCGTGGGAAACCGTATCGAGCGTTTTGCCGCGTTTCTTGAGGTGTTCGTTCATCTTGATGGCTTTTTCCTGCATCACGCCGTGCGTTTCCTCACTGCCGCCCACCAAATGAAAATTCTCCCCCTTGGTGACCCGAACGTGACCGTCTTGGGCGTCCAATCCCAACCCCAACAGTTTGGCCTTCTTCTGTTTCTTTCCAACCGGTTTACCCGCGTTGCTCATGTCGTCGTAAACTATCAGATGCGCTTGCGTCCGGCAATGCTCCCCGATTAGCATGGGTGCCATGAAAGTTTTTGTCACCGGCGGCGCCGGTTATATTGGCAGCATCTGTGTCGAAGAACTACTCAACGCCCAGCATGAAGTTTGGGTGTACGACAACCTGAGCGAAGGCCACCGGCCAGCGGTGGACAAACGCGCCCAGTTCATCGAAGGCGATCTTGGCGACCGGCCCCTGCTCTTCAAAACCATCGAACACATCCGCCCGCAAGCCGCGATGCACTTCGCCGCCAACGCGCTCGTGCCGGAAAGTATGACCAATCCCAGCAAATACTTCCGCAACAACGTCGCCAACGGCATCAACCTGCTCGACGCCTGCGTTCAAGGCGGCGTGGAACGCTTTGTTTTCTCCTCGACCTGCGCGATCTTCGGCACGCCCCAACACGTGCCGATCACCGAAGACGAAGCGAAGCACCCGATCAATCCCTACGGCCAATCCAAGTTGATCTTCGAGACGATTCTCGACTGGTATGGGCGCATTCATGGACTGACCTACGTTTGCCTCCGGTACTTCAACGCCGCCGGCGCATCGGTGAAATTCGGCGAGCATCACCGGCAGGAAACCCATTTGATCCCCAACATCCTGAAAGTGGCGCTGGCGCAAAAAGCGGACGTCGAAATCTACGGCACCGACTATCCCACCAAGGACGGCACGTGCATCCGGGATTACATCCACATCGTGGATCTCGCCCAAGCCCACATGCTGGCGCTCGGCGTCGAGAAGAGCGACGTCTTCAACCTCGGCAGCGGGCACGGTTATTCCGTGAAGGAAGTGGTTGAGGCCGCGCGCAAAATCACCGGCAACCCGATTCCCGCCGTGGAAAAACCACGACGGCCCGGTGATCCCCCCAAGTTGGTGGCGGATTCCGCCAAAATTCGCAAGATGTTGCGCTGGCAACCCCGGTTCGATTCCATCGAAGCCATCATCCAGAGCGCGTGGGACTGGCATCGCTGGCACCCCGCAGGCTACCGGTAGATCAAGGCGTTGGTGGGGGCGGCGAACTGGACGGCTCAGTCGTGCTGCTGCCGGTTTCAGGTTTCTCGGGCAGTGCCACGGTGACTCCCAATTCCTGTCTGGTTTCCTGATCTTTGAGCCATTTGGCCGCGCTGACTTGGACCGCCAAGACACAGCGGGTCTGGTCGTCGCTGCCAATCCGGGAGTAAATGGTGGCATCCACGCGGTTCTCACCATCCGACCACGCGAGCGGGCGCGCGTGCGGGTACGTCAGGAATTCCTCGATTAAATCCGCCGTGACCGCGCCGATGTGCGCGCTGTCCTCATCGCGATTCCGCAGCCAGGCGGGCACTTCGCCAAACGCGGCAAACAACTCATTGGCGAGATCGTCCGGCATCGTTTGCTGCGGCGGATAGACCACGACAAACTCCTTTAGTTTGTCTCCGTAAAACTTGGCCTGGAGATACTCCAGCCCTTGTTGATTACGGGCCTCGTAAATCTGCGGGATGGTGTTCTCCCGGCTGATCAGCGTTAACTGGAACCGTTTCGCGAGCTGCGCCGACGGATCATTCAGCGCGATGCCGGCGTACCGGTTGAGCAGTTGGGCTTCCGGCAGCACTTGCAACGGCCGCTCGTTGCGCCGGTGATTCGTCACGGTTCCCGACAGATCCGGCAGGTTCTCCGTGTCCTCTTTCAAGGTCACTCCCGTCCGCGGCTTGTTGCCGAACAACTCCATCAGGAACGGCGAGAGCAGCACGGCCACAACGGCAATACCGCCAAACAGAATCAACCCATTGGGCAGCGTCTGGAGCAGCTTCTTCATCCCGTTCTCGTCAGCCCACTGTATAACAAAACGCGCGCGCTTGCGCCACCGCAATTTACCGGTCGCGACCCGCACCGGCACTGTCCGCCGGCGGCTCGTCATGCTTCAAATTCACTGTAATCCCCGTCTGCACCTTGCGCTGGTAATCTTCCAACCAGGTCGCCGCGCTCACGCGCACGGCGAGCATGGTGACCGGCTGGTTGCTGGCCGTGACCGCGGAATAGACCGTTGCGTCCACCCGGTTGCTGCCGTCACCCCACGTCAACGTCTGCGCCTTCTGAAACGATGACAGTAGCTTGACCAGATCCGGATCGTTCAAGCCGACACGGATGGCGGAACCCGCGTCGCCGGCCAGGTAGCGCGGGCCTTCACCCAACCCTTGGTACAATTGCTCCTTCAAATCATCCGCGCGCTCCCGGAACGGGCCGATCACGAAGGTGAACTCCTTGAGCTGATTTCCGTAAAACGACCCACGGAACTTGATGACCGAACTTTGGTTCGTGCACTCCATCACCACCGGCACGGCATCCGGCTTGCCGCTCACATACAGCGGATATTTCTTCGCCACTTCTTGCCGGGTGCTGCCGAGTTTCACCCCGCTAAAATTGTCATAGATGGGCCGCCACGAATGCCACGCGTGCCGCGCCGCCAGCGGCCGGTCTTCGGTCATTTCATTTTCCGTCAGGTTGGCCGCGTCTTCCGAAAACTTCGGCGCATTGCCCTTGTGGCGCCCCCCCATCAATTCGAGCAGAAACGGCGAGACCAACACCGCCACCAATCCCACACCCGCCGCCATGATCGCCACCAGAACAACCTGCTGCCGCCGGGCCGACTTGTGTTTCCCGTGCTGGTGCTGATGTTTTTGATCGCTCATGGCGCGCCAATGTAGGGCATGGATCATGCAATCGCAATGCCAGTCACCACCCACATTGAGGATTTCCTTCCCGGCGACCGCTTGTGTATGATGGCGCGCGTCATGTACCGGCTGGTCTTTCAAGGTCGTCTGGCGGGACGCGAACCGCGTCTCGTCCGTGAACCCGTTCTTTGGATCGGACGCGACGAGGCGTGCCCGCTGCGTCTCACCGAAGACGGCGTCAGCGCCCGGCACGCCGCCATCGAACGACGCGAAGATGGCTATTACCTCCGCGATTTGGACAGCGCCAACGGCGTGCGCGTCAACCACCAGTTGATCATGCAGCAGCGGCTGCGGTCCGGTGATGAGCTGGAGATTGGCGCGGCCAGTTTGCGGTTTGAAATCTTGCATGGCGCCGGGGCCGCCCACCGCACCGTGGACGCCGTGCAATTGACCGCCGCCACGCTCGTGGCGCTCGTCATTGCCGGTCAACTCGGCTTGCTCGCCTGGATTTTCAGCCAGCCGCATCCGGTCCTGCAATCCAGCCCCAGGAGGCGCCGCGCGCCGGTCGTGGCGCTCTTAAATAACCAACCCGTCCCACCCGCGCCGGTCACGCCGGTGGCCCCGCCCCCGCCCGGCCCTGCGCCCGCACTGCCGCGGCCGCTGGTGCTTACCCGGATGATTCGGATCATGCAAATCCAGGAATCCCGCCAGAACAACCAACTGCTGTTGACGCTGCAGTTGAACGCCCAAGTCGGCGAACGGACGCTCGATTCGCGCGCCGTCGGCGTGTGCGTGCAGTTCTACATCCGCAACCCGGACGGCACGCTGACGCTCTGGCGGTATCCGTTTTGGCTGAAGATCCCGGACTGGGAAAACTTCAGCGTCAAGGTGTTCAACGTCCCCTTCCCCGGCGAGCCGAACGAATACGGCGGCTACATCGTCCGCACCTACTACCGCGGCCAGATCCAGGACGCAACCGCCAAACCGATTTCCCTGCTGGCACAAACGCCGGACCCAGTGGTAAGATGACCGCGCCATGACAGACCAACAGTCTCCTTCGGAGTCATGGGTTGGCTACGCGATCGGCCCGTATGCATTAGAGGCCGAAATCGGTGAGAGCCGGTGGGGCAAGGTTTACCGCGCACAGCAGCAGACGGTCAGCCGCACGGTCGCCATCAAAGTGCTTGCGCCCGACATCGCCGTCCTGCCCGGCAAGATTCAGCATTTCACCGAGGAATCCCAGGCCGCCGCCCAACTCGTGCACCCCAACATTGTCGCCATCTACGAGGCCGGCGCCACCGACGGCGTGTACTACTGCGCCATGGAATATGTGGATGGCCCGCCGCTCATCGCATTCCTCCGTAAAGAAACTAACGGCGAAGCCGAGGTCAACGAACATCACCTGCTGCAAACCGTCACCGGCGTCGCGCGGGCGTTCGACTTCCTCTGGCAACGCAAGATTCCCCATCAGCCGCCGCTGGCGGAGAACATCCTCCTCGATGCCACCGGCATGGCCAAGGTGAAAAACATCGAACCCAGTGACGTGCCTCCCAGCCAATCGCCCACCGACGACATCCATGCTATCGGCTTGCTGTTCGGCCAACTCGTCAACGAGATCGGCCCCATCACCCAGCCAGTCGTCGAGTTGATCGAGCGCATGGCCGGGACCGAAGGCCGGGAACCCTTCAAAGACCTGGCCGACCTCGCGCACACCGCCGAAACGCTCGACCGTAAACTGTTCCCGCCGCCCGCCGCTCAGAGCAGCATCGAAAAAATCGAAGCGAAAAAAATGAAGCCCATGGTGCTCTGGGGCGTCATCGGCGCGGCCGCCGTGGGCATCGCCACGGCGTTGATCGTCTGGAGCGCGCGCACGCCGACCATGGAACGGATTCGCCCCAAAGACATCGGCACCATGGTCGAAGTCCCGGCGGGCGTCTTCACCTACGACGACGGCAAGACCACCAACCTGCCCACGTTTTACATTGATCGCTACGAGGTGACCATCGGCGAATACGACGAGTTTGTCCGCGCCGTGACGGCCGGCACAGCGATGTTCACCCAACATCCCTTCACGCCCCAGGGCCGGGATTTCAAACCGCCCGACTGGCGATCCATCGTCCTCGCCGCCCGGGTCGGCGGCACGGTCAACGACGCCCGCATCTCGCTCGACACCCCCATCTTCGGTGTGGACTGGTACGACGCCTACGCCTATGCCTCCTGGCGTCACAAACGCCTGCCCACGCAACTGGAATGGGAAAAAGCCGCGCGCGGCACCGATGGCCGGCTCTACCCGTGGGGCAACGTCTTCGATTCCCGGCACCCGACCAACTGCAACGCCGCCGTCAATCTCCAGTCCGCCAACAAATGGACAGCGGTGTACGATTACCCAAGCGACAAGAGTCCGTACGGCGTGATCGGCATGGGCGGCAATGTCAGCGAATGGACCGCCACCCAACCCACGCGCGACACGGTGATTGTCTGCGGCGGTTCCTGGCGCACCAAAGACCCCAAAGCCACCACCACCGAAATGCAGACCGTCTTCACCCGTTCCGACACCATCGGCTTCCGCTGCGCCGCTGACACCCTGCCGGGGAAATAGAAACGCATTGGGAGAGTCGGATCAGTGACAGGCGATCTGCCACGCGACTTCGGGTTGCGGAAAAGACACCGGT
>JBBISF010000041.1:0-24024 GCA_037441425.1 Verrucomicrobiia bacterium
GTTACCCGATCTGAAAACTTTCAGACTTGGTGTATGGTAACTGATACGAGCACAGCGGGATGGGACTCATCACCTCTGGCATCGAAAACATGGAGCGCCGACAAGAGCCGGTTGATCTGGATTTCGCCCATGAGCGGTGGCGGTGGCGGCGACAGTTCGCCCTGTTGTCCGGGCGGCACGGGCGGGAGGACAACTATGAAGAAAATACTTCTGACATTGACGGTCGGAATGATCTGCTTGTTGACAATCTGCAAAGCAGAAGAAACCGAACCCATTTCCGCTCAAGAAAAGATTAAGGTGACGGAACTGATCGCTGTGCTTAAGAATGAAATGGTTTTCAAAGCCAATCCTGCGCAGGCGGCAGACGCGATCATCAGCCTTGGTAAGATTGGCGCGGTCGAAGCCATTCCAGTGTTAATTGAGCACATTGATTTCTGTGATGAGAAGCAAAACGTGCCCTCGCGACCATACTCGCCTGAGAACTGCCGAATTGTCGTCCAAGCTTTAGTCAACATCGGGAAAGCTTCTGTGCAGCCGGTTATTGAGGCGTGTAAGAAAGAAGACGGCCGTCTGAGACTTATCTGCATGGCCGCAGTGATTCGCACACTGGATGGCAGGAATATTCGAGAGGTACCCAGGCAGGAACCAGAAGGATTCGTTGCTTTGGCATCAAACGTCGAAAAGCTAACGATCCAATAACGAAGATGCAAGACGCGCCGCCACGCCGGTTGAGCCCCGCTGCCGTCCACGCTGCTGCTGAGATCACGGACAAGATTCCGGCCACGCCGGTCTACCGGCAGGCGTTGGCCGAAGCGTTTGCCGACATCATTGAGCGCCACACTCGCGCTCAAGAGTTACTGGATGCCTGTCAATTGGCGCAGGACGCGTTGACCGGCAAGGCATCGGCCAAGCTCGCCATCGCCGCTCTCGAAAAGGCCGCCGCCCCGGTCGAATGATCAGCAATTCAGCTCGCCGCACTGTGCCAAAAACCTGACCCGCCGTACCGCTTGACGGCCCGGGGAAAACCGACTACGGGCAGGCGTTCACTTGCATGGTTTAGGCTGGTGGATCAAGCCCATCAACAAATCCTGAGCAGCAGTGCCGGCTACTCGCAGCGTGGCGCCGCCCGGAAAACAGGAAGCTCACCCGCCACGACCACGGTGACATCACCGGCGTGAATTCAACCGGCGCGTCGCAAAGGACACGGCTTTTTGCTTTGACTCACCGGGCTGTTCCGCTACTCTCCTATTCCCCGTTACCTTCAGAAAGGCGCTTGAACTATGGCTAAATTATCCATCAAGAATTTGCAGGATTTGCGCGGCAAAACGGTCTTTGTCCGCGTGGATTACAACGTGCCGCTCGACGAGAACAGCGCGATCACCGACGACAAACGCATCAAGGCGACCTTGCCCACGCTCGACCATCTGGTCAAAGCCGGTGCGAAGATCGTGTTGGCCTCCCATCTTGGTCGCCCGAAAGGCAAACGTGATCCGAAGCAATCCCTCCGGCCCTGCGCCCAACGTTGCGCCGAGATTACCGGCGGGACGGTGAACTTCGTGGACGACTGCATCGGCGACAAGGTGCAGCAGATGATTGCCGGGATGCAACCCGGCCAAATCCTGCTTCTGGAAAACCTCCGGTTCTACGCCGAGGAAGAAAAGAACGATGCCGGCTTCGCCGCCAAGCTCGCGACCGGCATGGACGTGTACATCAACGACGCCTTCGGGACGGCGCATCGCGCCCATGCCTCGACGGCGGCGGTGCCGGAAATCATCAAGAACCGTGGCGGCCAGGCGGTGGCCGGTTTCCTGATGGAAAAGGAACTGCAATATCTCGGTGGCGCGCTCGCCAACCCCGCGCGCCCGTTTGTCTGCATCCTGGGCGGCGCGAAAATCTCCGGCAAGATCGACGTGATCAACAACCTGCTCGATATCGCCGACGTGATTCTTATCGGCGGCGCAATGGCTTACACGTTCCGCAAATCCCAAGGTTTCGGCATCGGCAAGTCGTTGGTTGAAAACGACAAGCTCGACGTGGCGAAAGAAGTCCTCGCCAAAGCCAAAGCGAAGGGGAAGAGATTCCTGTTGCCGCTCGACCAGATTCAGACCACCGAGATCAAAGCCGGCGCGCCGACGCGCGTCACCGACGGGCCGAGCATCGAGGACGGCTGGGAAGGCGTGGACATCGGCCCGCAAACCATCGAAGCCTACCGGAAGGAAGTCGCCCAGGCAAAGACCATCGTCTGGAACGGTCCGATGGGCGTGTTTGAGATTCCGGATTTTGCGAGAGGCACGTTCGAAGTCGCCAAAGCGGTGGCGGTGAACAAAGGCTGCACGAGCATCATTGGCGGCGGTGACAGCGCCAAAGCCGTCAAAGTCGCCGGCCTGGCCAAGGAGATGACCTTCATCAGTACCGGCGGCGGCGCGTCGCTGGAATTCCTCGAAGGCAAAGTGTTGCCGGGTGTCGCGGCCTTGTCGGAAACTTAATGGGTTTGGGGGTTCCGACCACCAGGACCACCTGCGGGGGCATTCCTCACCAACGTGGGCGCGGTCCGATGACCGCGCCCGCGTTGGAAGCCAGCTTACTTGTTGACGGACTCGAAGTACTTGAGCGAGGCTTTGGGGTCGGGTTTCATGGTCTTGTCGCCGACATGCCAGTTGGCCGGGCAGACTTCGCCGTGAACCTCGAAGTGTTGCAGCGCGTCGAGGATGCGCAAGGCTTCATCCACGCTGCGGCCGATCGGCAGGTCGTTGACGAGGGCGTGCCGGACGATGCCGTCGCGGTCAATGAGGAACAAACCGCGCAAGGCCACAGCGCCGTCGGCCGTCAACACGCCGTAGTCACTCGCGATCTTCTTGGTGAGGTCGGACACGAGCGGATAGTCGAGGCCGCCCAGCCCGCCGGCTTTGCGGGGCATGTTGATCCACGCGAGGTGGGTGTACTGGCTGTCCACGGAAACACCGAGTACGACCGCGTTGCGTTTCTCAAACTCCTTGATCTTGTCGTTGAACGCGATGATTTCGGTGGGGCAGACAAACGTGAAGTCCAGCGGGTAGAAATACACGATGACGTATTTCTCGCCGCGATAGGAACTCAGACTGATTTCCTTGAACTGACCTTTGACGACCGCCGTGGCTTTGAAGTCCGGGGCCGGTTTCTGAACGAGCGTGCTCATGATGGCAATTCTCCTATGATTTGAGGGTTTGACCGCGAAAATAGCACAGTAAGAGCGATTGGCAAGTCGCCAGGCGACCGGTTATACTGCTGCCATGCCTGTTCAAAACCGCATCATCAAGGCCCAGAAACGCAACCGCGCACTGGTAACATTCGACGTGTCCCGGATTGTGACGGCGATCCTGCGGGCGGCCGAATCCATCGGCGGGTTCCGGGAGGATTACCTGCCCGGCATCAACGACAAGATTTTTGAGGCCCACCAGTCCGACGACCGGATTGCCGGTTTCCTGGCCGACGCGGTGGTGCTGTGCCTCAACGCCAATGCCCACCATCTCAGCGTCAACTTCCCGCCGACCATCGAACAGATCCAGGACGGCGTGTTGCACGCCCTGCGGAGTTATGGCTTTCAAAACACCGCCGACGCCTACGAATGTTATCGTTGGGGCCGGCACTGGTTGCGCGAAGGCGCGATCAACGAAACCCAGTTCGTCGGCAACGGGTTCCCGCGTCACCGGATGGACAAAATCCTCGATTGGAACCGGCGCCATGGTTGCGCCACCGTGGCGGGATTAAACGAAGTCGTCCGCGCCGGCAAACTCAAGTCACTCGTCGAAGCCGCGCTGGCCGTCTATGAGGCCGCGCTCGACGAAGCCGCGCGCAAGGTCATGGCCCGGTTCAATGCCGGCGACCAAATCCGCATGATGTGGGTGGCCGGTCCGAGTTCTTCCGGCAAGACCACCACCACCGTGAAACTGACCCAACGGCTCGAAGCGCACGGCCTCCGGTTTCACATGCTCAACCTCGACGATTATTTCTGGGCGCTCGTCGAACATCCCACCGACTGGATTGCAGACCGCAACTTCGAGACGCCCGAAGCGCTCGACATCCAACTGCTCAACCAGCACCTCAAAGCGTTGCTGGCCGGCCAGACCGTCGAAAAACCCGTGTACAGTTTCAAAGAGGGCCGGCGTGTCGGCACCAAACCCATCCGGTTGGAGCAAGACCAGGTGCTGCTGCTCGATTGCCTCCACGGTCTGTATCCGCCGATCACCGACGGCATTGACCTGTCCACTCAGTTCCGCCTCTACATCGAGACGCTGAACGTGATTTACGAAGGCGATGGCGCAACCAACCGGCTGACGAAGTTCCCCGACATCCGGCTGTTGCGCCGGATGCTGCGCGACAGGAAACATCGCAACCACAGCCCGCTTTCGACGCTGCTGCACTGGCACTACGTCCGCACCGGCGAACTCTTCAGCATCATCCCGTTGATGGGCCTCGCCGACCACATCGTCAACGGCGGATTGCCATTTGATCTGGCGGTGCTCAAACCGTTCTTCACCGGCCCCGACAGCGCCCTGCCCAAACCCGAAGACTTGGGGCACTACCCCGGCTTCCTCGACGCCCAAATCCGCTACCACCGCATTCAGCCGCTGCTCGACTCGGTCGCCGCCGCCAACCCCGACCTGATCCCCGGCGACGCCGTCATCCGTGAATTCATCGGCGGCTCGACGATCAAGATTCCGCATAACGAGTAACGCCCGCCTCGTCTACGGGTTGACGTGCAGGCATAGATGACTTAAGATGCAGGCATGCAATACACCTTGCGAAATGTGCCGCGACGCGTGGACGCCACTCTTCGTCGCAAAGCCAAAGAAGAAGCCAAGAGCCTCAACGAGGCGGCGCTGGAGGCCCTGATGATGGGGGCCGGCCTCGCCGAAGAGCCGATTACCTTCCACGATCTGGACGTCTTGGCGGGCACTTGGCAGGAAGATGCGGAATTCGACCGGGCCATCGCCGCACAAGACAAGGTGGACGCGCGCCTTTGGAAATGAAGATTGCGCTAGACACCAACCGGTATGTGGATTTTTGCCGCGGCCTGCCCGAAGTCGTGGCCCGTCTCCAAAAAGCCCGGACAATTTTCCTGCCGTTTGTCGCACTGGGTGAGTTGCGGGCCGGCTTTCTTTGCGGCCAAAAGTCCCGTGAAAACGAACGGGGGTTGACGCGGTTCCTCAACTCGCCACGTGTGCGGGTGCTCTACGCTGACGAGCAAACCACCCACCACTATGCCGCACTGTTCCACCAATTGCGCCGTCAAGGCACACCAATCCCCACCAACGATCTCTGGATTGCCGCCTTGGTCGTTCAACACGACCTGATTCTCTATGCCCGCGATCAGCACTTCGACGCTCTCCCGCAAATCTCGCGGCTATAGCCGGCCGTCATCCGCAGGTTCAACGGCTCAGATTCCGTGCGACTGGGCCGGCAGGATCAGTGGCACGACCTCGGCGATGTCGTGGATGAAATGGTCGGCGGGGGCAGATCGCAAGGATCGGCCGGCAAAACCATAGAGTGCGGCGACGGTTTTCGTACCCGCCACCCGTCCGGCTTCAATGTCGGCTGTGGTGTCGCCGATCATCACGGCATTCGACGCTATCACGCCCAGTCGTTCCAGCGCCAATAAGACTGGGTCGGGAGCCGGTTTCGGGCGCGGTGCATCTTCCGCAGAGATGACGACCTCCAACAGCGCCGACAGTCCGGCCCCGTCCAGCGACCCCAACGAACTCACCCGGGAACGCGATGTGACCGCCGCCAGCCGGACGCCGGCCGTCTTCAAAGTTTCCAGCGTCCGGCGCGCGTTGGGAAACGGCACGACAAGATGGATCCGTTCGCGTTGCCACGCCCGGTGCGCATCGCGCAACGCGCGGATATCGGCGTGCGGCACGATCTTCCGGTAACACTCATCCAGCGGCGGGCCGATCGTCGCCGCCAACGTGGTTCGCGGCGGGACCGGTAACTGGTGGGTGCGCAGCGCGTGTTCCATCGCGCCGAGCACGAACTCCCGGGAATCCACCAGCGTCCCGTCCACGTCGAACAACACCGCTTGATAGCGGGGGGTCATTGGGTTGATTTCTACAATGCCCGGCGGAAGGCGTCGAGCCACCTGTAACCTTTCGGAGTGGATTTTCGTATTCAACAGTGACAACATCAAAGGAGAAGCGCCCATGAAAACCTTTCCCAAACTGATTCTGACGTTGGTCGCCGTCGGCATTACCGGGCCGGTCTTGGCCTCGCCGCTGGCCCGCGGGAACATTGCCGCCAACGCCACGTGGGTGGCGCATGCGGATTTCGACCGGCTGAGCGACACCACCTTCGGCCAGTATCTGCTCGATGAATTGCAGAAACCGGCACTGGAACCGAAGTTCGCGGCGTTCCAGGCCTTGTTTCGATTCGATCCGCGACGTGATTTGCGGTCGGTGACAATGTATGGCGTCGGCGCCAACCACGAGGATGTTGTAGCGCTGATCAACGGCCGGTTCGATACCGATCACTTGGTCACGTTGGTCAAAGCCAATGATACGTACCAGTCCAGCCCACACCGGCAGTACACAATTCACAGTTGGATCGACAACAAGAAGAAGAAACCCGACGGCGCAGGCCCGCGCACGTATGCGGCCATCCATCCCTCGGGCAACGTGATCATCGGGCGCAGCGCGGAACTGGTCGGATTGGGACTGGACGTGTTGGATGGTCAGGCCCACAGTCTCAAGGACGGGGGCGCGTTCGCCGATCTCGACGGCGCGACCAACGCCGTAATCTTCATGGCCGGTGCCGATTTCGCCGCCATCAGCACGCTCGACCCCAAGGCAGCGGTTCTGCAAAAGACCAAATCCGGCAGCTTGACCGTCGCGGAGAACGGGGACGACGTGGAAGCCCGGCTGCGCGTGGAAGCCGACGACGCCGCCACGGCCGGTCAGATTCAGACAATTGCCCGGGGCCTCGTGGCCTTGATGAATCTACAAACCAAGGATCCAGACGCCGCACGTCTGGCACAAGCGACGACCATCACCTTGAACGGAACGGTTGTGACCGCCAATCTGCGGCTGCCGGCGATTGATATCATCCGCCTGTGCCAGAAGAAACACATTCAAGAAACGGCCACACCCTGACGCAAGAGGATCGTAAGCTGATGTCGGGCGAATCACCGCCACGCGCCGACGAGGAACTGGCTGCGCAAGCGCAGGCCGGTTCCCTCGCGGCGTTTGAAGAACTGGTTTACCGGTACGAGACCCGGCTTTACCGGTTTCTGCGCGCGCGCACCGGCAACGAAGCGGATGCGCGCGACCTGACGCAGACGACGTTCGTCGCCGCCTATCGCGCGCTTGACCGGTTTGACCGACGGCGGTCGTTCGCCACATGGCTCTTTACGATCACCCGCCGGCAGTTGATCGACCACTGGCGGGCGGCGCGCGCCACGACGTTTGAACCGGCGGCACCGCAGACAGATGCGCGCGACCCGGCGGTGATCCTGGCGGAAAGCGAGAACCACCGGGCCATCTGGCAACTTGCCCGCCGTGCGCTCACGCCCGACCAGTTCACCGCGCTGTGGCTCAGGTACGAAGAAGACCAACCGATCCAAGAAATTGCCCGGGCCATGCGCAAGACCGGGATCCATGTGAAGGTCCTGCTCCATCGCGCCCGACAGAAACTGCTTTCCCATCTTGACGAGGATGCGGCGCCGCAGCGCAGCGCCGTGACACCCGGAATCACTGAGGTGACGTTATGAACATCAATGACCTTGAACACTGGCTGAGGAGGTCCCGGTCATCCGCCCAGCCGGAACCGCCACCCACTTTGCATGCCGACATCATGCGCGCCGTGCGCCGGGCGCGACCGGAGCGCCGCACGGGGCTCATCACGCGTTTACCTAGGTGGATCATGCTGAACGTGGGCGCGGTCGTGCTCATGCTGGCGCTCGTCGTTCTTCTCCGGCCACGCCCGCGGGCGGCGGAGCCAGCTTGGGAATCGGTTGAAACAGCATTGACTGCCGTCTCCTCAGTTGTGGGCCAGATTCGCACCACAGCACCGCTGCAGGACGAGGCCACCAAGTTGGGTGAGGACGCCCGGACCGCCACCGGGTTTCTGCTCAGTAATCTGCCGTCCATCTGAGCGATCAGTTGCCCATGACCCGCAGTGCAGAAACGAGATCGGTCCGACAACGGCGTCGCCGCGGCCTTTGGCTGCTGGCCGGCAGCGGCGTGGTGTTGGCGGGTTTGCTGATCGCAGGGATCCGGTTTTCGCGCCCGGATACCAACAGCGATGAGCGGTTTGTGCGGCTGTGGAACCCGTCGACCCGCCAGCAGATGACTGAAGAGGAGCGTCGAGCGCTGACCGCGCAATGGCAGCAACTCGACCCCGAGAGCAAGAGGCGGATCAGCCAGATCGTTTTTCATCAGGAACTGGACCGGTTTCGGCAGGAGTTTGAACGGAAGTCACTGGAAGAACAAAAAGACTGGGTGGCCTCGGAGGTCACCAAGATGCAAGCGCGTTTTCACAACCTTAGTGAACCGGAGCGCGCGAAGATGGAGCGCCAATTGAACTCGGATGAGGGCCGGACATACTTGAAGAACATCTTCACCAGCTATCATCAGGATTTGAGCGCGCACGAGCAGGCGGTGTTGGAGCCGCTGGTCCGGGAGCTCGTCATTCAGTTGGAGACGTTTCAATGAAGACCCCCAACCGACACCGCGGTGGCTTCACGTTGGGGGAATTACTGGTGGTCATCGGGATCATCGCGGTGCTGGCCGGTTTGCTGTTGCCGGCCTTGCGCAAAGCCCGGGAAAGAGCTTGGCGCGCCCGGTGCGTTTCCAACCTGCATCAATTGGGACTGGCGGTGGAGTTGTACGCACAAGCCAATCGCCAGTATCTGCCGGTCGCCGCGATGCAACCCACAGTGGACACCAACGGGCTGGCGATTGCCGGTTTGCTGGCGCCGTACGTCGGCAAACAGCAGTCCAAGGTGTTTCAATGTCCTGCCGACCGTGATCCCAAGGACAATGGCCAGACATTCTTTGACGCCGAAGGAAGCAGCTACAGTTGGAACAGTCTGCTGAATGGCCGGTTCATTGATCGCACGCAAATCAGCATCGCCGCCATTCAACTCTGGCCGCCCATCATGGGGGATTACGAACCCTTCCACGGCGCGGGCGATTGCGGTCGTAACTATCTCTACCCGGACGGGCGGGTCGAACGCAACTTGCAGTCGCTCATCCAATGAATCCCGTTGCGCTCCAGACTCGGGGACTGACCAAGCGCTACAAGGGCCGCGCTGTCGTCAATCAGCTCGAACTCACCGTCCACGCGGGCGAAATCTACGGCTTCCTCGGTCCCAACGGGGCCGGCAAGACCACCACGATGCGCATGATTCTGGGTTTGGTCCTGCCGGATGAAGGCGAGATCGAGGTGGCCGGGCAGGATGCCATCTCGCACCGGCTGAAGGCGCTGCGGCAGGTGGGGGCGGTCGTAGAAGCCCCGGCGTTCTACCTCGATTTGTCTGCCCGCCGCAATCTGATGTATTTGGGCGGACTGTCCGGCGCGTGCCGGCGGCAGCGCGTGGAGGAAGTGCTGGAGTTGGTTGATCTCCACGAGGTCGCCGATGAAGCGGTGGGGACGTTCTCGTTTGGAATGAAGCAACGGCTCGGGATCGCACAGGCGCTGATTCCTGATTCCAAACTCATCCTGCTCGACGAACCAACCAACGGTCTCGACCCACACGGGATCAAGGACACGCGCGAGCTGATGCGTCGGTTGTGCCGCGACCTCGGTGTCACCATTTTTCTTTCAAGCCATCTCTTGAGTGAGGTCGAGCAGGTGTGCGACCGGGTGGGCATTATCAACCAGGGACAAAAAATCCTGGAGGACCGGGTGGAAGCGTTGCTGAAACTCGAACACGTCTTATACGTGGAGGTCGGCGAGCCGGTCCGTGCGCGGGAATTGTTGTCCGCGCGCGGCTGGCAGAGCGAGCCTGCCGGCAACCGGAACGGCGCGACCAATATGTTGAAGGTGCAGGCGGATTCGGCGACGGCGGCCGACGTGAACACCCATTTGGTTCAAGCCGGCGTGCGCGTCCACCAGTTGTTGCCGGCAACCCATTCGCTGGAGCAGTTGTTCGTTACCCTCACGGAAAACCTGCGGCGCTGAACGGATCGTGGTCATGAAACATCTTTTGCAGTTTGAACTGATCAAATGCTTCAATCGGAAACGGGCGGCCGTCAGTTTTTTATTGGTCGTGGGGTTTGTTGCGATGATTCTTGTCGGCCTTTGGCTCCAAGATCGCAGGCACGGCCAGCGACGGGTAGCCGATGCGACGTTTTCTGATTACCTCAATGCACCGATGTGCGTCTTGGTCGCGGAATCACCAGGGCTATTCTTGTTTTTGCCGATTCTGGCAGCCATCATGGGAGCCAGCCAGGTCGCCGGTGAATGGCAGGCCGGCACGCTGCGCACAATGATGATCCGCCCCGTTTCCCGCGGTGGCGTTTTGCTGGCCAAGTTTGCCGTACTCGGCGTCTATTTGCTGTTGTTGGTGGCGTGGTTGTTTTCCCTCACCTTCCTGATGGGGTGGGCTTGGTTTGGAAAACTTGGTTCGCTGATTGTGCCCCAAGTCATCTTGGGACAGGGCAACGGGTTCATCATCCTACCGGCCGATATCGCGATTCACCGGTTGTTGTTTTCCTATCTGCTGGCGGCGGTAAGCCTGTGGTCGCTCGCCTCGCTCGGCTTGCTGTTTGGCGTCATTCTCGAACAAACCGCCACCGCGGCCATGGCGGCGCTGGGTGTGTATTTCATCAGCCACATCATCTCCGCCACGGGCCTGTTTACGGAGTTGCAGCGGTATCTGCCCACGCATCATTGGAACTGGTGGAATCGCGTGTACGTCTCCGCCATCCCCTGGCCTGATCTCCTCCAACACGGCCTGTGGATTGCCGCCTACACCGTCGCCTGCCTCGGCTTGAGCATCGGCTTGTTCCTGAGAAAAGACATCCATTCGTAGCTGCCTCTGCTATGCTGTCGTCATGCTTCAGATCGGCAGCTTGGAGTACAAAACGAACCTGTTCCTCTCGCCGTTGGCGGGATACACGAATCTGCCATTTCGGTTGATCATCCGGGAGATTGGGAGTGTCGGTCTATGCACGACCGATCTCGTCAGTGCCCGGTCGTTGTTGGAGCGAAACAAGAAGGCGTTCCAGTTGGTCGAAACCTGTGCAGCCGATCATCCGCTTGCCGTTCAGCTCTACGGCACCGTCCCGGAAGAGATGCGCGATGCGGCGGCTCTCCTCGAATCCCGCGGCGTGAACGCGGTGGATGTCAACATGGGCTGCCCGGTTCGCAAAATTTGCCGGAACGGCGGCGGCTCGGCGTTGATGGCCGACACGGAAAAAACCGCCGCCATCGTCGCCGCGATGGTCGGCGCGGTGAAGATTCCGGTCACCTGCAAGATGCGGCTCGGTTGGGATGAGGCCAATCTGACTGCCCCTGATCTGGCCCGGGCGTTGGAAGACGTCGGCGCGGCGGCGATCATCGTCCACGGCCGCACCCGGCAACAGGGGTTCAGCGGGCGAGTGAATATGGCCGGCATCCGGGCGGTGGTGCAAGCGGTGAAGCGTATCCCGGTTGTCGGCAATGGTGATATCACGACTCCCCAAGCGGCGAAACGAATGTTCGATGAGACCGGTTGCGCGGCGGTCAGCATCGGGCGGGGAGCATTCTATAATCCGTGGATCTTCCAGCAGACCGCGCACTACCTGAAGACGGGTGCATTATTGCCGGCCCCGACGTTCGAGGAACGCCTGGCCATCATGGGCCGGCATCTGGATTTGATGGTGGAAGTTTTCGGCGAAGAACACGGTTGCCGGAAATTCCGCAAAGTGGCGATCCAATACTCCCGCGCGTTCGGCCCGACCAAGGAGTTCGACAAGCGCGTCGTCCGGTTGAACACGCGGGAGGAGTTCGACCAGATTCTCGTGGTCTACCGGCGGTGGCGCGCGCCATTCGTGGATGTCACGGGTGAACTGTTGCCGGCCTACCGGCCCCGGGTGTGCGACCCCCCACCCGTTGCCGTGCCTGCCGGGCCGAATGAACGGTGGTGATGGGTCTTGATTCAGTCGTGGGTGCGCGTGTAGGATGCGCGCGCTTATGCGAGTGTGGATAGTCGCCACGTGCTTTACGGCGTCCCTTGCCAGTGTCGTTGTGGCCCAGTGGCCGCCCGTGACGCCGCTGCCGCAATCCGTCCCGGCTCCCGTTGCCCAACCCACCCTGCCGAGTCTGCAACTGGCGCCGCTGGGGTTTGGCGCGAAATTCCGCAATCGGTGCTGGGTGCCGTTGCGGTGCCGGGTGGAAAATCCGGGCGCGGAACGGACCGGGTTGCTGGCCGCCGAGGCGCGCGAAGAATTTTCCGGTCAGGTGACGGTTTATTCGCGGCCGGTGTGGTTGCCGGCGCAGTCGCAGCGGTTGTTTGAGTTCCCGGCGTTTTGCGATTTGCCGATCAACTGGGACCCCCTCAAAAGCGGCGCGGCGCGCACGGCGTTGAAGCTCAAGCTCACCGACGGCGGGATCCGGGTGTGGGACGAGAACACCGCGTTGGGGGTGTTCGTGCCGGAGGAAGCGTTGCTCGTGCTGGGCGCCGATACGCGCTGGCCGAGCTACAAGATGCTGGATGACTTGACGGTGGGGACCGGCAAGCGGCCGGTCGCCCGCGCGGTGATCAGCCCGGCGGACCTGCCGCGGCGGCCGATTGATTACCGGGGCGTGGACGTGTTGATCCTCGGCGCGCTGGAGAACACGGAGTTGTCGCCGTTGCAGGTGGCGGCGCTGCGGGATTGGGTGAGTGGCGGCGGCCTGTTGTTTCTGGTGCCGGGCGCGACCGGCACGCTGACTGATTTCGACGCGCTCGGCGACATGGTGCCGGTCCAGTATTTGGCCGCCACCACGGTGTCGAGTTTGCCGGCGTTGCGGCGTTGGGGCACGCCCGTGGAATTCCCGGACGGGCTGCGGTTCGTGCGGATGGTGTCCCGGGGTGGTCAAGTCATGCTCGGCGACCAAGGGTCGCCGTTGATCGTCAGGCACCATTACGGGCTGGGTCGGGTGGTGGCGCTGGCGTTCGATGCCGGGGACGTGGTGCTGCAACGCTGGCCGGGCACGGCGGCGATGTGGACCGAATGGTTGGGATGGCGGCCCCAGTTTTTCCAGGACACGGAACGCGTGGTGGAACGCGCCGAGCAGACGGACATGATTTTGTCGAACCTTGCCGGCATCAAAGTCGTCACGCAGGCGACGATGAAGTATTACCTGGGCGGGTTGGTGATCGGGTTGGTGGTGGTGCTGGGGGTGTTTCGATGGACCCGCGCGCCGGAGTGGGGCTGGGTGGCAACGGCGGTGCTGGCGTTGGTCGGCGGCGTGGTAGTGGCGGTGGCGGCGCAACGGTGGAAAGCGCAGCCGCAGGCGTATCTCAACGAAGTGGACACCGCAATTACGAGTAGCGGCGATTCCCGGGTGAATTTGTACGCGGTGTTTGGTTTGTTTTCGCCGCGCGAAACCACGTACCGGCTGGACGTGGCCGACGACACGGATTCCATCCAACCGGGACGCACCGCCACGGTGCTGCCGCAGACGTTCACGATTTCCTACGAGGACAAGCTGACGGTAAAAGCGGTGCCGGTCGCGGCGTCGGGGATGCGGCCGTTGAGCGGGCGGGCGACGTTGACGGGCCAGGCCACGCCGGTGGTGAAGGTGCAGTTGGGCGGCGACGGGTTGAACGTGGCGGTGAACAATCCGGCCGCGCAGCCGTTGACCGATTGTTTCTTCAAGTTCAACCGGCTGGTGTTGCCGCTGGGCGACGTGGCCGGCGGCGGCCACTGGCAGGCGCGCGGCGTCCAGGGCAGCGAGCCGGGCGCGGAGCTGCAGTACAGTTCCCGCATGGTGCCGGGCACGGAGGACGAGTTGCACCAATTGTTCCGCCAAATCTTTTTCCCGGATCCGTTGTATTCGGCCGCGCGCCGGTTTTCATCCGACGTGTTGATGATGCGCCGGTTTCGGACCGAGTCGGACGAGCCCGCCTTGTTTGGCTGGCGCGACCGACCATTGTTCCCCGTGACGGACACGATACCGGCCACGGCGCGGCGCGGGATCGGTTTGTGGGCGGTGCGGACGACGACCAGTTACGCCGGCCCGCAATTGCTGATTCCCAAGGGCGTGATGCCGCTGGTGTATCGCAACAAGGGGGCGGTCATGACCGAACAAGCGGAAGGCCGGTTCGGCGGCAACTACGGCCAACAACTGCTGGTGGAATTCAAGCTGCCGCCCGGCTGTCCCGCGTTGCGTATCGAAGAGGCGACGGTGATCGTGGCGTTTCGCGCGAGCGCGTTCGTCTCGCGGGTGAGCATCGCGCCACGGGAACTGGTCACGGCGGCCGAACCGGATAGCAGCCGGTTTGTTTGGTTGGCGGGCGATGGTCCGCGTTATCAATTGCGCGAGCCGGAACGGTTTTACAATCCGGCCAGCCGGAGTTTTCTCGTGGCGGTGGACATCGAACCGATCCGGCGACAATCAGCCGGCGAGGCGTGGCAAACCAGCATCAATTACTGGCAGGTTCGTGATTTGGACATGCAGTTGAAGGGAGTGACCCCATGATTCGCACCGAAGGACTCACCAAAAAATACAAGAATGTGCTCGCGCTCGACCGGTTGAATTTGGTGGTCGAGGCGCGGGAAATTTTCGGATATATCGGCCCCAACGGCGCCGGCAAGACCACCACGATCCGCATTCTTTGCGGTCTGATGCGGCCCACGTCCGGCAAGGCCGAAGTGGCCGGCGTGGACGTCGTCGCCGCGCCGCAACGCGCCAAGGAATTGGTCGGCTACACACCGGAACAATTCGGCGTGTACAACGGAATGCGTGTGTGGGAGTACCTCGATTTTTTTGGCGCGGCCTACCGGATGGGCGCGCGGCAACGCAAACAGCGCGTCGAAGAAGTGTTCGGCATCACCGGCACCGAGGAGATGCGGGATTATTTCATGGAATCGCTCTCGCGCGGCATGCAGCAGCGCGTCGGCATCGCCCGCGGACTGATTCACAATCCCAAGGTGCTCGTTCTGGATGAACCGACTTCCGGCCTCGATCCCCGCGCCCGCATCGAAATCCGGCAACTGCTGAAACGCCTGAAGGATATGGGCAAAACCATTCTCGTCTCCTCACACATCCTGCCGGAACTGGCGTCGGTGTGCGACCGCATCGGCATCCTCGAACAAGGCCGGTTGTTGTTGTGCGACCGGATGGAGCACGTGCTCCAGCAGGTCGAATCCCGGCAGATCCTCGAAATCGAAATCCTCGGTGATGCCGCGCAAGCCGCGAAGTTCCTCAAAGACCGTTACCCGGCTGACCAATTGGAGGTGCGCGAGATTGTCGGCCGGCTGTTGCGACTGTCGTTCGCCGGTGACGAACAGGCGGTGGCGGGCCTGACGACCGCGCTGGCGGAACACAAGTACGGCGTGCTCTCGTGCCGGGAAGAGTTGCTCGATTTGGAAAAAGTTTATCTCCGCGTGACGGAACAGGCCAAAGCCGGCAAGCGCCGGGTGGAAGCATGACGAACAATCCCATTTTACGCCGCGAGTTGAAGTCGGCCCTGCGCACCCGGGTGGCGCTGATGTTGGCGGCGGCGTACCTGGTGATTCTGGCCGGGGTGATCTGGATGATGTGGCCGGCGTCCGGCGTGTACTCGCAAGCCGAACAAGCGTCGCGCTCCATCGTGCTGGCGTTCACAGTGACGCAATTGATGTTGGTGATTCTGTACGCGCCGGCATTCGCGGCGACGGCCATCACTGCCGAGAAAGAGCAACGGTCTTATGAACTGTTGTTCGCCACGTTACTGCGCCCGGTGGACATCGTGGCCGGCAAGCTGTGGTCGTCCATCCTGTGCTTGGTGATTTTCGTGGTGCTGTCGTTTCCGTTCTTTGCGAGTTGTTTCTTTCTCGGCGCGGTGTCCGGCAAGGAAACCGCCCTCATCTACCTGATCGCGGTGGTAAGCGCGGTGTTTTTCGGGTTGCTGGGCTTGTCCATCAGCGCGTTGGCGCGGCGGTCGCAGTCGGCGTTGATCTGGACCTATCTGGCGATTTTGTTGGTGTGCGCGCTGCCGTGGGTGCCGTACGTGTTGCTCCAGAACTGGGCCGAAGGCGCAAAGCTGGTTTACAGCATCCGGTCGGTGAGTCCGTTGGCCGCAATCGCCTCGGTGTTGATTCCGACGTTTCGCACGCCGCCGGGTTTGGCCGCCGGCGTGTTGCCAACGCCGTGGAAGGTGTATTTCCTGTTCGTCGCCGTGGCTTCGGCCGGGATGGTGGTGTTCCTGTTGATCAATGCTTATTGGCCCGTGTCCAGCCGGATTCGGCCGCAGGCCAAGACGATTGATGATCCGCGCGAGTTGGCGCGGCGCAAATTGAGCTTTCCGTTTTACCTGTTCGACCCGATGCGGCGGCGGCGGAACATCCCGGATTGGATGAACCCGATCTTCGCGCGCGAGATGCGGAACAAGGCGTTCGGGGGCGGCATCTGGATTTTCCGCAGCGCGTACCTGTGTTTTGCGGTGTCGGTGGTGCTGATCGCACTGGTTGCCGGACAGTTGGGGCGGCAAACGCCCGACGTGATCCGGATCGTGGCACTGGCGTTTCAGATCGGATTGATCGTGCTGGTGGTGCCGTCGTTGACGGCGGGGGCGATCACACAGGAACGGGAGAAGATGAACCTCGATTTGTTGCGGCTCACCCGGCTGCGGGCGGGACAATTTCTGCGCGGCAAGCTGCAAGTGGCAATGGTGTTCCTGTTGTTTCTGGTGATCGGTTTCCTGCCGTTGTGGTACGCGATTCTTTATTTGGAGACCAATACGCTCGAGCAGATTCTCCGGTGCTGGGCGATCATTGGCGCCACGATGGTGCTGACCCTGGCGACCGGGTTGTTCTGCTCCTCGTTGGTCCGGCGCACGGCGGCGGCGACAGCGACGGCGTACGGCATCCTGCTGCTGCTGTCGGTCGCGACATTTTTCCCCGCGCTGATGCCGGGCCGGATTGGTGGCTCGCTGGCGGAATTGATTTATGCGCTGAACCCGTTCGTGTGCGCGATCCAGGGATTGACGAGCGAGTATTTCCAGCGGTTGCCGGACCTGTGGGCGCGGCATCTACAGTTGTCGCTGGGCTTGTCGCTGGTGTTCGCGCTCGCCGCGCTTATCCGGGTGCGCCGCATGTTATCTCCTGAATCATGAACCTGCGTTTGTTCATCATGGGCATCAGCGCCTTCGCCGCGGTGGCGACGGCGGGCACCAATTGGGTCGGGGTCGTCACGCATCCGGTCAAGGACGAGGCGACGCACGCGATGTTGCGCGAAATGCTCGGTGAAAATGACCCGGTCGCCCGCGAAGAAGCGTTGCGGGCGCTCGCCAATATTCGCGACCCGAACGATACCGGGTTGATTCTGCACCGGTTGAGCGACCCGCAGGCCCGTGTCCGCGTGATGGCGGTGCGGGCGGTGGCGGCGTTGGGCATAACGCCGCAACCGGCGGAGCTGGCGAAGCTGGTTCGCGATTCCGACGCGCCGGTACGGGCGGCGGTGATGACGGCGCTGCCGGATTTGGCGGTGACGGACAAGTTGGATTGTCTCCAGCAAGGATTGGCGGATGCCGATGTGACCGTGCGGCGGGCGGCGGCGCAGATGGCTGCGGTTCTGCCCGGCGGCGCGGAATTGGTGAAAGGCCGTTGGGCGACGGAGACCGACGGCACGGCGGCGAACGCGATGTTCCGGTTGGCGGCCCAAGACGGATCGGCGCAACTGCTGCAACAGGCGCTGGCCAACGATCACCCGGCCGTCGTGGTCGCCGCGCTGGATGCCGCACATGCGGCGGTGAGCGAGTTGGTTGTGGAGAAGTTGGATGATCCGGCAACGGTCGTGGCGGAAGCCGCCGTCCGCGCAATCGGGCGGCTCCAATTGGCGAAAGGCGTTCGTCCGTTGCTGAAGAAGTTACCGGCCGCCGACACGGCATTGCGCCCGGAGATTTGCGTGACGCTGGGAGTTTTGGGCGGCGCTTCCGCCACGGCGGTGTTGGCGCAACGTTTGGCCGATGACCCTGATTTGTTCACGCAACAGGCGGCGGCGAACGCGCTGCTGACGATCCACACCGACACCGCCCGCGAGGAGTTGGTGTTGTTGCTGGAGAATCCCCGGGCGACGACGCGCCGCGAAACCGTCCGGGTGTTGGGACAATGGAAATCCTCGGCGCTCGCGACAAACATCAATCCGTTGTTGACTGATCCGGAGCCGGCCGTGGCGGCGGCGGCGGCGGAAGCGTTGGGCCGGTTGCGGCATCCGTCGTCGCGCCCGTTGTTGCTGGAGCGATTGGTCCAGGGGCCGGTGATGGTGCAGGAACGCGTGGCGTGGGCGCTGGGCCAATACCGGGCCCGCGAAGCGGTGCCGCAATTGACGAAGTTGTTGTGGTCCAAGAACGACGCACTGGAAGCGACTGTAGCGGAAGCGTTGGGGTTGATCGGCGACCGCGATGCGTGGCCGGCGATGCACAAGATGTTGTACGAAATGCTTGAGCACGGCGCGACGGTGCGGGTGAAGACGATTCAGGCACTGCAACGGATGGGCGACCGGGAAATGACGCCGCGCGTGTTCCAAATCGTGACCGAGAAGGTTATTCCCCCCACGGCGGTGATGCCGTTGCCCAGCTACGATGCGACCTCGGTGCGGGTGGCGGCCCTGCAGTTCTTGATGGAATGGGGCGACACGGCGACGGGTGAGAAATTGCTGAAGGGTTTCCCGGACACGCCGCCACGCGAGTTGCGGCCGGCGTTGGCGAAGGCGCTGACGAAACTGACCGGACACGCCTACGAACCCGTGCCGGACGAAACGCACACCCTCTACTCCGTGGAGTCGCTCGGTCCGGTCCCCTACCAGAGCATCCCGCCCTCACCGGGCGTCCGGCTGGTTGAATAACCGGCGCGGCTGAATAGGTTTGACTCAAACACGACGGCGGGGCATTCTGCTCTGCAACTTAACGATTCTACCAAGGAGGAATCGTGGTTAAGTTCCGCTGTACCGTCTGTGCGCAGAAGATTTTGGTCAACGACGAGGGCATTGGGCTGGTCATTCCCTGTCCCAATTGCCGGCGCGACGTCGCCATCCCCACGGAAACCGATCCCGAATTTCAGGGGCAGATTTTGTCCCTCGCGCCGCCGCCGCTGGGGGCCGGTGCGCTCGCGCCGCAGTTGGCGCGGCTGATGATGGACCGGTTATTCCAAGCGCTATATCACCAACGCCGGCAACTCCTCGATGCCCAACGCGCCGGCACGGTGCAGGTGACGTTGGTCGAACAACGACTGGCCGGCATCCAGGCCGAATATCAATCCCAGATTCGCGCTTACGAACAGCGGGTCGCGGAACTGGAGCGGCAACTCACCCAGCGCGAAGAGGAAAACCGGCAACTCATCCGCGAAAAGTTCCTGCTCGCCAAGGAAGCCCTCGACCGGCAACTCGAAACGCAGACCGAATCGGAAGATTACGTAATGCGGGCGTAAGTTACGCCGCGGGTGATTTCTCTTGGGACTGGAGCGCCTGCTCGTAGCATTTCAGCGCGTCGCTGTAACGCTCCAGCCGGTTGAACACGCCGCCCTTGCAGAGATAGGCCATTGTCAGCGAGTCGTCCAACTGGATCGCGCGGTCGTAGCTCTCAATCGCTTCGTCGAGCCGTTCGAGCTTTTCCAGCGCCGTGCCACGTTTGACGTGCGTGTCGGCGTGATCCGGTGACTGGGCGATGGCTTCGTCGAAACACGCGAGCGCTTCCTCCGGTTTGCCGAGGTTCAACAAGGTCTGCCCTTTGCCAAGCAATACGGCGAGCCGCCGGGCGGCATCGCTGCTGCCGTTGGCAACAGTTACCGAATGAGAAAATTCCGTGGTGTGACCGTTATCGCCCGTACGGACGTGGACATCCATTTCTTCGAGACGTTTTTCGAGGCGCTCAATCGCCGCCAGAAACCGGGCGGTGGCCTGCTCGGCCGGATTGAGCGTCATCAGTTGCGCGTCTCCGGTGGGCAAGGCGGGCAACGTGCCACCGGCGTGAACAATGGCGGCGGCGTTGGCGAACAGTTCGGAACGCCGATTCAGGACGCGCAACAAGTAGAGGGCAAAAAGGAGCAGGCTAAAGAATGCCACCGCCGCCACGCCGGTCAAGATGATCAACGACTGCTGATGGGACTGTTGCAGGTTTTCCAAGGTGTGATCGCGCGCCTGTTGGGCGGCGACAGATTCCTCGATCAACTTCAGCCGCGCATCCGTTTCCTGGAGGGATTTCTGGGCAACAGCATTAGCCGCGGCCACGTCGGCGCGGGTTTGCTGGAGCGCCTTGAACGTCTGCTGCTGCTGCTGCTGATCATCCTTGTAGGCCTCCACGACATGTCGCGCCCAATCCACGTCATCGGCGGAATTTGTTCCGTTTGTCACCGCATTGGTCTGGGCACGCGCCGTGAAGCCCAATGTCACCGACAAGGCGATGACACTCGTGTAAAAAAATCCAGAGACAACTGACCGCTTCATTTTCGAGGTTCCCCGAACCGATATGTAAAAAAAAACATTGCGGAAAGCAATCCGAAAAACTGGTGTCGTTGACACGCTTCAGACCATCCATATAATCGCGGGTCATGCCGGCCATCGCGTATCTGAACGGGGAATTCATGCCCCTTGAACGGGCCACGGTGCACGTGGAAGACCGCGGGTTTCAGTTTGCGGACAGCGTGTACGAAGTCTTGCGCACCTATGGCGGCCAACCGTTCGCCGTGGCCGACCATCTGGCCCGGTTGTTCCGCAGCCTGGACGCGATCCAACTCCAACACAAGTTCACCCCCGACGGATTGAAGGAGATTGTCCAAGAAGCCGTGCGCCGGGCGGCGTTTGATGAAGCGGTGGTATATTTACAGATTACGCGCGGCGGCGCGCCCCGGCATCGCGGCGCAAAGCCGGGATTGACGCCGACCATCGTGCTCACCGTGCGACGGTTGGAACCGATTCCCGACGAACGCCGCCATGCCGGCGTTTCGGTGATCACCGTGCCGGATGACCGGTGGGCGCGTTGCGATATCAAATCGGTCGGCTTGCTGTCCAACGTGCTGGCATACCACGCCGCGCATGCGGCCGGGGCGGACGATGCCGTTTACATTAGCGCCGATGGATTCGTCGAGGAATCCACCGCCGGCAACGTCTTTATCTTCACGGCCGGCAAACTCCGTACACCACCTCAGGGGCCACGGATTCTGTCCGGCGTCACGCGCGACAAAGTGGTGACAAGTTTTCCGTGCGCGGAGGAGCCGATCCGCAAAGATGAGTTGCTCGCCGCGGAGGAAATCTTCCTGACCAGCACGACTGCCGAAATCGTTCCGGTGACCAAAGTGGATGGCCGGCAAATCGGCGACGGTCAGTTTGGTCCGCTCAGCCGGCGGGTCTATGCGGCTTTTCGAAAGTCCGTGGCCGCGGCTTAGCGCGGTTTGCCGAGGAAACTGGCGGCGGCGCGGCGGACGTCGCCATCCGAATCGTTAGCAAGTGGTTCGATGAGTTTCCGGGTGCGCGGGTCCGTGGCAAACTGGCGAGTGAGTTCCTGCACGGCGGCGTAGCGCGCCCCTGTGTTGGCGGAACGCGCCCAAGCGGCTAAAACGTCGAACAGGGCTGGCGATTGCAGTGCTTGCAGGGTGGCGTAGGCGGCTGTCCGGGCGTCCATATCCGGTTCGGCTTTGGCGAGTTCGACCACTTGGGGTTCGAGCGTCGACAGTTGTCGTTCCCGGATAATTTCGACGGCCTGGGTGCGAACAGCGCTGTGGCGGCTCTTCAACCCGGCCGCGACCACCTGCGCGGCCTGGTCCTTTTCACGGGCCTTCTCCAACTGCCGGAGAGCAAGTGACAGAGCGCTCATTTGAACGGATTTGTCGCCATCTCTGGTGATGCATTCCAACGCAACGTCCATCACGGGCTGGTTGGCCCGGCTGTAGGCGTCCAGATCGTTGAGCGCCGCGGCGCGCGCGGCGGCCAAGGGATGTTGGGTGGCGGTTTGTTTCATCAACGCCAGCCCGGCGGCGTCGGGTTGCGTTTGCGCCCAGAGCTGGAGGGCTTCGACGACAATGTCTTGTTGGGAAGGATCGGTAATCGCAATTGCTTCGCGCACCAAAGTGGTGGCGTTGGAGACGCCAAAGCTGACGAGTTTGCTGAGTGCGGCGATTCGCAAGTCGGTTGTGGCTCCGGTTTGGGCCAACACCGTCAGCACCGGGTCGGCGGCTGGAGTGAACGCCGCCTCATCAAGTTGCCGAACCGCTCCCAAACACACTTGCGGGTCGGGGGACTGGATTGCGTGCAGGAAGAACTGCGCGCGCCGTTGCGGGTCGGGCGACCACGGGGCGTACATGGCCGCGATTCGCACGGCAGCCACCGGATCGTGGTCGAGGCGGTCGGTCAGCAGATCACAGTGGTCCGCCGGCGGAAGATTGCGCAGTGACTGAAGCGCGACGAACCGGATGCTGGGATCGGGATTGGTGCGGGCGGTTTGGCTGATCCAAGCGTCCATTTGGGGAGCCCGTGAAAAGCGCTGTGACAGGGTCATCAAGGCGATTGCGAGATCCCGGCCGCTGACGGCAGTGGCGTTGCTCAGCCGGGCGGTAAGAGCGGCCGCTTCAAGTGCTTGCAGTTTGGCGACGGCTTTTTTGAGCGGGGCGACATCGTGGTCGAAGGCCAAGCGATCCCAACCGCCGGCGTGTTCCCAGAACTCCAGCAGCGACTCCTGCGGTTGGCGCTGGACGCCGGATTGGCGGGTGATCAACGCGGTCCAGTTCGTCTCCACATCGCTGATCAACATTTCGTCGTCACCAAACACAGCCAGCAGCGGTGCGCCCCGCCAATCTTGACGCTGGACGAGCGTGCCGGCACCCGCGAACCGGACCAACCGGTGCGGGTCGGTGGTGACTTGTTGAAACAATTCGTCGTTGGTGCCGGGCAGACCGTTGATGCGGATAAGAAACTGCGCGGCTTGCCAGGCGATGTATTCATTTTGGTGATACAGAACGTAGGCGAGCAACAATTCGCGCACGCGCGGCGCGGTTGAGAAACTGGCCAGTCCGCTGAACAGATTGTCGGTATGCGGGACCAGCAGGTCCTCGTTCCAAGTGGTGACGGAGTAGGCACGGAGCACGCGTTCCAGTTCTTGTTCGTTCTCGGGAAAGAGGCGATAGTCATCGGGGTGGAGCCCGACTTTCTCAAACAACGTTCGGACTTGGCGGACCATGTTGTAGGAATAGAGTCCGAACGCGATGGCGTTGGTGCTACCGGCGGTAATCGCATAAGCAGTCATTTTCTTGTCCGAGAGTGAGGCCAGTGGAACATTTTGCAGAATGGCCGCCACGCCGATCTGCGCGCCCACCCACGTGAAATTGGTTTCTGCGTTGCCGGCTTGGAAGAACGCAGTCACCCGTGCTTGCGACAATAAATGGTTCGGTGGAACCAGTTGCCAATGCGTGCTGCGCAGCGGTGTTCCCCATTCGTAAAGGTTGGCCAGCACCACCGCGATGGGATAGTTGACCGGGCCCGGCCCCGGTTGGAGCGCCAAGTTGGCCGCTTTCCAAACCACAAACGCAGGGGCTTCCTCGCCGCGCCCCGGTTTGAGCCAGGTCCCCGCCGGGATGCGCACGGCCACCGGTTGGGTGACATCCGCCGCCTGTAATGCCAAGTGCTGGGTATCCAGTGCCACGAAGGTGATCTGGGCTTGCGATTGGAGTTGCGGGAGGTCGGCCGGCAGGGTTAGGGATGTGGATTCCGCGGGCGCGAGGTTAGCCGCCAAGAAAAGCCAAGCACTGAGCACGGTAATCCGGCCGGAGGTCATCGGCATACAACCCGTATCGTTAGCCCCATGTTTTCGGATTGGCAAGTCGGTTTCTTGACATGCCTGGGAGGGGACAGGTAGATCGTGACCCCCTTGTGGTGGTGAAACTGAAAGTGGTC
>JBBISF010000042.1:0-23753 GCA_037441425.1 Verrucomicrobiia bacterium
CCGACCCACTTACATCAACGCGTCCTCTCAAACCTCAAAATGCAATCGCCCTGCAGTCTCGTCATGGCGCGTTGACACCTCCGGGTGTGCGTGATAAGTTTGCCCGCCTTTTTTCGGAAAGATGAGCCAGCCGAACTATAAAGAGACGCTGAACCTGCCGCAGACGTCGTTCCCGATGAAAGCCGATCTGCCGAAGCGGGAGCCGCAGATGTTGGCGCAGTGGGAAGCCGGCAAGCTCTACGAACAGATTCAGTCGACCCGGGCCCACGCTCCATTATTCGTGCTCCACGACGGCCCGCCGTTTGCCAACGGCGACGTCCACATTGGCACGGCCCTGAACAAAATCCTCAAAGACATCATCATCAAGTACAAGACGATGCGCGGTTTCCGCGCGCCGTACGTGCCGGGCTGGGATTGTCATGGGCAACCGATCGAATACAAGGTCAACAAGGAGCTGGAGAAGTCCGGCGAAAAACTTTCCCAAGCAGAAGTGCGCCAGCGTTGCCGGGCATTCGCCGAGAAATACATCGAGGTGCAGCGCCAGCAGTTCAAACGGCTTGGCGTGTTCGGTGATTGGGCGCATCCGTATCTGACGATGAGTCCGCAGTACGAAGCGGAGATCGTCGGCGCGATTGCCGACATGGTGGGTGATGGTTTCGTTTACCGGGGCAAGAAACCCGTCTATTGGTGCGCGACCTGCCGGACGGCGTTAGCGGAAGCGGAAGTCGAGTACGCCGATCACACGGCGCATTCCGTTTTTGTGAAGTTCCCGGTGAAGGGGCGCGACAAGGAATTTGCCGTCATCTGGACGACGACCCCGTGGACGTTGCCCGCCAACCTCGCCATCGCCGTGAAATCCGATTTGCAGTACGTCCGCGCCCGGACCCATGCCGGTGAGACGTGGATTCTGGCGGATGGCTTGGTCGAGCAAGTCGGCAAGGCGTGCGGTGTGGACTTGCAGATCATCGAGAAGCTTTCCGGTGAGAAGCTGGAAGGCGTTGTCACCCGGCATCCGTTTGTCGAACGTGATGCGCCCATCGTTCTCTCGCCGTACGTGACGTTGGAGCAGGGGACAGGGTTGGTGCACACCGCGCCCGGTCACGGCGCGGAAGACTACGAGATCGGCCAGAAGTACGGGTTGGAGACGCTCGCGCCGGTCGACGACCGCGGTGTGTTCACGAGTGAGGTCGGACAATTTGCCGGGCAATTCGTGTTCAAAGCGAACAAGCCCATCGTTGAACACCTCAAACAGATCGGCGCGCTGGCCGGGAACGCCGACGTGAAGCATTCGTACCCGCACTGCTGGCGGTGCAAACAGCCAATCATTTTCCGGGCGATGGAACAGTGGTTCATCGGCGTGGACCATGCTGGATTGCGGCAGCGCGCGCTGGACGAAGTGAAGAAAGTGCAATGGATTCCGGCGTGGGGCGAGAATCGGATTGCCGGCACGATCCAGATGCGACCGGACTGGTGCATTTCCCGGCAACGCGCGTGGGGCGTGCCGTTGCCATTCCTCGAATGCCGGCAATGTGAAAAACCGTTGCTGGACAAAAACCTGATTTTGCAGTTCCGCGAGCGCGTCGCGAAGGAAGGCGTGGACATCTGGTTCGAGCGCGACGTGAAAGAACTGTTTGGCGACGTGAAATGTCCGCATTGCGGGTCGAGCGATCTGGCGAAGTCGCCGGACATCGTGGATGTGTGGCTGGAATCGGGCGTGAGCCACCGCGCCGTGCTGCAACAACGGCCCGAGTTGGCTTACCCCTGCGACATCTACCTCGAAGGCAGTGATCAGCATCGCGGCTGGTTCCAATCGTCGCTGCTCACGGCGATGGCGACGACGAAGCGCGCGCCGTTTAAAACGGTGCTGACGCATGGCTTTTTGGTGGTGCACGTCGAGGAAACCGGTAAGAAGGCGAAGATTTCCAAGTCGGCCGGTCGGCCGGCCAACTCCGAGGATTACGTCAAGAAGTACGGGGCGGATGTGTTGCGGTTGTGGGTGGCGTCAGAGAATTACCAGGGCGATGTGCCGTTGTCCGATGAGATTTTTGACCACGTCAGCGAGACCTACCGGAAAGTGCGGAACACGCTGCGGATCCTACTGGCCAACCTCTACGATTTCGATCCCGGCAAGGATCGCGTGTCGCGCGACAACATGAGTGAGATCGACCGCTGGTTATTGTCCCGGCTGGCGGCGTTGGTGGAGGAATTGACCGGCGCGTACGAACAGTACGAGTTTCACCGGGTCTACCATCTCGTGAACGCCTTTTGCGCGGTGGAAATCTCGTCGTTTTACATTGACGTGACCAAGGACCTGCTGTACACATTCGCGCCCAATTCGCCGGAACGACGCTCGGCGCAGACGGCGATGCGTGTGACGGCGCAGACGTTGGCGCAGTTGATCGCCCCGGTAATGCCGTTCACGGCGGAGGAAGTCTGGCAGGCGTTGCCGGGTCAGGAAACCGAGTCGGTGCATCAGTCACGTTTCCCGGCCAGCGATGAGCAGTCGCGCGACCGGCAATTGGAGGCGCGTTGGGATAAGGTGCTCGGCGTCCGCGCGGTCGTTACGAAGGAATTGGAGGCGGCGCGCCAGGCCGGATTGATCGGCAAACCGGTGGAGGCGCAGGTTGAGGTCCGACCGGAAAGTGAAGCGACGCGGGCGTTGCTGCTGGAGCTTGGTTCGTGGTTGGAGACGATTTTGATCGTATCGCACGCGCGGGTTGGCGCGGTGACCGGCGGGGAAACGCAAGTCGCGGTCAGTCGGGCCGATGGACAGAAGTGCGGCCGATGCTGGCGCTGGACGAAAGATGTGGGCCAAACGGCGGGCCATCCGGAGTTGTGCGGACGTTGCGCGAACGTGGTAAGTGAGCTATCAGAGGGAGATTCATGAAGAAAGCCAAAAAAGCTGTCAAGACAACGAAACCGAAAGCAAAAGCCAAGATTGCTAAACCGGTGAAAAAGGCCATGCCCCTCAAGCCGGCCAAACCCGAGGCCAAAGTCGAAGCGCCGGCCCAGCCGAAGAAGCTGAAACTTTCCAAAGAAGTCGCCGACCATTTCCGCAAGCTGTTGCTGGAGCTGCGCGATCACTTGATTGATGGCGTCAACTTCCTTGCCAGCGAGAATCTCAAACGCTCGAACCGCGAGGCTTCCGGTGAGTTGAGTGGCTACAGCCTGCACATGGCCGATGCCGGCACGGACAACTTTGACCGCGAATTTGCCCTGAGCCTCGTCTCCAGTGAACAGGAGGCGCTCTACGAGATTGAAGAGGCCCTCAAGCGTTTGGAAGCCGGCACCTACGGCATCTGCGACATCTGTGAGAAGACGGTTGCCAAGGAACGCCTGGAAGCCGTGCCGTTCGCGCGGCTTTGTGTGCAATGCCAATCCGGCGTCGAAAAGGATCGCCGCGGCACTTTCCGTCCTGTCTCCAGCTTCACCGAAAGCGCCGACGACGAATCGGATGGCGAAGAGTCCGAGGAGTAGAGTGAGATGGATTCTCCCCATCGCGGCGCTGGTCACCGCGATTGATCAGGCGACGAAAGCGTTGATCGTCCGGTGGATCGGAGAATTCGAGTCGCGCGCCGTCATTCCCGGCTTTTTTAATCTAGTCAACTGGCGCAACACCGGCGCCGCGTGGGGGATGTTCCAGAACAGTAATTTGATTCTGACGATTGTCGGCATCCTGTGCATTCTGGCCGTAATCTTCTTCCGTCACAAATTACTCCAGACCCACAGGGCCAGTGCCATGGCGCTGGGACTGATTGCCGGGGGCATCATCGGCAACACCATTGACCGTGTTCGGCTGGGCGCCGTGGTGGACTTTTTGGATTTTCATTACCGGACGCACCACTGGCCGGCGTTCAACATCGCCGACAGCGCGATTTGCGTCGGCGTCGTCCTCTACATGCTCGTGAGTTGGCGGGCGGACGCGAAAGCTCAGAGCAAATAACTGCTTCGCTTTCGCCCCGCAAACCGCCACAGTTGCCGGCAACCATGTTGCGGCAATGCGGCTGCGACTTCGTCAAACTTCAACCCCACCTGATCGGGTGCGTGCGCATCGGAGTTCACGGTGAACGGGATTCCCAAGCCGAGCGCTTCTTGGACAATCGGCCAACAGGGGTACGCTTCCGGTTGCGGCGGCTCGAGGTGCCGGTAGCCGGAGGTGTTGATTTCCAGCGCGAGGTTGGCGCGCGCAATCTCCCGGAGCGTGACGGTGATTGCTTCGGCTTCGGGTTCGGTCGGCGCACGCCCGGTGCGCTTGGGCACGTCGAAGTGCGCAATGATGTCGCAGAGGCCGCTGCGCGCCAAGCCACGCAGCAACTCGAAGTAGCGCGCGTACAAGGCGTGAATGTCACCCGCGTAATTTCGCGGCCAGGAAGACGCTCGGCAATGGGCATCGAGGTAATGCACCGAACCGATGATGTAGTCCCAGGGATAATCGGCGATTTGCTTTGCGAGATAGGCTTCAAGCCCTTCAACGTAATCCAGTTCCAGACCGAGCCGGACCACGATCTGTCCCCGGTAACGGTCGCGCAGGCGTAGCACGTCATTCACGTAATCGTCGAGTTCGGCTTCGTCCATGCGGACGTTCGCGCCGTAGCCGTGGGGCAGAGGATTGTGGCAGGCAAACCCCATTTCCTCCAAGCCGAGAACCAGCGCGCGTTCCACGTACGCCGCAATCGGACCGGTGGCGTGCTTGCAGCGCGGCGTGTGCAGGTGATAGTCGCAGCGAATCGGCATCATGAGCCGCGCAGTGTAGCGGGGGCGTGGCGCGTTGACAATCCCGGAAGCCCCCATTACGATGCGCCGCCGTGGAAACCCCGGTGACATTCGATTGTCGTGGCGAACAGATCGTCGGCATGCTGCACCTGCCGGACGATCAGCGCGGGCGCTTTCCGGCGGTGTTGATGTTGCATGGGTTTACCGGGACGAAAGTCGAGCAACACCGGCTGTTCGTGAAGCTTTCCCGCGCGCTGGCCGCCAAAGGGATCGCCAGTTTGCGCTTCGATTTTCGCGGCTCCGGTGACAGCGCCGGCGATTTCGAGGATTTGACGATTCGTTCGGAGGTGGTGGATGCGCTGGAGGCGCTGAAGTTTTTGGGGCACCACAAGCGCATCAATTCCCGGCGACTCGCCTTGTTGGGATTCAGTATGGGCGGCGTGGTGGCGTCGTATGTGGTCGGGCGGGAGCGGCGCCAGTTTCGCACGTTGGTGCTGTGGGCGCCGGTGGCGGAAGGCGCCGGCATTCTCGATAATCTCTCCACCCCGGACGCCGTCGCGTCCTTGGCGCAAACTGGGATTACCGATTACGAAGGCAACCTGGTCTGCATTGCGTTTGTCCGGCAATTCGCCGAGATGAAACCGCTGCGGGAGGTGGCGAAGTGTCAGTGCCCGACCCTCATCATCCACGGTTCGCGCGACGAAACCGTGCCGCCACATCATGCCGATCTGTATGAGAAGGCATTGTTCACGCCGGAACGCGCCGTCAAAAAAATCATCGTCCCCGGCGCCGATCACACCTTCAATAAACACATCTGGGAACAACGCGTTCTGACGGACACGGTGGCGTGGCTGACGGCAACGGTGTAGTATTGTTCCTCAATGTCCTTCGATCTCGTCAGTAAGTTCAAGCCGCGCGGGGATCAGCCGCAGGCGATTGCGACGCTCGTCAAATCGCTGGCAACGGGTAACCGGTATCAGACCTTGCTCGGCGTGACCGGCAGCGGCAAAACGTTCACGATGGCCAACGTGATCCAGCAGCTTGACCGGCCCACGCTCATCATCTCCCACAATAAAACGCTCGCGGCGCAGTTGTTTAGCGAGTTCAAACAATTCTTTCCGCGCAACGCCGTTGAGTATTTCGTCAGCTACTACGATTACTACCAGCCGGAAGCCTATATTCCGCAGACGGATACCTACATCGAGAAGGACGCCAGCATCAACGAGCAAATCGAGAAGCTCCGGCTCTCGACAACCAGCAGTCTGCTTTCCCGGCGCGATGTGATCGTGGTCGCCAGCGTCTCGTGCATCTACGGGTTAGGGTCGCCTGAAGATTATTTTGAGATGATGGCCATGATCGGCGTCGGCAACGCCATGGCCCGTGACGACCTTCTCCGCAAACTCGTGGACATGCAGTACAACCGGAACGACATCGAGTTTACCCGCGGCAATTTCCGGGTGCGCGGCGACACGGTCGAAATCTGCCCCAGCTACGCCGACGATGCTGTGCGCATCGAGTTCGATGGCGACCGGGTGGAGCAAATCACCCGGTTCGAGCCGCTCACCGGCAAGAAACGCGAAATGGTGAACACGGTTTCGATCTACCCGGCCAAACACTGGGTCACGCCGTACTCCAAAATCGCCCGGGCGGTGGACGCCATCAAAGCCGAGATGACCGACCGGGTGGCGTGGTTTGAGTCGGAGAACAAACTTGTGGAAGCCCAGCGCCTGCATTCCCGGACGATGTACGATCTGGAGATGCTCAAGGAAATGGGCTTCTGCTACGGCATTGAAAACTATTCCCGGCACCTCAGTGGACGCGCGGCGGGTGAGCGTCCGTTTTGTCTGTTGGATTTCTTCCCGAAAGATTACCTGCTGATCGTGGACGAATCCCATGTCACCGTCTCCCAGATTGGCGGCATGTACGCGGGCGACCGGTCACGCAAAAACACGCTGGTCGAACACGGGTTCCGGTTGCCCTCGGCGCTGGACAACCGGCCGCTGAACTTCGACGAGTTCAACAATCTGACGAACCAGTGCGTTTTTGTTTCAGCAACCCCGGGCACATACGAGCTTCAGTACAGCGCGGTTACCGCCGAACAGATCATCCGTCCAACCGGTTTGGTTGATCCGCCGGTTACCGTCAAGCCGTTGAAAGGTCAGATTGACGATCTCATTGAGGAATGCCGGAAACGCGCCGAGCACGGCGAGCGCGTCCTCGTCACCACGCTTACCAAACGCACCTCGGAAGATTTGGCCGATTACCTCCGCGAAGTCGGCATCCGGGTGAAATACCTGCACAGCGAAATCGACGCCATTGAACGCGTTGAAATCCTGCGCGGTTTGCGGGCCGCCAATTTTGACGTGTTGGTGGGCATCAACCTCCTGCGCGAGGGCCTCGACTTGCCGGAAGTCTCACTCGTGGCGATCCTCGATGCCGACAAGGAGGGTTTCCTCCGCAGCGCCACGTCGTTAATCCAAACCGCCGGCCGCGCTGCGCGTCACATCAACGCCGAGGTCATTCTCTATGCCGATGTGATGACCGATTCGATCAAGAAGTTCATCGCGACGACCGAGTATCGCCGGCAGAAACAACTCGCGTACAACCAGGAGCATCACATCACGCCCAAGACGGTGAAACGCGAATTGCAGTTGAGTCTCGATGAATTGACCAAGGGGCGGGAGGTTGAGGCGGCGGTTGTGCGTGAAGCGCCCGGCGGGTACCGGACTGCTGAGTTGCTCCGTGAACTCGAAGCCGAAATGCTCGAAGCCGCCGAGAACCTCCAATTCGAGAAAGCCGCCATTCTGCGCGACGAGATTGCTGAGTTGAAGAAGGTGGACACACCGGTGCCTCCCAAGCGCGAAGTGAAATACGACCGCAAACTGAAGGTGAATGTGGTAAAGAAGTCCCGGCGCACGCAGAAGTTGTTATGACTACCTTGAGTCAGGAATACATCCGGCAAATTGTCCGGGCCGCCCTTGCCGAGGACATCGGGGCGGGCGACATCACCACGGAATGCGCCGTGCCGGCTGAGATGCGCGCCGAAGCCGTCATCCTCGCCAAGGAACCCTGCGTTGTGGCCGGTCTGCCACTGGTTGAATCGGTGTTCAATGAACTCGATCCGCATCTGTCGGTGACGTTGCTCGTCGCCGACGGCGCGGTGGTGGAGCAAGGGACGGAAGTCTGCCGGCTGAGTGGTCACGCCCGCGCCATCTTGACCGGTGAGCGCACCGCCCTGAATTTCCTGCAACGCCTGTCCGGTATCGCCACGCTCACCCGGCAATTTGTCGAAGCGGTCGCTGGTACGCGGGCGACGATTCTCGACACCCGTAAAACCACGCCGACACTACGGGTGTTGGAGAAATACGCCGTTGCCACTGGTGGCGGTCAGAACCACCGGATGGGCCTGTTCGACGCGATGATGATCAAAGACAATCACCGCGTCATCCTCGCCCGGCTCGGCTCGCAGGCGTTGGGCGATGCAGTGAGCGCCGCGCGCGAAAACCATCCCGGCAAGCCGATCATTGTTGAAGCCGATTCACTCGAACAAGTTGAAGAAGCGCTCGCGGCCGGGGCCAATCACATCTTGCTCGACAACATGACGCCCGACGAACTCCGGGAAGCCGTGAAGCTGGTGGCCGGTCGCGCCAAGACCGAAGCCAGCGGTGGTATCCGGTTGGCCAACGTCCGCGCCGTCGCCGAAACCGGTGTGGACTACATCAGCATCGGCGCACTCACGCACTCGGCCCGGGCGGTGGATTTTTCGTTGGAGATGATTTCGTGAGGCGGGTGTTTCTCAACGTTGGGGTCGGCCTGTTGCTCACCGTGCTAACGCAGGCCGCGGACCTCCAGAAGTTCACGGATTGCCGGTTGCTGGAGAATCCGGCAAATGATGGGGACAGTTTTCACGTGCGGGCCGGGGAGCGGGAGTTGATTCTGCGGTTGTATTTCGTGGATTGTCCGGAAACCTCGGCGGTGTCGGATGTGGACGCGAAACGGGTGCGGGATCAGGCCCGGTATTTCGGACTGACGGAGGCCCGGCACGTCGTGGAGTTCGGGTTGAAGGCGAAGGTGTTCACGGCGGAGCAGTTGAGCAAACCGTTCACGGTGTACACGGCGTTTTCCAGCGCGATGGGGCGTTCGACGATGCCCCGGTATTATGCGTTTGTGGTGACGGCGGAGGGCCAGGATTTGGCGAGCACGTTGGTGGAACACGGTCTGGCACGCAGCACCGGGGCGCACCGGGAGACGCCGATGGGCGTGTCGAGCAAGGAGATGGCCGACCGGCTGCATGATTTGGAGATGCAGGCGATGTTGGCGCGGGCCGGCATTTGGGCGCAAAGCGATCCGGCCAGTCTGGCGAAGTTGCGGGCGCAGGAACGGGCGGAGGAGCAGGAGTTAAAGGACTTCCGCGACCAGTTTCGGAAACCGGTCACGTCGAATGAACCGATCGACCTGAACACGGCCACGGCTCAGGAACTCCAGTTCATCAGCGGGGTGGGGCCGGTCTTGGCGACGAAGATCATGGCCGGACGACCGTACAAGAGCGTGGAGGATTTGCGGCGGGTGAACGGCGTCGGCCCGAAGACGTACGAGCGGATTCATTCACTCTTCAAGGTTGCGCCACCGGCGCCGTAAACAAGAAGGGCGCTGCGATGGCAGCGCCCTCCTGAAGTGATGTTGTTTGGTCTATGGAATGGTCGCGCCCAACACGTTGTTGCTGGTGGTGTTCCAAAGGGCAACGCTGGCGATGTCGAGCACGTTCGGTGCGCCCCCCGGCAGGGAGGTAATTTTCAACTTGCCGCCGGCATCAGTCGTATTAGTGCTGACGACGTCACCGTTAATCACAAGCCAGTAGTCCGTGTTGGTCGTGAGGCCGGCCGCCTGAAGACCGAATTGCTGTTTCTGGTTGTTTTTCTGCATACGGATGACACCAAACGCGCCCGGCTCCACGCTGTGGTTATCCATGGTGTGGTTAACCAAGTATTGCAGCAAGCCGGCATCGGGCAGATCAGCGGAGAGGACGGTCTGCGTGCTGGCATTGACCACCGACAGATTCAACACATCAATCAACGGCTGAACCGCGCTTGGGATGCTGCCGCTGTGACCATGGCCCTTGCCATGACTGTTGCCATGGTTGGCGTAATCCAAATCGGCTTGACCGCGGGCGTCCGTGTCGAACGTGGCCACTTCAGTGAGATTGGAATCACCGACCATCTGCGCCTCCAACGTGTAGGTGGCATTGGTATCAAGGTTGGCGAGCCGCACGTGTAGACTTTGTTAGTCGGCGCCGCCTTGCTTGGCGAAGGCGTAATTGAGTGTGAAAAAGCTAACGGCGGCGATGACCACCATTGTGAGTGACTTCGTGATCTTCATGGTTTCCCCTGTTCCTTTCAAGTGGTTACCATGTCCGATATAGATCGCCCGTCAAGTTGGAAGCCTTGATTTATCAGGCCGCTAGGGTGAATGCGTTACCCTGTGAAAAATACTGACACCGCCGCCGGCACACCCTACACTGCTACAGCCATGAGGGCCGGGACGACCGCCATTCTGAACACGCTGCATCGCCACGCCGCCGGCTACTTGGCGTTCGACGAGTTGCGGCGGCGCACGGGGGAATCGGCGGCGACGGTGACGGCCGGGATCGCCGAGTTGCAGCAGATGGGCTATCAGATCGAAATCCATCCGCACTTTGGTCTCCGGTGGCTTGGTTCGCCCGACCGGCTCACCGTGGATGAGATTTGTGCCTTGGTGAACAGCCGGGTGATTGGCCGGGAAGTACTCGTGTTTGAAGAGACCACCTCCACCAATGATGTTGTGGAGCGGTTGGCCAGGAGCGATGCCCAAGAAGGGGTGGTGGTGTTTGCCGAAGCGCAAACCCGTGGCCGGGGGCGGCACGGACGCAAATGGGAATCGCCGCGTGGCAAGGGATTATGGTTTTCCGTGTTGCTGCGGCCCGCGTTACCGGTTGCGGCGTATTCCCGGATCACGGTCGCGGCCAGCGTGGCCGTGGCCCGGGCTGTGGAAGCGCGGATCAAATGGCCCAATGACGTGGTGATCCGGGAACGCAAACTCGCTGGCATCCTTACTGAAACCGGCAAGAACGCCGTCATCCTCGGCATCGGCGTGAACGTCAACAACGCCCCAGAAGATTTTCCGTCCGCGTTGCGCGACCAAGCAACGTCGCTGCGCATCGAGACCGGTCACCCGCAGGACCGCGCCGCGCTGGCGGCAAGCCTTCTGGGGCGGCTGGACGATTACTACCACCGGGCACAGACCAACTTCGAGGCCGTGGCGGCGGAATGGGCCGATTTGTGCGTGAGTCTTGGCAAACAGATCGTGGTGCGCATCGGTCACCGGCGGATTGAAGGCGAGGCGTGCGCGTTGGACGGCGACGGCGCGTTGCTCGTGCGCCGCGACCACGGCCACATTGAGCGTCTGCTGGCGGGCGATGTGATTCAAGAACGATGAAACCAACCGCGTTGCTGATTGACGTGGGCAACACCAACACCGACTTCGCGTTGGCGACCACCGACCGCATTTTGCGGGTGACCAGCCAGCCGACGGCCGGTCTCCGCCGCTTGCCGGCTTGGGCGCGTGAGGCAACCGCAGTCGTGCTGGCTTCGGTTGTGCCCGCCGCGACCCGGAAACTGCGCGGGCGCGTGCCGGTGCCGCCCCTCGTTGTCAGTGCCGGGGCGGATTTGGGTGTGCGAGTGCGCTATCCGCACCCCAAACAGATTGGCGCGGATCGGTTGGCCAACGCGGTCGGCGTCGCCCATCTCTACGGCACGCCGGCCATCGTGGTGGATTTTGGAACGGCCGTGACATTTGATGTGGTCAATGCCCGTCGGGAATACATCGGCGGCGTCATCGCGCCCGGCTTGGCGGCGATGACGGATTATCTCTACCAACACACGGCGTTGCTGCCGCAAATCCGGTTGCGCGAACCACGCTCGGCGCTCGGCAAAAGTACGGAAGCCGCGATGCAAGTGGGCGCGGTGGTCGGTTACCGGGGATTGGTGAAGGAAATCCTGCGCGAATTGCGCGGCCAACCGGGGATGCGCCGTGCGCCGGTGGTCGCCACCGGCGGCTATGGCGAGCTGATCGCGCGCAAAATGCCGGAAATCCAGCACGTGAATCCGCTGTTGACCCTCGAAGGTCTCCGGTTTATTTACGTCCGCAACTCGAGATGAATCGAATCGACGCCAAATTCCGCGCGCTGCGAGCCGCAGGCCAGAAAGGCTTCATTGCCTATGTTTGCGCGGGCGACCCGGACCTGCAAGCGACCGCGCAATTGGCCAGGGAATTTGAGCGTGTTGGCGTGGACGTGTTGGAACTGGGCGTGCCGTTCAGTGATCCGTTGGCCGATGGGCCGGTCAACCAACTTGCGGCGGAGCGCGCCTTGCGGGCCGGCACGACGCCGCGCGGCGTGTTGAAGATGATTGCCGGATTGCGCCGCCAAGGCGTGCAGATTCCGATCACGCTGTATCTGTATTACAATTCCATTCACCGCCACGGCGTGAAGCAGTTTGCCCGCGACGCGCGCGCTGCCGGGGTGGACGGTATCTTGGCGTTGGATTTGCCGCCCGAGGAAGCCGGAGCCTACGATGAAGCGGTGAGGCAGGCCGGTGTTCATCCAATTTATCTGGTCGCGCCGACCACGCCGGCGACCCGCGTTCGGGAAATCGCGCAACATGCCGGCGGGTTCATCTATTACGTTTCTCGGGAAGGCGTGACCGGGATGCAGAAATCCATTTCCGCCAATATTGCGCCGATGGTGAAGACGATTCGCCGCTTCAGCAAGTTGCCAGTGGCGGTCGGTTTCGGCATCTCCAAGCCCGCCCAAGCCCGGGCCGTGGCGCGGATGGCCGATGCCGTGGTGGTGGGCAGCGTCATTGTGAATCAGATTGCACAAGGGCGGCGTGCGAACGCAGTTGCGCGATTCATTGCGCCGATGGTAAAGGCGGTGAAATGAACTGGCTGGTGATCATGGCGGGCGGAGCGGGGGAACGGTTCTGGCCGATGAGCCGGCGGAAGAAGCCAAAGCAACTGCTGCCCATCGTCGGCAAGCAGACGATGATTCAGGAAACGATTACCCGGCTCAAGCCGTTGTTCGCCCCGGCGCGCATCATGGTGGTCACCAACGCGGCGCAGGCCGCTGAAGTGCGCCGGCAACTGCCGCAAGTCCGTCACATCATTGCGGAACCGGCAGGGCGCAACACCGCGCCGTGCATTGGACTCGCGGCGGCAATGATTCGGCGGCACGACCCGGATGCGGTGATGGCGGTCGTACCGGCAGATGGTTGGATTGGCAAGGTGGATCGTTACCGGCAGGTGTTTCGCGAGGCGCTCGAATTTGCCGCGCAGCAAGACGCATTGATCACCATGGGCATTCGTCCCACCCGGCCGCATACGGGCTACGGCTACATTCAACTCGGGGACCGGATCAATAAACGCTTCTGGAAAGCGCTGCGGTTTGTCGAAAAGCCGGACCGGGTGACTGCTGAGAGATATTTCACCAGCGGGCGCTATCGGTGGAATGCCGGTATCTTTGTGTGGTCGTTGCGGGCGATTACCGCCGCCTATCGCCGACATCAGCCGGTGATGTGGACGCAACTTGAACAAATTCAGGACGGCCGGTCGATGAAACGGATTTATCCGCAGCTCGAAAAGGTCTCCGTGGACTATGCCATCATGGAGAAGGCGGCAAACGTCATTGTCGCCAACGGCGATTTCCCGTGGGATGACGTGGGCGATTGGGCCGCAGTCGCCCGGCATTTTGCGGCGGACGCGGCCGGTAATGTGGCGCGTGGCGCGTTTGCGGGTGTGGACGCATCCGGTTGCGTGGCTTTCAGCAGTGCCGACCATCTGATCGGCGTGGTGGGCGTGCACGATCTGGTGGTGGTGCATACGCCCGATGCCACGCTGGTTTGCCCGAAGAGCCAGTCGCAGAAGGTGCGCGACCTCGTCAAGCAGTTGGCGGCGCAACGCCGGCATAAGAAATTGCTCTGATGCGCGTTCTCGGAGTGGATTATGGTCTGAAACGCGTTGGCCTCGCGGTCAGCGATGAGACCGGCACAATTGCCCAATCGGTCGGCTACGTTTCGCCGCGGATCGAGGACATTCTGCGCGTGGCGACGGCACGCGGTGTCGGCAAGATCGTGGTGGGCGTGCCGCGTCGGCTCGACAATACCGTCAGTGAGCAGACCGAGCGCACGTTAAAGTTCATTGAGGCGCTGCAGCAGCAGACGGCGTTGCCGGTGGCGCACTGGGATGAGCGGTTGACGAGCGTCCAGGCGGAGCGGGTGTTGCTCGAGGGCAACGTACGCCGCCGGGAACGCAAAGAGAAGATCGATCAACTCGCCGCGCAATTGATGTTGCAGAGCTATCTCGATGCGCACGCCACTCAAGCACCTTAAGCTCACCATTGCCTATGATGGGGCGCAATATGGCGGCTGGCAGTTGCAGCCCAACGTCATGACCGTCCAACAACGGATTGAAGCTGCGCTCTCGAAAATTGCCGGCAAGCCCGTGCGCGTCCACGGTTCGGGGCGCACCGATGCCGGTGTCCACGCTCGTGCGCAAGTCGCCAGTTGTTCACTCACCATGCGCCACGCGCCACGGACGATCCGGCGGGCCCTGAATGCCAACTTGCCGGAAGACATTCGGGTGACGCGCGTACAGGAAGTGGATGGGAAATTCCATGCCCGTTTCTCGACCAAGGGCAAAGAGTATCGGTATCAGGTTGATTGCGGCGCGGTCGCCGATCCGTTTCTGCGCGCTTACACGTGGCATCATCCCCGGCCGCTGGATGTGATCGCGATGCGGCGCGCGGCGCGGCTGTTGAAAGGTCGTCATGATTTTTCCGCGCTCTCGGCCAAGTCGGAACGCGATCCTGTGCGCACGGTCACCAAACTGACGATCACCCAGCAGGGACAGTTGTTGATCATCAGCGTGAGCGCGGATGGATTTCTGTACAGGATGGTGCGGACGATTGTCGGCGGGCTCGTGAAGGTGGGGGAGGGGCGTTTGACGACGGAGGAACTGCGGGTGTTGCTGGTCGGCAAGAAACGAATCCCGCTTGTCGAGACGGCCCCCGCGCGCGGGTTGTTTTTATGGCGCGTGTTTTACTGATTTAGCACGAGCCGGTCGGATGTAGAAACGGGGGAGAGTGGTTTAAGAGTTTGATATTAGACATTGACACGCGGCGGTAAGCCGTATTATATATGGGCGCTGTGGGAGAAGGTGATGGAATGAAGAAGATAGTCAGAGTCGCGATTTACCCGGTATTGCTGGTTTCGCTGTGGTTTGTGACACCGCGAAGTGCGCATGCCGAATTCGTGATCGATACTTTCAATGACGATCAGGGATTTATTACGGTGAGTGGAAGGCCAGCGGGGCCAATGTCGGCTACCAATACGGTTGCCGCTGCCGGTGCGGTGGGCGGCGAGCGAACCATTGTGGTGAAACGGGAGGGGACCAATGCCGGCTATGTTCAGGCGGATGTGAACCTGAGTGTGCCGGGCGTCTTATCTTACGGATCTGGGGCAAGCACGATTGGGAGAGCATTGGTTTCGTGGGATGGTGATAGCAGTGGCGCAATCAATTACACCGGCTTGGGCGGAGTGGATGTCACGCAAGGCGGCGTCAACACGCACCTGGCCCTCAAGGCCCAGTCGGATCTCGGTGACGAACTCATCGTAACTTTTTGGACTGATGCCGGCAACGCTTCGGCAACAACCATTCATGTACCGGGTAATGAGCCCAACTGGGCGAACTTTTTGATTCCGCTAGCAAGTTTCGTGTCGGTTGCCGGCAGTGGTGCCAACTTTGCCAGCGTCGGCGCCATCACGATGGACATAATTGGCAGCTATCAGCCGAGTCTCGACTTGAGTGTGGATGTCATCTCGGTGCTGAATCCATCAACGGTGCCGGAGCCCAGCCTGATTTGGCTGGGCTGCGTGGGCATCGTTTTGTTGGGCATTCGCAAGCTGTTGAGGCATCTGGTGGCCCAACCACAGGTCGAAACGTTCCGGTAACGGACAACAAAAGAGGGGAAAGGGCATTCTATGAAACCACAGTTTAACAGGCTATCTGTCCGGGTTGCGCACATTCTATCGGTTGCGGCAACAGTGTTGGTGACGGCGGCCATTCCTGGGCGCGCGGACCTTGTGATTGATTCGTTCAACACGGATCAAACAGTCGGCGTGCAGGGCACCCCAGCCGGATTCATGTCAGCGGCCGATGCCACTCTCGCCGCCGGAGCACTGGGCGGGGAGCGGGACATTTATGTAGAGCGAACCTCCGGCAACGCCGGGGCAGTTTCGACTGATGTCAACCTAAGTCAGGCCGGTGCCCTGTCCTACAATTCGGGTCCCGCCACGACCGGCAATGCCTTGATCGTTTGGGACGGTATTGATGGGAGCGCGACCAATTTGAACGCCACTGGCTTGGGGGGAGTGGACTTGACGTTGGGCGGCGCAAACAACGCGATCGCCATTCGCGCGGGAGCTGACCTCAATGCATCGTTGGTTTTGACCATCTACAAGAACGCAACCAACTACTCGACATTCACCCAACCGGTAACGGGCAATGGTGAGGCGATGGCGAATTTTCTGATCCCGTTTTCCAGCTTCACGGTGGCCGGGGGGAGCGGCGCGGACTTCACCAGTGTCGGTGCGATCAGCTTGAAGATTGTCGGCAGCACGGCTGACATGGACATGTTGCTGGAATCTATCAAAGCAGTGCCAGAGCCGACGGCCGGACTTCTGGTTGGGTTGACTGTCGTTGCCGCCGGGGTGACGCTCAAGCGAAAATATCTTCGCGTCTGATGTCGCGCTACTGCGGAGTAGCCAGCAGCAGTTCGGCCTCCTGTTTCTGAGCCGGCGACAACCCGCGTTGCAGCGCGATCCGCAAGGCGTCTTTCGCTTCCTGTTCTCGATTGATCGCGAGCAAGGCTTTCGCCAGGTGGAAATGGCGGGTGCCGCTGTCCGGAGCCGCCAACCGCGCGGCTTGGGTGAGGACCTTCACCGCTTGGTTGTAATCCCCGCGCAGGTAGAGCACCCAGCCTAATGTATCGAGCGCGGCTCCATCGTAGGAACTCACTTGGCAGGCCAACTGGGCGAGTTCCAGCGCCCGCTTGAGATTATGCCCGGCGGTGGCGTAGTGGTACGCCAGATTGTTGAGAGCCACCCGGTTGTCGGGATCATCGGCAAGCACCGATTCGTAAATCGCAGCGGATTCGGCGGCGTGGCCTTCGGTGCGCGCCACGTCGGCCAGACCTAACCGGGCGGGGAGCAAGCCGGGGAACAATTCCAACGCCTTCTCGAATTGCTGCCGCGCCGCCGCGAAATTCCGCAACTCGAGATACACATGACCGGCACGGATGTACGGCACACGCCAATCCGGCTGCAATTGCTGGGCGATGGTGAATTCCTTGAGAGCTTCCTCCCGCTGTCCCTGTGCCCAGCGGACCCGTCCCAATGCCTCGTGGGCGACCGCGCTGCGGGGCCGCTCCGCCCCGAGTTTGGCAAACTGGACTGCGGCTTGTTTCGTTTGTCCTTCATCCAGATAAAAATCACCCATCAGCAATTCTGCCGGCAAAGCCTCGGGGGCGAGTTCAGTCAGGCGGACGCAATAATCTTCGGCGCGGTCCCATTGTCCCAAGTGTGCGCGGTACAAGGCGGCGTAGTACAGCAACCAAGGGTCACGCGGGAACTGTTCCAGCCCGCGCTCCAAGCCGCCGAGCATTTCCTGCAGAATCGTGACGGACACCGGATCGCGCGCTTCCAGTCCGGCCACCTTCTGGATCAAGGCCATTGAGTTGAACTCATCATTCAGGCGCGCCACCGTTTGCCATTGATCTAACACGGCCTCGCTGTTTTGCGGGTCCAACCGGCGCGCTTCCTGAAATTCCGTCGAAGCCTCCCACAACCGGTCCGCCGCCAACAACCGGGTCGCCCACCACACCCTGATCTCCGCCGAAGCGGGACGTTTCTGGACCAGTGCTTGTAACCGCGTGATTTCTTTTGTCAGATTGCTGGTCTCACGGCCGGGGAAGACACGGGTGCGGGCGATCGCATTACCCGGCAGGCGAGAGGTTGGCTGGAACCCCCGGTACTGCCCGCGGGGCGATAGCAGCCACGGCCACCATTCGCTCCACTCGGTAGGTCCCAGTTGCCGGATCGCCGGAGTGAGATACACCGCGTCCAGCCGGCCAACCGATTGTTCGACCGCATTCCAGTCCTGCTCCCGGAGCCAAAGCCACACCGTCCGGCAGTGCGCGTACCACGCCACCGTCTCCGGTTGATCCGTCACCACCGTGGCGTGGTCCGGCAGTAAACGTGTCAACGGCTTGAGTCGTGCCACCCGCGCGGCTTCCTTCTCATGCATCGGGAGGATGACGTAGCCCACCAGCGGCAAAGCGGCTGCCAACACAACTACCATGGCCACTAGGAACTGCGCCACCGGCTCGGGGATGGTGAAATTGAGCATGGCCGGTTCCGCCTCGGGACGGCGGTACCGCAACAACAATAAACTCTTCAACTTGGACTGGGTCAGCCCGGCAAACTGAATTGCCTTCACGCGGCTGCGCACGGCGTGATGAACACCGGCCGCCGCCACGATGGCGACCAATGGCGCCCAGCACCCCGCAAGATCCGGTGCGGTCCAACACAACGCGCCGGCCAGCACCGTCAGGATGATCCCGGTCGTGACCACCGTCAGCAGTGCCCGCAATCGTTTGGCGAACACACCGCTCAACAGCGTGGCCACGAACATCACGACCGTCAGCGTTCCCAACGCGTGGACAGACGGCGTCCATTCGCGGGCGGCGCCCGCCAGAACTTTGCGGGTCATTTCCCAGGGATTGGTGATGACAAACCAGAATGGATTCGGCGGCGGTTGCACCGTCCGCCAGATCGTCCCGCCCGGATACGTCCGCGTGTTGCTTAAAAGCTCATACCAAAACAAACCGGAGAACGGTAATCCCGTCACCAGAGCGTTGCGGACGAGCCACGGCAGCCACGGCACCGCGAAGCCCAACAAAAACCAGCCCACCGCCGGCAGCTTGCGACGCCGAGTTTGGGCGACGCAGAACCCCAGAACCGGCACCAACCCGATCAGCAGATAATTCGTCAGCGTCGCCAGCGCGCAGACGGCGCCGGTCAGGCAGATCCGCCATACCGGCAAGCGGGTCGCCGTCTCTTCATTCTCGGCGAAAGCCTGAGGCAGCGCCAGCCAGACAGCCAGGAGAACCAAGATGGCCAACAACGGCTGCGCGCTGCCGGCAATCGCCCCGTTGATCGCGGCGGGATTCAACGCAAAAAAAGCCGCTGCCAACGCGGCCATCGTGAGTCGTCCCCATTGCGCCCCGACGAAGAACGTGAGCCAGACCGCCAACAGCCACAACAACGTGTTCACCGCGGCCAGGACCCGCCCGGAAGGATGGGTCAGGGCAAAAAACAGGGCGACCACAGCCGGATGCAGCGGCGCATTGTAAAGGTCCGGTGCCTTGCCCTCCTGCGAGTGCAGGGTGATCGCGACCGGACGAATGATGCTCGTGGTGAAACCGTCACCAGCCGCCAGGTGCCGGGCCAACTGCGCATGCTCCAGGGCTTCCGGCTGGTCGAGTCCCCGATACTTCTTCGCGAACGCCACCAGAATCAGCAGCACCGGCAACAACAGTAGTGCCAGCGAGATCAACGCCGCGCGCGTCTGCCGTTCGGAATGCAGAAAATGCCGGAAGCCTTTGCTCATGGCTGTTTACTCCCTTGCTGGGTTGAGTTTGGACCGCTTGTCGCCATGTTCGACTAATCCGCAGTTTATCATGCGCGTTCCGGGAAGTAACGGCCAATCTCGGCGAGACTGGGGTTTCCCGGTCTTGCGCTGGAGGCGGACGCCGGGATAAAGTGCCGCCAATGCAATCTTGGCTTGTGATCGGCCTGCTGGGGGTGGACCTGCTGACGACGGCGCCGGCGACGAACCAGTCGCCGCCCACGGCGCCGGTGGTTGCCAATGGTTCGGCGGCCGTCCTCAAACAAGCGGCTCGGGATTTTGCCCGGTTGGAGGAGATTGCCGGTCTGTTGGCGAAACAAGAGCAGGCGGCCACCGGCTCCAACGATCTCGCCATGGCGGCGAGCATTCGACAGAGATGCGACACGGTGGTGGCCTTAAAATCGGCCATGGAACCGGTTCAAGCGCGGATGCAGTTGTTAGCCAAGGACGGTAAGCTGGAACTTCTCCGGCAGAGTCTGGTGGAGGTTTCCAGTGCCCGCAGCCGCGCGGAGGAACTGCTCGGGGTGGTGCCGGGGCCGGTTGCCCCCGTCGTTTCCCACGACGATCAGATCCGCCAGGCGGACGCCAGCCTCGCGCGGCTGGCCGGGATTGTGGAGGAACTGGGGCGGCTGGAAGAGCAGGCGTTGGCCTCCAATCAAACGGCGCGCGCCGAGTGTATCCGGCGGCAACACAGTCTGGCGGTCGGATTGCTGTCGGCCATGCGACCGGTCCGCGAACGGTTGCCGTTGCTGGCCGATGAAGAGGGTGCCGAAGCATTTCAGGAGGCGCTGGGCGAGGTCGCCAACGCCGCCAAGCGTGGCGAATTACTGCTCGCGGCAGTGGACGGGTGCCGCGATGGCGCGCCATGGCCGCGCGGCATGAGCCGCCGGCGGTGGCGGCAGTCCGCGGAGCCAACCGATGGTTTGGGGCCTTATTCCGCGCCGGAGGGATTGGCGACCGGTCCGAAGGGCGGATGTTTCCGGCAGGAACGGCTGGCGTGTTTGTTGATCCAGGCCATGGAATTGCAGGTGGATGAGCCGGGCACGACCGTCTGCACGGAGTTGCTGGCGCGGCGCAAAATCGCCCCGCTCAACGGCTGGGAGGCGACACGTTGCGTCTCGCTGGATGATTTCGCGGTGGTGGTGGCGCGGGCGATGAATTTACCGGTGGGAAATCCGGATGACCCAGCCAGTTATGTGGCGGCGTTGCGCGCGGATGGGTTGCCGGTGGACATCCTCGCGCCGGCAAACGCGGTGCCGCAGAATCCGGATATTGCGGAGGCGCAGGCCCGGGCGTTTTTCGCCAGCGGTTATGCCGGACCGTTCATAAGCACGCCGATCCGTCCGTAGTGCTCTGTCCTTGCGGCGGTTGCCGGATTCTGCCATTAATCAGGGCGTGATGAAACGTGGGTGGATTGTGCTGGCGCTGGCGCTGTTGGCGGCCACGCCGGCGGAGGAAAACCGGCTGTTCCGCGTCGCGCAAACGGCGTTTCAGGATGGCCTCTACGATTTTGCGGAACGCCAGTTGGCGGAGTTTCTCCGCAAGTTCCCGACGGCCGAGAAAGCGAACGATGTGCGGTTGTTGTTGGCGCAGGCGCAAATCCGGCAGGGCAAATGGCAGACCGCGGCGCAGACGCTGGAGGATGGTTTGGCGCAAGCGCCAAGTCCGGGCACGCCGACGGATGGTTATCTCTTTTGGTTGGGCGCGGCGCAGGCGGCCGGTGAACAGTATGCGGCGGCCCAGAAACAATACGAGGAACTGATCCGTCGTTTTCCCGGCAGTCCGCATCGGGCCGATGCGCAATATGGGTTGGCGTTCATGCAACTCCGGCAAGGCGCGGATGACGCCGCCCGCCGCACGTTGGATGAACTGGGCCGGATCCCGCAGCGCGAAGGCTTGGCGCGGCAAGCGAATCTCCTGCGGGGGCAGGTGTGGCTGGCGCTGGACCAACTGGGACCGGCGGAACAAATTTTCGACAATCTCATCAAAGTCGAGAACAAGACCCATCTCGGTTATCAAGCCCGCCGGTGGCGGGGTGAGTTGTTCGCGCGCCAAAAAAACTGGGAGCGCGCCCTCCATAATTTCAACAGCGTTACCGACGCCTATCATCGGGAACCCAACAAACCAGTCGACGCCCAACTGGCGGCGGAGGCGTGGGACGGCATGGGCTGGGTGTATTGGCGGCAAAACGAGTTTGCCAAAGCCGTGGTCGCGTTTGGCACCGCGCTGGCCGACGCGCGTGCCCCCGGCCTGCGCCGCGAAGCGATCCTCAAGCTCGGCGAATCCTACGTGCGGGCCGGCCAGACCGACGAGGCGATCAAGCGGTTCCGGCAATTCCTGCTGGATCATCCGGACGATCCGATTGCCGACAGTGTGCAATGGGCGATTGGGGACATGTTGTTTTCGCAGAACGATTATGCCGGCGCGCTGGCGGAACAGACGAAGCTCGTCGCGGCGTATCCGCAGAGCCAACTGATCGCCCAAGCAGAGTTCCAGGCTGGCTGGTGCGCGGTGAAATTGGGCCGGCCCAACGACGCGCTCGCGGATTTTCAACAGGCGTTCACCGCCGCGTCCACTCCCGGCGGTCCGGCGGCGGATCCGGTCTTGGCGGAGCAGGCGTTGTTCAAGGTGGCTGACCTGCAATTCGAGACCGCGCAATGGCCGGATGCGGTGGCCAGCTATCAGCGGTTGATCAGCAGCTACCCGAACACGAAGCTGATGGATCGCGCGTTGTTCCAACTCGGGCTGACGTTCCAGCGGATGCACAATCTGGAGGGTGCGCGGCATGTGTTCGAGACGCTGGTGACGCAGTTGCCGGCCAGCCCGCGCGCGCCGGAAGCGCAGTTCCAAATTGGCTTGTTGGCTGTGGCCGCCGGCGATGAGGTCAAGGCCCGGCAAGCGTTCGCGAAGGTCGGCGAGTTGTTCCCGAAAAGTCCGTGGGACACGCAGGCGCAGTTGGCCATCGGCGAGTCATTCTACCGGGAGGGGAAGGCCGACGACGCAATCGCGGTGTTCCAGAAGCTGATTGAGGGCGCGCCGGACTCGGACTTGGGCCAGCGGGCCTTCTATGACCGCGGCTGGTGCGACATCGCCAAGGGACAACCGGAAAAAACGCTGGCGGATTTCACCGGTTTTCTGACGAGTCATCCGCAGTCGGCGCTGGCGGCCGACGTGCAGTTCTGGATCGGCGATTATTATTACCGGCAGAAGGACTATGTGAAGTCGCAGGAGCAGTTCCAGGCGCTGGCGAAGAACTACCCGGCTAGCCCGCTGGCCGACAACGCGGAGTATTTCGCCGCGCGCTCGGCTTTCCTCCGGCAGGACTACAAGACCGCCATCGAATTGTTCGAGGCGCTGGTGAAGAATTTTCCGCAATCACCGTTGCGGTGCGACGCCCGGTTTGGGCAGGGCGACGCGTTCAGTTTGCTCGGCGAGTTCGACAACGCGCTGCAAATGTTCGACACCCTCACCAAGGAATCGCCCGATTGCGCGTTGTTCTGCGAGGCGCAAGGGCGCAGAGCGGATTGCCTGTTCACGCTCCAGCGCTACGAGGAAGCCGTGGCCGGTTACCGGCAGGCGTTGAGTTGTGTCCATGATGCCGATGCGAACTTGCGCAACCAACTTGATTACAAACTCGGCCAGGCCTACGAGAAGTGGGGCAAGCCCGACGAGGCGCTGGCGCAATACCTGAAGGCCGTTTATGAAACCGCGTCCGCCCCGGATCCCAACGCGCCGCCGGAGCGTTTCTGGCTCAGCAAAGCCGGTTTGGCCGCCGCGGCCATTCAAGAACAGCGCCAGCAATGGCGGGATGTGATTGGTCTTTACGAACGTCTTATTCAACTCAGTCCCGACCTCAAAGACCTCCTCGATGACCGGATCCGCAAAATCAAAGTCCAGCATCCCGAGTTATTGATTGGGTTCTGAGGGATGTCGCGCCGGCTGCCTGCTCGCGTGTCGTGTATGGAGTTCCCAGACGACAATCTCCCCGTAAGAATGTTTTCTTTTGTGTTTGACGGGCGCGTCGCGGTTCGCATGACGCGCGCGTTCTGACTGGGTGCATGTTTGTGACTGTGCGATTGCCAAACGGGGCAAACGCCGGTGTCAGAGTCAACGCTTGACAATTGACAGAATGAAAGGCTGCGCAGATAATTGCGAGGCTCAACTTGACAGTGAGAACTGGTCGCGTCAAGAGTCAAGCGTTGACCCCGAAAATCACGGGTGTCCGCTCATAAAGGCCAGAGCAACAATTGGTTATAGTTTAATGA
>JBBISF010000043.1:0-23338 GCA_037441425.1 Verrucomicrobiia bacterium
TCAACGTCTGGGCCAGCCGCAATCGCGTGGGGCTCGGCCAACTCAACGTGGCCGAGCCAACAAGATTTCCCCCAAGGCCGGGTTCGATTATTTGGAGATTGAGGATTGGTGTCACTCGGGCTTCTTGGTCCATTACGACAACGGTCAAGTCGCCGAAGTTTCTTGGTCATTTATCCGCGAATTGCCCCCGAAGAAGGCATAAGCCGGAAGATCGAAGAGTTCCGCAGCGCCGGCAGCGAGATTCCACGACTGCCGTAATCGCGCACGCAATTTCACGATCTCGAAAAAGATGTTCGATCTCCTTGTGATCTGGGACTTGCCGGAACGTGAACTCATTCCCGCTAATATTGAACCAAAAACCGTCCAAGCATTTTCTCCCTCTCAGTTCCGATGTTTCTTCCGTTCCATGAAAGAAAAAGCTCGGAATCCAATAGCAGAGAATATCGTCTTCAACGAACTCGTGAAGCGCCGGCCTACATCTGTTCGACGATGTCGATTCCGAGCAGGTTAAGACCTTGCTGCATCACATCGGCGGTCAGCCGGCAGAGTTGGAGGCGGGAAGCGCGCGCGGGTTCGGCGGACTGAAGGACGGGACAGTTATCGTAGAACCCGCTGAACTTGCCGGCCAGATCGTAGAGGTAGGCGGTTAACCAGTTCGGTTTGTCGTCACCCGCTACGGCGTGCAGCACTTCCGGGAAACGCAGGATATGTTTGGCGAGGACGAGTTCCGAAGCATGCCCCAAGTCCACGCGCTGAAGTGCCTTCGTGTTGCCGGCTTTGCGAAAGATGCTTTGGACACGAACATAGGCGTATTGCAGGTACGGGGCGGTGTTGCCGTCGAGCGCGAGCATCTTGTCCCAACTGAACTTGTAGTCGGTCTCCCGGTTCTGGCTGAGATCGGCGTATTTCACCGCGCCGATGCCGACCGCGCGCGCAATTTGTCGCCGCGTTTCTTCCGGTAGCTCTGGGTTCTTCTGGTTGACGACGGCGAGGGCGCGTTCCTCGGCTTCGTCGAGCAACGCGCCGAGCTTTACGTTTTCGCCCGTCCGGGTCTTCAAGGGTTTGCCGTCTTCGCCGAGGATCGAACCGAAAAAGACATGGCGCAGATCAATCGGCGTGTCCGGTTGCCAACGTCGCCACGCCGCAAACAATTGCTGGAAATGCTGTTTCTGCCGGGCATCGGTGACGTAGATGATTTCATCCGGCCGCCATTCTTTTAACCGGTATTGGAGCGTCGCGAGATCCGTCGTGGCGTACAGAAAGCCGCCGTCGGCCTTCTGGACGATGAACGGGGTTTTGTGGCCTTCCAGAAAAAGGCACATCGCGCCGTCGCTTTCCTGCGCGAGGCCGGTCCGCTTGAGGTCCGCGACCACATCGGCAAGCCACGGGTTATAGAAACTTTCGCCGAGCGTGTGGTCGAACTTCACTCCGAGCCGGGAGTAAATGTCGTCGAACTCGTGCCGGGAAAGCTCGATGATCTTCTGCCAGATCGTGCGGTTTTCGGCATCGCCCTGCTGAAGTTTGACCAACTCCTGCTTGGCCGGTTCGCGGAGCGCTTCCTGGGCGTTGACGTGTTTGTAGAGTCGCTCCAGTTCGGCAATCGGATCGGCGGCCAGCGCGGCGGCGTTGCGAAATTGTTTCCAGCCGATGATGAGCATGCCGAACTGCGTGCCCCAGTCGCCGATGTGATTGTCGGTAATGACCCGGTGGCCCAGGAAACGCAACACCCGCGCGAGGCAGTCGCCGATGATGGTCGAGCGGATATGGCCGACGTGCATCGGCTTGGCGACGTTGGGTGAACTAAAATCGATGACGATGGTTTTCGGTTGGGCGACACGCTGTACCAAGTCACCGGCAAGTTGTTGGGCAACGAAAGCCGGCAAGAGGTTGAAATTGATAAAGCCCGCGCCGGCGACCGTGGGCGGTTCGCAGATGCCGGCCACGTTCAGTTGTCCGACGATCTTTTCCGCCAGCGCCCGGGGATTTTCCTTTCGTTGTTTGGCGACGGCCATGACACCGTCGGCTTGGTAATCACCAAACCGCAGATCGGCCGGGCGGATCAGGGCCGGCGCGCCGAGGACGCGTTCGACTTCCTTCGCCAGAATTTCAGTGACCAGCGCCATATGCGGCGAGACGATGCCAGAGCAGAACAAACTTGTCGAGTGTCCAACCATACGCCGTCCACAAATCGCTTCCCAGCGTTTTGCCGAGCCAGAGGAAATCCACCGTATGCGAGAGCAGCGCCGTGGTAACCAGGATCGTCAGGACGTTCATCGCGTAAATGACGACCGCGGAGAACAACACCCCTTGCGAACGGACATCCGGTTGGCTGGTCGTCAACAGCATCATCAGAGTGAACGTGACATGGAAGCTCCAGCCCAGTCCGATGAGGAAGAACAACACCCACAGCCACCGGTGCAGATCCCACATCCAATGCGCCGGGAAGAAGAGGATGATAAACAGCATCGCGTAGAATGGGAAAAAGTACGGCGCGAGCACAATGGCCCAGTTGGTTTTGCTGGTGCGCACTTCGCCGCCCGACTTGCGCACCTTCAATCCGCCGACGCGCGCCCCCATGCACCACGCCCAAATGGCGTGGGTCAGTTCGTGGCCGAGAACGTACGTTCGCGTCGGCCGCGGGAGCAGCGCGAAGACCATCAACCACAGAACGTAACCGCCCCAAAACGCCCAACCGATGCCGGCCGCATAGGATTGCGGGTTGAATGCCAATTCCCGCGCGACCTGCGCGCCGGTCAAGGTCAGACCGCCGACCGCCGGCAACAACAGCAGCGCCACGACGAATTTGACGAGCTTCACAAGGGGCAAACCCTGCCGGAAATGCGGGCGTTTTTCAACTTGCAATGTCGCGGTCGGCGGATAAGATACGCCACCGTTGAAAACCGTCCCGGAAGCGATCAGGACACAGAAACAAACAATCAAAATCCAGCCCTGACAGGCGGGATGTCCCGCGCGCGCGGGATGCAACCAGAGGAGGGCCCATTGGCCAACATAACAGTCGCAGAATTGATGGAAGCCGGCGTGCATTTCGGTCACCAGACCAAACGCTGGAATCCCAAGATGAAGAAATTCATTTTCGCCGAACGCAACGGGATTCACATTTTCGATCTCAACAAAACTCTCACTCAACTGCAGGTGGCGTGCGGCTTTCTACACGAGGTGGTGCTGGGCAACGGCAAAGTGCTGTTCGTCGGCACCAAGAAGCAGGCCCAACAGGAACTTAAAGACACCGCCCAACGCGTCGGCATGCCTTACGTCGTGGACCGCTGGCTCGGCGGCACGCTCACCAATCTCCGCACCATCCGCAACAGCGTGAAACGGTTGCAAGAAGTCGATCGCTTGCTGACGGCCCCGGAGGCGGCGCAGATCAACAAGAAGGAACAAGCCTTCCTCAAGCGCGAACAATACAAACTCCATCGCAACCTCGACGGCATCGTCACGATGGAAAAAGCGCCCGCGGCCCTGTTCGTCGTGGACATCATCCGCGAGGAGATCGCCATCCGGGAAGCCCAACGCCTCAACATCCCGATTGTCGCCATCGTGGACACCAACTGCGACCCCGATTGGGTCACCTACCCGATTGCCGGCAACGATGACGCCATCCGCGCGGTCAAATGCATCACCAACGTCGTCATGGAAACGATTGCCGAAGCGCAGGCGCAACTCGGCGTGGTGATTCCACCGCCCGCACCGGCCCCGGTCGCCGCTCCCGTCGCCCCGGAAACTCAACCCGCGCCGACTGCTTAACCCATGAATCCGATTGATCCCCAACAAGTCAAAGCGCTCCGCGAAAAAACCGGCGCCGGCATGATGGACTGCAAACAAGCCCTCATCGAAGCCAAAGGCGACGCGGCGGAAGCGGAAAAAATCCTCCGCAAAAAAGGCATCACCGTGGCCGGCAAGAAAGCCGGGCGCACGGCCAACGACGGCTGCATCGCCAGCTACATTCATCACGGCAGCAAACTCGGCGTGCTGGTCGAGGTCAACAGCGAGACCGACTTCGTCGCCCGTAATGAGACCTTCCGGGAACTCGTCAAAGACGTGGCCCAGCAAATCGCCGCCGCCAGCCCGCGCTGGGTGAAGCGCGAAGACGTGCCGGAAAGCGTGGTCGCCGCCGAAAAAGAAATCTACGCTGCGCAGGTCAAAGACAAACCGGCGCAAGCCATCGAGAAGATCGTGACCGGCAAGCTGGAGAAATTCTACTCCACCGTCTGCTTGCTCGAACAACCGTTCGTCAAGAACCCGGATATCACGATCAAGGATCACCTCACCGCGAAGATCGCTGCGCTCGGCGAGAACATCATCGTCCGCCGCTTCTGCCGCTGGCAGTTGGGCGAGGAAATCTAAGCGCCATGGCGACGGCATCCGCTCCGACTCCCCAATACCGGCGCGTGATGTTGAAGGTGAGCGGGGAGGCGTTGCTGGGCGGCCGCGAACACGGCATCTCCCCGGAAACCTGTGACGCGATTGCCAAGGAGTTGAAGGAAGTCAAAGCGCTGGGCGTGGAACTGGCGATCGTGATCGGTGGTGGCAACATCTACCGCGGCATGGCCGGCACGAAACACGGCCTCGACCGCGCCACCGGCGATTACATGGGCATGCTCGCCACCGTGATTAACGCGTTGGCGTTGCAGGACGCGCTGGAACGAAACGGCGTGCCCACCCGGGTGCAGTCGGCCATCGAAATGCGGTCCGTGGCCGAACCGTTCATCCGGCGCCGCGCCGTCCGGCATTTGGAAAAGGGCCGGGTGGTGATCTTCGCGGCGGGTACCGGCAATCCGTATTTCTCAACCGACACCACCGCCGCGCTGCGCGCGAACGAAATCGGCGCCGACGTGATTCTGAAGGCCACGAAAGTGGACGGGGTGTACACGGCCGATCCGAAGAAGAACCCGAAGGCGAAGCGCTACGAACGGCTCACGTTCATGGAGGCATTGCAGAATCGGCTGGAAGTGATGGACTCCACCGCGTTCTCGATGTGCTTGGACAACCAGATGCCGATCATCGTGTTTGACCTCTTCAAGCGCGGCAACATCAAGCGCGTCATCCTCGGCGAACTCATCGGCACGCGCGTCAGCGAATAGCCGGTCAACGGAACAGACTGAGATGCGCTGAATTAGATTTGCCCCCGGACCGGGAAACAGGCACACTGCTGCCGCTGGTAACTGCTTCCTATGAAAAAGGTTCAAGGTCCGGTTGGAATCGTCGGGCTCGGTTACGTCGGCTTGCCGCTGGCGACGGCACTGGCCCGGCACATTAAAGTCGTCGGCTTCGACATCAATGCCCGCCGCGTGGACGAACTGCAACAAGGCATTGACCGCACCGGTGAAACGCTCGGCGGCGACCTCAACAACCCCAACATCAGCTTCACCACCGACCCTAAGACGTTGCGCGCTTGCCGGTACATCATCGTCTGCGTGCCGACGCCCGTGGACGACGCCAACGTCCCGGATCTCGAACCTGTCCGCAGTTCCGCCCGCATCGTCGGCGAAAACCTGTCAAAAGGGACAATCGTGGTGTTCGAGAGCACCGTCTATCCCGGCGTGACCGAACACGTGGCGCTACCGATCCTCGAAGAGAAATCCGGCTTGAAGCTCGGCGATTTCAAGATCGGTTATTCCCCGGAACGCATCAATCCCGGCGACCACGAACACAGCGTGGACAAGATCGTGAAGGTCGTTTCCGGCTGCGACGCGGAAACGTTGGAAGAACTCGCCGCCCTGTACGGGCTGGTCGCCAAGAGCGTCTTCAAAGCCGCCACCATCATGACCGCGGAAGCCGCCAAGGTCATCGAGAACATCCAGCGCGATCTCAACATCGCCTTGATGAATGAGTTATCCCTCATCTTCTCCCGGCTGGGCCTGCATACCGATGAAGTCCTTGCCGCCGCCGGCACGAAATGGAATTTCCACAAGTATCATCCCGGCCTCGTCGGCGGCTACTGCATCGGCGTTGACCCGTACTACCTGACCTACCGGGCACAACAACTCGGTTATCACCCGCAAGTCATCCTCGCCGGCCGGCAGATCAATGATGCCATGCCCATCCGCGTCGGCGAAATGGTTATCAAAGCCATCAGCCATGCCGGCAAGCCGATCAAAGGCGCGACTGTCCTCGTCATGGGCCTGACCTTCAAAGAAAACGTCCCCGACATCCGCAACAGCAAAGTCCATGACACCATTCGCTACCTTCAGGACTTCGGCGTGAATGTCCTCGGTTGCGACCCGTTGCTTGACGCGCCGACCGTGAAGAAATACTTCGGCATCGAGAACGTTGCGTTCGAGAAAGTCGGCAAAGTGGACGCCGTCCTCGTCGCCAACAAACACAACGCCTTCCGGGAACTGACACTCGATCAGTTGAAAGCGAAGATGACGCCACCGGTCTTGGTGGACATCAAGAACCTCTTCGACCGCCACGCCGCCCAGGCCGCCGGGTTCATTTACATGGGATTGTAGCCTTGGAATATACCAAAGTGGCTGCCCGGCCTGGACTCGAACCAGGAAATACGGCTCCAAAGGCCGCTGTGTTACCAATTACACTACCGGGCAATCAAGCACTTACGTAAATTAGCCTGTAACGTGCGTGACTATGCACGACAGATAACGAGCGACCCGATGAATCAGTAGACCGAGTCACGCACGAACCCGCGATCACGCCGAAAACCAACATGGCCGCGCATCCTACACCGTCGCCTGCCTTCTGGCAATACCCAGTGGCGCTTGATTACCAAAGTGGACGGCAAACGCATTTGGGAGACGTTCAAGAGCGAATCAGAGGTGATCACGCGCGCTTGGAAGATGCACGACGACCGCCAACAGGCCGGCAAAGCCGGGTTTGCGTTGCCCATGAATCAGCGAGTGGAGGCTGCGGCCGCGTTCAAGCTGCTGACGCAATACCCCGACGCCACGCTTAAGGATGCTGTGGCGTTCTACATCGAGCGTCGCCTATCTTTCGTCATTCAAGCGGTTTGCTCCACGGGTTCGGTGATCAATTTCAGCAGCTTGGAACTGCGCTTCTGCAGCATCGTCAGGTAATAGACTTCGTTGTACGGGGTGCGGTCTTGCCAGCAACGGCACATGATGCGTTGCCATTGCCGCAGGAGCACGGCGTGCGGCGTCTCGCGGACTCGGCTTGAACGCCAGGGTGACCCCAATTCTTTCCGGCCACGGTCAGCGACCATGGCGACAGGATCACGCAGTCGCGTGAGCGCGCAGGATGGACTCGAAGATGTGTCGGCCGTCTTCGCTGCCGAGAATCGCCTCGCTGGCGCGTTCGGGATGGGGCATGAGACCGAAGACGTTGCGGCCTTCGTTGCAGATGCCGGCAATGTCGTCGAGCGCGCCGTTGGGATTCTCGACGTAGCGGAGCAGGACGCGGTCGTCACGCTTGAGTTGCTTGAGCACGGCCGGCTCGGCGAAGTAACAACCTTCCCCGTGCGCGATGGGGATGCGCAGCACCTGGCCTTTCCGGCAGGCGTTAGTGAACGGCGCATCCGTGGTCTCAACGCGAACGTTGACTTGTTCGCAGATGAACTTGAGGCCGCGATTGCGGATCAGCGCGCCCGGCAATAGGTGTGCTTCGCAAAGAATCTGAAAACCATTGCAGATGCCAATGACCAAGCCGCCCGCTTGGGCGTGATCGGCCACCGCCTTCATCGCCGGCGAGAACCGTGCAATGGCGCCGGTGCGGAGGTAATCGCCGTAGCTGAAGCCGCCCGGCACGATAACGCAATCCACGTCGCCGAGCTTGGCTTCTTTATGCCAGATGTACCGGGTGGGCTGACCGAAAACGTCCGCCAGCACGTGATAACAATCCTGATCGCAGTTGCTGCCGGGAAATTGAATGATGCCAAACTTCATTTGATTTCAAAGGTGTAGTCTTCAATGACCGGGTTACTGAGCAGGTCGTGGCATGCTTGGTCCAACTTTTTCTTCAGCGCGGCCTTGTTGCCGGCGGCGAGTTCGACTTCGATAAACTTGCCGATGCGAACGTCCTTGATGCCTTTGAAGCTCAGGGATTCCAGCGCGTGTTTGACCGTCTTCCCTTGCGGGTCGAGCACGGTGCGTTTGGGCATGACGATGATTTTGGCTTTCATGAACGGCGTTTCTTTACCACGCCCGCGCCGGAATGGACACCACGAAAAAGTATTTTGCGTCAACCTCGATTTCGGGTTGTCTTGACCGTAAATTTCCAGTATGCTGCGCCTCGCGAGCAACAAGGAGGTCGCAAGAATGGATAATAGTTCCAACCCGCAGTCAATCATCAGCAACGACGTTGAGATCAAAGGCACCATCCGCAGCTCCGGTTCGGTGCGCGTGGACGGCAAATTGGAGGGCGAGTTGCATTGCACGGGCGACGCGGTCATCGGCAAGGAAGCCAGGATCAAGGGCAACCTGTCGGTGAACTCGGTGTCCGTCGAAGGCAACGTCACCGGCAACATCACCGCCCAAGACCGCATCGAATTGAAGTCCACCGCCCGCGTGGCCGGGGACATCAAAGCCAAGCGGTTGACCGTCGAAGACGGCGTGACATTTGTCGGTCGTTCCGAAGTCAATCCGTCCGGCCAGGCGATCAGCATTCCGGAAGAAGCCGTGCCCGTCGTCGAACCCGAGGGCGATTCCGGCAACGAAGAAGAAGCCACCGCCACGCTGAAGTCGTTCGGTCGGCGCTAAGGCGCCCCCGGGTTCACACCCGGGTGGTGCGATGTGGCGCAGCATGGCCGACCAACGCAAAGTTCAGGTCCTCGACAGTTATCAGACGCTGAAGGCAATCCGCACGGCGGCTGATACCACCGTCGCGCCCACCGCCGGCCCACCGCTCCCGCAACGGCCCCGGAAGAAAACCGTCCCGACCAAACAGGTCATCATCTGCTACGAGTGCGGGTACACCTTCCAGCTTCACGGTCGCGCCAAACACGTCCCGTGCTCCAAATGCCGGGCCGATCTCGATCTGACCGACCACGTCATCACCGGCAAATGGTCCCAATCGTTGAAAACCGCCGCGTCCATCCTCATCAAACCGGACGGCATCGTGCAATCCGGTGATCTGGTGGGCAAGCACATCATTCTCGACGGCAAACTGGAAGCCGGCACCTTGCGAGCGTTGGAAGGGCTCGAACTCGGCCCGCGCGCGGAGTTCCGTGAAGAAGCCCTCCAAACGCCGTCGCTCAAGATCGGCGGCGGCGCCGACATCACCCTGCACCACCCCGCCACCTACCGGGAATTGGAAATTCTGGGCGCGCTCCACGCCACCGTGCAGATTACCGGCCGCGTTTTCATCCACGCCGGCGGTTTACTGGAAGGTCAACTGACTGCCGCCCACCTCCAAGTGGAAACGGGTGGCGGACTGTTGGCGCAAGTCAACGTGACGGCTTAATACATCGCCGCCCGAACCAACGCCACGAGCGATTTCCTGGCGGCGCGTCCCTTCGCGGGTGGAGGTGGATTGAGCTTGGCAATTTCGCGGATCGGCAACTGGATCAACTCATACTCCGCCTGCAACCAATCATCCACGTCATGGGCGGGCGTTCCGCCGCGGGAGTGATAAATCTGATAAGCCCGCTTCGCGATTTCCTCGTGAGTGGGCAATCGTTGAGACGCACTGTTTTGTTCTACCATCGCGGGCAACTCCTCCTTCCTCTCGAAACAACCCTTCTTCCCGATTAATGTAACAAACACCCATTCGACTCAAAAATCAAATGCGTTACTCAAAATAGTTTTGGGGCCGGTTACACCGTCGCGCCGCAGCCGAACCGGAAGAAGTTCACCACCGAGAACACGAAGTAACGGCGGGAAATGAAGAGTTGTTAACCGCAGATGGTGCTGATCCCACGGATGAGCTTGTAGCTGGGTCGGCGACCGCAGCGGGTGTAAGGGCTTCCCCGGCAAACCCGCCGCGCTCAACGAGCGCGGCTACATTCACAGATTGATCGGGAACTCGGAGACGGCATCCATCGTCGCGATGACACCGGACCCGCTGTCTGGAGGGCGAGCCTCCCGGCGAGCCGTTCCTTGAGTTGGAGTGAACAACCGGTACGACTGCCGGTAAGTCTACGTTTTTCGGCGATGATGGCTTTTCGTAACTTTTTTCCGTTTGCGCTTCGGGCGGGGCGGGAACATTCGGACGCGCACGGCTTGGCCGGTATGGCTGCGTTTGTCTTTCGCGACTTGCTCCGGTGCTCCCACGCACACGACTTCGCCGCCGGCGTCGCCGCCTTCTGGGCCTAGATCGATGATCCAATCGGCGGCGCGGATGACGTCGAGGTTGTGTTCGATGACGACGAGGCTGTGGCCGCGGGCGAGGAGTTGTTCGAAGGCGGTGAGTAACGTCGCGATATCGTCGAAGTGGAGGCCGGTGGTGGGTTCGTCGAAGAGAAAAAGGGTGCGGGCGTTGGTTGTGTGCGTGAGGTGACCGGCGAGTTTGAGGCGTTGGGCTTCGCCGCCGGAGAGGGTCGGGACTGGTTGGCCGAGTTTGATGTAGCCGAGGCCGACGGCGCGCAGGGGTTCGAGACCGGGAAGTTTGGGGAAAAGTTCGCAGGCTTCGTTGACGGTGAGGTCGAGGACGTCGGCGATGGACTTGCCGGCGATTTTGACTTCGAGGACGAGATCGCGGTAGCGGCGGCCATTGCAGTCGGGGCAGCGCAAATATACGTCGCTGAGGAATTGCATTTCGACGTGTTCGAAGCCGTTGCCGTGACAGGTGGGGCAACGGCCTTCGCCGCTGTTGAAGCTCAACGTGCCGGCAGTGTAGTGGCGTTCTTTGGCGAGCGGTTGGTCGGCAAAAAGGCGGCGGATTTCATCGAACGCGCCGACGTAGCTGGCCGGGTTGCTGCGCGTGGTCTTGCCGATGGGCGATTGGTCGACCATGACGACTTCTTCGATTTGTTCGTGACCGGTAATGCTTTTGTGCGCGCCGGGTTGTTCAGTGGGTTTGTGTTTGAGGCGCAGGAGGCCGCGGTAGAGGACGTCTTCGATCAAAGTGGATTTACCGGAACCGCTAACACCGGTAATGCAGGAGAGCCGGCCGAGCGGGATTGAAACGTCGATGGATTTGAGGTTGTGTTCGGATGCGCCGTGGATTGTTATGAAGTTGTTGGCTGGGTGTCTCACGTTGAATCGCGTTCACTGTAACCGCACCCCGATTCCCGCACCAGCACAACGAGCCTCGACATCGCGAACTTCGACGCGTATCGTAAAACCTTCGGATGGCAATGACCTTCGAATGGGACGAGAAGAAGGCACGCGAAAATGCACGCAAACATGGTGTCTTGTTTGACGAAGCAACGACGGTGTTCGGTGATATACTTTCAGTTACGATTGATGATCCACTGCATTCGACGGAGGAACGGCGATTTGTCACGATAGGCCAGTCGCACCGGCGGCGCACCTTGGTGGTGGTGCACACCGAGCGCGGCGAGAACATTCGAATCATCAGTGTGCGCGTGGCAACACGGCGCGAGAGAAAAACGTATGAAGAAGGCAACTAAGAAACAGGTTGAAATGTTGGACGAGTACGACTTCCGGGGCGGCGTGCGCGGCAAGTACGCTCGCCGGTATGCGGCGGGCAGCAATGTCGTTGTGATCGATCCCGACGTGGCGAAGGAATTTCCCGACGCGGCGTCGGTGAACACGGCGTTGCGGGCGCTGGCGGACATCATTCATCACCGGCCGACTAAGGCGTGACGGAGGAATACCATGCAGACAGTGCCGGTAAAACTGCACGACGTAGTCGCCCAGCTGGAAGATCAGCCGAATGAAAATCTGGTCGCCGGTCAGGTCGGCACGGTTGTCGAAGTCCACGCGCCCGGCGTCGTGGAAGTGGAATTTCTCGATGCCGAAGGTCGTACGGTAGCGCTCGCCGAGTTTCGCCGGGAGCAACTGCTGGTTCTCAAGCACGATTCCGCGGTTGCGGTCTGAGCTTTCGAGATTTTCGCGCCCATTGCGGAATTATCTTCTTCACATCCTCAATGGGGATGCCTTCGCCGCGATCTAACTCCGTGCCACTGCTCAACCGCCTGCCGGAATTCCGGTTCATAAACGGCGTCGGCTAGCGTCGCATCCGACGGAAGTTTCTTGGCCACCTGCAACAGAATCTCTTTCGTGCTCATGCCGGTATCATCACGCAACCGGCCGTCCAACGCCAACTTCGTTTCGCGTCAGAGTAAAATGGGCTTTCCGGCAGAATCGCAGCGCGGATTCTAATCTTCTTCGAAGTAGTCTGAATCGACGCGCTTGATTTCGTAACTTTTGTCCGGGGTTACACCGATGTTGTAGTCTATCATGAGCTGCGCCAATTGTTCGCCATCAATCAGGATGATCTTGTTGTCGATGCGGGCTGCATATTCGACCGCCTCCTTAGTGAAGTCAGAGGTTGTGATGAATATTCCCTTCTTGGCGCGTTGCCCCTGTAATGCACCAGCAAACTTTTGAATCTCAGGACGACTGACCGTGCCCTCCCAGCGCTTCGCTTGAACGTAAATTACATCCAAGCCCAGGCGATCCTCTTTGATGATTCCGTCGATGCCTTCGTCGCCACTCCTGCCGATGGCTTGCCCCGCATCGCGCAGACTACCGCCATAACCCATTCGAACAATCAGTTCGACGACTGTCTTCTCAAACCTGCTCGGCTGCGACACCTTCAAGCGTTGAAGAATTTCGGAAGCCAAATTTGAGCGAAGATCTTCATACGCATTTTCCAATGCTTCTTCGGGTGTCTTCAATTCTGGCGGAGCGTCGTTCTCCGTCTCAGTCTTTTCATGTCGGAGAGCCTTGAATGCCTTGAATTCCGCGTACTGATTCAGGTACTTCGCGTCAATACGCGCCGGTTTGGCGTCCAACACCTCTTGCCCACGTGTTGTGATCTTGAAGAATGCACGTCGAGTCGTGTCGAGCAAGCCGGCTTTTTTTATATACGTGCGCGCCCAGCCGACTCGATTTCCAAACACAGCCTGCTGACCGCTCGGAAGCTTTTGCTCGCGTTCGGTCGCATTGAGTTCGAACTCTGCCGCCAGCTTTTCAGTCACTTCCCGCAACGAGTGTTCTTTGCCATTCCCGCATAGCTTCAGCAAAGGCAACATGATTGTCTGGTAATCAGGAATCATAATCTCTCCGCGTCATTCCGGCTGTGGACAATAGCAGACGGGAGGCTAATTCAACAAGCCTAGCAGTTAAGTTTCCATCACAAAGCCGGTAAGACTGCCGGTAACTCTACGTCTTCCGGCGACGAGCATGTATTTTGGCGTTCGGCTTCTTGCGCTTCGGGCGGGGCGGGAACATTCGGACGCGCAGGGCTTGGCCGGTGCGGCTGCATTGGCATTTCAACAGTTGCGCCAGTTTGCCGAAGAAAACGATTTCGCCACCGCGTTCGCCGGGGCCGGGACCCATATCTAAGATGCGGTCGGCGGCACGGATGACGTCGGGGTCGTGTTCGACGACGAGGAGCGTGTTGCCGGCATCGCGCAGGCGGTGGAGGATGCCGATGAGGCGTTGGATGTCGCGGGGGTGGAGGCCGATGCTGGGTTCGTCGAGGACGAAGAGGGTGTTGACGAGCGATGTGCCGAGCGCGGTGGTGAGGTTGATGCGTTGGACTTCGCCGCCGCTGAGGGTGCGGGATTGCCGGTCGAGCGTGAGGTAACCGAGGCCGACGTCGACGAGGTAGCGGAGGCGCGAACGGATTTCGGCGAGGAGGAGGTCGGTGGCTTGGTCGAGCGGGGCCGGCAATTTCAAGTCGTTGAAAAAACTCAGGCAGTCTGAAATCGGCATCAAAACGACATCATGAATCGTCTTACCGGCGATGCGCCAAAGCAGCGCGTCGGGTTTGAGGCGCGAACCGTCGCACGCCGCGCAATGCACGTAGGTCCGGTAACGCGACAGCAAGACGCGAACGTGCATCTTGTACGATTTGGTTTCGAGCCAGTCGAAGAAGCGTTTGACGCCGTACCACTTCCGGTCTTCCCACGAACCTTCACCGTCAATGACCCAACTCCGCTGCTGCGGAGTTAGATCGCGCCACGCGATGTCGGTCGGGATGCCGCGCTTGCCGGCAAACTCCATCAAATCGTCCTGGCATTCCCGGTACGACTCCGTCTGCCAAGGTTTCACCGCGCCGCCGGCCAGAGACTTCGTGTCGTCCGGTATCACGAGGTTGTAGTCGATGCCGATGGTCCGCCCAAATCCCCGGCATTTCTCGCACGCGCCGAGCGGCGAGTTGAACGAGAACGTATTCGGCGACGCGTCCCGGTAATGGATGTCGCACTCGGCGCAGTGCAGATCGCTCGAAAACTTCCGGCCGTTCACCGCCACGCGCCCCTGACCGGCCTTCAGGGCCGCCTCCAACGACTCAATCACTCGCGCCCGTTGCCGCGACTCCACGCGATCCTGAACGACTTCGAGCCGGTCGCCTTGCTTCGTGATGCGCCGGTAACCTTGCTTCTCCAGCAACGCTCGAACTTCCGTTTCTGAGAAGTTCCTCGGAACTGTGACCGGGAAGGTAATCAGCAACTCGCCGGCAGGAAGTTGCGGATAAATCGAACCGGCACTGTCGCGCCGCACCGCTTTTCCGCATTGCCGGCAATGCAACTGGCCGGCGCGGGCGAACAGCAGCTTGAGGTAATCGTTCAACTCGGTCATCGTTCCCACGGTGCTGCGGCTCGTCTTGACCGGGTTGGTTTGGTTGATCGCAATCGCCGGGGGGATGCCGTCAATCCGGTCAACCTTCGGTTTGTCCATCCGGTCGAGGAATTGCCGGGCATACGGCGAAAAGGTTTCGACATACCGGCGCTGACCTTCGGCGTAGATGGTGTCGAACGCGAGCGAGGATTTACCAGAGCCGCTGACGCCGGTGACGACGATCAATTCACCCAGCGGCAACTTGAGATGGATGCCTTTGAGATTGTTCTGGCGCGCGGCGACAATTTCGATGAAATCCTCAGCCATGTTCGCGGCGCTACTGTAGCGCAGCCGTCCCGGTTGGCAAGCGGGCCGGGGCGAGGATATTTACTTGCAGCACGCCGGCGTGGCCGGTATAAACACGGCGCGAGTTGGGAGTTCACCCCGAAAAAATAAGCTAACTGGAGAAATGCTATGCAAGTTGGATTTTACGGACACGTTCGGCAGTACCACAACATTCAGAAGGAAATCGACGCCAACATCGCGAAGGTGTTGGAGAGCGGCGAATACGTTCACGGCCCGATGAACAAGCAGTTCGAGAAGGAACTCGCGGCGTTTCACGGAATGAAATACGCCATCGGCACCGGCAACGGCACGGACGCGATTTGGCTCGCGCTCATGGCGCTCGGCGTCGGTCCCGGCGATGAAGTCATCACGCATCCGAACACGTTCTTTGCCACCGCCGAAGCCATCTGGATTGCCGGGGCGACGGCCGTGTTTGTGGATTGTGAACCGAAGACCAAGTGCATTGACCCCGCCAAAATCGAGGCGGCCATCACGCCGAAGACGAAAGCGATCATCCCGGTGCATCTCTATGGGCAATGCGCCGACATGCCGGCCATCAAGAAGATCGCGGACAAACACAAGCTGTTCGTCATCGAAGATAACGCGCAAGCGATTGACGCTGCCGGTGACACGTTCAAGATCGGTCAACTCAGCGACGCGGCGACGACGAGCTTCATCATCCAGAAGAACCTCGGCACGTTCGGCGACAGCGGCGCGATTGTCACCAACAACGAGCAAATCAACAAGGTTTCCCGGTTGCTCCGCGCGCACGGTTCGCCGGCGCGCAACGTCCACAGCTTCGGCTTCAACAGCCGGCTCGACGACATTCATGCCGGCATTCTCAGCGCGAAGCTGAAACACATCCATGCGTGGAACGATCTCCGCATCAAATGGGCGGCGCGGTACACCGCCGGCCTCAAGGACGCGAAGAGCTTCACGTTGCCCTACCAGAAGCCCGGCTACCGGCACGTGTTCCACCTCTACGCCATCGAAGCGAAGGATGCGGCGAAACGCGATCCGTTTGTGGAATTCCTCAACAAGAACGGCGTGGACGCCAAGACGCATTATTCCATCGCCATCCACAAGCAAGCCGGTTATCCGTGGGGCAAAGGCGCGCGCCTTGTCGGTTCGGTCGCCAATGCCGAGCAGAACGCCGCGACCTGCATTAGTCTCCCGATCTATCCGGAACTGACCGCCGAAGAAGTGGACTTCGTCGTCGCCAAATGCCTCGAATGGGACAAGGCGCAGAAGTGATGAAGACCTATCGCGTTGTTGTTGTCGGGATGGGCAAGCGTGGCATGCACCACGCCACGACCTTCTTTGCCAACAAACGGTTCCAAGTCGTCGGCATCTGCGACATTGACCCGAAACGGCTCACCGACGCCGCGGCCAAGCTCGGCAACCCGAAAACGAGCACCGATGCCGCCGCACTGGCGAAGGAGTTGAAGCCGGACCTGTTCTGCTTCTGCACGCTGCCGAACCTGCGATTGCCGTTCATCAAGATCGGCATCGAAAGCGGCGCCAAGCTGATCGCCTTCGAGAAGCCCGTGGCGATGACCAGCGCCGAAGGTCTGCAAATCAAGCAAGCTCTCGACCAAGCCGGCATCAAAGCAGTGGTCAGTCACCAGCACCGGTATGGCGAGCATTACCAGAAGGTGAAAGAGATTTGTGCCGGCGGCACTTTGGGTCGAATCCACACCGTGTACGGGACAGCGACCGGCTGGGCGGCGCACATGCTGAGTCACCTGATTGATTACACCGGCTGGTTCAACAGCTACGAACCGGCCGAGTGGGTCATGGCGCAAGCGGCCGGCCGCGGTAAGTTGGCCGATCCGCATACCTCGCCCGACTACATTGCCGGCGTGGTGCACTATCGGAACGGGGTGCGCGGCATTTACGACTGCGGCGCCGGTGCGCCCGACGTGCCGGAAATTGACTGCCAGAAGGAACAGAAACTCTGGTGGCGCAAATGCCGGATGGGCGCGCAGGGCACGGAAGGTTTTGCCGAGGTCATCACCAACGGCGGCTGGCGCGCGATCACCAAGCGCGACGGCTACCAGAGCGGGCCGGGTGTGATGGATTACGTCGAAGACATGCCGCCGTACATTCAGGAGATGGCCGATTGGTTGGACGATGACAAGAAAGTGCATCCGTGCGCTTTTGCGCATGCATACCAAGGCTTCGAGATCATGGCCGCGCTGTACCGATCAGCGGCGGAAGGCGGGCAGGTGGCGTTGCCGTTGACCACCGGCGGGGACGAGATCGCGCTGCTGAAGGAGAAGGTTTCGGCGAAGAAGATCATCTTCTCGATCCCCGAGAGCGCGAAAGAGTTTCCGGCGTAACTTCATGGAAGTCATTATCCGCCCGGACGAACGCGTCGCCGCCAATCTGGTGGCGCGGGTGATCGCCCGCGAACTGAGCGCGCGACCACAATTGGTGTTGGGCTTGGCCACCGGGCGGACAATGGAGAAGGTGTACGACGAACTCGCCCGGCAGCACCGGGAGGAGAGACTCGATTTCTCACTTTGCCGGACGTTCAACCTCGACGAATACATCGGTTTGCAGCCAACCGATCCGCATTCTTATCGGCACTATATGCACCGGCAGTTGTTTTCGCGGGTGAACATTGATCCGCGTAACACGCATTTGCCGGACGGCCAGGCGAAGGACTTGAAAGCCGAATGTGAAAAGTACGAGGCGGACATCCGGGATTGTGGCGGGATTGATCTCCAACTGCTCGGTATCGGGCGCAGCGGTCACATCGGCTTCAACGAGCCGCTTTCGGCACTGCGTTCGCGCACCCGCGACAAGGCGCTGACTCCGGCGACCATCGAACAGAATGCGCCGTTATTCGGAGGCGACTTGAAGAAGGTCCCGCGCCGCGCGATCACGATGGGCGTCGGCACAATTCTCGAAGCGCAGCGGATTATCGTACTCGTCACCGGCAGCGAGAAGGCGGAGATTCTGGCGGAAGCCGTCGAAGGCCCGATCACCTCGATGGTTACCGCAAGCGTTCTGCAACTTCATCCGCATTGCACGGTGATCGTGGATGAAGCCGCAGCCGCCAAGTTGCACGGCACCGATTACTATCGTTGGATCTTCGAGAACGAACCGGAATGGCAGGCGTACCGGTAGGGTAGCTCCGGTGAGTTGCCCCGCAGTTCACATCGTTGATTGACAGAATCGGCCTGCATTTCCAAGTTTTAAGATGCGGTAAGAAGCAGTGTGCCCGGCGCAAGTTGTAACACTCTCCTTCGTCGATCCTGAAGAACCGACGGACTCTTCGAGTTCTGGGTGGGAAACGTGTGTTTGGAAGCCAGAAAAGGCTTCCGGTTTTGCCGGGTTGATGGCAGAAGCAGTCAGACCCTTGCAAGATCATGAACCCCCAAGCCTCCGCGCACACCGACCCGCAACGCGATCTGTTTCGCGTCGAACGGCAGCATCTGGTGGATCGTCGTCATCCTCTCGGGCAACTCGCCGACCAGATTCAGGGGGAAGCATTTGGCTGGAAGTAACGAGTCCATGGCGGCCAGAGCTACCCCAGATTGCACGGTGTGTCGGCACCAAAACGCAAACACTCATTTTTCCGGCAACATCCATTTGTGGACAGTCAGTTGCGCCGAATTTTCAAACACACTCTAGAAGCCAGCCAGTGCTTTCAGACCGGTTCTCCCTCTCCGGTCAGTTGCAGGGCCCCAATCCGGCGCATTACCTCGTCACTAATCTCTTGATACAGCGCCTTCTGCCGCTCCGCCGGCAACTTCTCGAAATCTTCCGGCAGCGGATACGTGAATGGTTCACCAAACACAATCGTCACCTTGGCCGGTCGCGGCAGACTCTTCCCGCGCGGCATCGCGGCGCCCGTCCCAAAGAGACGCACTGGCACAATCGGCGCCCGCGTCCGCGCCGCGATCATCCCGATCCCCGCCCGGGCCGTCTGCAACCGCCCATCCCGGCTGCGCGTGCCTTCCGGAAACAGCAACACCGCCTTTCCCTCCCGCAACATCCGCAACACCGTCCGCAGGCCGCCCAAATCGCCACCTTCCCGCTTTAGCGGCATCACATTCCAACTCCGCAGCAACCAACCGATCAGCGGATTGTGGAACAACGTGTCCCGCGCCATGTAGAACGCTTCTCGATCACAACACAACCCCACAAATGGCGGGTCCAAAAAACTCACGTGATTCGCCGCCAATAGACATGCACCCGTGGCCGGCACATGCTCCGCCCCCACAATCCGCCCGCGATGATATAACCGGAAAACAACCCGATACAGAAACCGGCAAAACCGATACCAAAGAGTCGGACGCATATCCTTCAATTCACCGGCGCCGGTCCACCTTGCCGGCGGATATGCTCCAAGATGTTCGTCACCGTTTGTTCCGGCGTCGTGTTCGAGTTGTTGACCACCACCGCCCCCAAGGCAATCTGGAGCGGCGACACGCTCCGGCTGGAATCCAACTTATCCCGTTGCGCCAACGCCTGCGCCACGCCCTCGGCGTTCGCCGCGATCTTCATCGCCTGAAAATCCTGCGTCCGGCGCTGCGCCCGCACCGTCGGATCAGCATCGAGATAAAACTTGTGCGGCGTATCCGGAAACACCACCGACCCAATATCCCGGCCTTCCATCACCAAACTCCCAAACTTCGTCAACGACCGCTGTTGCTGCACCAACACCTGCCGTACTTCCGGAATCGCCGCGATAATGGAAACCCTCTCCGCCACGCGCGGCACGCGTACCGCGCCATCTGGAAACACGCCATCAAGAAACATCCGCGCCTCACGGTTCACAATTTCAAAATGAATTTCCACCCGGGCCAACAGCGCAATGACCTGCATCAAGTCCACCGGATCAATCCCCTCCTCCAACGCCTTCCACGTCACCGCCCGGTACATCGCGCCCGAATCCACATAATTAAATCCCAGCCGCTTCGCCAACAACCGCGACACCGTGCTCTTCCCACTTGCCGACGGCCCATCCACCGCCACCACTGTTACCTTGGCGCTCATTACACCCGAAACCTCAATTCATCCCGGTAATGCTTGGCGCGCTGCAGCATCGCGTGCAATTCAACGGCGTCCTGATTCGCCAAGGCCGCTCGCATTTTGGTCAATTCTTCAATCAACCGGTCGAGCGAACGCCGAATCTCATCCCGGTTTTCCACGGCGATCTCCGTCCACATGTCCGGCGGGCCGCCCGCGATGCGCGTGAAATCCCGGAAACCCGGCCCGGCATAGCTCAACGTCTGCGTGTCATCGCCGCAGGCGACGTTCACCACCGCCGCCGCCACCACATGCGGCAGATGACTGATATGCGCGACAATCTCGTCGTGTTGCTGCGGCGACACCGAGCGCATCACGCAGCCCAATTGCTTCCAAAAATCGTGCACCGTTTGCAGCGCAGCTTTATCAGTTTCATCAGTCGGGGTCAGGATGCAGACCGCGTTTTGGAATAAATCGCGGCGCGCAGCATCAATACCGGCCTGCTCCGAACCGGCCATCGGATGCGCGCCGACAAACTTCGGCAGCGCGTGGCTCAACGCTGTCACCACCGGATATTTTACGCTGCCGACATCCGTCACGACACAGCCTGCCGGCAAGGCGGGTTTCATTTGCGTCGCCAACTGGGCCATCACGCCAATCGGCGTCGCCAACACCACCAAGCCGGCCTCGGTGACGGCTTTCGCCAAGTCGTGCGTTGCCTCGTCCGCCGCGCCGAGCTGCAGCGCTTGATCACCGGCTTCAGGACGACGCGACCAGACGACGACGCGTTTGGCCACTTTGCGGTGACGGGCCGCCATCCCGATGGAACCGCCGAGAAGTCCCGGCCCGATGATTGTCAGTTTACCCAGCATCTCGCCGTGTTTGTAGCACGCCCACATTTGGTTTGGCAATCCCGCCCGCCTCCGCTAAAGTCCCGTCCCCAAGGAGGTCGGATGAAACGTTGGGGAAATTCCCAGACGCAGGTAGTGTTGTTTGTCGGCTTGGCAATTTTGGGCGGCGCGTGTGCCCGGCCCCGTCCGAATACTGTGAGAACCAGCATTCAACCAGCCGGTCGCCAACCCGCAATCCCGCGCCCGCAACCCGCCAACATCCGCGCCGTCTGGGTCAGTGACACTTCCAAACTGGATTGGAACACCGCCACCGCCGCGCTGCAGCGGGCCGGTTTTAACACCATGTACGTCAACCTCGCCAGCGGGGGCGCAGCGTTTTATCCCAGCCAAATCCTACCCAACGTCTCCAGTAACGTCGGCGACCCCGTTGCGGCCGGCATCCGGCTGGCCCACCAGCGCGGGCTGGCGGTGCACGCCAAGCTGCTGGTCACGTTCATGTACAAGACCACGCCAGAATTTCAGAGAAAACTGGCAAAGACCGACCGCGTCATGCGCGACGAACACGGCCACCCCATCGAGCAAGCCGGTTACGACTGGCTGTGTCCTTCTCAAGAAACCAACCACACCCTCATCACGAGCATCATCACCGAAATGCTCACCCGCTATCCGGTGGACGGCCTGCAACTCGATTACATCCGCTTCAACGAAAACCCGTCCTGCTTCTGCGCGCATTGCCGGCAGGCATTCGAGCGTTACCTGGGCCGGAAAGTCCGCCGCTGGCCCGCCGATGCGCTCAGCAGCCCGGACGCCAGCCGTTTCCACCAGTGGCGTATCGCCGTCACTACCGACTGGGTCCGGGAAATCTCCTCCATTGCCCGCTCCCTCCGGCCCGGCTTGGTCATCTCCGCCGCCGTCGTTCCCGAACTCGACCGGGCCCGGGAAGAGAAAGGGCAGGATTGGAAAACGTGGTTGGATCGCGGCTATCTGAATTACATCTGCACGATGAACTACGTGCCCGAACTGCCACAGTTCGATCTGCGCAACCGGCAAAACCTCATGACCGTTGGCAATCCGCGCCAGATCGTCGTCGGCATCGGCAGTTGGAAATTCAAACAGATGAGCAGCCTGCAAACACAGATTAACGCCGTCCACCAGCTCGGCGTGCGCGGCTTCTCACTGTTCTCCTATGACGACGCGGCCGAGCGGAATTTCCTGCCGCAAGTGACCGCGCCAGTGCCGCGATGAACCGGCGGTTCTCCGCCGGCAAACCGACCGTCACCCGCACCCATTCCGGCATTTTGTACGCGCGCATGGGGCGGACGATCACGCCTTGCCGCTGAAGTTTCTGACTGACCGCATCGCCATCGCCCACGCGGACGAGGAGGAAGTTGGCGCAACTCGGCACGAACTCCAAACCGAGCCTGCCGAATTCCTTTTCGAGGTAAGCTAGTCCGCGACGCGTCATCGCCTTCGTGCGCCGGATGTGGGCCGAATCCGCCAGCGCCGCGAGCGCGCCGGCTTGGGCGACGGCGTTGACGTTGAAGGGCTGCCGGACCCGTTGCAGCAACGCAATGCAGTCTTTCTGGGCAATCCCGTAACCGATACGCAACCCGGCCAAGCCGACGATTTTCGAAAACGTCCGCAGCAGGATGACGTTACACTTTAGCGCCCACTCCACGGACGGCGGCGGATCATCAAGAAATTCGATGTACGCTTCGTCCAGAATTGCGATCACATGCGGGGGCAGTTCCCGGATAAAACGCTCGAGGTCGGCGTTGCGCACGCGCGTGCCGGTCGGGTTGTTGGGATTGGCGATGAAGACCAGTTTGGTCTTCGGTGTGACGGCCGCCGCCATGGCCGGCAGATCGTGCGTGTGATTCTGGAATGGCACTTCCACACAGTTGGCCTGAAACATCCGGCACATGAACTTGTAGATGACAAATGCCCGGTCGCCCACCACCACCTCGTCGCCCGGTGTGACAAACGCATGGAAAAGAAACTCGATGATCTCGTTCGAGCCGCAACCGAAAATGAGATTCTCCGGCTGAATGCCGAGTTTTTTCGCCAGCGCCGCCCGCAGATAAAACGCGCCACCATCCGGGTAGAGATGGGAGTTCTTCAATGCCGCCCGCATCGCGCCAACAGCCTTCGGCGACGGACCAAGGGCGTTTTCATTGGAGGCGAGCTTGATGATGCCAGACGGTTTCCGCCCCAGTTCACGTGCCACTTCCTCAATGGGCCGGCCGGGCTCGTAAACCGGTATGTCGCAGACAAAATGATTGGCCAAGGATGAAAAGCTCACCCCGCCAGTCTGTCAAAGCCACGCCTGCCGGTCAAACAAACTGTGGCCGCGCGACCCGCCTTGTCGCCGGCGGCAACTTGTTCATCGGGGAATCCATTTCGCAATTCTCTCGCACTCGCCCAGCCTGCCTCTGCCGCCCGTCTGTCGACGACCTATTTGTGGCGGTCGCCAAGCGGAGCCAGGGCGATTGCATTTTGAGGTTTGAGAGGACGCGTTGATGTAAGTGGGTCGGT